>JAAYIH010000017.1 GCA_012523545.1 Bacillota bacterium
CTGCCGCCCCAGCCAGCGTGCGGCAGAATTCCTCTTTGACATTGACCCCGCGGCCGCATTGGTACTCATAGGCGTTGAGGCCAACCTGGGCCAGAAATTTGGGCACATCCAGAGAAGAAGTGTAGCCCGCGTCGTAAAAGGACTGGCCATTGCCCGCCGGGCCGAATCTGATCATGCATATGCTCCTTTCAAACCTGTTCTTTGCCGGCAAAGCGCGCCGGACGCAGCCGGTTTCCTCTCATTTTTCCCGGGCAAAGCTGTAGTATTCCGGCCCCGGGGTCACTGCAGCCTGGCCGTTGGTGACGTCGGTCAGCCAATGAGCTACGGCCTGCGCCTCCGCCGCCGGCACGCCCAGGGTCACCGTCACCAGCTCGGCAAAGGCAGTGTCCAGTACCGTCAGCTCCCGCTCCCGGATCTGGTTTTCCAGCCTGCCGTACAGGGCATAGTCCACGGCCACCGTGAGTTTGCGGTGGGGAAGCATGCGGCCCATGCCCGCCGCCTCCAGACCCGCCTTGCAGGCCTGGCTGTACGCCCGGACCAGGCCATTGGCCCCCAGGAGCACGCCGCCAAAGTAGCGGGTGACTACCACCGCCACCTGCTCCAGGTTCTCCTTGCGCAGCACTTCCAATATGGGCCGCCCGGCAGTGCCCGCCGGCTCGCCGTCGTCGCTGGAGCGCTGGTTCAGGGGGTCGATGATCCAGGCATGGCAGTTGTGGGCGGCGTCGTAATGTTTTCTCTTGATCTCCGCCACAAAGGCGGCGGCTTCTTCCTCACTGTTTACGGGGCAGACCTGTCCAATGAAGCGCGATTTTTTTACGATGATCTCTGCTTCGCCCCGGCCTGCCACCGTCCGGTATTCCCGCACGCTTCTCCCCCCAACTACACCAGACCGGGAAAATCCCACTGGCGCAGGTATTCGTAAACCGCCACCGCCACGGCATTGCTGAGGTTCAGGGACCGGAAGCCGGGAGCCATGGGCAGGCGTACGCTTTGGCCCAGGGCCATAATTTCCGGGGGCAGTCCCGCCGTTTCCCGGCCAAAAACCATCATGGCATCCCGGGGCCAGCGCACATCCACATGGCGCACCTTGCCCCTGGTGGAAAAACACCAGATGCGGCGCCGGCAATGCCGGCTCCAGAATTCATCCCAGTCCTTGTAGACCGTAACATCCAGCAGGGGCCAATAATCCAGGCCCGCCCTCTTAACCGCAGCGTCGGTGACCGAAAAGCCCAATGGTCCCACCAGGTGCAACCGCGAGCGGGTCACCACGCAGGTGCGCCCGATATTCCCGGTGTTGTGCGGAATCTCCGGCTGCACCAAGACTATGTCCAGCAAGCTTACTCCTCCCTGAGCATGCGCTTGTAGAAATCCCGGATTACCTTAAAGTCCTCCCACACCGGCCGCTTGAGGTTGGGGTCCCGCAACAAGGCGGCGGGGTGAAAGGTGGCCGTGATATCTATGCCCCGGTACTTGGACCAGGTGCCCCTGTCCCGGGTAATGCGCAAATCCGGGCTGATCAGGGTCTGGCCCGCCAGGGCTCCCAGGCAGACGATAAGCCTGGGTGCTATCAGCTCTATCTGCCGCTCCAGCCAGGGCAGACAGCTCCTGGTCTCGTCGGCTTTGGGCAGACGATTGCCCGGCGGCCGGCACTTGACCACATTGGTTATGTACACATCTTCCGGAGGCAGCTCGGCGGCGGCCAGGATCTTGTCCAAAAGCTGGCCCGCAGGACCGACAAAGGGCTTGCCCTGCTCGTCTTCCTGGCTGCCGGGCCCTTCGCCCACCAGCATGACGCGGCCGGCGGGATTGCCCCGGCTGATGACCACCTGTTTGCAGCCCTGGCGCAGGCCGCAGGCCCGGCACTCCAGATTGGCGGCATACAGGCTGTCCAAATCCTTGTATTGGAGCATATCCAGCATTATACTCCCTCCCCGATATAGTTTTAATATATCATTTTTCCGCCCCGGGACAAAGGCCCGCTGCCAAATTCCCTTGACCTGTGCGCCGGTCCCCGGGCGCCGGGACATTATCTCCGTCGGTTCTTCATCTGCCGGAGCCAACGCCGGAATCTCAACAACTCCTTCCTTTAGCCATCCTCCGCCCCTCGCCCCGGCGCGGGTTTTGCCACAGGAGACTCCTTCTTTATGGGCGAAACCCTTGACATAGCCGGCGTTATGAACTAATATTCCTAAAATACCCTGTTCTCAACAACGCTAAGAAGGAGGTGCCCCATGTCGATCATTACAGCAGACAATCTGCACAAGGAGTTTGCCCTCAAGCTCAAGGAGCCGGGTCTGAGGGGCAGCATCCGTGCCCTCTTGCGGCCCCGTTACCGTACAGTAAAAGCAGTGCGGGGGGTCAGCTTTGCGGTAGAGGAAGGAGAATCCCTGGCCTTCATCGGCCCCAACGGAGCGGGCAAGTCCACCACCATCAAAATGCTGACGGGCATCCTCCACCCAAGCGGCGGCGACGCCCGGATCATGGAACTTGTCCCCTGGCGGCAGCGCCGGCAGCTGGCCATGCACATCGGCACCGTCTTCGGCCAGAAGTCCCAGCTCTGGTTTCACCTGCCGCCCCAGGACAGCTTTGACCTCCTGGCCAGGATTTATGAAGTGCCTTACCGGGAGTACCGCAGCCGCCTGGCCAAGCTGGTGGAAATCTTTGAGCTGCAGGAGCTCTTGAAGAGCCCGGTGCGCAAGCTCTCCCTGGGTCAGCGCATGCGCTGCGAAATTGCCGCCTGCCTGCTCCACAATCCCAGGATTCTCTTCCTGGATGAACCCACTATCGGCCTGGATGTGATGGCCAGAAACAAAATCCGCCAGTTAATAGCCCGGCTCAATTCCCTGGAGGGCATTACCGTCTTCCTCACCTCCCACGATGCCGGGGACATCGAGAAGATCTGCAAGCGGGTTATGGTCATCAACTTCGGCGAGATCATCCTGGACACTTCGGTGGCGGAGCTCAAGCGCCATTACCTTAAGACCAAGGTAATCAGTGCCCGCCTGGGCCAGCCCATAGAAGAGTTCCAAATGCCCGGGGTCCGTTTCCTCAAACATCGGGAGCACGGGGTCAAGATCCAGGTGGATACCGCCCTCACCCCGGTGGAAGCCGTCATTTCCCGGCTCATGGCCCGGGCCAGCCTCCCCGACATCAACATCGCCGACCCGCCCCTGGAAGAAATAATCCAGTCCATTTACCAAAAGCCTGCCCAGGAGGTGGCGGACCATGATCAAGGCAGCTAAGTACCTCTTTGTGGCCCGCACCAGCCTGACGGGAAAATTGGTCTATTTTTGGGATCTGCTGGGACGAAGCGTATTCTTCCTCCTGGTCCTCCTGATCTTTGATCAACTATGGCGGGCCAGCCTCCCGGGCAGCAGCATAGATTTTAGCCGCACCCAGTTAATATGGTATCTGGTGATGACGGAAATCATCACCCTTTCCACCCCCGGCGGGTACACCCTGGGTGTGGATGAGGACATTAAATCCGGCAATATTGCCTATCTCCTGAACCGCACCTGCAACTATCCCCTTTTTATGCTGGGGCGCTATTGGGGCGTGAGCCTGGCCTCCATGCTGATAAATTTAGGCCTGGGCTGCTGCGCCGCCCTCATCATGGTGGGGCCGCCCACCCTGGTCCCGGCCTCCCTGCCGCTCCTCGTCCTGACCTTAATCCTGGCGGTGACATTGAAGTTTTTCCTCACCCTGCTCATCTCCCTCACCGCTTTTTGGGTGGAGGAAAGCAGGCCCTTTCATTGGATTTACAGCAAGCTGATCTTCACCGTCGGCGGACTCTTTGTACCCCTGGAGTTCTTCCCCGACTGGCTCCAGGATTTGGCCCGCATCCTGCCCTTTAACCTTACCGTCTACGCCCCTGCCCGTCTGCTGGTGGACTGGGACCCCCAATTCTTTGGCGCGGTGATTTTGCGGCAGATTCTCTGGCTGGGAGCGGTTGCCCTCCTGGCCCAGTATATTTTCCGGCAGGGGGTGATAAAGCTCAATGTCCACGGCGGGTAAATACCTGTCCCTTTTCTTCACCAATATGCGCCTCAATATCGCTTCGGCCATGGAATACCGCTTCAGCTTCTGGAGCCAGGTCTTGTTCATGATCCTCAACGACGCGTTGCTGCTCTTTTTCTGGTGGGTGTTCTTCGCCAACTTTCACGCCGTTCGCGGCTGGGAGTTCTCCCACATCCTGCTCCTCTATGCCCTGTCCTGCGGTTCTTACGGCCTGGCCTGTACCTTCGCCGGCAACAGCCTCCGCCTGGGGGAAATAATCGCCAAAGGCGAGCTGGATTTCTATTTGCTCTTGCCCGTTGATCCCCTCTTCAACCTTCTTACTGCCCGCATGGAGGTGCACGCGCTGGGGGACCTGGTCTTTGCCCTGATTCTTGCTCCCCTGACCCTGGGCTGGAATCCTCCGGGACTGGCCATGTTCCTGGTGATGCTCATCTGCGGCGGCTTGGTGCTGACGGGGTTCTGGACCATGGTGGGATGCCTCAGTTTTTTCTGGGGCCACAACCAGGGCTTTGCCAGTGTGGTCCAGGAAGCGGTGGTCATGTTTGCCATGTATCCCGACCATATTTTTACGGGAATTGTGCGCAGCCTCCTCTTCACCATAATCCCTGCCGGCTTTGTAACCTACCTGCCGGTCAGTCTGCTTCGGGATTTTTCCTGGCTGAAGCTGGCGGTATTGTTGGCTGTGGCCCTGGGCTTCACCCTTGCAGCCCGGGGGCTCTTTGCCCTGGGGGCGCGCAAGTACGAGTCGGGCAACCTCATGGTCACCAGGCTGTAGGGACGGACCTTTTTGTCGCAACTTCGACAGATTCACCTGTCGAGGATAGCTTGCGGCAAAGGGTCCTTTTTTTTAGTGGGCCCATGACAAAACTGGCCTTCTGAACTAACCCATGTCTATGGGCGGGGTCGCAATGTCGAATTTGTGACAAAAGATCCGTCCCTATAAGGAGGAATTTCCGGGGCGAGGGCAGAATACAGGAAAAGAAGGATTGGTATAGACCACTAGTCAACCCGGGAGATGACTGAGATGAATTACCTCTATACGGCAGATGGGGCCTTTACCCCGGAGATTTTCCTGGCGCCGGCGGTCATCGCCGTCCGGGATGGCGCAATCGCCTACATAGGAGGGGACCTTGAGGCGGCAAGGGCAACTGTCCCCAAGGCGGTTCTCCAGGAGTTCCCGGGCTGCACAGTTGCCCCGGGGTTTGTGGACCTCCATGTCCACGGCGCCGTGGGCTGGGACTTCTATGATTGCCCTCCTGCCGCCATTCCCGCTGTGACGGAGTTCTTTGCCCGCCACGGCACCACCACCCTGCTGGCCACCGTCACCACTGGCAGGCGCCAGCAGATGGGGGCGGCCATAGCTCAGCTGGCGCAGTACATGGCCGCGCCCCGGGGAGGCGCCCGAATCGGCGGAATCTACCTGGAGGGGCCCTTCTGCAGCTACGCCCGCCGGGCCACCTTCCTGCCCCAGTACCTTTTGGAACCCGATTGGCAGGTGCTGGCCCCCTGGGTAAGGGAGCACGGCTGGGCCCTGCGCTTTGTAGGCCTGGCCCCGGAGCTGCCCGAAGCAGGGGAGGTCATCAGCAAGCTCCGTTCTCTGGGAATCGGCGTCTGCATCTGCCACAGCGACGGCGACCACCGGGATTTTGAGCGGGCGGTTCTTCTGGGCGCCACCCACCTCACCCACTTTTACAATGGCCTGGCCCCCCTGCACCACCGCCGGCCCAATATTGTGGGCGGGGCTTTGGCCCGGGGCGGGGTTACGGTGGAGCTCATCGCCGACCTCCATCATGTCCGCCCTGAGGCCATTGAGATCCTCCTTCGCTGCCTGGGCCCCCGGCAGGTTTGCCTCATCACCGACGCCATGCGGGCCACCGGCTGTCCTCAGGGGGAGTACATGATCTCTGAGCAGCGGGCGCTGGTCCAGGGCGGAAAGGCCCTGATCGGCGAGAGCACCCTGGCCGGGTCCCTCCTCACCATGGACCAGGCAGTGCGCAATCTGCTCTCCCTGGGCTTTTGCTTGGCAGATGTCCTGACCATGGCCACCAAAACTCCCGCCCGGGCGGCGGGCTTCACTGACCGAGGCGAGCTCAGGCCGGGGCAGCTGGCTGACCTGGTCTTCCTGGACAATCAGTTCCAGGTCAGGGCCACCGCCATCGCCGGGGAGATTGTAAGCCAGGAAAGGAAGGATTGATATGCATTTGGATGTGCAGACCCTGGCGGGGCTGCTGGATTCCGTGGTCCTGCGCCCCGAATACACCAGAATCCAGGTGGAGGAGATTTGCGCTGAGGCGGCGGAGCACGGCTTTGCCCTGGTTTCGGCCCTACCCCAATGGCTGCCTCTGGTTACCCACTGCCTTCGGGGCACTGGGGTAGCCCCCGGCGGCGCCATCGGCTTTCCCCTGGGCTCCTCCACCGCCGCTAAGGTAGCCGAGACCAGGCAGGCCATTGCCGACGGAGCCCGGGAAATCGACATGGTAGCCCAGATTGGCGCCCTGCGCTCGGGAGAGCTGGACTATTACCGCCGGGACATTGAGGCCGTGGTGGCGGCGGCCCGGGGTCAGGCCCAGGTCAAGGTCATCGTCGAGACCTGTTACCTCAACGAGGATGAGAAGCGCCAGGCCTGTATCCTGGTCATGGAGGCCGGAGCCGACTTTATCAAAACCTCTACGGGCTTTGGACCCGCCGGGGCCCAGGTGGAGGATGTGCGCTTGTTTGCCCACCTGGCCCAGGGGAAGATTGCTGTCAAGGCCGCCGGAGGGATCAGAACCCTGGCCCAGGTCCGGGAATTCTTGCTTGCCGGAGCCCGGCGCATCGGCACTAGTTCCGGCGCCAAGATAATAGCTGAACTCAAGGAGCAAGGAGGAATAGAAATATGACCATAGGGTACGGATTGATTGGCCTGGGCGGGATTGCCCGCACCCACCTGCAGGGCCTGAAGTGCTTCCCGGTGCTGGGGACGCCGGTGCCGCCGGTGCACCTGGCCGCCCTCCTCACCACCGATGCCAGAAAGGAGCAGATTGGCAGAGAAATGGGCTTTGCCCGGGTTGAGCGGGACCTGGACCAGTTTCTCCAGGCTGGCGTCGACGTGGTGGATATCTGCACCCCCAATAACCTGCACTTTTCCCAGATCCTGGCGGCGGCTCAAAGGGGCAAGCATGTCTACTATGAAAAGCCCCTCTGCATGGACAGGACCGAAGCCGATAAACTGGTTGCTAAATTAAGGGATTGTGACCGGGTAATCCAGGGGGCCTATGTGCTCCGCTTCCTGCCTGCCGTGGCCCGGGCCCGGGCCCTCCTGCGCCAAGGTCTGTTGGGCCGCGTCCACTCCTTCCGCTTCATCTCTTACCATTCCGGTTACTTAAATCCCCACCGCCCTGGCTCCTGGCGGCTGCAGCGCGCAATGTCCGGGGGGGGCGCCCTCATGGACCTGGGTTGCCATATGCTGGACCTGGTCCGCTTTCTGCTGGGCGAGGCCGCTGAGATCCAGGCCTGGACCAAGACGGTTGTCACGAAGCGCCGCTGGCCCCGGGGTGAAGCGGCGGTGGATGTGGATGACCACGCCCTGGTGGTCTTAGGCCTCGAGAGCGGGGCCCGGGGCACCGTGGAGGTCTCCCGGGTAGCCGTAGGCGGCGAGGGCATGAGCCTGGAGATCTATGGTGAAAAGGGCGCCCTTCACATCGACCCTGCCCAGGCAAACCCCCGCTGCGTTAATTCCCTGGGCCAAGAGATTATGCCTGCCATAGAGCCGGATTCCTTCTTGAACGATCTCCTGGAGGTCTTCCCCGCATCCAAGCTCTCCATGGGCTGGATGGTGGATGCCCATGCCGCCAGCCTCGCCTGGTTCTTGCGTTCGGTGGCCAGGGGTAAAGCGCCGGCCGGCACTCCGGATCTGCTCGAGGGAGCCAGGACACAAAAGCTGGTAGAGCAAGCATACCTTTCTGCAAAATTTTAGCATGTCCCAGGCAGGAATTTCCTTTACAATGGCGAATACTGGTATAGACCACTAGACTAGTTGGAGGTGGAGTAATGCCTGTCATTACCTTGCCCGACCAAAAGTTGGATGAAACCTGTCCTACTCCCCTCTATTTTCAGCTTCGGGAGCTGATTGCCGATACCATCAAGGACGGCCAGTATGGCCCCGAGTACCAGCTTCCCTCGGAACGGGAACTGGCTGAAAAGTTTCACCTGAGTAGGATGACTGTGCGCCAGGCCACTACAGCCCTGGTCAATGACGGACTCCTGGTGCGGCGGCGGGGAAAGGGAACCTTTGTTTCGCCCCCTAAGCTAGAGCAGGGGCTGCTCAAGCTGACCAGCTTTACCGAGGACATGGAGGTGCGGGGGATGCACCCTTCCACCCGCATCGTCGCCGTCCGGCGCCTGGCCGCCACCGGCAAGACAGCCAAGGTGCTGGACCTTGCCCCGGGTTCGCCCCTCATCCTCCTGGAAAGGCTGCGCATGGCCGATGGCAAGCCCATGGCCTATGAGCGCTGCCACCTTCCCCAGGAGCGCTTTCCCGATCTCACCGAAGAAATCCTGGGCGAAGGCTCCTTGTATGCCCTCCTGCAATCCAGGTACAAGATCATACCCACCCACGCCAAGCAAAGCCTGGAGGCGACCCTGGCTTCCCGCCGGGAGGCCGAGCTGCTCCAGGTCAATCAGGGAGCGCCGCTGCTCTTGCTGGAGCGGATAACCCTGGACCAAGGAAAAGTAGCCATTGAGTATGTCAAGTCCCTGTACAGGGCAGACAGGTACAAGTTCTATGCCCAGTTGCATCGGAATGCCAATGGCTGGAAAGGTGGTGATTGAAGAGAACTGCCGGACAGCTTCACCACTAATAACTAAGAAGAAGGAGGAGGAAAAAACTTGGAACTTGGCATTGGTGTAGCAATTTTGCTGGCGATCTGGGCTTACATCGGCATCGTTATCAACCTGGCCCCAGGTCTTGCCTGGCACGAACCAATTATCGCTGGCACAGTAACAGGGCTTATCGTAGGTGATGTATCAGTGGGCCTGCAAGTTGGTGCCGCTTTGACCCTGATGTCTCTGGGCATGCACACCTACGGGGGAACCACAATCCCTGACTTCCACGTGGGCTCAATCCTGGGCACAGCCTTTGGCGTAGCCACCGGCAATGTGGAGACCGGTCTGGCCATCGGCATTTCTGCGGCTCTCCTGATGATCCAACTGGACGTCTTCGGCCGCGCCGTCACCACCGGCTTTATCCACGCTGCTGACAGGTACGTGGAAAAGGGCAACTTCCGGGGCGTAAC
The DNA here is from genome assembly GCA_012523545.1 of Bacillota bacterium. GTDB lineage: Bacteria > Bacillota > Proteinivoracia > UBA4975 > UBA4975 > JAAYIH01. Next base: position 9,291 of record JAAYIH010000017.1, read on the forward strand.
CCTCATGCACTTGCTGGGTCACATCCCCTGGGGCCTGACCCGGGCCATCCCCGTATTCTTGGCTATCTGGCTTGGCCAGGATGCCGTCATCGCCTTTACAGAATGGATGCCGGAATGGTTCATGGCTGGCATGCAGACCACCGGTAGAATCCTGCCTGCCTTGGGCTTTGCCCTGCTCTTGGGGCAGCTGCCCGTGAAAAAATACCTGCCCTTCCTGGCCATCGGCTACGTTCTCTTTGCCTACCTCAAGGTTCCCGTCATTGGCATCGCCATTGCCGCCATCGCTCTGGCAGTCCTCTACATGCAGGTGAAGGGAGGGACTGAGAATGCCTAATACCGACAAGAAGCAAATGACCAAAGAAGCTCGGAGGACAATGTGGCGCTATATCTGGACTTTCCAGTGGTCCTGGAACTACGAGCGCATGCAGGCTCTGGGCTATGCCTGGAGCATGCTCCCCATTCTGGAAAAGGTCAAGAAGGGCAAGGACGAGCTCATCGCAGCCGTGCAGCGGCACCTGGCCTTCTTTAACACCCATCCTCCCATGGGCGCAGCCATCATCGGCGCCACAGCGGCTATGGAAGAAGAAGGCGCCGACGGCGACGCAGTGGACAGCTTGAAGGTTGGCCTCATGGGCCCCTTTGCCGGCATTGGTGACACCCTCTACGCCATCCTGACCCGCCCCCTGATTGGCGTCTTTGCCGCCAGCCTGGCCATGCAAGGCAGCATGGTAGGCTTCTGGCTGATGATTGCCTTCGGCCTCTTCTGGGGCCTGGCAGTCCAGTACGGCCTGTTTAAACTGGGCTACCGTCAGGGCATGAACGTGGTCACCGCGGTATCTGGCGGCGGCTTCCTGGCCCGCCTCACCGAGACGGCCACCATAGTGGGCGTTACCGTCATTGGCGGCTTTATCCCCAGCATCCTCAGCCTGGGCACCGCCCTGAAGTTCACCCAGACTGTCGAGGTCGATGGCGAGTTGACAGAAAACGTCGTCCAGCTCCAGAGCGTTCTGGACCAGATCCTGCCCTACATGATCCCCATCGCCCTGGTTGGTCTGGCTTACTGGCTCCTCAAGGGCCGCAAGTGGAAGCCCCTTCAGGTTCTGCTGGCATTGGTGGTCATCGCCTTTGTAGGCAGCATCATCGGCTTCTTCTAAATTGATTATCCCGTCAGTTACTGGATAATCTATACGCGGTGGGGTGGATATATCCCACCCCACCGTGCTAATATACTGAAATAGTTGGGACGATTTGAGATGGTTGGAATTCTGGTAATCAGCCACGGCTCCCTGGCCGCTGGCCTCAAGGATGCCGCAGAGATGATCATGGGGCAGCAGGGGCAATTTCAGGCAGTAGGCCTCCAGCCCCAGCAAAGTCCTGAAGAATTTCAGGAGATCATCCGCGCCGAGGTCAAGGGGCTGGACTGCGGGGAAGGTGTCCTGATCCTGGCAGATTTATTTGGCGGCAGCCCCGCCAATGCGGCGGCTTATCTGGTCAGTGACAAGCTCAATGTCGAAGTGGTGACCGGGGTCAGCCTGCCCATGCTTCTGGAAGCCCTCACTGCCCGGATGGGCCAGGACCTGCCCGCTGTTGCGGACACCTGTATCGCTGCTGTCAGCCAGGGTGTGCGCAAGTTCTCCGAGATATTTTCTTAAGAGTAAGGGAGGAAAGAGATTGGCAGTTATTCACCTGCGGATTGACAACCGCCTGATTCACGGCCAGGTCACAGTGGCCTGGGTAAACAGCCTGGGAGCAGACCACTTGATCTGCACCAATGACAAGGTTGCCAAAGATCCCGTGCAAAAAATGCTCTTGCCCCAGGCAGCCCGAGGGATAAAGACCTCAGTCCTTTCTGTTGCCGATACCGCCGAATATGTCAAGAGCGAAGCGGCCGAGAAAGAAAAGATTATGATCATCGCCAAGTTTCCCGAAGACGCCTTGGCCCTGCTGGAAGCCGGGGTTGAGCCCAGGGAAGTCAATGTGGGCAACCAGGCCATGCTGCCAGGGACAAAACCCGTCCATGTCACCCGCTCTGTAGCTGTGACGAAGGAGCAGGCTCCGGTGTACCGGGCCATCGCCGCAAAGGTAGGCAAGCTCAACTTCCAGATGATGACCTCAGATTCGGCCCAGGATTTTATTCAGCTCATGGAAAAGAAGGGCTTGTAATGCAAGTTGGTTGCAGCGAAACAGATATCACCCCCCATGTCCCCATTCACCTGGACGGCTACGCTCAGCGTCAGAAACCGGCCCGGACCATCGCCTCTCCTCTCCATGCCCGGGGATTTGTCTTCAGCCATGGGGGTTTGAGCCTGGGTCTGATTACCGCCGATTTGTTGATGTTGGACAGGGAGCAAGCCTGGCAGATTCGGGAAATGGCTGGCAGGCTGACGGGCATTGACCCGGCAAATATCATTATCAGCTGCAGTCATACCCACTCGGGTCCCGCCCTCACCCCTTTCCTGGGCAATCCGCCGGATCCCGAGTACATAAATTGGCTGGGCAAGGCCCTGGCTGGGGTCCTGCTCCAGGCCTGGGAAAACCAAGAGGAGGTCCGGGCAGGATTTGCCTCCACCCAGGTCCATGGAATCGGCGCCAACCGGCGGAATCCCGGAGAAGCTGCAGACCAGGAGTTGATTGTCCTGGGTTTTCAAAACAGTGCCGGGGCCATCAAGGCCCTCCTCTATAACTTCGCCTGCCATCCCACGGTACTGGGCGCCGACAACCTCCTGATTACCCCGGACTATCCCGGGGCGGCGGCGCAAGTGCTAAAAGCCCTCTTCCCCGGGACTGTGGCTGGCTTCATCAATGGCGCCTGCGGCGACATCAGCACCCGCTTTACCCGCCGCCAGCAGAGTCATGCCGAGGCAGGGCGCCTGGGCACCATCCTGGGCGCAGCCGCTGCCAGCCTGGCGGCGGGACTAAGCTTTACCGATGCTGACCTGGCCGCCCTGACCATCACCGTACCCGTGGAAGCAAAGCAAGGTGTGGAGCTGGCCCAGGCCGAGGCAGAAATTGCCCGCTGGCAAGGGCGTTTGGAGGAACTGAAAAGGGCCGGCGCCACTCCCGGGGAACTGCGCCAGGCTCAGACAGGCCTCGAAGGGGCGCTGTTTCAGAAAGAACTGGAAAAGGTCCTGACCACCCTGGACAGGGAAGTCCAGCTCAGTCTCTGGCGCCTCGGCGACGTGGGGCTGGTCAGCATTCCCGGCGAGCTCTTTTCCAGCCTTGGCCGGGCCATCAAAGAACGGTCCCCCTTGGCAAAGACCATTATCGCCGGGTATAGCAACGGCTACATCAACTACATTCCCCACCGGGAAGCGTATCGGGAAGGCGGGTATGAGGCCCTGCTCACCCCCCTGGCCCCGGGCTTTGGGGAAAACCTGGTCTCTGCAGTGGTTCAGGCCCTGCAGGCGCTGGGAAAGGAGTGATTAGATTATATGTCCGCTTCGCTATTCATGGAAAAATCCCTGGACTTTCTGGCCAAGGTGCGGGAAACCCAATTGGACAAGATCCGCCAGGCTGCCGCCCTGATTACCGAATCCATCAACGCCGGCGGACTGCTCCACGTCTTCGGCACCGGGCATTCGCAGATCATCGCCGAAGAGGCGTACAGCCGGGCCGGCGGCCTGATTTTCGTCAACGCCATTCTGGAGCCGGGATTGCTGCTCCACGAGGGCGCCGCCAAGAGCAGCGCCGTAGAGAAAGTGCCCGGTCTGGCCCGGGCCCTCCTGACCAGCCAACCCCTGAAAAAGGGCGAGACGATTATCATCATATCCAACTCTGGCCGCAATGCGGTTCCCATTGAAACTGCCATGCTGGCCAGGGAGAAAGGCCTGAAGGTAATCGCCATCACCTCCATGGCCCACACCCAAAAGGTCAAGTCCCGGCATGAGAGCGGCAAAAAGCTATATGAACTGGCCGACGTGGTCATCGATAATTGCGGCGTTCCCGGAGACGCCATTCTCTCCCGACCAGGAGTGGAAGCGCCCTTCTGCGCCACTTCCACCCTCACCGGCGTCTATATAATTCAGGCCCTCATCGCCGAGGTCATTGAGATGTTGGCTGCTGCAGGAAAAGACGTTCCCGTCCTCATGAGCGGAAACCTGGACGGGAGCGCCGAGTACAATGCCCGCATGGCAGAGCCCTACCTGGATCGACTGCCAGAGCTGGCAGTCTTCCGAAAAAGTGAAAGGACGTGAACCCCATCTCCAGCAAATTTACCCTTTCCGGAAGCCGAATCGTCACCCCCGATGCAATCATCTCGGGGCACATCCTCATCGATACCGGCAAAATCGTGTCTGTAAATTCCGGCCCAGCCCCCCGGGAGCTTGAAAATATCGATGTGGGTGACCACCTGATCCTTCCCGGATTTATCGACCTCCATATCCATGGCACCGGAGGCTGGGATACCAGCACCCAACAATCCACCCTGAACATGGCCAGGATCCTCGCCGATAATGGCGTAACCGCCTTCTATCCGACACCGGCGACTTCGGAAATCAATTTCTTTCTGGCCAGCCTGAGGGCCATCCGGCAGGCCGCCGAGGCCCAAAGGACCCAAGGGGAGGAAACCGGAGCGGAGATAATCGGCATCCACCTGGAAGGGCCCTTCCTCAATAAAGAGCGGAAGGGCGCAATGCCGGAAGAATACCTGCTCTTGCCCAGTCTGGAGGTCCTGGAACGCTTTGAAGAAGAGGCCCCCGGCCTGATCAGGCGCATCACCATAGCTCCGGAACTTCCCGGTGGTTTAGAACTCATTGGCGAACTGCGGCGGCGGGGCTACGTGGTGGCTGGGGGCCACACTGCCGCCAGCGCCGACATGATGAGACAGGGCATCGACGCCGGCATCACCGTGGCCAATCACCTGTACAACGCCATGACCGGACTCCACCATCGGGAGCCCGGGGCCCTGGGCGTCTACCTCACCGATGACCGGGTGGTCTGCGAGATCATTGCCGACGCCATCCACGTCCACCCCCTGGCCATTGAAATTGCCCTGCGCTGCAAGGGGCAGGACAACCTCTACCTCATCTCCGATGCCATCATTGCCTCGGGCCTGCCCGCCGGGGATTATGAATTCCTGCACAGAAAGATCAATGTTGACCAGCGAGGCGTGAGCAGACAAGAAGACGGCACCATTGCCGGCAGCACTTGCCTGCTGCCCGTTGGGTTCCAGACCATTGTGGAGACCCTGGGCCACAGCCCGATCCTGGCGGCCCGCCTGGCCGCCACCAATCCGGCCAGGGTGGCAGGGGTTCTGGACCGGAAGGGCAGCCTGGAAGCCGGCAAGGATGCCGACATTACTGTCCTGGATGGCGATTACCGGGTCAGCCACTGCTGTGTCCGGGGAGTATGGCATAAGACACCCGGCAAGTCCGCCCAGCACTTAATCCGCACCACGCTAGATTGAGGAGGACGATCATGACGACCATCAAGCCCGAACTGTTCTTCGCCGAAGCCAGAAAGATCATCGACCGGTTGTACTCTGAGCAGTTACCCAATATCAAGAAAGCTGCAGCCGTCCTGGCTGATTCCATCGCCCGGGACGGGGTGGTACACATCTTTGGACCTGGCCATTCCAAGGCCTTTGCCATCGAACTTGCCCATCGGGCCGGGGGCATGGTACCCTTCAACGCCGTCCTTCTCGATGATCTGGCCCTCAGGGGCGATATGTCCTATGAAGAGCTGAAGGAACCCACCACCGAGCGCAAACCGGAAAACGGCCTGAACCTGCTCAAGCTCCACGATATCCGGCCCCAGGACGCCTTCATCATCTGCTCCAACTCCGGCATCAATGGCTCCGTGGTAGAAATTGCCCTGGAGTGCAAGCGTCGCAACCTGCCCCTCATCGCCGTCACCTCGCTGGACCATTCCAGCAAGTCCAAGTCCCGGCATCCCGGAGGCCGGCGCCTCTTTGAAATTGCCGACATCGTCATCGACAACTGCTGCCCCTACGGCGATGCCATCCTTTCAGATCCCCGCATCCCGGTGAAGGTCTGCGGCGGTTCTTCGGTGGCCAATGTCTTCATCGCCCAGTCCCTCAATGCCGAAATCCTGCGCCTGCTCCTGGAGAGGGGCTATGAACCTCCGGTCTACCTGAGCCAGAATGTTGAAGGCGCCGATCAGCGCAATGAAGCCCTGCGGGCAAAGTACCAAGGGCGCATCAGTTAGAAGGTCCAGCACACTCAGGCAGACAAAATTCGTCAGGCCGGGGCAATGGCGGCCCAGGCCATCGCCCGGGGCGGCCTCATCCACACCTTTGGCACCGGCCACTCCCACATGGTGGCCGAGGAAATCGTCTACCGGGCCGGCGGCCTCGCTCCCGTCAACGCCATCCTGGAACCCAGCCTCACCGGCGACACCCAGGTCATTAAAAGCGAGTACACCGAGCGCATGGAGGGCTGGGGCAAGATCATTGTGGACTACCACCAGGTTGGCAAAGACGATGTGATGATTGTCATTTCCAACTCCGGCCGCAACGGCGCCCCCATCGAAGTTGCCTGGGAATGCCAGAAACGGGGAGTGCC
>JAAYIH010000018.1 GCA_012523545.1 Bacillota bacterium
GCCCAGTTGTGCAGCGAATTCAAGGAGTTTTTCCCCGAAAATGCCGTGGAGTACTTTGTCAGCTATTACGATTACTACCAGCCTGAGGCGTACATACCGCACACCGATACGTATATTGAAAAAGACGCCTCCATCAACGAGGAAATTGACAAACTGCGCCACTCCGCCACCAGCGCCCTCTTTGAGCGCCGCGACGTCATTATAGTGGCCAGCGTTTCCTGCATATACGGCCTGGGTTCCCCCGAGGAATACCGCAAGCACGTTCTCTCCCTGCGGGTGGGCCGGGAGTATCCCCGGGACCAGGTTTTGCGCCGCCTGGTGGAGATGCAGTACGTGCGCAACGACATAGGCTTTGACCGCAGCACCTTCCGGGTCCGGGGCGACGTGCTGGAGATTTTCCCCGCCGGCCACAGCGACCGGGCGCTGCGGGTGGAGTACTTCGGCGATGAAATTGAGCGCATTACAGAAATCGATACCTTGACGGGGGAGATCCTGGGCATTCGCAGCCATGCTGCCATATTTCCCGCGTCCCACTACGTTACTTCCCGGGACCGCCTGGACCAGGCCATCGCCAACATCGAGGCCGAACTGGAGGAGCGCCTGGCTTACTTCAGAAGCCAGGGCAAGCTCCTGGAGGCCCAGCGCCTGGAGCAGCGCACCCGTTACGACCTGGAAATGATCCAGGAAATGGGTTTCTGCCAGGGCATTGAAAACTACTCCCGGCACCTGGCCCTGCGCCCGCCGGGAAGCAGACCCGACACCCTGATCGACTACTTCCCCAAAGATTTCCTGGTGGTGGTGGACGAGTCCCACGTCACCCTGCCCCAGATCCGGGGCATGTACAACGGCGACCGGGCCAGGAAGACGGTGCTGGTGGAACACGGTTTCCGCCTGCCATCTGCCCTGGACAACCGTCCCCTCACCTTCGAGGAGTTCGAAGCCCTGGTGCCCCAGGCCATTTACGTCAGCGCCACTCCGGGCCCCTACGAGCAGGAGCACAGCGCCCGGGTGGTGGAGCAGATCATCCGTCCCACCGGCCTGGTGGATCCGGAAGTGGTCATCAAGCCGGTGGAGGGCCAGGTGGACGACCTCCTGGAAGAAATCCGCCAGCGCGTCCAAATGCGCGAACGGGTGCTGGTCACCACCCTGACCAAGCGCATGGCCGAGGACCTCACCGATTACCTCCGGGAAGCCGGCGTCAAGGTGCGCTACCTCCACTCCGACATCGAAACCCTGGAGCGTATGGCCATCGTGCGCGACCTGCGCCGGGGCGAGTTTGACGTCCTGGTGGGCATCAACCTGCTCCGGGAAGGCCTGGACCTGCCCGAGGTGTCCCTGGTGGCCATCCTGGACGCCGACAAAGAGGGCTTCCTGCGCTCCGACCGCTCCCTGATCCAGACCATGGGCCGGGCGGCCCGCAATGTCAACGGGCGGGTGGTCATGTATGCCGACCAGGTCACCGATTCCATGCGGCGGGCGGTGGAGGAAACCATGCGCCGCCGCCAGCTGCAGATGGAATACAACAAGGTCCACGGCATAGTGCCCCAGACCGTCAGGAAGAATATCCGCGCCGTCATCGAGGCCACCAAGGTCGCCGAAGAAAGCGCCAAGTACAGCTTTGAGCGCAAGGACATGAGCAGGGAAGAAAAGGCGCGCTTAATCAAGCGCCTGGAAAAGGAAATGCACCAGGCCGCCAAGGCCCTGGAATTCGAGCAGGCCGCGTACCTGCGGGATATTATCATAAACCTCAAGAGCAAGGAATGAAGCGACATGGCAAGATATATTTCAGTCAGAGGAGCCCGAGTGCACAACCTGAAAAACATCGACGTAGACATTCCCCGGGACGCCCTGGTGGTCATGACGGGCCTCAGCGGTTCGGGCAAGTCCTCCCTGGCCTTTGACACCATTTACGCCGAGGGGCAGCGGCGGTACGTTGAATCCCTGTCGGCCTATGCCCGGCAGTTCCTGGGCCAGATGGACAAACCCGACGTCGATTCCATCGAGGGCCTGTCGCCGGCCATCTCCATCGACCAGAAGACCACCAGCCGCAACCCCCGCTCCACTGTGGGCACGGTAACGGAAATCTACGATTACCTGCGCCTCCTCTTTGCCCGGGTCGGCCGGCCGTATTGTCCCAATTGCGCCATTCCCATCAGCCAGCAGACGGTGGAACAAATGGTGGACGCCATCCTCCAGTATCCGGAGGGGACCAGAATCCAGGTGCTGGCCCCGGTGGTCCGGGGCCGCAAGGGCGAGCACGCCAAGCTCCTGGAAGGCCTGGCCAGGGACGGGTATGTCCGGGTGCGGGTGGACGGAGAAGTGCGCTTGTTGGAAGAGAAAATTGAGCTGGAAAAGAACAAAAAGCACAACATCGAGGTGGTGGTCGACCGCCTGGTGGTGCGGCCGTCCATCGCCCAGCGCCTGGCCGATTCCCTGGAAACGGCCCTGAAACTCTCCGGCGGCATCGTCTTCATCAACTTGCCCGAAGAAGGCCAGGACATCACCTTCAGCCAAAACTTTGCCTGCAGCCAGTGCGGCTTCAGCTTTGAGGAGATTTCCCCCCGGATGTTCTCCTTCAACAGCCCCTTTGGCGCCTGTCCCGAATGCACCGGTTTGGGTTATCACCGCCAGCCCGACCCGGATTTGATCCTGCCCGACCCCGACAAGAGCATCAATCAGGGAGGCGTCGCCCTCTGGAGCAGCGCCCCCGATTCCTACTACATGCTGTTGCTCCGGGAGGTGGCGGCGGCCCAGGGCATTGACCCCGACAAGCCCGTGGGTCAGCTCAGCGCCGCAGAGAGGGACATCATTCTCTACGGCGCCGACGGGATATATACCGTAACCTATGCGCCCAACCGCCGGGTGGCGCCCAGGACATACAAGGCGCGCTACCGGGGCGCCGTCAACTGGCTTAAGGGCAGATACCGGGAAACATCCTCCGCCGATGTCCGGGAGTATCTGGAGCAGTTCATGAGCGACAGCCCCTGTCCCGCCTGCGCCGGCAAAAGGCTCAAACCCGAGAGCCTGTCTGTGCTGGTGGGGGGCAAAAACATAGCCCAGGTTACCGCCCTTTCGGTGGGGGAGGCCCGGAAATTCTTTCAACAGCTGGAGCTTACCCCCCGGGAGCGGCTTATCGCCCGCCTAATTCTGCGGGAAATCGACGAGCGCCTGGGCTTCCTGGCGGACGTCGGCCTGGACTACCTGACCCTGGACCGGGCCGCCGGCACCCTGTCCGGCGGCGAGGCCCAGCGCATCCGCCTGGCCACCCAGATTGGCTCGGGGCTCACCGGCGTTCTCTACATCCTGGACGAGCCCAGCATCGGCCTGCACCAGCGGGACAACGCCCGTCTCCTGGCCACCCTCAAGCGCCTGCGGGACCTGGGCAACACCCTCATCGTGGTGGAGCACGATGAGGAGACCATGCGGGCTGCCGACTGGATCGTCGACCTGGGACCGGGGGCCGGGGCCGCCGGGGGCCGGATTGTCGCCCAGGGCACCCTGGAGGACATCAAAAAAGTGCCGGAATCCATCACCGGCCAGTACCTCAGCGGCGCCCGTTCCATTCCTGTCCCTGCCCGGCGCCGTCCCGGCAACGGCCAATACCTCATCGTGCGGGGCGCCCGGGAAAACAACCTCAAAAACCTGGACGTGGTCTTTCCTTTGCATAAATTTATCTGTGTCACCGGCGTGTCTGGCTCGGGCAAGAGCTCCCTGGTCAACGAGGTGCTGTACAAGGCCCTGGCGCAGAGGATTTCCCGGGCCAGGGTCAAACCCGGCGCTCACGACGGCCTGGAAGGCGTTGAACACATCCAGAAGGTTATAGAAATCGACCAGTCTCCCATCGGCAGAACACCCCGCTCCAACCCCGCCACCTACACCGGTGTATTTGACCTCATTCGCGCCCTCTACGCCGAAACCAATGAAGCCAAGGCCCGGGGGTACAAGCCGGGGCGGTTCAGTTTCAACGTCCGGGGAGGCAGGTGCGAAGCCTGCAAAGGCGACGGCATAGTCAAGATTGAGATGCACTTTTTGCCCGATGTGTACGTGCCCTGCGAGGTCTGCCACGGCCTCCGCTACAACCGCGAGACCCTGCAGGTCAAGTTCAAGGGTAAGTCCATTGCCGACGTCCTGAACATGCAGGTGGAAGAGGCCCTGGAGTTTTTCGCCAACATCCCCAGGATTCGGCGCAAGCTCCAGACCATCTTCGATGTAGGGCTGGGCTACATCCGCCTGGGCCAGCCCGCCACCACCCTCTCGGGAGGCGAGGCCCAGCGGGTAAAGCTGGCCACCGAACTCAGCCGCAGGTCCAACGGCGGCACCATCTATATCCTCGACGAACCCACCACTGGGTTGCACATCGACGACGTCTACCGCCTGCTCCGGGTCCTCAACCGCCTGGTGGACGAGGGTTCCACGGTGGTGGTTATCGAGCATAACCTGGATGTCATCAAGACGGCGGACTACATCATCGACCTGGGCCCCGAAGGGGGCGACAACGGCGGCCGGATAATCGCCACCGGCACCCCCGAAGAAGTGGCCCGCAATCCCCAATCCCACACCGGCCGCTTCCTGGCTCCGGTGCTGGGGCTGGCCGAATCCGAATCAAGCACAGAGGAGGCAATAAAATGAAAGACCGGGACCTCATTCTCACTTACCGCAGGCTGGATGCCGACATCGCCCGCCTGGACGACATGCTCAACAACGGCGACAGCGCCCCCGACCTGTTCATCCCCAGACCCGGCGCCCGCGCCGAGGCCGAGCGACAACTGGCGGCGCTGAAGGAACGGTGCGCAGCCCTGCCTGCTCCCGACGGCGCCTTTGACCTGGTCAAGGCCCACATGACCGATTTCCTGCGCAAGCTGGAGGCCAACCTGAAGGACAAGTTTACCCGCCCCGCCGCCTTGTTGAGAGGCTTCATGTGGTGGTACGAAAACCTTTCCAACCCCGACAAGGATTCGCGTTCCGAATCGGTCCGGGCCGAAAAGGCCATTGCCCGGCTGGGCCAGAGCCGGGAAATGTTCGACGCCGTGTTCCAGTGGCTGGACACCGTGGCGCCCGATGATCTGGCGGAAGCCCTGGCGGTGTGCAAGAAGCTGGTGCCCACTTTTTCCTGCCATGCCCAAAGGGCGGCGCACCGGTTCCCCGGCCTGGACGGCCGGCGCCAGGCCGAGCTGGCCCAACGGCTGCAGGCCTTTGCCGACCAGTGCAAGGCAATGCAGGGCCGTCTGGAGGACCTGCTGAAAACCGCTGCCCTTCCCGCCGACACCGACGAGGACAGCATTTTGGCCGTCGATCCCCAGGTCTATGCCGACCGCTTGTATAACGAGCACGGCGTCGTATTGCAGGAACTTTTGGACTGGCACGAGGAGGAGATCGAGAAGACCCGCAACGCGGTCTTTGCCATTGCCCGCAAGCTGGACATCCCCGACCCCAAGGACACCATGGGCCAGATCAACGCCATCTTGCTCAAGTATGCCGGTCCTGCCGACACCCCCGAAGAGATGCTGGCCCGGGGCCGCGCCTATATCCGGCGCACCAAGGCTGCGGCCAGGGCTTACGTCCGGTTGCCGGAAGAGGACTGCCGGGTGACCACCGTGCCCGAGATTATCAAGGATTCCTATCCCTGGGGCGGCTACGGCGGCGGCTGTCCCCGGCGCCGGCCGCTTATCGGCAACATGTTCCTCAACAATTACAATTTTAAGGCCGTCACCGACGGGTGGATTAAGATGAACACCGTGCACGAAGCCTATCCCGGCCACCACGTCCAGTTTGTCCGCACCACCCTGGACCCCATTCCCGAAACCCTCAAGCGCGGGGCCAAACACACACCCATTACCGAGGGCACGGCCCACCGGTCGGAAGAACTCTTTGAGTTCGTCTTCGCTGAAGATACCTTCTACCCGCTGTTTGTCGCGTACCGGCGCCACCACACGGCGGTGCGCATCAAAGCCGACCTCATGCTCCGCTATTTCGGCAGGCCCATCCGGGACGTGGTCCAGCTCTACATCGACGAGATGGATTTTGACCGGGACACCGCCCGGGGGCAGGTCCGGGCCCAGGAAAACATGTTTGGCTACTTTACTACGTACTACTACGGGTATAAAAAGCTGGCGCAGTGGGAGCGGGAATACGGCATCGACCCCAAAACCTATACCGAGCTGCTGTTTGCCGCCGGGCGCATGAGCCTGGACAACTTCCGGCGCTTCCTGGACCTGTCTGCCGAAGAACGCCGCAGCTTTTTGCACGATTTCGCCAGCCTCATCCAGTTTGACGAGGACTATAACGAAAGGCCCATTCCCATGGACTAAAGCGCCTGCAGCCGCGGCATGGCGAAGCAAAATCAATCCCCTGAATTCCGGGGGATTTTTTTTGGCGACTGTTCCGCGGGAAAAGGGGTGAAGCTTCTGCAGCAGCCCTGGTGCACAGGGCTGCCGTTATTATGTTTCAGATTTTTAAGGGCGTATGTAAAAAAAGGAATATTGTCAGTCGGCATTGAATTGTTCACACTAAACCGTTGCTTCCGCCAGGTTCCCGTGTATATAAAGCGATAATCGGAAGCAGGTGGGCCTGACGGAAGAGGTGTTCAAGCGCTTTCCCGCCATGCTCCGCGGCGGCGAACAGCAGCGCATTGCCATTGCCCGGGCAATTGTCACGCAGCCCAAGGTCATCCTGGCCGACGAGCCCACCGGCAACCTGGATACCGAGAACAGCGAGAACATAGTGCGGCTGTTGAAGGACCTGGCCTGCGAGCGCAACTGCTGCGTTATCATCGTCACCCATGACCCCGCCGTCGCCGCCCACGCCGATGTGGTGCTGCGCATGCAGGACGGCGAGGTGTACCCGGAGGAAAGGGTCTCGTAAGCAGCGTCATTGTTGGCGGAAAGCCCCGCGGCCGGTCGGGGCTTTCCCTTTTTTTGCCCGCTTTGCGGGGAAGCTGAAGGGCGCGGGAAATGGTATAATTATGGTGTAAGGGGGTGCGAATGTGGAACTGCTGGAAAAAACCAAGACTTTGCCCACCGGCAGCGGCGTTTACATCTTCAAGGACGCTGACGGGGAGGTAATTTACGTGGGCAAGGCCAAGAATCTGCGCAACCGGGTACGCTCCTACTTTGGCGACGCCGCCGACCCTCAGCCCAAGGTCCTGGCCATCCGGCGGGCGGCTGCCGACCTGGATTACATCCTTACCGCAACCGAAGTGGAAGCCTTTCTGCTGGAGAGCCAGCTCATAAAAAAGCACCGCCCCCGCTACAACGTGCGCCTAAAAGACGACAAAGAATACCCCTATATAAAACTGGACCTGGCCGACGAATTCCCGCGCCTGGAAATTGTGCGCAAAATGCAGCGGGACAAGGCCCGGTACTTTGGCCCCTACCCCAACGCCGGGGTGGTCAACGACACTTTGAAACTGGCCAACAAACTCTTTCCCCTGCGCACTTGCGCCGACTGGCGGGGTAAGAAACGGCCCTGCCTCAACTACCACATCCGCCGCTGCCGCGCTCCCTGTCAGGGGCGGGTTACCCCTGAGGAGTACCGGCAACTGCTGAATCAGGTCATTCTGTTCCTGGAGGGAAAGCATCAGGAACTGGAAGACTCCCTGCGCCGGGAAATGGAACGGGCCGCCGAGAACCTGGAGTTTGAAAAGGCGGCCCAGCTTCGGGATCAGCTCGACGCCCTGGCCAAGCTCACCACCCGCCAGCGCATTGTCACCAACCAGCGCTGGAACCTGGACGTGCTGGCGGTGGGGGTCGGCCCCGACCTGGCGGCGGCCCAGCTTCTCATAGTGCGGGGTGGCAAGGTGCTGGGCAATGAATACCACAGCTTTGAGCACCAGGAGTTTGCCGAGAAAGAAGAGGCCTTGTCGGCCTTTATCCGGGATTATTACGCGGGGACTTCTCTTCTGCCCCGGGAAATCCTGGTTTCCGTTCTGCCCGCCGACAGCGATGCGCTGATGGAATGGCTCAGCGCCAAACGCCAGGGTCCGGTGTTGTTGCGCGTCCCTCGCCGGGGGGAAAAGCGCATGCTGATGGAAATGGCCGAGAAAAACCTGGCCGCCCACATGGAGGCCGACCTGCGGGCGCAGCGGGCTGACAAGGAAGAGGGCAAGGTCATCTTGCAACAGCTGGCCGACGCCCTCGGCCTGCCCAAATTGCCGGTGCGCATGGAATGTTACGACGTCTCCCACTTCCAGGGCGAGCAGACGGTGGCTTCCATGGTGGTTTTTGAACACGGGCGCCCTGCCCGGAGCAAGTACCGGCGCTATAAAATCCGGGGGCTGACGGGCCCCGACGATTTTGCTTCCATGGCCCAGGTCATCCGCCGCCGCTTTGAGGCGGCCAGGGAAGGACGTGCCGGTTTCAACCACATCCCGGGTCTGGTGGTCGTCGACGGGGGCAAGGGGCAGCTCGCGGCTGCCCTGGCCCAGTTGCGCGAGCTGGGCTTTGACGACGTAAATGTCATCAGCCTGGCCAAGCGGGAAGAGGAAATATTCGTTCCGGGCCGCAGCCAGCCCGTCGTCCTGGACCGGGACAATCCCGCCCTGAAGTTGCTGCAGCAAATCCGGGACGAGGCCCATCGCTTTGCCGTGGCCTATCACCGGCGGCTGCGCACCAAGTCCACACTGGCTTCGGAGCTGGAAAAGATCCCAGGAGTCGGCCCGGCACGGCGCACGGCTTTGCTCAGAGCCTTTGGCAGCCTGCACCAGCTGCGGACCAAGGACGTGGCGGAAATAGCCTCGGTTCCCGGCATTCCCTGGCCGGTGGCAGAAGAGATATACAAGTGGTTTCGCAAAGAAAAATAAGGGGTGTTTCGGGCGGCTACCCGGGGCGGCAAGGCCGCCCTTAAATTTTTTAAAGCTCACTTGAAAAAAATTAAACTTTAGGTTGCGGGGATGCCGGGCAACGGCTATAATATAAGTAAGAAGCGGAAAAGAGGATACGCTGATTTCGAGCCGAAAGGAGTGAAATATGTGCGCAACCAAATGCTGGGCAGGTGCCCGGTGTGCAATTCCGGTTTGGATGTAACCAGGCTGCATTGTCCCCACTGCCATACAACCATCGAAGGCCGTTTTGCAGTCTGTAAGTTTTGCCAGCTTCCTGCGGACCAAAAGGCCTTTGCCGAGGTATTTATAAAGTGCAGGGGCAACATCAAGGAGGTCGAGAAGGAGCTGGGCATTTCCTATCCTACGGTGCGCAGCCGTCTGGAAACGCTGATCGAGTCTTTGGGTTACCGGACCCTGCCTGTTCCCACCGATGACCCCGAAGTCAAGGAAAAGCGCAAGGCCATCCTCGAAGACCTCAACCAGGGCAACATCACTTCTGAAGAGGCCATTGCCCTTTTGCGGAAGCTTTAAAACCGGGAGGGCGGTAAATCCATGTCCGAAGAACAAAGGATTATCCTCGACATGTTGCGGGAAGGCAAAATCACCGTGGATGAGGCCCAGCGCCTGCTGGAGGCCCTCCGCGACGGCCAGGCGGGGCAGCCTGGGCGCCAGGAGCCCCGGTTGGGCCGCGGGGAGCCCCGGTCCATTGTCGGCGAAATCGTGGAGACCATCCGTTCCGGGTTGTCCAATTTCAGCTTTTCATTCGGCGACACCGGCAGGATTGTCCTGGAGGAGAGCCATTCCGGGCAGTTCAGCACCGACAGGCCCAGGCTGGAACTGGATGTGCGCAACGGCAGCATTGGCATCGACGCCTGGGATGAAGAAGAGTTCCGCCTGGAAATTGTGAAAAAGGTTATCGCCGGGACCCGGGAGCAGGCCGAAGCCATGGTGTCCGGGATGCGCTTCGCTGATTTTGACGGGCATACGCTGCGTGCGGGGGATCAGGAGAGCCGCAACCTGGGCAACAGGGTCAGCGTTTCTTTGCGCTTGTTGCTCCCCCGGGCCAGGGTGTACAGCGGCCTGGCCCACAGCAAAAACGGCAGCCTGGATATCGGCGGTATAGATATGGATGAATTTGACGCCCGGACCATGAACGGGTCGGTGCGTTTCAGCAAGACCAGCGGCCAAGCGATCACCGTCCGCACCATCAACGGCAGCCTGCGCCTGGACGGCGGGCTGGGCCGGGTTGACGCCAAGACCACCAACGGCAGCATCACCCTGGTCAACATTGCCGAGGACAGCAATATGCGCCTGGAAACTGTCAACGGCCGCATCGTGGTGCAATTGCCGATGCGGGACGACATCGGCATAGCCGTCAGGGCCCGCACCACCTCCGGCAGCGTACGGCTCAATCACCCCGGCCTGGAAACCCGCTACGAGGAGAGGCGGATGACGGGGGGACGCAGCGTCGAGGCCGGCACCCTCAACTGGCAGAATGCCGGCCACAGAATTGAGTTGAATCTGCGTTCGGTGAACGGCAGCATTCAGATCAATCCACTGGAGTGAGGAGGATACTGATGTTGGAAAGAGTCCTTGACTGTGTGTTAAACCCTTACTTTGGGTTGGCGGTGGCGGTTCTGATTCTGACGGGTATGGTGCTGCACCATGTCCGGCAAATGACCCTGATTCACACCGGTCTCATCAAAAAGCCGGCGGTGCGGGGCTGGCAGGTAGATTATGAAAAGCTGCGGGGCGGGCTGTTCATGACCGCCATCGGCGGAGTTATTGTCGCAGCAATATACTACCAGTTGTCCTTTTGGCTGTCCTTCTGGCTTCTGGTCTGCTGCATGGGGGTGGCGCAAATTCTTGCCAGTTTCCTGGGCCGGGAACGCTGGATAAGAAGGAAATTCCGCTAAGCGGCGGGTGGAGGGAGCGCTATGGACAGGGAACATATATATCGCTGTTCCGGACGTCCTCAGTTAAGGGTGGATGTCCGCACCGGGGTTCTTTTCATCCGCGGCTGGGACGGGGATGAGGTGCGGATTACCGAAGACACCGGGGCCAGGATCTGGCAAAAGGGAGACAGAATCATGGTGGAAAGTTCCGGTTCCTGTGCAGCCAGAATCTACCTGCCCCGGGCCAGCGACGTCTTTATCGACGGCGACAGACTGGACATAGATATGGGCGGCATCAGAGGCAAGGCGATGCTGGACGTCGGAGGCGGCTTTGCCCGCATCGAAGCCTGGGAAGGCAACCTGGATATCGACAGCGTCGGGGGGAGCGTGCACCTCAGCCAGTGCAGCGGCCAGGCGAAAATAGACACCTTCGCCGGCGACGTGGAAATAGTCTCCTGCCGGGGCGGTTTCAGCATCGATACCTGCTCGGGTGCGGTGCGGGTGGAAAGCAGCGCGGGCTCTGTTGAAGCCGATACCGGAGCGGGCAGCGTAACCCTGAATATTTTTCAGGGCCTGGTTCATATCGATACCGCCCGGGGCAACGCCGAACTCAGGGGCGTTGCCAGCCGCAATGTCTTCGTAGACTGCGGGGGCGGCAACATCATTGCCGACCTGCCCGGGGGCAATCCCGGCAGCTGGCAGCTGAGCACCGCTTCCGGCGAAATTGTGGTGCAGGCGCCGGACGATATATCCGCCCGCTTTAAGTTTCAGGGACCCAAACAGGACCTGGCCGATTTGTGCTTGGAGGATTATTGGCAGGAAGGCGAACTGGTTACCGGCTCTCTAAACCGCGGCGAAGGCCTGGTCCAGGTTGAAAGCGGAGCCGGCATCATTACAGCGCGCAAAGTTCCCCGGGCTGTGTTGCTGTGGGAAGAGCTGAGCCCAAATGACGCGCAGTCCCGGGAGCAGGAGGAAGAGACCCTGAAGATACTCAGTATGCTGGAGAAAGGCGCCATAACCATCGCCGAAGCGGAACAACTGCTCGATGCCCTCAGGGGAGAGGTGAATGAAGATGAGAGATGAACAATTGAAAATCCTGGAAATGGTCGCCCAGGGCAAGATTACTCCGGAAGAGGGCGCCAACCTGCTCAATGCCCTGGGCAAGGAGGAACAGCCGCCAGGTGACGCCCGCTGGCTGCATGTCCGCGTCTCCGAGCCCGATACCGGCAAGGTACGCGTCGACCTGCGCATCCCCGCCCGGTGGGCCGGCAAGTTGCTTAAGTGGGCCAACAAGTTTGGCGCCGAGGCAGATCTCAACGCGGTTCACGAGGTCATTAGCAGTCAGGAACCCGGCAAGGTTATGGAGATAGATACCGAAGACGGCAACCGCGTTGAAATCTGGATGGAGGGGTAAGGCCATGGAAGAGCGCCTGAAAATACTGGAGATGGTTCGGGACGGAAAGCTCAGCCCCCAACAGGCCGCTGAGCTGCTGGCCGCGTTGGAAGGACGGGGCGGCGAGGCAATAGTAGAGAATTTTGTCGCCTTCCACGATCCGCAAAGCCCTGCCCGGCGCCTGCGCATCGTAACCAGTTCGGCCAAGGGCACATGCACCTTTGATATCCCCCTGGGGGTAATCAAGTTTCTCAACGGCATCTTCCCCGGCTATTTTAAGCTCAAGGTCAACGACAGGCTGTTGGACAGGGAAGAGCTGATGGATGCCGTCTATTCCGGGAAAAAGGGCGTAGTCTACCGGGAGCGCACCGCCAAAGGCGGAGAAGTGGTAATTAAACTGATTTGACAGATTTAAAGGAGGATGAATCTTGCAGGGCTACACCATATACCAGGAGATCTGGGAAGATGATGCGGTAAAGGTCTTTCGGGGCATACTTGGCCGCAGGACTGTCATGATCAAGCTCATAAAGAAAGAAGCGGCCAACCTCACCGAAGCGGCCCGCTTAATCCACGAGTACAAAATAATCCGGCAGCTGAATGTTCCCGGTGTTGTCAAACCTGTGACCCTGGAGTATACTGAAAACCTGGCTCTGATTATGGAAGACGTCGACGCAGTTCCCATTGGGCAACACCTTGCCGCCGTGGGCAGGCTGGATACAGGCGCCTTTCTTAGGGTGGCCATCCAGTTGGCCAATATCCTCGGCCAGCTTCACCAAATGGGCATTGTTGTCAGGACCCTGACTTTGGATAACATCCTTTTCGCCCAGGAATCGGGAAAGGTATATCTGTTTAACCTCAGCGATGCGGTCTGCGGCGCCGACAGCGGTTATGCCGTCACCAAACAGGCCGACGCGTACACCGCCCCCGAACAATGCGGCCAGATTGTGTCCAGGGCAGAACAGAGAAGTGATCTCTATGCCCTGGGAGTTATCTTGTACCGATTGCTGACCGGCCGGCTGCCTTTGCAGGCCGAAAGCCCGGCCCAGTGGACCCGCGCCCACCTGACCCAAATTCCCCGGCCGCCCCGGGCCGTACAGCCCGGCGTTCCGCCGGTACTTTCAGATATTATCATGAAGTTGCTGGCCAAGGCTGTGGAAGAGAGGTACCAGAGCGCGTGGGGCCTGGAGGCGGATCTGGCCAGGTGCAGCAGCGAGCTGGCCCGGGGCGGAAAGGCCGAGTTCCCCATCGGCGTCGCCGACAAACATGCCTGCTTCCAGCTGCCCCGGGGGCTGTTTGGCCGGGAGACGGAAATTGAAGCATTGCGGGCAGCTTATGAGCGGGCCAGTGCCGGAGCAGTTGAAATGGTGCTTATCGGCGGTTATCCCGGGGTGGGCAAAACCAGCCTGGTGCTGGAGGGCCTGCTGCCCGGCATTGGGAGCGAATCCTTTTTCCTCAAGGGCAAAGCCGACCAGTTGAGGCGCAACATTCCCTACGCACCGCTGGCGGCGGCTTTTGGCAACCTGCTGAAAATGTTGCTGACCAGAAGCCCTGAAGAGCTGGAAAGCTGGAAAAAGCAGCTCTCCCAGGCCCTGGGGCGCAACGGGGCGGTAATCGCCGACATCATTCCCGAACTGGAAAAAGTCATGGGCAAACAGCCGTTCAGGGATGGGCTGTCGCCCAAGGAAGCGGAAAACCGGTTATTCATGGCCTTCCGGGATTTTGTCCAGGTATTTGCCCGTCCCAACAAGCCGTTGGTTGTGTTTGTCGACGACCTGCACTGGGCGGATCCGGCAACCTTCAGGCTCATCCGTTACCTGGCAGGCGCAGCCAGGCTCAGCCACCTGCTGGTCATTGGGGCATACCGCGACAATGAAATTGCCCCGGAGCAAATCCTGCAGCAATTTGCCGGACCCGTACTCCACCTTTCCCTCGCACCCTTGAGCCGGCGACATGCCGGCCAGTTGGTGGAGGCGGTGGTGGGCCCGGATATCCCCTCGACAGACCTGGCCAACGTATTGTTCCGGCAGTCGGGGGGCAATCCTTTCTTTCTGAAGCAGTTGCTGAACATGCTGTACCAGCAGGGCAGCCTTCGCTTCGATGCCGAAGCCGGCGCCTGGAAGTGGGATATCGAGGTCATCAGCGCCATCAAGCCCGACGCGGATGTCCTGGAGCTGTTTGTGCAAAAGCTGCAGCGGCTTCCCGAAGAAACCCGGGCGACGCTGGAGTGGGCAGCCTGCATGGGGAATACCTTTTCCCTGACCGCCTTGGCCAGGGTCCGGGGAAAGAGCGAGGAAGAAATTCTCTCGGCATTGATGCCGGCCATTCTGCAGGGGCTTATACTGGAATCCGGGTCCGGCCCGACGGCAGACGGCACTTACGTTTTCCTGCACGACCGGGTGCAGCAGGCTGTCTGCGCTTCCATCCCTGCAGAAGAAGAGAAAAGAAAACACCTTGCCATCGGGCGCAGTTTGCTGCAGGGGGCCGACGACGTCAATGAAGTTATCATTGCCGCCATGGACCACTTTAACCGCTGTCTGGATCTGATAACGGCTGTTCAGGAGAGGACGGAACTGGCCCGGTACAATCTCCAGGCCGGGAGGAGGGCCAAGGCGGCGGTGGCCTATGACGTTGCGTTGGCAAATTTCCAGGCGGGACAAGCACTGCTGCATCCCCTGGCCTGGGAAACGGATTACCGGCTGACTTTTGATATTCATCTGGAACTGGCCCAGGCCCAGTACCTGACCGGGCAGGCAGAAGCGGCGGAGGAGCTGTTTGACACCGTCCTGGCCCGTGCCGGCAGCAGGCTGGATCGGGCTGACATTTACGCCATCAAAGTAATCTTATATGCCGGCGCCGGCAAGTATGATAAAGCCATTCAGACCGGCATCAATGCCTTGGCAAAATTGGGCGTAAAGATCCCCCGGAATCCTTCGATGCTGGACTATGCCTGGGAACTGCTCCTTTCCCGCTGGCATATGCGCAACAAGAAAATTGAGGACCTCCTGACTTTGCCCGAGCCCGACGACCCCGCCCAGGGCAAGGTTGCGGAGCTGTTTTCCCGTTTGTGCACAGTCACCCTGGCTGCCAACTCGGATTTGTTCAGCTACGTCATCATCAAAGCGGGCAACCATTCTGCCCGGCACGGCAACACAGAAATGTGTTCCATGGGTTACCTGGGTTACGCCATCACCGCCGGGAGCGTGCTGGGCGATTACCGGGCTGGTGAGCGCTTTGGCCAGGTGAGCCTGGCTTTGCTGGATAAGTATCCCCGCAGCACGTACCGCTGTCTCATTAATTTTGTCTACGGCTGTTTTATCGTTCACTGGACAAACAACGCCGCTATAGCCCTGAAATACTTCCGGCGCGCCATAGCCCACTCCGGTGCGGTCGGCAATGTCATGGTTATGGGGTATGCCCATTGCATGATCCTGGAGGTAAGTTATCTGCTGGGCAAACCGCTGGCCAAGGTGGCCGAAATACTGGAAGAAAAGAAAGAAGTTGCCAAAGCCATAGGGCACGACAACCTGGCCATTAACTCCGTGCTGTATTCCCATGTTCTCGCTGCCCTCCGCGGCCAGACGGAATTTGCCGAGGCCCTTGCCGAGCTGCGCCGGGATGAGTACCGGGAACTGATGGCCAAGGATCAGTGCGCTCTGGCCACCGCCTATATTCTGGAAACACAGCTGTGTTACCTGGACGGCAGGTATGCAGAAGCCCTGGCGGCGGCCCGCAAGGTGAAATCCCTGGCAGGGGCAATCATGGGCTTTTTGAACAGCGTCGAATACAACCTGTATTACTCTCTGGCCATCATGGAATGCCTTCCCGGCCTTCCCCCTGCCGACAGGCGGTATTACCGGCGGCAGCTGGCGCGGAACCTTGCCCAAATGAAAAAGTGGGCCCGGTCCTGCCCCGGTAATTTTGCACACAAGTACTTGCTTTTGGCGGCGGAGTCCGCCCGGTTGAAGAAACAGCGGGGCAAGGCCATGACCCTTTATCAGCTGGCTGCAGATGCGGCGCGACGGTCGGGTTGCCTGCCCAATGAAGCCCTGGCCAACCTGTTGGCGGGAAGGTTCTATGCCCGGCAAGGTCTGGCCAAACTGGCCCGTCCCTACCTCAGGGACGCCAGCCGGTGTTTCACCCGGTGGGGGGCGCCGGTATTGGCGAAACGAATTTACCGGCAGTATTCGGACATTTTGGGCAGTCCCGATGCCGGACACCATGATTTGGCTGAGGTTTTGCAAAAGATCTTTGAAGGTAACGGCCATAACGGCCAGGCTGCCCCGGACCCCGCAGCAGTTTACTGGAATGAGGTAGTGGAACAGGTGGCCGGGCAACCCGGCGACGGTTTGCAGCTGACCGAGCTTTTGACCCTGGCCGTCAAGGGCTTTAATGCCGATACGGGGTATATTCTCTTTGAGAAGGACGACGATCTCTGGGTCGAGGCGGCCATGACCCCTGGCTCCGGCGAAGCCGCGATGCAGGCAATGCCCCTGGACCAGGTGCAGGGAATTGCCAGGGGTGTGGCCCGTTATGTTGCCCGGACTCTGGAAACCGTCGTGGTCAACGGCGACGACCCGGCTTCGTTATTTGCCAATGATCCGCACCTGGCCGGTTCCGGTCTCCGTTCCATTGCCGCCGTGCCCTTGATATACAAGGGCATTCCCGTTGGCGTCCTTTACCTGGAAAATTCCCGGATGTCCGGGGTCTTTTCTGCCCGGTCCCGGGAGGCCCTGAAAATCCTGGCTGTGCAACTGGCCAGCACCGGAGCGCTGCAGCGGCATGTGGAGGGTACCGCCGGCAACGCTGCAGATGCCTGCCTGGCGGAACCCCTCACCGCCCGGGAAACTGAGGTCCTGGAACTGATCGCCCGGGGCATGTCCAATAAAGAGATCGCCGACCAGCTGGGGATAACCCTCAACACCGTCAAGGGTTACATAAAAACCATCTACGACAAGCTGGGCGAGCACCGCCGCGTACAGGTTGTGGACAAAGCCAGGGAGTTAAAAATTATTTAAGCGTCAACCCACCCTTTCGGGTGGTTTTTTTTGCCTGCACTTAAGATATATTTCACAAAAAGCCCAGAGACAGAGGCCTGGGAGGTGATTGCGAACACAATCGACTGCTGTTGAGTGCCGGGACCTGTATTAAATCTAAATGGGGGGGTTGAAAATTGAAGCGCATTTTAATCTTTAGTCTGCTTTTTGTCATGGTTTTTGCCGCCTGGCCCATGACAGCCGGAGCTGAGGGACCGCCTGCCGAGGTCACGGTCACTCCAGGCCCCGCTTCTGCCATTCAACAAGCAATTACTGAAGTGGCGGACGGCGGCGTAATCCATTTGGCTGCCGGCTTGTATCCTATTACCGAAACCATAGTGGTCGACAAACCCGTCACCATCAAAGGTGCGGAGAATTTCGGCACTGAACTGGTTACCGCGGGCAGCCACACCGTGTTTAAACTGGCCGCCGCGGCTGTCCTGGACGGACTGTACATTCATAAAACGGACAAGACCAGCCAGACTTTGGTCTCCATTACAGCCAACGGGACCACCATCAAGAACTGCAAGTTCACCGGTGAGTATGCCCAGGGCGACAGCGAGGTTGTGCGCGCTATCTTGCCCAATGCCGGGATCAATTTCAATATCGTCGGCAACATCTTTGACAGCGTCAGGCAGCCCGCTTACCTGGAAGGTCCCGGCATTGTCAAAGGCAACTTTGTCAGGAATACCCGCGGCTGGGTGGTGTGCGTCGACCACAACGCGTTGTTTTCTGACAACTCCTTTGCCGACAATGCAGTGGACATTGCCATTATTGCCAATAACCAGACCGAAAGCGAATACTACACCGACGTTGCGGCCATCAGTGCAGCCAACAACGGCGCGTATGTCGAAAACCAGCTGCTGAATATTTCCGCCAAGGGCGGCGAGCTGTTTCAAACCATAGCGGTGATCCATGACGACGGAACGACTGAATATTACCAGACTCTTCCTGCTGCAGTCAATGCCGCTCCTGCTGGGGCTACTGTTTGGGTTTACCCCGGAGAATACAATCTCAGCTCCCAGCTGAGCATTACAAAGTCCCTGACCTTGCGCGGCCCCAACTGGAACAATAATCCCACCGGAGGAGGCGCGCGGGGACCGGAGGCGGTCATAACCGCACCCGCCAGAGCCTTTTGGGTGAGGAGCAATGACGTTATCATCGAAGGTTTCACTTTCTCCACCAAGAGCACGGCCATTTGGGTCGACGGCGCCGACGAAATTCAGAGTCTGGTAATGAGCTGCAACATTTTTGACGGCGACGGCGACAACAGTGTAGCCTTTAGCACTTCGGCGGCTGACCCCGGAAGCCCCAACAGAATCATCAGGGCCCTGAGCTTTTGCCACAATGTCGTCACCGATGTGCGGAGCGGCATATTCCTCGGACTAGTGGACGGTGCCGTCATACGCCAAAACACCTTCATTTTGAACAACCAGGATTCTTGGGCAATTCGGCTGCTCGACCGGGTTGGAGAAATCCAAATTGCGGAAAACAGGTTCCTCCACGGCGGCGTCGCGGTGGAGGCTTGGGAAACCACCGAGGTGTTTGATTGGGTCGAAATCGTCGCTAACGTCATCAACGACCAAAGCATAGCCGGAATCCGCATCCGCCGAGAAACAGATGCCACCAAATTTACCGTGGCGGGCAATACCTTCTCCGAGACTCCGGTGCTGATCAGCAACAAGGGAACCGGAAAGGTCAATGCCCCGGACAACCTGGTCTCCTGCAGTGCAGATGAAACCACGGTGCAAATCAATTTCGCTGAATTGGAAGACGACAGCAGCGTCCAATTGGTCCGGGAAAACGAGCTGGAAATTGAGTTGCTTGCCGCTGCTCTGCCCGGCAACGTGGAGGTAAGCGTCAAAAAGGTTGACGGCGATGCTCCCGAAGGCTTTAAATTCATTGGCTCCGTCTACAGCTTTACCATGACTGCGGAGGACGGCAGCGCAGTCAGTGAATTCCTCGGCAAGGTGACCATGGTATTCCACTATGATCCCGCAGATGTGGACGACCCGGATAACCTGGATGTATACTGGTACAACCCTGACACCGGGAAGTGGGTGGCCCAGAACGGTACGGTGGATACAGAAAGGTGCACTGTAACCATCGAAGTGGATCACTGGAGCGAATACGCCCTCATGGAAGCTGAAAGCGAGGAGGAGGGCGGATTGCCCAAGACGGGCACAAATATTGACTGGCTGATACCCCTGGGCTTGCTGCTCTTGGTAGCAGGCGCATTTGTTTGGCGCCGCCATTTGGCCGCCGGAACCGGAGAGCTGGCATAAGCCAGCTCTTTTTTATTGCCGGCGGGCACTGCCCGGCAGGACAACTTCAGGCAAGATTTTCACGGGGCCCCACGGGCCTCATTTGTACTTGGCTCAGGTAAAGGGCTTTTTGGCAATGGTGTACTTGATGCGTCCGGTGAAGAGTTCGGGGTATTGGGCCCTGGACATGGCCGCCGATTGGCCTCCAGCCGGCGCGGTGCGGGGCGGGCGCAGGACCGGGGCGGCAATTTTGGGGAGGGGCGGAAGGGGCTGTTGCAGCTCGGGCTCCGGGGCGGGGGGGGCC
>JAAYIH010000019.1 GCA_012523545.1 Bacillota bacterium
CCGGCTGTTGCTTGACCTCCTGTACAAAAGCGCGAAGGCTGCGGTGGTAATCGGGGTCCGCCAACTGCCTTAAAGAGGGAATGGCGCCTATTCCCAACACAACCCAGTCCATCTTGTCCCATAATTGCACAACCTCTAAAGAGTGCGGTTCAGTTAAGACTGAGTCGCGGAATTTTTTGCTTGCGACCAAGGCCGGAGCGTATATAAACTTGCTTTTGCCATTGAGGGCGCTGGCCGTTCTGGTAATTATTTCGGTAATTGGAAAGCCCGCTTCCCCTTCGCCCAGCCCCCCGGACAGGGGGAGGACAACCGGCTGTTGCGTGCCTGGCGAAAGATAGCCGACGGTTTCATAGATTGTATACCCTCTCCCCAGCCCCAGGACTGCGTTTTCAGGCAAATTTGCATTTATATAACTGGCTGCAGCCTGGGCAATTTGGGGCACAATAACTTCTTGCCGATCGACTGTAATTGGCGTAACGATTGCATCGGCCAAACCAAAGGACTTGATGAGGGCATTTTGAACATCAGTATTGCGGGCAATGGGGTTTCGTATTTTTATCTCCACAATCCCATTCTTTCGCGCCTGACTTAACAGGCGAGAAACTTTGGGCCTGGATATATTCAGCACCTCGGCAACTTCTTCCTGGGTCATCTCTTTTTGATAACACAATTGTGCAGCTGCGACCATTAAGCTAATCTCGTCCCGGGTTAATGGCTTCATTTGTTTCATACTCAACCCCCCTTCCAATTTTTGTAACTGTCAATATTATATTTGCAACGGTCAGCACCCGCAAGTAAAAGGGGCAGCCGAACCGGCAGTGCCCCTATTACTGTTATTTTTTACAGCTCTGTTGCTGCCTCCTCAACAGTTGCATCCTCGTGCAGTATCCTGTAAATTGCCCGCGTGATTTTTTCCGGCTCCGGCTGTCTCCACACGTTGCGGCCTATGGCAACCCCGGCGCCGCCAGCTTGAACAGAGTCATAGACTTGTCTGAGCAAAGCAATGGGATCCTTTGCTTTGCCGCCGCCAAGGATTACTATGGGCGCAAAGGTCCCGCCAACCACTTGTTTAAAGCTCTCTATGTCACCCGTGTATTCAGTTTTTATGAAATCAGCCCCCAGCTCGGCGCCCATACGGCAGGCCAGGGCAATATTCTCGGGCGTGCGCGAGTCTTCGCCGCCTTCAAAGCCGCGCGGCAGCATTTCTGCCATCAGGGGCATCCCCCATTTATGACAGTCGCTGGCTAATTTGGAGAGGTAAGGCAGGGTTTCTGCCTCGAATTGAGAACCCGGAAATCCCATACACACGACACCATCTGCCCCTAAACGCAAGGCATCTTCCACTGAATATATCAAGCGTATGGGCTTACTGCTCTTTGCCATTTGGGAATACCCTCCGTCAACCCGGAGGATTAAACCTGCTGAGCCAATAGATTTGCTAAACTTGCTGGCAATGCCGAAGGTAGTCATGATAACGTCAGCACCTCCGGCTATAACCCGTTCAATTTTTTCGGCCGGATTTGCCAGTTCGGGCAGGACATTCATCCCGGAGCCATGATCCATGGCAACAATCAGGGTGCGGCCATTCTTGCGAAAAATGTTATTTAAGCGCTTGGTTTTCATTGTTTGCCTCCTTCCCAGATTACATGCTAAGGACTATCCGGAAATTTGTGGAACTGCTCGCCTTCTCAAGGGCTTCTTTTGCCTTTTCCAGGGGGTAAATCTCTTCAATCAGTTCTGCAGTGCTTATAACTCCGCCGGATATAAGCGCTGCTGCATCCCACATGTCGCGCAGATTTTTGCCCTTGACTCCAGTCAGGACCACACCAGTGTCGTGGATAAAGTTGGGATCAACGTCCAGGGGCTCGCTGGGATGCGCAGAAGCGAAGTACAGCACGCGGCCGCAAATATCCACCATCTTTATGGCGTCGGCATTGGCATGTTTGTTTCCGATGGCAATAATTACTGCATCAGCCTTTCGGCCGCCGTTTAGTTCCCTTATGCTGGATTCAACGTCTTGGCTGCCGGGGTCAATGACGGCATCGGCCCCCATTGCCAAGGCCTTTTTCCTGCGTGCCTCATCCAGTTCGCTGACAATAACCCTGGCGCCACAACTTTTTGCCGCCAGAACGTTGAGCATGCCCATGGTACCTGCCCCAATGACGACGACGGTCTCACCCAGTTTAAGCCCGATTTTCTTGATGCCCTGGAGCACACAGGCCAAAGGCTCTGTCAAAGCAGTCTGCGCAAAGGGGAGGTCATTGGCTGTTTTAAATGCGCGTTTGGACTCAACAATTGCATATTCCGCCATACCAAACAGCCCGACAACATCTTCAATCTTTCGGAAGCTTCCTTTCCGCACACAGTGTTCTTCCAAACCGCGACTGCAGTACACGCATTCTCCGCAAAAGGTGGGAGCCCCCAAAGCAACATGGTCGCCCACCTGCAGGTCAGTTTGACAATCCGGGCCGATCTTTTCAATAACCCCGGATACTTCATGCCCCCAACAACCGGGTGCAGGAAATTTTTTTATGCCTGTAAAGATACGCTGTTCGAGGGTGCAAAGGGCTACCGCGTGCTGGCGAACCAATACCTCGCCGGGTCCGGGCTCCGGCACCGGCAGTTCTCTGATTTCCACCTGGAAGGGAGCTGTAATTACTGCTGCTTTCATTTTTTTGATCATGTATTAAACCCTCCTCCTTTATCACAAAAGTGCTGCGTTTCACAAGCACTCCTGATTTCCGGCCAACTTTAGGGGAGCGGACAGGCGAAGCGGGTAAGCCTCCGCCTGTCCCCTGATCTATTAAATAGCGAAGATTATACTTTAACTCAGGAGCACGCCGAAGTGGGTGCCCAGGATAGCGATGACCATCAACCCGATGATAAGCCAGATGGGCTTGACGCCTTTGCGGAGCAGCCAGTAGGCCAGGAAGAACAGGCCCAGTGCAGGCAACCCGGGCATAATACTGTCCAGAATCTCCTGCAGGTTTATTACCTGTTCTCCGGTGGTATATGTTATGCCAAGGTTCACTTTTACCAAATTAGCCACCATGGTGCCCACCAAAATCAGTCCGACATATTTGGCGCCTTCAGCCACAGTGTCGACTACACCGCGCATACGGTTAAGGGCATCAACACCCAAGTTATAACCCAAACCGACAAGGTAGTAGACGCTGGCCGCAAAAAGGGCAATCAGGCCGAAAACTGAGAAGAACCAACCAAAGGAGTTGCCATCCAGAACCATGTTCGTGCCTATGGCCAGGATAATGGGAACCAGCGTAGCGTGATAAAGCGAGTCGCCGATGCCGGCAACCGGTCCCATTGTCGCGACCTTTAGAGCCTGAATGGCATTGCCGTCTATGGCTTCATTATTTTCGGCGCGTTGTGCTTCCATTGCCGCGACCATGCCGGGGATCACACCTCCGGCGTAAACGTTGGTATTCCAGAAAGCAATATTCCTGGTCATTGCCTCGGCACGCTCTTCATCTGTCTTGTAGCGCCGTAAGAAAGGAACCAACTGATAGGCAAAGCCCCACCCGCCAAGCACTTCAAATGAGGCGTTGTAATACCACGTGAAGTTTCGCCAGGCCAAAGAGATTCTGTCCCCGAAGGAAAGGGGAATTTTACTGACTCCTTCACCGGCTGCAACCATTGCGGGCTCAAGAGAATTTTGTCCGCCTCTGGTTTTCATGTAGAAGAAGACTAAGGCTATTACAACCAGCGCAGTAGCCATTGGGGTCAGTTGAGTAACCGTTCCAATGGCATAACCGGCTGCAAAAAGAAGGATCATTGGACCGGGGTTCATGGTGTAAACCAACAAGGCAAAGCCGGCAACGGGAAGAATGCCTTGCATGGTACCAAATCCCCCGGATAACCAGGCGGGAATCGCGTTGAGAACCTTACCGACAAGCGGAACCCCAAAGTATACGCCCAAAAAGGCCGGTATGGCATTAATCAATGTAATATTTATAGGCTGGAGAATAGCGTGCCAGAGTTCCAGTTTCTTGAGATTGCCTGTTTTTGCTGCCTGCCGGGCAAAACGCTCGTAGAAGAATGACATAATTGATATGTTGGACAGAAACAGCATCAAGGAAAAGACAGCAATTGGCACTGCCATTCCCAAAACTGCGCCATGCTCAACGCCGAGTTTGCTGGCAAATATAACTGCCATTATGGTGGCAACCATGGGGCGAGGGGGCACAGCTGCGCCGACTATGAAAACACCGAAAAACACTAACTGAATGAGCGCCCCGACCTTGATTCCGGTGGCAAAATCACCTATAAACAGACCTGTTAAGCCGCCAATTGCCAAGGGATGATCAGAGATAAAACGCCAGATGTGCAATAAACCGATGATTATACCGTGAGCTGGAGAATCTTTTTGTCTGATCGCGGCAATAAGTTGTAAGGGCCATGCGGTTACGAGAAACCAGCCCCCAGCTAAAAAAGCAGCGATTAAAGCAGTTCCTAACATAAGATTGCCTCCTCTTTATTAAAGGTGCCGGGCAATATCTATTGGTCGGTCCTGCGGTATTACCCGTATCTCACATTTGACTCCCATTTGCTGAAGCAAAGCGAAGTCTTCACGGTCTTTTTTTGTCAACATTACCGATTTGGTAATCCTCACGGCCTCCTCTCCTCTGCCCATCGAGCCCATATTCCCGATGACCACATGAGTGAAATCTACGCCGCCTTCTCTTAAAGCCAAAACCTCATCGGGCGCAACGCAGATAACAAAGGCCCTGCAATTTTCACCTGCCAGAGGACCGGTGAGCTTCTCAATGGCTTCAGCAATGGACAAGACCTCAGTCTTGATGTTTTTGGGGGCGGTAAGTTCCACAACACTTTTCCGGACCTTATCCTGGACGACTCTGTCACTGGCGATAATAATCATGTTCGCGTTGGTCTGAGCAATCCAGTTCGTTGTAATTTGTCCATGGATCAGGCGGTCGTCAATTCTTATCAGTGCGATAGCCAAAGCCATACCTCCCAAGTCGTAATCCAGATACCCATAATGTACGCTGCCTCTTTCCCGCTAACAGATTTTTACCTGCTGTATCCCCCCCTTACCTGTTTCAACGAGTTTATTGGCTATCGAAATCGGTCCTTCACCGCTACCCCGCAAAGTAACCGCTTCCAGGAGCATCCCCAGGTTAATGCCTGTCAAACATACGGAATTGGTCTCGGCAGTCAGCGCCAAGGCAACATTACAGGGTGTGCCGCCGAACAGGTCGACACAAATCAGGACCCCTTCCCCTGAATCAACACTGGCAATGGCTGCAGCCATTTTTTCCATGAGTTCACTGGGACCCATCTCGGGTTCCAAGTTTAAATACGCCATTTGCTCCTGGGGGCCAAGAATTAACTCTATCGCTTCACCAAAACCCCTGGCGAGGTCACCATGAGCCGCAATGACTATTTCGATTATGGTACGACACCTCCCTTGAACATTTGTTCAATACAAAATTTCAGATACCCCCCTATTCGACAACCGCCTCCAAAATTCCTGCATGCAAAAAACATTTTTTGCACTTTTGCTCAGTAATTTTGTGCACAGCTTGGCATCCCAGGGACAATTTCTGGTTTTTGTTACCCTGCCACCGCAAAAAAAAACGCACCGTTTCTACAGACGGTGCGCATGCCACCGGCATCAATGCCGAACTCACGCAAACCTTGAGTTGCTGATATATCTTTCTTACAGGCAGCCTGGATTCCGGGAATTCCGAAGCAATCGCTTAATTTTTGTCCGGATTAATCCTCCATGGCCGCCAACAGCTTGTCCCGTATGCCAGCAGTCTCCGCCAGTTCCCTGTCAGCCCAGCGCCTGGCAATTTCAGTGTTGAGGGAATCGCGAATCCCCCTGTGCAGTTCCCAATCCATGCCCTGCAAGAATGCCGCGCAGTCTACAATCCCGGCGCCCGTTGTCACTTCGCCGACTAAGTAATGAAGCACCCCGGCAAAACTGAGCTTGCTCAGCTTGTCGGCGTCCCAGAGCAGGGCGGCCAGGGGTTCTTCCAGGATATGGTCCTTGACCAGCCCCACGTGCTGGGCTATGGCCTGCCTGACCTGTTGGGTAAGATCCCGGGGGAAGGCAATGGATTCCAGAAAGGCGGCCGCTTCTTCGGCGCCAACATGTCCGTGGTCCTGCTCCCGTTCCTGGTTGGCTTCTTCCTCCAGGCCGGGCACCCGGCACTTGCCCAGGTCGTGGAGCCAGGCGGCAATGCGCGCCAGGGCAGGCTCCACCCCCAGCTTTTCTGCCAACCGGCCGGCAATGGCCGCCGTCGTACGAGTGTGTTCATACCGGTAATCAAAGGTGATGGGCCGGTTCAGGACCTTTTCCAGTTCCTGCACGTGCTCCCGGCACCGGCGCCGTGCGTATTCCCGGGCCTGCCTTTCAAATTCCCACAAATCCATACAGCATCCTCCTTTCCCGGGAAATATGACCAATTGCCTGCTGTGCGCTATAATTTAGTATTATAGCCCGACTCTATGCCTAGGACAAGGAGGCGGAACGATGCCAACAGGTCACAGCGCCTGGGAGTTGCTGTTGCAGCTGACGCCCTTGCAAAGCGTTTCCCAAAGCCCCGGCGAAGGGAAAATCGCCCGCTTTATCCATGCCCGCCTGGCACAACACTCCTATTTTCAGGCCCACCCCCGCCGGCTGCGCCTGCTTCCCCTGCCCGCTGCCCACGGCCCGGCGGTGGTGGCGGCCCTGGTGCAGGGCCGGAACAGCAAGACGGTAATTTTGCTCAACCACCACGACGTCGTGGCAGTCGACGACTATGGAACGCTCAAGGACCTGGCCTTTGCTCCCGTCCGGCTGACCCGGAGCCTCGACCCGGCCTGCCTGCCCCCCGCAGCCCGCCGGGACCTGGAGAGCGGCCACTGGGTCTTTGGCCGGGGCGTAGCCGACATGCTCTACGGACTGGCCCTGCAGGCTGTAATGACGGAAAAATATGCCGGTAATCCCCGCTCCCTCAACGGCAGCATCCTCTTCCTCTCGGTTCCCGATGAAGAAAACAATTCCCTGGGCATGCGCCATGCCGTCACCGTGCTGAGGGAGTTTCAAGAGGAGTTTGGCCTGGATTATGTCGCCGCCCTCAACTGCGAACCCCACGGCTTCGACGGCGACGGGCATGCCGTCGAGACGGGCAGTGACGGCAAGCTCCTCCCCCTTATTTGCTGTTTCGGCCGGGAGACCCACGCCGGCGCCCTCTATGGCGGGCTCAATGCCCACCTGCTCCTGGCCGAAGTGACGCGCATATTGGAGTTGAACCCCGGCTTCAGCGACAGTTGCGCCGGCGCCGTAACCCCTCCCCCCACGGTGCTGGGCGCCGGGGACCTGAAAGGCGGATACGATGTCACCACCCCGGCAGCGGCCTGGGCTTATTTCAACGTCTTTACCCTGGCAGCAACGCCGGCGGAAATCCTGGCCAAACTGGTGCGCCTGGCGGAACAGGCCGTGCAAAACGCCATGGAGCGCCTGCGCATCTCGGCCCGGGCCTGGGAAAGGATGGCCGGCCGCAAAGTTGAACTGCCGCCCTGGCAACCCCGGGTCATGACCTTTGCCCAGCTGTGGCAGGAATGCCTCGCCGCCCATGGCGGGGAACTGGAACAGTTGATTGACCGGGAGGCCGCAAGGCTCGTGGCCCAAGGGGCCGGCTTGCAGCGCCTCACCGCCGAACTGATTGCCGCTGCACACAGCCGCTGTCCCGACCAGGGTCCCAAAATCGTCATTGCCCTGGCCCCGCCCTGGTATCCCCCGGTGCGCAACCGCCGGGAGACAGCCAAAGAAAAGCGGGTCATGGCAGCGGTGGAAGCCCTTATAAGTTACGCCCGGGACCTGGGCATCAGCCTGGCCCACGCCGAATTCCACCGGGGCGTCTCCGACCTCAGCTACTGCGCCCTCCAGGATGCCGCGGCGGCGGGCGCCGTCCGGGAAAACTGCCCGGCCTGGGGCCGGGGCTACCACCTGCCTCTGGAGGATATGGCCCGCCTGGATATCCCGGTCCTCAACCTGGGCCCCTGGGGCCGGGATGTCCACCAAAAAACCGAACGCATCTATTACCCCTTCGCCACCCAGGTCCTGCCCAACTTGCTGGAGCGGCTGGTGGAAAAGCTGTTATAGCGGAACGGTTCTAACCTGCGATTACTTCATGGCAACCGGACCAAAAGAGCCGTCTCTATCCTAACCAGTTCCGGATTGGATTTGTCTATATGGGTGAAGAGCGAGGTGGGTGAGACTGTGGAGGATCTGGTACTGAGAGCCCAGCAGGGCGATAAAGAGGCCTTTGCCCAATTGGTTCAGGAGGAGCGTAGCCTGGTCCTGCGCCTGGCCGCCGGCTACTTGGGTTGGCGGGATGCCGAAGACGCCGCCCAGATAATCTGGACGGCGGTGTGGCGCAAAATTTGGCAGGTTGAGGATCCCAAGTCCTTTGGGGCCTGGCTGCGCACCCTGGTCCTGCACCAGTGCCTGAACCTGCGCAAGGCCAGGGCTCGGCGCCGGGATCGGGAGGTTCAGCTCTCCCGGGAGGCCTGGCAGAGCTTGGCGGAATGCGTCGGCAGCGGCGCATCTGCCCTGGATGAGCTCTTGGAAAACGGGGAAGTCCGCCACCTGATTGCCCGGGAGCTGGAACTGCTGCCGGGGGAGTATGGCCTGCTCCTGGAACTCTATTACCTGAAGGACCTCAGCTACAGGGAAATTTCCGCCCTGACAGGCCTGAAGGCCGGCGCTCTAAAGTGGCGGCTGCACCAGGGACGCAAGCTCCTCAAGGCCAAACTCACTCCCCACCTGGTCCTGCAGACGAAAGGAGGTGGATTCAGTGGCAAACCTGGAGGTTGGCAAGATGTACAATATCCTCAGGGAAGTCAGGCGTCTGGCCGCCAACGCATCCCTGACCGGGGCCCTGGAAAAGGGAACCCCGACCTTGGTTGCCGCCTATAATAAGTGCCTGACTGCCTTGAAAGAGCAGGGTGATGAAACGGCAGCGCAGCTCTTTCCGGAGCTTGCCCCCAACGCCGGCGTCGACGACGTGGGGGTGGCGGCTGCCCTGCTGGCCAGTTATTTGAAGCCGGAAAGGCGACTTCATGAGCACGATATCATGGCCTTTAACGAGGATCATTATGGCTATCGCCATGAAGACGATGAAGATGAAGATGAGGACCACGATTAAACCGGGCGCTTGCCCGGTTTTTTATATATGCCCTTGCAGCCAGTCCAGAAGGTCGGTCAGAACCTGCTTGCGGTCGGATTCCAGCTCGTTGTAGACCTCGTGTTTGAGGCCCTGGTAAAACCTGAAGGTTTTGTCCAGGGAGGCAAGGCTCTCGTACAGCTCCTGTTGGCGGATAAAGGACTCGTCCTCGCTGCCGCACTGGATGAGGACGGGGATGTCCACCTCCTGAATGCCCCGGACGCCGGCGGCCAGGGCAACGTTCATTTCCCGGGCCAGGCGGAAGCTGAGCCGGTTGTGCACCAGGGGATCGGCCTTGTACGCCGCCACCGTTGCGGCGTCCCGGCTGATGAATTCCGGGGGCAGGGGGAACTTGATGGCGGCCCGGGGCAGCACAGCGCTCAGCAGAGCCGTGACGGCGGTCAGCGCCTTGTTCTCGGCCAGGGGTGAAGCGGCTCCGGTTCCCGACAGGATGCAACCGGACAGCCCGGCACTGTACTTGCGCACATAATTCATGGCGATGATGCTGCCCATGGAGTGGCCCAGAACGAAGCGGGGAACCGCCCCCGCGGCGGGCTCCACCACCTGCTCACAGAAGCAGCGCACGTCTTCGACGTAATCGGAAAAGGAATTGACGTACCCCCGCCGGCCGGGACTGCGCCCGTGACCCCGGTGGTCCGGCGCCCAAATCCCTATGCCCTGAGGGACCAAAGCGTCGACGACGTTGCTGTAGCGGCCGCTGTGCTCGCCGAAACCGTGGATAATCAGCAGCGCGGCGCGCGTATTTTCCGGCACCCAGGCCTGCCAAAACAGTTCCAATCCGTCCCGTCCGCGAAATTTGCCCTGCTTGTTTTGCATGGTATTGACCTCCTTTGCGCACACTTGTTTTCTCCGGGACCGGCACAGATGTCTGGACAATATTTCGACGCCGGCCGTGCACTTCCCTGTCGGCAGGGCTTGTCCTTGCCAAAGAGCCCGCTTTCCGATAATATTGACATATCAACGCCAAAGGAGGTTAGGCCATGCCTGAAACGATGCTGGAAGTCCGCAACCTCAGCAGGTATTACAACAGCTTTCCGGCAGTCGACGACATCAGCTTTGCAGTCCATAAGCACGAAATCATGGGTTTTCTTGGCCCCAACGGCGCCGGCAAGACCACTGCCATCCGGGTCATTCTGGGCATATTGCCCCCCAGTTCCGGCACGGTGCAGTTCTTCTGGGACGGCGCCCCCGGCGCCCGGGCCAAGCAGCGCATCGGCTACTTGCCCGAAGAACGCGGCCTTTACGATGACGCCAAGGTGCTGGATTCTCTGATTTACCTGGCCGCTCTCAAGGGCGTGTCCCCGGCCCAGGCCAGGGAGAGGGCTTTGCGCTGGCTGGAGACCATGGATCTCGGCGCCTATGCCCACCACAAACTGGAAAAGCTGTCCAAGGGTATGCAGCAAAAGGTCCAGTTTATTGCCACCGTCCTGCACCAGCCGGAGCTGGTGGTGCTGGACGAACCCTTTTCCGGCCTTGACCCCATAAACCAGGACCTTTTTAAAAATTTAATCCTGGAACTGCGCAATCAGGGCAGCACCGTGCTCCTCTCGGCCCATCAGATGAACGTGGTGCAGGAGCTCTGCGACCGAATCTTTCTCATTAACAAAGGCAAGCCGGTGCTTTACGGCACGCTGGAGGAAATCCGGGACCAGCACCCCGAAAACATCGTGGAAATCCGGTATGCCGAGGAAAAAGGTCTGCTGGAATACCTGCGCTCCCTGGAGCATGTACGGGAGCTGCACAGCAACGGCAATGCCGTGCAACTGAAACTAAACACCGCCGTCGACCCCAACTCCTTCCTGGAACAGGCAGGCCGCCTCTGCACCGTCAAGAGCATTAAAATTGAGAAGCCCAGTCTCCATGAGATTTTCATCCATGCCGTAGGGGGAGGAAATGCCAATGAAGCGAGCTAATGTGGCGTCGGTATTCAAGTGGGAGTTTCGCAAACACATCCGCAGCCCCCTCTTCCTCATCTTTACCTTCCTCGTCCCGGCCATCATGGCCATCACCGGCTTCCTGCCCGGCTTCATCATTGAAAGAATGAGCGTGGCGGAAAAAGCTTTGTGGGTGTTGGACGAGACGGGGCAAATGGTCGAGATTCTGGACGCCGCCCTGGAAGACACCAAGTTCAAGGCCGAGTTTGTGGAAGGGGACGTGGAAGACTTAACAGCCCAGGTGAGTGAAGGGGCCGCCGACGGCCTCCTCCACATCGTCCCCGCATCCCTGGAAACCGGGGAAATGAACCTGTATGTCAGGGACATCCGGGACTTCAGCCGCAGCGAGCTGGAACAGCTGCTGCAGCCGGCCTTTACCCAGTACCGCCTTGGGGTTACCGGCATCAGTCCCCAGGAGTTCACCTTCATCCTCGCCCCCATCTCAGTGCGGATGTCCTCGGTAAGCGGCGAGGAGGAAAACGTGCTTTCCTTCATCATCCCCTTCTTTGCCGGCATGATCCTGTTTGTTTCGGTGCTCTTCTCGGGGCAAATCCTGATGCAGAGCGTCATTAAAGAAAAGCGCAACAGGATTGTGGAGATACTGCTTTCCTCCCTGTCGGCGCTGGAACTGCTGGCCGGCAAAATCCTGGCCTTCGGAGCGCTGGCCCTGTTGCAGATCGCCATCTGGATCGGCGTCGGCGCTACGGTGGCGTCGAGATTTGTCGACCTCAGCGCCATTGGCCTGGACTATACCCAACTCCTGTACGCCCTGCCCTACTTCTTCCTGGGCTACCTGCTCCTGGCCACCCTTTTCGCCGCCGTCGCCGCCACCATGAAGGACGCCGAATCCGGCAGCCAGGCCCACGGCCTGGTCATCATGATTCCTATGCTGCCGCTGTTCCTCTCGGCGCCCATCATGATGGCCCCCAACGGGGTCTTTGCCCGCGTGCTGAGTTTCATCCCCGTCTTTACGCCCGCCGCCATGCTGATGCGTCTCGGCGCTGCTTCCATCCCCCTCTGGGAGGTTGTCGCCACTTCCCTCATTCTCCTGGTGGCCACAGTTTTCTTCCTGAAGCTCGGCGCCCGCGTTTATCAGGGCAGCCTGCTGAAATTTGACAGCGCCGCTTCCATTAAAGAAATCCTGGGCATGCTTACCAAAGAACAGCTGTAAAAGAAAAACAGACCGGGCTTGCGCCCGGTCTGTTATTGGGGCTGGTACCAGCCCTTTTCCTTCATGTAGTTGAAAATGCCCTCGCCATGGCCCTGTTCTTCCTTCTGGATGTGGTTGAGGACAGAACGGACATTGGCGTCCTGGAACTCAAAAATAGCCGTGTCGTAAGTTCCGGATACGTATTTTTCCGTCATCAGCATGTCGTTGCACATGGCCTGGTCATCCTGGCCGCCCTGGGTCAGGCCAAAGGCCTGCATGGGCCGGCTCATCATCGGACTGCCGGGCTGGCTCTGGCTCCCTTGCTGCTGCTGGTTTTGCACGTTGGGAACCTGGCCTTGCAGGATCTGGTTTATGGTGTTGTAGTGGTTCTGCTCCTGCCGGGCATAGGTGTCAAACATCTGCCTCAATTGCGGATCGCTGGCTTTCTGGGCATAGCTGGTGTATTTCTGGATGCAGATTTCCTCGTGGCTCAGCTGATCCTGCAACAACATCCTTTCCTTCTGGCTTAACTGCAACGGCACTTAATCCACCTCCTGCCCTTAGTATCCGGACCGGCATAAATTTTATGCAGGCCTCCGGGGCAGGCAGTTACCTGGGCCGGCCGCAGAAGAAAAGGGCGATACAACCCTGGCCGGTGTGGGCGCCGATGACAGGGCCGATTTCGCCCACCACCACTTCGGCAGCCCGGAATCTTTCCTTGAGCAATTGAGCCATCAGGGCGCCGGTTTCGGGGTCGTGGGCGTGGGAAACCCCCATGACCTGGCCCTCCAGCCCGGCGCCCTGCTTTTCCACCTCAGCAACCAGCTGAGCCAGTGCCTTTTTGCGGGTACGCACTTTGGTCAAGGGCACTATTTTACCGCGCGCATCCAGCTGCAACACCGGTTTAATGCCCAGCAACGTGCCCAATCCCCCCTGTACGGCGCTGAGCCTGCCGCCTTTGACCAGGTTCTCCAAGGTGTTGATAGTAAATACCGAGCGCAGGCGCCCAATCCTGTCCCGGAGCCGGGCAACAATTTCCTGGAGGCCATGGCCCCGGGCGGCCAGATTGGCGGCCTCCAGCACCAGCAGGCCCTGCCCCACGGAAGCAGCCAGTGTATCCACCACTGCCACCTTGTCCTGTTCCGCCAGCATGCTCCGTGCCGTAACAGCGCTGTGGTACGTACCGCTGAGCCCCGAGGACAGGGTGAGGCACAGCACTTCCTTGCCCTGGGCCAGCAGCCGGCGGAACAGATCCAGGTATGTTCCGGGCGCAGGCTGGGATGTGCGGGGCAGACTCTTTTCGGTCTGCAACCGCCGGTAAAATTCGGCAGCGGACATGTCTTCACCGTCACGCCAGGTCTGTCCCTGCCAGTGGACATATAAAGGCACTACGATAATTCCGCGCTCCGTGCACATCGCCCGGGGGAGATCGCAGGCACTGTCCGTTACCACCGCAATTTCAGGCATCGTACCACCCTTCCCTTGACGCCAAAAGTTCCGGGAACCTACTCCTTATCCTTGATGGCTTCTGTTGGACAGGATTCCTGGGCTTCCCGGGCTTCCTCTTCCAAATCCTCGGGAATGGGGTCCACTGTCACTTCCGCTTTTTCGTCATCGTTCCAGTCAAATACGTCGGGACAAATGCCTATGCATGCTCCGCAGCTGATGCAAAGATCCTGATCGACATACAATCTGACAGCCATTATAACACCTCCAAATAATGTCTATGCAGTTAATATTGCCGGAGAACAACGCTTTATTCCCGGCTGCCTGCACAGGTACATTGTAAAGGCATTTCCAGTAAAATGGAAGAGGCTGAAGAAAAAGTTTTCCGAAAAACAAAGGCCCGCGGCAGGGCCTTTATGGTAGAATACAGACGAGGGGGTGAAAGCAATGATGAAAGCTGTGCCGGAAAAGGCTGTCGCCGTCGCCCTGTGGCAACGGGGAGGCAGCGCCGAAGAGGAAATGAGCCTGGCCGAGTTGCACAACCTGGCCCGGGCGGCCGGAGTGCAAGTGGTCAGGAGTTTTACCCAGATCCGGCCGCAAGCTGACAAACGTTACTATATCGGACCGGGCAAGGCGCAGGAAATCGGCGCCTATGCAGAAGAGAATAACATCGCCACAGTGATCTTCGACAGCGAGCTCTCTCCCTCCCAGGTCAACAACCTGGAACGGCTGATACCGGCCAAGATTATCGACCGCAGCGAGCTGATTCTGGACATCTTTGCCCAACGGGCAACCAGCAAAGAAGGCAAGCTGCAGGTAGAGCTGGCCCAGCTTAAATACCAGCTCCCCAAGCTGATGGGCAAAGGCAGGGATCTCTCCCGCCTGGCCGGGGGCATCGGGACCCGCGGGCCCGGCGAAACCAAGCTGGAAATGGACCGGCGCAGGATCCGTCAGCGCATAGACCTCCTGGAAAGGCAAATTCGCCGGCTGGAACGGCACCGGTCCTTGCTGCGCAAGCAGCGGGAAAAGCGCGATGTTTTTCAGGCCGCCCTGGTGGGTTACACCAACAGCGGCAAATCTACCCTCCTCAACCAACTGACCGGCGCCGACGCCCTGGCCGCCGATGCCCTGTTCGTCACCCTGGATCCCCTGGCCCGGAAAATGCCCGCCGCCCGGATCCCCATTGTCATCAGCGATACCGTTGGCTTCATCAGCGGCCTGCCCCACCACCTCATCGCCGCCTTCAAGGCGACATTGGAAGAGGTCAGCGCCGCCGACCTCCTGCTCCACGTCATCGACGCCTCCGACCCCAATGTGGAGCGGCAGGTGCAGGAGGTGGACAAAGTGTTGGCGCAACTGGGTTGTGCCGACAAAGAGCGGATAATAGTCGCCAACAAAATCGATTTGGTTGCGCCCCAGGCAGTGCAGAACCTGGCCAATAAGTTCAGGGGCATGACAATGGTGCCCGTTTCTGCCCTGCATGGCGCCAACATCGACAAGCTGGCCGAAGAAATCCAGAGACACATGGAACCCATGGTCCGGTTTCGGGCGCTGTTGCCCCGAAAAATATTCGGCCGGCTGAATGCCGCCTATGCCGGCAACCTCATTCCCCTGGAATTCGGCGAAGATTATGTGCGGGTGGAAGGGGAATTGCCGGGCAGCGTCGCCGCCACCCTGGCCAAATACTATGTAAAAGAATAAAAAGCGGGAGCCTTGTGCTCCCGCATGCATTACCTGATTAAGAAGTAACGTGGCGCGCCCCCAACAGGCGAATGCGCCGGGGCAAAACCTGGATGTGCACAGGCAAAGCGGGTCCCCGCTCGCCGTCGATGTCGGTGACCATGTCCGTCGGGCCGTAAACTTCCAAATTGCGAACCTTGGCATAGAGGACATCGGGGTGCCTCTGGTGCTCGCCCCGGAGGGCGCCCAGAAAAATAGCCGCCATTTCGGATATGGAACACTCGCGCACGGCGATAAGGTCCAGGTACCCGTCACCGAGGTGGGCCATGGGCGCCAAATTCCTGAAGCCGCCGGCGCTGGTGCTGTTCAGGACCACCAGCAACAGGCAGGAAAAGCGCTCTTGGATATCCCCCCGCAGCGTTACGGGAAAGGGGGCAATCCTGGGCAACTGCCCCACGCTGTGCAGGTAGTAGGCCAGCATGCCCAGATGGTCTTTGTAAGTGCGTTCCACTTCGTGGGACGCCTTTATTATTTGCCCGGCGCTGAAGACGTTGATAAAACACCGGTCTCCTATCTTGCCGACATCCACGAGGCCAATGTTGTCAGACTCGATATACTCCAACAGGGCTTGGGAATCGGTGGTGAGGCCAATCGAATCGGCGAAATCATTGGACGTGCCGTAGGGCAGCACTCCCATGGGCAAATCCAGCTCGTGCTGCACCATGGCGTCGACCACCAACTGCACCGTACCGTCCCCGCCGCAGGCCACCACGACTGCGTCTTCCTGCAGGCCGCGCAAAATCCGGCCGGCATCTTCCCTGTTGCCGCTGAGCCGGTAAAAGCTGAGCCGGAAATCCCTCTTCTGAGCTTGCTCGATAAAACTGTCGACCCGGGAAATAAAGCGCCCCCGTCGGGCCTTGGGATTATATACCACCCGCATTTCCCGCATCAGCGACACCTCCCTCGGCAATTTCTCCTGCACCGTCCAGGCTGTTGACCGGACCGGGGCCACTTTTCCGCAATACAATTTCACCTTGCTCTCCGGCAATTCCTGCCGGAACCGGCGCAACCGGATAAAGCAAGGGGAGCCCGCGTCCCCCATGCAGTTTGCCCTGCTCCGCTACTCTTCCTTCCCGTCGGCTCCGTGGCTGCGCAACATTTTCTTTAAGCCATCGGTGATCCGCACTTCGCCGTCGGGCATCACCCAGAGGGCTTCCACCCCGTCCAGAGCATCGGCCAGTTGCCGGCTCTCGGCATAGGGTAACAGGAACAGTTCGGTGGAAAGCAAATCGGCTAACCCGGAATCGCGGGTAACCACCGTTACTGCCCGGAAATGGGGCGCCGGCATCAGGGTGTCGGGATCGATTAAGTGATGGTAGCGGACTCCGTCGACGTAATAATAACGCTGATAGTCACCGCTGGTCACCACCGAGGCATCGTTGACAAACACCATGTCCAGGTTTCTGTCTTCTGCAAACAGCGATTTCGCCGGATCAATGATGCCAATACCCCACTGTTCCCGGACGCCGTCCCGGGGCTTGCCCACCGTGCGGATGTTGCCGCCGGCGCTGATGGCCCCCGACCGCATGCCGGCCGCGTACAGTTCCCTGGCCACCACTTCGGTGGCATAACCCTTGGCAACGGCCCCCACGTCCAGACGCATGCCCGGTTCGGCCAGAAAAACAGTGCTGTTTTCAACATCGATAATAACCTTGTCGATATCCGCTCGCCGGGCGGCCTCCTGCAAAAGCTCCATGGGCGGCAGGGCGGCGTTATCGGGGTCGTACACGCCGTCGGTGCGGTAGTCGTGCCAGATCTGCAAAACCGGCCCCAGGGCAATGTTGGTCTTGCGGCCTGCCCTGGCCCAGTCGACGCCCAGGGCAACCAGATCCAGCACTTCCTTATCCACTTTGACGGGAGCAATTCCCGCCATGTCGTTGATGGTCTTTATGTTGTTTAAGCCAGGGTAGGTATTGTAGATGTCATAATAGCGGTGCAACTCCCGGAAGCGGGTCCGGGCCAGTTCAAAATACTCCCGAAACTCCTCTTCCGTCTCGGTATACGCAAACAGCGTAATCACGGTGTCAAATGCATCCAGGATGGAGTCGGAATACAGCTGGAACTTGAGTTTGGGCTGGGTATTGCTGCATGCTGCCGCAGTCAGACACAGCAGAGCCAGGAGCATTGCGGCAATCAGTTTGCGCACTGACCATCATCCTTGCCTGATAAGATTAAAGATATCATAACAAAATAATGGGGCCGCCTCAAGATGAGACTGCCCCAATAAATTCCAGGCGCCTTACCTGGCGTT
Organism: Bacillota bacterium; assembly: GCA_012523545.1. GTDB lineage: Bacteria > Bacillota > Proteinivoracia > UBA4975 > UBA4975 > JAAYIH01. The sequence continues at coordinate 17,734 of JAAYIH010000019.1, forward strand.
TTCGTGGGATTGCTTGAAGGCCGCCAGGTAGGACTCAACGGTGATGGTGACAGAAGACTCAAGCTCGGGTACATCGGGTACATGGGTGTGGTTTTCGTCCCGCTGCTTGACCTTCATGCCGGTCACTTCGTTGACGGTCTTGCCAATCATCCACTCTTCCAGGGCGGCGATTTGCTCAAACCACTCTTTGTCGATCTCGGAGACCCTCTTCATGTTGTAGTCGTATTTTCTTTCCTTCTTGGTCTGCACTTCGGCATTCCTGTCGGCAACTACTTTGCCCTCGGCGTCGTAGGGAATCCGAATCTGAGCGGTGTCGATGCTGACAGCGGCCACTTTGCCTTCGGCGTTAAAGACGGTGCCGACAAAGGTGGTGTCGATTTGCGCCTGGGCAGTGGCGGTATCGCTGGCATCCCGGGAGCTGGCGATGGAGATGTCGAAGCCAAGGCCCATCTTGTCGTAGCCCGTGAATTCTACAGCATTCTTCCAGGCCTTTTCCACAGCAGCCAGGTAATCTTCAACGGTGATGGTGACGGAAGACTCAAGCTCGGGCACGTCGGGCACATGGGTGTGGTTTTCGTCCCGCTGCTTGACCTTCATGTTGAGCACTTCGTCAACGGTCTTGCCGACCATCCACTCTTCCAGGGCGGCGATTTGCTCAAACCACTCTTTGTCGATTTCGGAGACTCTCTTCATGTTGTAGTCGTACTTCTTCTCCTTCTTGGTGAGCAGTTCAGCATCGCGGTTGGTGACGGCCATGTTCTCGTCGAAGTTTACCTGCACTTGAGCAGTGTCGATGCTGACAGCGACGATCTTGCCGTCCTTGTCAAATACTACGGCGGCGACAGTGGTATCGCCCTGAGCTCTTGCGGTGGCGTTTTCAGATGCATCCCTGGAGCTGGCAATGGAGTTGACGGCGCCTACGCCAAACTTGTAAACGGGTTCGGCTTTGCGGCAGCCGGCCACTGCAAATACGGCCACAAGCATGCACAGTGATAATACAAGAGCTATTCCTTTTTTCATCAACTAACCCTCCTGGTAAGATTAGTGTTTTTATGCACATACTTATACTAACATTACGTGAAAACAATTACAATACCCTTTTAGCTTAATTCTGCCCCTTAGCGCCAATTTGCATGCCCGGGGCGGCTCCCCTCGGCCCCAGCGGCATCTTTGCCATATATTCCAAGGGCAAATCCGCCGCGATTGGGTGATACTAAGCCCGAGGAGGTGCAGCCATGGCCGGAAAACGCCATTACAAAGACGCTTTGTCCCGCAACCGCAGCATGGAAGAGATTGCCCGGGACCTGGGGCTGAGCCCGGGCAGGCGGCGGGACAAGACCAGGCGAATGATATATAAAGTCCGCAACGCCGGGCAGGGACAGGTAAAGATCCGGGAAAGAAATCGAGACAATTAGATGGCTTTACGCCATCTTTTCTTTCCCAATAATCGGGCGGCAAGTGACAATAAACACAAAAATATCCCCTTCAGGCATTTACATTAGCAGTGCTTCAAAGATATAATATAGTTACCAACTTGCCGCCGCCAGGCAGGCATGCCAGGAGGTAGACAAATGCGCTTGGCTCACCTTCAGCAGCAGATTGCCGAACTGCGCAGCACAAAGAACCTTGCTTGGGATTCGGACTCATTCAGCAAACACGTGGTTATGCTTCACGGCAGTATTGCTCGGGCGGCCGGCCACTGCCTTTCCGGGCAGCCCGACAAGTGCGCTTCGGAACTGGCCGACTTCGTCATTCGCCTTGTCGACTTTCCCGCCATGTTTCCCAACTGGGGAGATATCTGGGGTGCCCAACAGCTGGAAGATTTCAAGACTGATACCATCAAAGGCGACCTGTGGGACCTTTTTCATAGATTGCATCAACTGGCTTCGGGGCTTATGGGCGGGCGCAGCGACATCATCCTCCTGTATAAAATGCTGCAGATTGCCCGGGCCGCTGCCCAAATCCAGGGCATCGACCTGCCCAGGGCCATCAAAGAGCAAATGGACCGTTTCTGGCAAACTGTCTGTTCCTGACGTCCGCCGGGACGTTTTTTTTTGCCGTTGACAGCAGGATAATTTTTAGCTATACTGATTCCAGGTGTACTACTATACTAATACAGTGATACACTGGGGGTGTTCGGACTGCGGTTCTTTGTCGATCCCCGCTCGGCATTGCCCATTTATCAGCAACTGGTGAATCAAATCAAGGCCGCAGCAGCAGGGGGTCTGTATCCTCCCGGTCAGCAGTTGCCATCGGTACGAGAGCTGGCCGGCCAACTGGCCATTAACCCCAATACCGTCGCCAAGGCGTTCCGCATTTTGGAAGAACAGGGCGTAATTGAGCGGCGCCGGGGATTGGGCACCTTTATCGCCCAAAAACCAGCTGTCGCCAAAGACTTGACCTCCCTCCGCATCAAGCTGCAGGAGTTGCTGGTGGAAGCTTATCATTTGGGCGTCGGTCCGCAAGAGCTGCGGCAAATGTTTGAAACTGCGCTGAACAACTGGAACAAGGGAAAGGAGGAGCAGCGTGGAAAAGGCAATTGAAATCCGGGGTGTGGAAAAGCGCTTTGGCCAGCGCCTGGTGCTCCGGGATGTCAGTTTTGCAGTGCCCCGGGGTTCTGTTTTCGGTTTTGTCGGCCCCAACGGAGCAGGCAAGACCACTGCCATCCGCATCATATTGGGCTTGCTGCGCCCCGACTCCGGCAGCGTCAGTGTGCTGGGCCTGGACAGTCAGCAGCAGCCCATCGCCCTGCGCCGGCTGGTAGGCTACGTCGCCGAAGAGAGCAACTTCTACCCCTGGATGCGGATTGACGAGCTCATGGGCTTTCATGCTTCCTTCTATCCTCGCTGGGATGAAGCCAGAGCCCGGGAACTGTTGGAAACCTTTAACCTTCACCCCCGGACCAGGGTGCGGGAACTGTCCAAGGGCATGCGCACCCAGCTGGTGCTGACCCTGGCCCTGGCCCACCGCCCGGAGCTGCTCGTCCTGGATGAACCCACCAGCGGGCTGGACCCGGTGTGGCGGCGCCGGTTTCTCCAGGCCCTGGCCAGGGAAGCGACCGCTTCCGGCGCCACGGTGTTTTTCTCCACCCACATCCTCTCCGACGTCGAACGCATTGCCGACTGGATTGCCATCATCCATCAGGGGTCGCTGCGGGTGGTGCGTCCCCTGGACGATTTGAAATACAATCAGCGGGTCATTCGCGTCGTCTTTCAGGGCAGTCCCCCCGCAGACCTGCTGGCAGCGCCGGGGATTAAGGCCGTTGAGCGGGACGGTCAGGGTTACCTGATTACTGTGGAAGACAACTTCGATGCCATCTACCAGTCGTTGCAGAAAGCCCCCCACTTCGTCCTGGAACAAGTGGAACAGGATCTGGAGAATATTTTCCTGGACTACACCGGGGAGAAAGGAGACGGCAATGCTTAAGCTCATCGGCAAAGAATTGCGGGAACAGCGCTGGACCATCGTCATCGGCGTCGCCCTCTTCAGCGCCGTTGGCATATTAACCGCCCTGAGCTACGGGATGCTCATCCGACACGGCGAAAACGTGGCCCAATTTCTCCCTCCCGGCCTGGCGGAACAATTTGCCATCCTCCTGGAGGATTACACATACTATGTCTGGAGCCAGTGGCACCCCAAAAATCTCCTGCAGATGGGCGTCATCCTGGCCCTGATCCTGTCGGCGCCGGCCATCGCCGGCGAAGTAAACCGGGGCACCATCAAGTACCTCAACAGCCTGCCCATAAGCCCGGGCGCCATCATCCTGGGCAAGGCGGCGGCGGGAAGCGCCGTGTTGACAGCGACAGTGTGGATATCCACCATGGCGTTGCTGATAGCCGGCAGCGCCGCTTATCCCGGGCTGAACTGGGCCAGGCTGCTGGCGGCCACTGCGCTGACCAATGTCGGTCTGCTGGCGGTATACGCCCTGGGGCTGGTGTTTTCCGCCCTGGGCAGCGACCCGGTCAAAGCCGGAGTGCTGGCCGCCGCCGTGTTGCTGGTGTGGTCGGCAGCGGGGTTGCATGCCGGAACCGCCTTTTTATCCCCTTTCTGGCATATGAAGGGCGCCGGCTTGTTTGCCGGGGAAGGTTCCTTTCCCTGGGGCTCCCTGCTGCTCCTGGCGGCACTGGCCGCCGCCGCTTTCCTGGCCGCCGGCCGCATCCTGGCCCGGCGGCAACTATAAAATGTCAAGGAGGTATTGCCAATGTTGCTGACCACTTCGGATTTGCACACTGATTACCAAGTCCTGGGCCTGGTCCAGGGGTCCAAGGTCAAGGCCGTGCACCTGGGCAAGGACATCCTGGCGGCGTTGCGCCGGCTGGTGGGCGGCGAAGTGACCGAGTACACCAAGATGATCCGCGACGCCCGCCAGGCCGCAGTGGAGGAAATGATCGCCGAGGCCGAAAAACTGGGGGCAAATGCCATCATTTGCATCCGTTACTCCACCTCGTCGGTGGGCCAGGGCATGGCCGAGATGGTCGCCTACGGAACGGCGGTAAAAATTTAGGGGGCGCCGAACATGGAAGAGTTTTTCCGGGAAAACTGGCCCCTCTTCATTCCCGTCGTCCTCATCAACTACGCCCTGGTGGCCGCCGCCCTGGTCAACCTGTTCCGGCGGCAAATCAGCCCGGGCAAAAAATGGCTGTGGGCGGCCGTCATCGTGTTTATCCAGTACCTGGGCCCGCTGTGCTACTTCATTTTCGGAAGAAAGGAGTAATGCCGTGGACCTGGCCATCAAGACCAACTGCCTCAGCAAAAATTTCGGCTCCGTCCAGGCAGTGGACTGCCTTAACCTCCAGGTCCCCGCAGGCTCGGTGTTTGGCTTCCTGGGGCCCAACGGCGCCGGCAAAACCACTACCATAAAAATGCTGCTGGGCCTGACCAGGCCCAGTGCCGGCGCCATTGAGCTCCTGGGGCAACCGGCAACTTCGGGTCAGTACCTGGCCCGGGTGGGCTACCTGCCCGACGTGCCCAATTTTTACAACTGGATGCGGGGCGAAGAATTCCTGACCTTCGTCGGCCAGTTGTATTCCATTCCCCCGCGGGAACTGAAAAAACGGGTGGCGGAAATGCTGGAGCTCACCGGCCTTCGCGGTGTCACCACCAAGATTGGAGGCTATTCCCGGGGCATGAAGCAGCGCCTGGGCCTGGCCCAGGCCCTCATCAACGAACCGGAGCTGGTCTTCCTCGACGAACCCACTTCGGCCCTGGACCCCATCGGGCGCAAGGAAGTGCTGGAGACCATCGGCATCATTTCCCAACGCTGCACTGTTTTCTTCTCCACTCACATTCTCGCAGACGTGGAGAGGGTCTGTGACAGGGTGGGCATACTGCGCCAGGGCCGGCTCATCCTGGACGAATCCCTGGCGGAACTGCATAAGCGCTTCGGACAGCAAGTGTTGCGGCTGGAAGTAACCGGCCCAGCCCGGGATCTGGCCGCCGAACTCCAGCGCCTGCCCTGGGTCAGCGCGGTGCAGCAAGAAAACGGCGCCCTCCTCGTTGCCGCCGCCGACATCGACAGCGCCTGCGTCGAAATTCCCCGCCTGTTGGCCGCCCGCAACCTGGGCCTGCGCAGGCTGGAACCCAAGGCGCTGAGCCTGGAAGATATCTTTGTGAGGCTGGTGAACGACGATGAAAAATAGCCTGCGCTTTTTGGGCAAGGAACTCCGGGAAATCCTGCGCACATATAAAATCTACACCATTCCGGGAATCTTCCTGCTCTTCGGCTTTGCCAGCCCCATTCTGACCAAACTGCTGCCCGACCTTATGGAAAATCTGGCCGGGGAAATAAACATCATTTTGCCGGAAATGACCTGGCGCGACTCCTACACCCAGCTTTTTAAAAACCTCACCCAAATTGGCATTCTCACCGTCATCCTCACCGCCATGGGCACGGTAGCCGAGGAAAGGAACCGGGGGGTGGCCCACCTCATCCTCACCAAACCGGTCTCCAGGACGGGCTACATCCTGGCCAAATACATCGCCCACTTGCTCCTGGTCGGCGTCAGCGCCATCGCCGCGTTTATGGCCACCTGGGTATACACCCGCATCCTCTTTACCGGAACCCGGTTCACCCCGGGGCTGACGGCAACCGGTTTATACATCCTCTACGCCGCGGTAATCCTGGCCATAACGGTGCTGGCCAGTTCCCTGACCCGGTCGGCCATCGCCGCCGGCGGCCTGGCCACGGCAGGGCTCTTTGTCCTGGGACTGTTGCCCCTCTTCAGTTCCGGCCTGAGCAAGTATTCCCCCGGCGCCCTCACCGGGTACATCAACGAAGTAGTCGCCGGCACCGTTCCCGCAGAACTGTGGGGAGCGGCGGCGACGGCGGTGCTGAGCGCCGCAGCTTTGCTCGCCCTGGCGGCGCTGAGCTTCCGCCGTCAAGAGCTGTAACATTAAAACCAGGGAGGTTACTCCATGCGCAAGTACGACCCGCTTTACTATCCGTACCCGTCCCGGCGCACCGTCTGCTACGCCCGCAACGGCATGGTGGCCACGTCCCAGCCGCTGGCCGCCCAGGCCGGCCTGGAAATATTGCAAAAGGGCGGCAACGCCGTGGATGCAGCCGTTGCGGCTGCCGCCTGCCTGACAGTGGTGGAACCCACCTCCAACGGCATCGGCGGCGACGCCTTTGCCCTGATCTGGTCCGGGGGCAAGCTCCACGGCTTAAACGCCAGCGGCCCCGCGCCCCGGGCCATCTCCATCGACAAGCTGAAAAAAGCGGGCATTGAAGAAATCCCCCGCTTCGGTTTCATCCCCGTCACCGTTCCCGGGGCGCCGGGAGCCTGGGCTGAATGCAACCGCCGCTTTGGCCAGTTGCCCCTGGAAGAAGTCCTGGACCCAGCCATCCGGTACGCCCGGGAAGGCTACCCCCTCTCCCCGGTGCTGGCCAAGTACTGGGAAAGGGCGTTCACCATCTACGCCAAGGCCCTCAGTGGCCCTGAATTCCAGCCCTGGTTTGAAACCTTCGCCCCCGGCGGGCGCGCGCCGCGGGCGGGTGAAATATGGCGCTCCGAGGACCATGCCCGCACCCTGGAAGAGATTGCCGCCACCAAGGCGGAATCCTTCTACCGCGGCCATCTGGCAGAACAAATCGACCAGTTTTCCCGCCGGCACGGCGGGTACATCCGGGCCGAGGATTTGGCCGCCTTTCGCCCCCGATGGGTGGAACCCATCAGCGTCCGCTACCGGGGTTACGACGTCTGGGAAATTCCCCCCAACGGCCAGGGCCTGGTGGCCCTCATGGCCCTGAACATCCTGCGCAACTTTGAGTTCTCCGTCCGGGACTGCGAGCTGACATTCCACCGCCAGATTGAAGCCATCAAGCTGGCCTTTGCCGACGGGCAAAAGTACATCACCGACCCCGACTGTATGCGCGTCGCACCGGAACAACTGCTGTCAGAAGAGTACGGCCGGCAACGCAGCCAGCTCATCGGCGCTGCCGCAATCCAGCCCCAGCCCGGCATCCCGCCCCGGGGCGGCACCGTCTACCTGGCCGCCGCCGACGGACAGGGCAACATGGTCTCCTTCATCCAGAGCAACTACATGGGCTTTGGCTCGGGTCTGGTTGTGCCCGGCACCGGCATTGCCCTGCAGAACCGGGGGCACAATTTTTCCCTGGATCCCAGCCACGACAACGCCCTGGCACCGGGCAAGCGTACCTACCACACCATCATCCCCGGCTTCCTGACCAGGGACGGCCGTCCGGTGGGTCCCTTCGGCGTCATGGGCGGGTTCATGCAGCCCCAGGGACACCTCCAGGTGGTAATGAACTGCGTCGACTTCGGCCTCAATCCCCAGGCCGCCCTGGACGCCCCCCGCTGGCAGTGGACAGAAGGCAAGACCGTCCTGGTGGAACACGGCTTCCCCAGCTCCATTGCCGACCAGCTGGCCCGCCGTGGCCACGACGTTAAAGTTGCCCTGGACAGCGGCAGCTTTGGACGCGGCCAGATTATCTGGCGGGATCCCGAAACCGGGGTCCTGGCAGGAGCCACCGAAGGCCGCACCGACGGTTACGTCGCCTGCTGGTAACCGGCATGACAAAAACCAGGCCATCCGGCCTGGTTTTTTGCTTAGGAGGGTATTTTTGCTCTGGTGTTTTCGCACTGGCAGTAAAAGCCCTGCGCCGACGGTACTGTTTGCCTGCTTACAGACCCAGGGCGCCGACGGCGGCCTGCAACCGTTCCATGGCGGTTTCCAGGGTCGACCGGGGGCAACCGATGTTGAGGCGGGCAAAGCCGGCGCCTTCTTCGCCGAAGGTGTAACCCTGATTGAGCCACAACCCGGCTTTGTGCAGCAAAAAGTGTTCCAGCTCCTCGGCAGTCATGCCCAGGGCTCTGAAATCCAGCCACAGCAGGAACAGCCCCTGGGGCCTGGCCATTTGGATGCGGGGCAGGTTCTCAGCCAGGAAGCGCCGGACATATTCCTTGTTTTCGGCGATATAGGCCATGACCGCATCCATCCAGGTGTCGCCGTGGGTGTATGCAGCCTGGCAGGCAGCCAACCCGATGGCATTGACCTTGCTGATCCCCCAGCACCGGGCGGTTTCCGCAAACTTTTGCCGCAGGTCGGGGTCGGCAATGATGATGTTGGAAGTCTGCAGGCCGGCCAGGTTAAAGGACTTGCTGGGAGCGGTGCAGACAATGGCGCGCTCCCACCAGGCCGGATCCGGCTGGGTAAAGGGATAGTGGCGGACGCCGGGGTAGACCAGATCCTGGTGGATTTCATCGGAAACCACCAGCACGTCATAGGCCCGGCAGATTTCCGCCATTTGCTTCAATTCGGCAGGGCTCCACACCCTGCCCACGGGATTGTGGGGGCTGCAGAGCAGAAAGAGCCTGACCCCGTTGCCGGCAATCTTCTCCTCAAAATCCCGAAAATCTATTTTGTATTCACCGTCGACCAGCACCAGCGGGTTCTTGACCAGCTTGCGCCCGTGGCCGGTAACGGCGTTGGCAAAGGGCGGGTACACCGGCGGCTGAATCATTACGGCATCCCCCGGCCGGGTAAAGGCCTGTATGGCCAGGCTCAAGGCCGGAACGACACCGGGGATGGTGAGGATCCAGTCCTTTTCGATGGGCCAGTTAAACCGCCGCTCCATCCAGCCCTGGATGCTGGCATAGTACTCCGCCGACGGCAGAGGATACCCGTAGACGGCGTGCTCGGTTCTGCGGCGAATGGCTTCATTAACCTGGGGCATTATTTCAAAGTCCATATCCGCCACCCATAGGGGGAGGGCGTCGCAGGGCACGCCAAGCACTTCGTGCCCGTCCCATTTGGCCGAACAAGTTCCTCTCCTGTCGACGACTTTGTCAAAACAGCTCAAAAAACCGCCTCCTATACTGTATTGAATGCCATGTCGGATTAATTAAGTTATTCTCCCTGCCGCTCCTGCTTTCCTGCCAATAAAAAAAACCAGGTCAAAAGGCCTGGTTCTTTTTGATCAGGAACTCCACCAGCGTCAGGCCCGATTCCTTCCATTCCCGGGCCAGCTCGACGCCGATATACCGGTAATGCCAGGGCTCAAAAATATAGCCCGTTATCTCTTCGCTGCCCTTGGGATAGCTGAGGGCAAAGCCAAACTTATGGGCATTGTTATACAGCCATTGCCCCTGGGGGGTGTGGAAAAAGGCTTCTGTAAGGCCTGTGCTGGTTCCGCCGAAGTCCACCGTCGTCCCCAGCTGGTGCTCCGACTGGCCCGGCCGGGCACTGTAGCGCTCGGCCTCGAATATACCGTCCTCTTTTGCATAGCGGTAAAACAAATTGGTTTGCTTTTGGTAATCGCGGTAAGCGGAAACCACATACAACTTGACACCGTCAGCCAGGGCCGCCCGGTACATCTTGTCCAAAGCCTCCGCCGCCTCCCGGCGCAGGCGCGCTTTGCCGCTGCTGTAATCAGCAGGCAAGTACACCAAATCATCGGGCGCGTACTGGCCAATGGTGGTCTGTTTGCTGGCCACGGCCATGAGGCTGTCGCCGTCGACATGGACCAGTTGGGGGCGAAAACGGGCCATCAGCCGCCGCCCGCCCTTCCAGGCAAAGGACAACACCGCTTCCGTCTCTATTTCCTGCTCGGTGTCCATGTCCACCCAGCCAAAGAACTCATAGCCCTCCCGGGGCACTGCCTTCAGGGTTACCCGCGCCGGCTCCAGGCTCCAGGTTTCCACAACCTCGCCGTCCCCCTCTACCTCCAGGTCAACGCGGTATTCTTCGGGCACAAACACCGCCCGGAGGTTGCGCGGGGCCTGGGCAGCAAAGGAATACACCGCCTCTGCGCTGACAAATTCCCCGTCTTCCTCCCAGTAGGCGAACCGATACCCCGGTTCGGGCTGGGCGGTAAAAACCACTACTTCCCCGCGGACAACCTGCTGCGCCGAAACGGCAACCGAACCCCGCCCCCGGGCCAGGGCTTCCATGGCGTAAAGGTCAAGAGGGCGAAACTGGGCCTTCAGCTCGATTTTTCCGGCCACGGTAAAAGTATACTCCGGAGTTTCACTCACTGTTTCTCCGCGCACAGTCCAGCCGACAAACTCCCAGCCTGCTTGCGGCCGGGCAGCTACAGTAATTTTGGCGCCGGGAAAATACCAGCCTGCTCCCGTCAGGGTTCCCCCTGCGCCGGGATCGGCTACGAGAGATACGGTGCCGGCCCATTTAATAGCCAGCAAGCCCGCCAGGAGCATGAGCAGGAAAAAGAGCCTGAAACCCCGCCGCTTGCGTCTGCGTTTTGCCAAGTAAAGTCCCTCCCCTGCTGGCGTCTGTATATGAAAATTGTACAACCTGCCCGCACCAAAAAGCAACGGCAAAAAGTGCAAAAGCTGATTTTGCACTGGTTTTCGGCGCCGCCGGGACAAAAAAAGAGGGCATCAGCCCTCGGAATAAATGCGCTTTTCCCCTTCCAGCCGGCGGATGCCGGTGATGTCCTGGGTCACTTCCACGGTGCCCAGGTATGTTCCGTCCCCGTCGCGGACGGCAAAATAGCGGATGTAAATCATTTTGCCCTGCATATTTATCCAGAAGTCGGCGCTGTCCCGCCGCCCGGCTTTGAAATCGGCCAGAATTTTTTCCACCACTTTAACGCTGGACTGGGGATGGCAGAATTGCACCTTGCGGCCGATGATGGCGGGAGAGCGCTGGAAGATGCGCTCCTTGCCCCGGGTGAAGAATTTGACCTGGTCCGCGGCGTCGACAAAGGTTATGTCAAAGGGCAGGGTGTTGAGCATGCGTTCGATTTCCTTTTGCGTGAGTACGCCGTGGTCCAGGCGGATCTGGCCCGGCACATCCGCGGCTTCCTCCTTAATATCCTGGCCCGCAGCCCGCGGCCGCCACTGTTTTTGCGGCGTAATCAGGGTATAACCTATCTCGTCGCTCTGCCGGTAAATTTCGGCCCAGTCCTGTTCCGACAACAGCTGCAGGGCGGTGGGGAACATGATGTTCTCCTCTTTGTAAATCAGCTCCTTGATGGTGTGGAACAGGGGCTGAACCACTTCCCGGATGGTGCGCTGCACTTCAGCGCCGCCAACGGGCTCAGCCTCGTCCAGGAAGGCCTGGACTTTCTTGAGTTCACGCCGGATGTCGTCGTGGATGCCCCACATGACGCTGGAAGGACCGGTAATGCCCCGCTTCTCCAGGTAGGGGAAGAGGACGTTTTCCTTGCGGCTGAAGCGGGTCTCGATTGCCCTGAGCTGCGCGTGCATGTCCCGCCACTGCTGCCACAGCGCGCCGATGTCCTCCCCTTCCCCGGCCCGGGCAATTTCTTCGAGAATGGGCTGGGTGTTGGCAATGACATTTTCCACGGCGCGGTTTTCCCGGATAAAGGTATGTACGGGATGGCCGGGAATGGTTTCGGGCTTGACATTCTCATCGAGGGATTCCCGAAAGACCTGGACATGCACGTCGCAGAGGCGCTTGACCTCTTCCACCGGCATGCCTTCCTCGATGAGCTTTTGCTCCATTGCCGACAGTTCGGCAGCGCTGATGCCGTCCATCAGCTGCTTGAACTGCGCTTTGACCTCCTCGACGCTGCCGCCCTCATGAAGCCTGCGGATCAGTTCCTTCAGAATGCGCTGGCGCTCTTCGCGGTTGTTGATAAGTTCGCTCACTGTACACACTCCCTTCTGCACGTTGCCTGTGCCGGCAACAATTTTCCTCCTTTAGTATAGCATAGCCCAAAAGAAAAAAACCTATTATTTTTGTCAGGTTTTGTTTAAGGCAGGAATCGGAGGGCGCCGGCACGAAAATATACTTGACCGCAACCTGAGTCCGGCTCTCCGGCAGCGGTTCAATTCTACAATCAGGAGGGATGGCCATGCCCTTTGGCGGAATGCACTCTTCTTTATTTACCCGGGAACTGTCCCTGCCGGAATTTTTTGCCCTGAGCTGGGAGCTGTTTAAAAAAATCTATCCTGTTTTGACGCTCGTCGGCATCATCCTGCTCTTTCCCATATTTTTGCTGGGGGAGCTTTACCCTGAACTGCCCGCCGCCGTCAGCGCACTGATCACCCTTACAGAAGCTGTCGCCACGGCGGTGTTTACCCTGGGAGCCTACTGCGCTGTCCACAACGCCCTGCACCAGCAGGAAACGACCCTCGGCGAAGCTTTTGCCTTCGGGATGGCGCGCCTGGGCAAAGCTTTGTGGACCCTGGCCCTGTATGTGCTCATCGTCGCCTTCCTCTCCATCTTTTTCCTCGTGCCGGGGGTCATCTGGGGCGTATACTATAATTTCGCCCTTTTTGTGGTGGCCCAGGACGGAATTTGGGGTTATCCTGCCCTGAAAAAGAGCAAGGCCGTTATAATACAAGTAAACACATTTTCCTTTATTTTTTGCCTGCCTTAGTAAGGTTTAGTTGGGGTTAGTAAGGGATGGTGATGAATAGCCTGGATTGGTTAAGTTTGACAGATTATTTCCGCCATCAATATGATTCTGGTAGAACAAGCCCAAGAAGGGGGGAAAGTGAGGTGGAAACGGAAAAGAGGCAGAAAATCAAGCTGCTAACTCCTGAAGAAGCCGCGAAGCGGCTGGCGGTCTCCCCAGAGACCGTCAAAAAGTGGCTTCGGATGGGCAAGCTCAACGGGGTAAAGGTGTCGGTACTATGGAGGGTTCGCGAAGAGGATTTGGAATATTTCATCCAGATCCGGACTGCTCCGATTTTGCAACCTGGGGGAGACAGAAAATGAAAAAAATAGTAAAAAATATGCTGAAAAACAAGATGATTAAATCTTTGCTTAGACCGTCTTTTTTAAGGAATGGCACTAAAATGGGAAGATGGATATACAGAGAACTCACCCCGCGCCTGGCTCGCCTCATGCAGAACTTATTTCGGGTGAAGAAGGGAAAGGTTGTTTCCTTTGGCTCAGGAAATGTCAGTCCAATCCAATACAAGCTGCTAAAGCAGGAACTCCGCAAATACAAAGGGCTTAGTGTTCGCAGGTATGACAACTTTTACGGCAGAAGTATCATATCGCGGCTGATCAAAATCCCCTATGATGCGGCCACCAGTGAAGTAATTATCGTTGAAGATGTCAACAGGCTGTTGAAGTATTTAAAAAGAAATGGAGATCAATTGATTATTCAGATGTGGCATGCCTTAGGCGCTTTTAAGAAATTTGCACTGGGTAATGCGGAAAACCTGATACGTATTGAAAATGAGGATTTGGAGGAATTAAAAGCTGTTCATACATATGATTACGTCCTCGATCCCGGCCTCAAGTTCCGGGAGAAATACTTGGAATCCTTTGCACCGGGGTGCAAAATCCTGAAGGGTGTTTTCAATCCACGGATCGATTTGCTTTTTGATGAAGAGCATATCGCCAAAAAAACAGAACGTCTGTATGAAAAATACCCGGAGTTGCGGAATAAGCGGATTTTGCTGTATACACCGACGTATCGAGGGTATTCCGACCGGTCGGATGCCCAACATTTCATGAACTTTGATGAGCTCCTGAGCCGGTTGGATGATCGTTTTATGCTGGTACTGAAGAAGCATACTATCATGAAAAAATCCAGCTACAATCCGCCCAGCGAACAATATGCTCACAAATTCCTGGATTTAAGTAATGAGAATGTCAATAATCTGATGCTCATTTCCGATCTGCTGATTAACGATTATTCATCCACATTCTTTGAATTTGCATTGCTCGGCAAACCGGTGGTCTTTCTGGCGAAAGACCTGGATCAGTACTTGGATGACCGCGGTTTCTATTATGATTACAAGGAGTTTGTGCCGGGTCCCATTTGTTCGTCAGAGGCTGAGCTATACGAAGCGATCATGGCCTATATTGATAATCCTGCAAGAGTGAAGGAATTTGTCGCCGAGTATTTCGGAGAGGTTCCGACGGATAACGCCAAGCGATTTGCGGAGTTTATCGTGGGATTTATCAACCGCGACGGTGTGGAACGCGTCAAACCGAAAAGCGTTCCTACAGAGATCTCTGAGCTGGAGGTTCCTCAGCCTCGAAAAGAAGAACACAAAATGGTTGAAAAAGAACTGGCTTAAAGATGCCGGCCCCGCGCCGGTTTTTGTTCAAAAAATGACCGGGCAGGAGTAATCCCGCCCGGCTTTGTTTTGCTCATTTCTTCAACCAGATATAAGAATCCAAGCCCGTCTTTTCTTTGATGAGCTTAGCCCTTTCCTCGGCGTTCTTTTTGTCCTCGAATGCGCCTACTTGGACGACCCACGCGCCGCCCTTCGGCTCGGGTTTCGGCGCAGGTTTAGATTTCTTCCGGAGACCAAAAGCCTTGGCGATGCCTTCCGCATGGAGGCGGCCCAGTTTTTGCGGAAATCCGGGTCCTTCAATTGGTTCAGATCGCTGGAGTCAATGAACCCGTTCTCCGTCAAAAGGGCAGGCATCCGGGTTTCGCGGAGGACATGAAAGTTGGCCCGCTTCTGTCCGCGATCCGGCCAGCCGTCGCCAGCGGCAATGACCGAATGAATCCGGTCTTGGGCCACCTTCGTGAAGTTGGAGACACCACCATTGTAGATGTAGCTTTCAAAACCGCGCCCGCCGCCTGCGTTGATATGGATAGAGAGGTAATAGTCGGCTCCCCATCTGTTTGCCTCATGGGTGCGGGCCGACAAACTGACGGTGGTATCCTTCGTCCGGCTCATCTTCACCTCGACGCCTTCATACTCTTCGAGTAAAACCCGGCGGCATTCCAAGCCAATGTCAAGGGTGAAGTCTTTTTCCTGATAATTACCATTCACCGCTCCGGGGTCACTACCTCCGTGACCGGGATCAAGAAAGATTTTGACCGCCATTTTTCTCCTCTCCTTTCTGACGCAGTTGATTTACAGCCTGACGGACAATCGGGTGGATCTTCACGCCCAATCGCCCGCAGTTTTCGATGACTGACACGCCTTCCGTGAAGAAAAAGGCGATTGCTACACCATCGCGAACAGCGACGGCTTGTTTTGCATCGGGTAAAGCATTGAGGGCCATCCAGTAGATCGCCGATACAACAATAAACGTCCCGGCTTTCCGGACGATCCCCCAAAAACCTACGTTGCTGTTGAGCTTGCCTTCCTTTGCGGCGGCAAGGAACCCCGTCACATAGTCAAAGGCCATCATCAAGGCCAAGGCCGTAAGAGAAAGGTCCCAACCACCAAACAAAAAGGAGGCGATCCCGCCTCCAATCCCAGCAAACGGCTTATAAGGGGCCGCTGGTGGCGGGTATTCTCCTTCACAGCCTTTGCCTTTGTGGTTTCGGCGGGCCTCATCGTCGCGGCGGCTTTCCTCTTTTCGGCCCTGCACCCGACCCCGGCCCTCATGCTGGTCGTCGACCTCATCGGGCTGGTTTTCCTGTCCTTCTTTACCGTCGCTCGTATTGTGCTCTATGTCAACCTGCGCGCAACACCCCGGCATCCTGAAGAGAATTAAAAGCCCCTTAGCGGGCTTGAAAAATGCAGCGCAATCTGGCACAATATATATACCTACAGGGGGTATAGACGGAGGTGTGCGCCATGCCCATTTACGGCTTTCAGTGCAAGAAATGCGGGGAAAAATTTACCCTGCTCCTCAGCATTTCTCAAAAAAGCAATGCCGCCTGTCCCCGCTGCCAGTCCAAAGACCTGAAGGAAGATTTCAGCGGGTACGGTTCGGCAAGCCTAAGCCGGTCCAACCCGCCGGCCCAGTTTACCTGAGGCGGGTCCTGTTAGGCAGCCGGTGGCTGTCCCGCCTTGACACAATCCCGCCTGTCATGGTAATCTACTGGCAAACACGGTGATGACGGGGCCACGGTTATGGCGGACGGCTCAGAGAGAAAGCGGCCGGTGCGAGCTTTCCCGCTCCCCTTGACCACCCACCCCCGAACTGCCGGCGAGGAGCCGGCCGGACCAGCCCGTTACAGCGGAAACGAGGTCTCCGGCAGCGGAGGCGAAGTAAGGTGGTACCACGAAGCAGCCCTTCGTCCTTATGTGAGGGCTGCTTTTTACATTGTTATCCATTTTGAAGGAGGGTTTTGAGATGAGCAGTGCCGACAAGGAATTCGTCAAAGAGATTGCCAGAAGGGATGAGGACCCGTCCCAATGGTATGTCGACGTCATCCGCAAGGCCGAGCTGGCCGACTACACCCCTGTGCGGGGCTGCATGGCCATCCGCCCTTACGGCTACGCTATTTGGGAGCTGATGCAGGCCGGCCTCGACCGGCGCATTAAGGAGACGGGACACCAAAACGCCTACTTCCCCGTCTTCATACCCGAGAGCCTGCTGCAAAAAGAAGCCGACCACGTGGAGGGCTTTGCCCCCGAGGTGGCCTGGGTCACCCATGGCGGAAATGAAGAGCTGACAGAACGCCTGGTGGTGCGGCCCACCTCCGAGGCCATCATCTGCGCCATGTATGCCAAATGGATTCAGTCGTACCGGGACCTGCCGGTGCTCATCAACCAGTGGGCCAACGTGGTGCGCTGGGAAAAGGTAACCCGCCCCTTTTTGCGTACCACCGAATTCCTCTGGCAGGAGGGGCACACCGCCCACCGCACCAGTGAAGAAGCCCAGGAAGAAGTGATGCGCATGCTGGAGGTGTACAGGGATTTTGTCGAAAACGACATGGCCATCCCCGTCGTCCCCGGCCGCAAGACCGAGCGGGAAAAATTCGCCGGCGCCCATGCCACTTACAGCATCGAAGCCCTGATGCAGGATGGCAAGGCCCTGCAGGCCGGCACCTCCCACAACCTGGCCCAGCACTTCGCCCGGGTGTTCGACATTACTTTCCTGGACGAAGACGGACAGCTGAAATACGTGTACCAGACCTCCTGGGGGGTGACCACCAGGCTGGTGGGAGCGCTGATTTTGGTCCACGGCGACGACCGCGGCCTCAAGCTGCCGCCCAGGATTGCCCCCATCCAGGTTGTCATCGTTCCCATTGCGCCCAAGAAAGCCAGGGAAACTGTGCTGGCCAAAGCCTCTGAGCTCGAAGCCAGGCTCAGGAACGCCGGATTCAGGGTGCACCTGGATGACCGGGAAGAATATTCCCCCGGCTACAAGTACAACCACTGGGAGCTGCGGGGCGTCCCCCTGCGCCTGGAAATCGGGCCCCGGGACATCGAAAACAACCAGGTGGTGCTGGTCAGGCGGGACAACGGAGAAAAGCTCTTTGCGGGCATCGACGGCCTTGAGGAGGCATTGCCCGGGGTGCTGGACGCCATTCAGCGCGACATGCTGGCGGCGGCCAGAAAGTTCCTGGACGAAAACAGCCGCCCCGCCGCCGACATGGCCGAGATGGAAAAAATCATCACCGAAAAGCGGGGTTTTGTCTACGCCTGGTGGTGCGGCGACGAGGCCTGCGAACTGGAAGTCAAGGAGCGCATGAGCGCCACCATCCGCAACATCCCCCTGGACCAACAGGCAGCCAGGCAAAAGGCCCCCGCCGCAGCCAAATGCGTGCATTGCGGCAAGCCGGCTGCAGAGGTGGCCGTCTTCGCCAGGGCCTACTGACCCGGAACTGAAAACTGAAACTCCCCCGGTGCCCACCGGCGTCCGGGGGAGTATATTTTGGCAATGGTTTTACAGGTTTTGTTTGGCCCAGGTATCCCGCAGGCCCACTATCCTGTTGAAGATCAGGTTGT
Organism: Bacillota bacterium; assembly: GCA_012523545.1. GTDB lineage: Bacteria > Bacillota > Proteinivoracia > UBA4975 > UBA4975 > JAAYIH01. The sequence goes on from JAAYIH010000019.1 coordinate 35,790, forward strand.
CCTTGCCGGAATCCTGATCGAGACAGAAGTAGCCCTTGCGCAGGAACTGGTAGCGGCTGCCCGGCTCCGCCCCGGCCAGCTCCGGTTCGACGATGCAACCGGTGAGGACGGTGAGAGAATGGGGATTAATATTGGCGGTAAAGTCCTGGCCCTCCTCCACTTCCTCGGGGTTCTCCTTGAGAAAGAGGTTTTCATACAGGCGGACGGTGGCCGGCACGCCGTACCGGGCCGATACCCAGTGGATTACTCCTCTCACCTTTTTGCCGCTGGTGTCCTGGCCGCTCCTGCTGAGGGGATCGTAGGTGCAGCGCAGTTCCACCGCCTTGCCGGAAGCATCCTTGATTACTTGCTGGCACTGAATTATATAGGCGCCCTTGAGGCGGACCTCCCGGCCGGGAGCCAGGCGGTGATATCCCTTGGGCGGGTTCTCCATGAAGTCTTCCTGTTCAATGTATATTTCCCGGGTAAAGGGCACTTCGCGGCTGCCGGCCGCTTCATCGCCGGGCAAGTTTTCCAGCGGCAGCCACTCCACCTTGTCCTCCGGCCAATTGGTGATGACCACCTTGAGGGGCTCCAAAACAGCCATAACCCGCCGGGCCGTTTTGTTCAGGTCCTCCCGGATACAGTGTTCCAGCAGGGCCAGATCTACAACGCTGTCAGAACGGGCTACGCCGATGCGCTGGCAGAAATCCCGGATGGCGGCGGGGGTGACGCCCCGGCGCCGGAGGGCGGCAATGGTGGGCAGGCGCGGGTCGTCCCAGCCCTGGACATAGCCCTCCTCCACCAGCTGGCGCAGCTTGCGCTTGCTCATCACGGTGTAGGTGAGGTTCAGGCGGGCAAACTCATATTGCCGGGACCGGGCTTTGACGGCTTCCGGCATCAGTTCCAGGGCGTTTTCCACCACCCAGTCGTACAGGGGGCGGTGGTCGGCATATTCAATAGAACACAGGGAATGGGTAATGCCCTCTATGGCATCGGAAAAAGGATGGTCGAAGTCGTACATGGGATAAATGCACCACTTGTCCCCGGTGCGGTGATGGCTGACATGCAAGATGCGGTACAGGACGGGGTCCCGCATATTCAAATTGCCCGACGCCATGTCGATTTTGGCCCGCAGCACCCGGGATCCCTCGGGGAATTCTCCTTTGCGCATGCGCTCAAACAAGTCGAGGTTCTCCTCGACGGAGCGGTTGCGGTAAGGGCTTTCCCGGCCGGGTTCGGTCAGGGTGCCCCGGTATTCGCGGATTTCATCGGGGCTGAGATCGCAGACGTAAGCCCTCCCGGCTTTGATGAGGCGGCGGGCAAACTCGTACTTGAGCTCGAAATAATCGGAACTGAAAAAGAGGCGGTCTTCCCAATCCACGCCCAGCCAGCGAAGGTCCTCGAGAATGGAATCGACAAACTCCTGCTCTTCTTTGGCCGGGTTGGTATCGTCAAAGCGCACGTTGAATTTGCCCCCGTAATCCCGGGCGATGGAATAGTTTAGCCAAATCGCCTTGGCATGCCCTATGTGCAGGTAGCCGTTGGGCTCCGGCGGGAAACGGGTGTGGACGGTGTCCACTGTGCCTTCCTGCAGGTCTCTATTGATTATGGCCAGGATAAAATTGCTCTTTTCCGCCATGGTTTCCGACATGTCGATCTCCCCTTCGCGTCTTTATCTATTTATTATATTAAAACCGGGCCTGGCTGTAAAATCCCCGTTGCAGTGGGCTAAAACGGGCTTAAGCAACGGGAGGAATGGTATGCATTCGGGTGAAGAAAGAGACTTTTGGGCCGGTGGCCATCCAGCGCCGGTTTCCCCGCTGGCATCAGGCCTGTCTCCAGGCCGCCCGGAACCCGGTTCGACAAGGGCCAACCACAGCGGTTGGCCCATTTTATTATGCAAAAAAACCTTTGACCAGGATTAGAGGGGTGCCGGCATCGGCTGAACCGCTGACCAGGTCGGCCAGGCTGGCGATGACGTCTGCCAGGCGCCGGGGCGTAGTGCCCTCGGCCTCGACCTGGCTTGGGCTGGAGACAGTTACTTTCTGTTGCAGCAGCTGTTCAATCTCGGCCGGGCTCCGGCCCTCCTGGTGGTATAGATCGGCCAGATATTTGTACTTGACGCCCACCCGCATGGCATTGGCAAAGCCCTGGGTGGCGCCGAAGACGGGCTGGGGATCGGCCAGCTCGTAAATTTGCGTGGACGGGTCTTTGTACGCCCCGTCGCCGTAAACTATGACCTCCACCTTTTTGCCGGTGCGCGCCGCCACTTCCCGCTGGACATCCCGGGCAAAGGCGGCGGCGTTCCGGGGCGGCAGCTTGAGGCGCCCGCCCGCAGACATGTTGCTGCCCAGCAGCCCCCATTCCGACCAGGCCTGCCGGTGCGGCGACGAACAGAGCTGGGAAAGGGTGAGCAGCGGCACCTTGCCGGTCAGGGCGCTTTTGGTCTTTTCCCGGGCGTGTATGTCCGCGACAATTACCCCCTGGGGATTCAGGCTGAGGATGTACAGGGGGTCGTTGCTCAGGTGAATGGCGGCTTTGGCGCCCTGGTTTTCAATGATTTCCCGGTAAAACTGGATGTAGTCCACATCGGTGATGGGATGTCTGAAACTGTAACCCTCCAGTTCCGCGGGGGTTATGGGGTCGGTATACACCTTGCCCAACCTGCTGGCGAAGGTTTCGGAAATGATCTGGTTGCCGACCTCGTCCCGGGGCCAGGAGAATTGCACCACTACCTCGCCGCGGGGCACAGCGGCAGCGATGGCCTCCAAAATCACTGCAAAGCGGTTGCGGCTGGCAATGGGAAAGAGGACGCCTATCCTCGCCTCGGGCCCGATTTGCCAGTGCCGGCGGATTTCGGCGGCGATTTCTTCCACAGTGACATAGTTGTTTTGCGCCCTGGCCAGTACAGACTCGGTAACGCACAACACATCGCCGTCATCCAGCAGCTGGTCGCGGTGGCATTTTTCCACCACCTCAATAATCATCCCCAGCAGGTCCGAGCCGGGAACGACTACGCCCATCTTGAGTCCAAAAGCCGCGGGGCCAACATATCCGGGTAATTTTGCCATACCCATCACCTCTGGTTACATTTTTACCCCGATGATTTTACCATACCCAAACATAAATTACCAACCGGCGTCCTGCCCAAGCCGGACTTTGCCCCGAGAACTTGCACAATGAACCGGGAGCATATACACTATTACAAAGAACTTTGCTCTGTGAGGGAGGTCCTTATGCACACGCTGGACAAAATAAAGGAAACCCTGAAACAGGAAATATACGCCGCCGCAATCAGGGCCGGTTTAATCGAGCCGGAGCTGATGCCGGCTGTGGAACTGGAAACCCCCCGCCACAAGGAACACGGGGATTTTGCCACCAACATCGCCATGCAGCTGGCCAAACCTGCCCGCAAGCCTCCCCGGCAAATTGCCGAGGCAATAGCCGCCAATCTGGACACGGCCAAAGCCCAGGTCAGCGCGGTGGAAGTTGCCGGACCTGGTTTTATTAATTTCCGCCTGGACAGGAGCTGTCTTTACCCCGTCATCGCCGAAGTGCTGCGGGCAGGGAGCGAGTACGGCCGCTCGGAGTACGGCCGGGGCCGGCGGGTCAACATTGAGTTTGTATCGGCCAACCCCACCGGAGACCTGCACATCGGACATGCCCGCAACGCCGCAGTGGGCGACAGCCTGAGCCGCATAATGGCCGCGGCGGGATACGACGTGCACCGGGAATACTATATCAACGACGCCGGCAACCAAATCCACAACCTGGCCTTGTCCCTGGAGGCCCGGTACCTGCAAGCCCTGGGCCAGCAATGCCCCCTGCCCGAAGACGGGTACCACGGCTCCGACATCGCCGCAATGGGCAGCAAGCTGGCTGCCGA
>JAAYIH010000020.1 GCA_012523545.1 Bacillota bacterium
GGTGCTGCGCTGGCTGCGCTTTCCCATTCTCCTCATGGCAGGTTTTTTGTGAGGGTTCGGCATCATGATTGCCTGGTTGGCAATCCTCGCTCATCTTTGCAATCTCCAGTCCTTCGGGGTGCCTTACATGAGCCCCCTGGCTCCACTGCGCGTATCAGATTTCGGCGATTACATCTATCGCAAGTCCATGCGCTGGATGCGGAGCCGGCCCGGGCTGACGGCTGAAAAGAATATCGTGCGCCAAAGAGGGGTGGAAGAAAAACGCCATGGCCGCCAATAAATTCGAGCTCACCGACTATCAGTGGTTTGCCGTAATAGTGTGCGCGGTATTGGGCGCCGGCATCACCATTTTGCCCCGCACCGTAGCCATCAGCGCCGGCAGAGACGGGTGGCTCAGCATCATCCTGGCCGGTGCGGGGGCCTGTCTGTTCGCCCTGTTGCTGTGGCTGCTGTGCCGCAAATTTCCCACCAAGACCCTGCCGGAAATAAGTGTTGCCGTTCTGGGCAGGCTGCTGGGGACGGCAGTTTCGGTGCTTTACATTTTGTATGCCTTTGTCCTGGCCGGGGCAATCATGCGCGTCTTTGTGGAGATAATTGACACCTGGGTGCTGATCTGGACGCCGGATTACGTATTTTACCTGCTCCTCCTGGGCGTCACGGTATATGTGGCCAGGATGGGGGCGACTACTCTGGCCCGGCTGATGGAAATAATCACTTTGCTGACGGTGGTTGTCTTTTTGATCTGGCTGACCCCCCTGGGGGAATTCAACTCCCTCCATTTGCTTCCCGTAGGAGCGGAGGGTGTTGTCGCCATTGCCGAGGGCGCCCTGGAAGCCTTTTTTTCCTTTCTGGGTTTCGAAGCATTGCTGGTTTTTTATCCCCTGATAGCCAACCAGCAGAAGGTGCTGAAGGTCACCCTCATCGCCCTGGTTTTCATTACTTTGTTGTACGCCGGCAATGTCATTCTTACCTTTGGCGTGCTGGGGGTGGAACATACCATGTTGCAGAAGTGGCCGGTAATCAGTTATCTGCGGGTGGGCAGCCTGCCCTTTGCCCGGCGGGTGGATACCGTGGTGCTCTTTTTTTGGACGGCGCAAATTATGGGCGGGGCGGCTGTCCAGTACTTTGCCGGGACCTACAGCCTGGCTGTGCTCACCGGCAGGCGTTTCCACGATATCTGGACCCTGGCCTGCTGGCCGGCGGTGTTCTTGGTGGCCGCTGCGCCCCAGTCCCTGGGCCAGGTATTTAAGGTGGTGGACCTGGTGGGGCGGTGGGGAGGAGCGCTGGTTTTGGGAATCGTGCTGTTGTTGCTGGCGGTGGCCCAGGTACGGGGTCTGGATGAGAGGGGGGAGTCGGCCAAGTGAAAAAAGTGCTCTTGCTTGTGCTTTGCCTCAGCCTGGTCCTGGTCGGGGGCTGCTGGGATGTACTCGTCGTTGAAGAGCTGGCCCTTGCCTTTGCCATTGGCATTGACCATGACGTCAACAATCCGCGCCGGTTTATCCTCAGCATGACCAACCCTACATTTTCCGAAACTTCGCAGTCGGATACAAGAAAAATTCTCACCGAGAGCTATTCCCTGTCCAACGCCTTTTTTAACCTGCAGCGCCAGCGGGAGCGGATACTGGTGCTGGGCCAGATTACATCCATCGTTTTTTCCGAGGAGGCGGCCCGCTCCGGCCTGCTCCACAACATCATGCGTCAGGTGGACCAGCAACGGGACATGAATCCCAACGTCCACCTGCTCATCGTCAGGGGGCACAAGGCCCAGGACGTAATCTTCATGAAACCCGAAGAGAATGCCCGAGTTGCCGTCTACCTGGACAAAGTAATGAACACCAATTTTACTGCCGGCGAGGCGCCCCGCATTTCCGCCTCCCGGTACTGGGTGAGCTATTCCACTGCAGGGATTGATCCCGTCATCCCCGTCATCGAGCTCACCGGCCCGGGGGAGGAAGAAAAAAAGACCGACGGCGTCATTATCACCGGGCTGGCTGCCCTGGATTACACCGGCCGGATGCAGGGTTTCCTCAACGACAAACAAACTTACTATTTCATGCTGTTTACGGGACAAAACCACCGCAGCCGCATGACCACCAGGCTGGACATCGACGGCCAGGTCAGGGACACTTCCTTTTATGTCAAGGACGTCTCCCTGAAAGTCAAGCCCGCTTTGGAGAACGGGCGCCCCCGCCTTGCTCTGAAGATGGCTCTGGAAGTGGACGTTATCAATATCGAGTGGGATGTGGATGTGGAGCAAGAGGGGGTGGATGAAATCATCGAAACAGCCCTGGCCCGGGACTTTCAGGGCAACGCCCTGGAAGTAATCCGCCTGACCCAGGACTGGGGCACCGACATCGTGGGGCTGGGACAGCATATGCGCATAAAATATCCCCGATGGTTTAAAGACGAGCGCTGGCGCCAGGAGTACAGGAACGCCCACATCACCTTGGAAGTCAAGGTCAAGGTACGACGGGTAGGCACCCTGATCAGGCCCCAGTATTAAAGCAGCCTCCTGTAAATTTGCCCATACCCTTTTACCGCCTGCTTCATAGACTGGAGCAGGGGGTATCGGCATGGAAAAATGTATCCGGTTGTACAGAGAAGAAATGGCCCTGCGGGAAATGCGGGATGCTGAAAGCGCCTATGACCTCAGCAGGGTGTACAGCAAGCGCCAGGAACGTCTGGAACTCATGGCTTCCCGGGTGGTTACCGTCGAGGCCTGCGGCAGCCTGGGCTCGGGAGTGATGCTGGACACCCGCGGGCACATTGCCACCAATGCCCACGTCGTTGCCACCAGCAGCGGAATCTGCCCCAAAATTATTGTCACCACCGCCGACGGGTGGCAGGGAACGGCTCGGGTGGCGGCAGGGGAGTACGAGCAGGATATCGTCATCCTGCGGGCGGAAGGGGCGCGCAATTTTTGGGGCGTCGAAATAGCGCCCAGGATCTATCTGGGACAGGATGTCTTCGCCGTGGGGCATCCCCTGGGGCGCAGTCATACTGTGACCAGGGGCATTATTTCGTATGTCCGGCGCATAATAGGCGACCGCCCCTATGTGCAGACCGACGCATCCATCAACCCCGGCAATTCCGGGGGCGGCCTCTTCGACGAACTGGGGCGCCTGGTGGGACTGCCTACCTTTAAAGAGGTATGGGCCGACAGGACCCGAACCATCCCTGTCGCCAACATCGGCTTTGCCGTGCCCGGCGATGTGGTGCAGGAATTCTACACCCAGGCTTTGCAGCAACGCCGGTCCGTGAGCTGTGCCGGCAATCCCGCCGCTGTAACAGCCCCGTTTATCCTGGCGTAAAGAGCAGGGATGCCTTCTGAAGGCATCCCTGTCATTTTTTTGCAACAGGGCTTTCGCGACTGGGATTTTATGCTATAATCGAAGCAAAGTATCAGACAGGGGGTTGTTGCGTGAAACTGAATTACGGGAGAACTTTTTTGATTGGCCTTGCCTTTCTCTCCATCAGCGCATTCTGGCAGCTCTACGACAACATCGTACCCTTGATGCTGAAAAACACCTTTGCCCTCGGCGATGCGCTGACCGGCGGGATTATGGCCCTGGATAACGTCCTGGCTTTATTCCTGCTTCCTTTCTTTGGGGCCCTTTCCGACCGGGTCGACACCCCGATGGGCAAGCGCACGCCCTTTATCATCGTCGGCACAGTTGTTGCTGTCATCTGTATGCTGATTTTGCCTGTCGCCGATCAAATGGAGAATTTCCCGCTCTTCTTCATTGCCCTGGGCATGGTGCTGCTGGCGATGAGTACATACCGTTCGCCGGCCGTAGCGCTGATGCCGGATTTGACTCCCAAACCGCTCCGCAGCGAGGCCAACGCCGTCATTAACCTTATGGGGGCGGTGGGAGGGATACTGGCCCTGGCGGCCATCAGCCTCCTGGTACCCAAAGTCCCCGCCTCAGAACGACCCAGCTATTTCAATGTCTATATGGCTGTCGCTACGCTTATGGTGGTGGCAGTGGCGGTGCTGGTCCTTACCATCCGGGAGAAGAAACTGGCTCAACAGGTTGACATCGACGACGGGGAAGCAGAGGATGAGGAACAGGAAACCGGCGTCAAAACAGGTATGCCCAGAGAAGTCAGGCGCAGTTTTATCTTCATCCTGGCCTCCATTTTTCTTTGGTTTACCGCTTATAATGCCGTTACCACCGCTTTTTCCCGGTATGCCACCACCATCTGGGGCTACCAGGGCGGCAGCTTTGCCAATGCACTGATGGTGGCCATGGGTACCGCCATAGTGTTCTTCATTCCCGTGGGCATTCTGTCCAGAAAGTTCGGGCGCAAGAAAATGATTATCTTCGGAATCCTGCTCATCACCACCACATATTTCTGCGGGTTCCTGTTCAAAACCTATTCACCCTGGATTAACCTGGTCTTTGCCTTTACCGGCATCGCCTGGGCCTCCATCAACGTCAACTCCTATCCCATGGTGGTGGAGATGAGCCGGGGCAGCGACATCGGCAAGTATACCGGCATGTATTACACCTTCTCCATGGCTGCGCAGATCCTCACTCCCATCGCTTCGGGGGCTCTGATGCAGTATGTGCACTACCGGACGCTGTTTCCTTACGCCGTGTTTTTCTCCCTGCTGTCGCTGTGCACCATGCTGTTTGTCAAGCACGGGGACGCCAGGCCGGCAGCTGCAGGGGAGTAGCCCCGGGAGTTTGTTCCTGACGCCATATAAAAGCCGCCATCGCTTGCAATGGCGGCTTTTGTATTAAGATTTGGGGTCCAGGTAGTCCCGCAAATTGTCCCCCAGGCTGTTGAAGCCCAATACGGCTAGGGCGATGGCCAGGCCGGGGAAGACGGCCGCCCAGGGCGCCAGGCCGGCAAAGCCCTGGGCCTCTTTGAGCATTCTGCCCCAGCTGGGGTGGGGAGGCTGGGTGCCCAGGCCCAGGTAGCTCAGAGAGGCTTCGGCCAGGATAGCGGCGGCAAAACTGACGCTGGCCTGGACCAGAAGGGTGGGCAGGCAGTTGGGCAGGATGTGGAGCACAATTATGCGCAAATCCTTCAGCCCCAAAGCCCTGGCGGCCAGGACGAACTCCCGCTCCCGCAGGCTGATAAATTGGGCGCGGGTAAGGCGGGCGAAAATGGGAATGTTGGCCAGGGTCACCGCCACCAGGATGCTGGCCTGGCCGGGGCCCAGCAGGGTGACGGCCAGCAGGGCCATGAGGATGGTTGGCAGAGAATAGAGCCCGTCGGCGGTACGCATGAGGATCTCTTCCAGCCAGCCCCGGTAGTACCCGGCTGCAGCCCCCCAGAGGACGCCGATGAGCAGGCCCAGGGTGACGGCCACCATACCGGCCTGAAAGGCCGGCCTGCCGCCCACCATGATGCGGCTGAGGATGTCGCGGCCGTAATTGTCAGTGCCCAAGGGATGTTGCAGTGAAGGAGGAGCCAGGCGTTGCTGGATATTCATCTCGGTGGGGTTGTGAGGGGTGTAAAAGAAGCCGACCAGGGTAAGCAGGGCCATGGCGATGACCAGGACGCTGCCGCCCCATTTAAATCCCGCCATTACTGCACCCCCCGGATGCGCGGGTCGAGGATGGGGTACAGGCTGTCCAGGAGGAAGTTGACAGCCAGGATTATCGCCGCGCCGACAAAGATTGTGCCCTGCACCAGGGGCAGGTCCCGGAGCAGCACCGCTGAAAGGATGAGGCGGCCCAGGCCCGGCAAAGAGAAGACCTGTTCCACCACCACGGTGCCGGCCACCAGCTGGATGAGCTGGATGCCGGCCACGGTGCTGACGGAGACCAGGGCGTTGCTCAGCCCGTGCTTGAGGATGACGGCGGTTTCCGGCAGCCCTTTGCCCCGGGCGGTGCGGATATAGTCTTCTTTGAGGATTTCCAGCATGGCTGTGCGCACAATGCGGGTGAGGATCGCCGCCCGGGGCAGCGCCAGGATGAGCGCGGGCAGAATCAGGGAGTTCAGCGCGCCCAGGGGGTCGGCGGACCAGCGGGGCATGCCTCCCGGGGGAAACCAGCCCAGGCGCACGGCAAAGAATTGTATGGCCAGGATGCCCAGCCAAAAGGCGGGGATGGAGAGGCCCGCCTGGGAAAAGCCGAGGATGATTTTGTCCGCCGTTTTGCCCCGGCGGCTGGCGGCCAAGGCGCCCAGGGGAATGGCCACGGCCATGGCCAGGAAGATGGCCATGGCGGCCAGGGGCAGGGTGACGGGCAAAGCGGCGGCTATGAGGTCGGCCACGGCGTAGCCGCGGCTAAAGGTCAGGGAGCGGCCGAAATCTCCCCGCACCACCCCGCCCAGCCAACTGGCGTACTGGACGATGACGGGCCGGTCCAGACCCAGTTGGGCGCGCACCAGTTCCAGCGCGCCGGGATCGGCTTCGGTGCCCAGGATGAGCAGGGCAGGGTCGCCGGGGAGGACGAAGAGGGTAAAAAAAGTCAGGATGCTGACCACCGCCAGGGTGGCCAGCATGCCAAACAGTTTTTTCAGCAGGTACATCATTTTTCCCATTCCAGCGCAGCCAGGTCGAGGACGTATACCGGGTAGTTGCGCCAGCCCTTCAGTTTTTCCGGCATTACCGCCAGCTGATTGGGGTCCATGATGAAAATGTTAACCGCCTCCCGGGCCAGGATGGTCTGCAGCCGGCGGTAGATTTCAACCCTCTTTGCGGGGTCGGCTTCCAGCAGCCCCTGGTCCAGGAGCTCGTCGTATTCGGCATTGCTGAAATTGGACGTATTGCGCCGGGAATCGCTTTGGTAGCGGTTGAGCATGGTGTGCGGGTCCAACCGGCCGGTAAAGCCCACCACCGTAAGCTCAAAGTCCCGGTTGGTATAAATCTGCTCCAGCCAGGCGCCCCATTCGATGACCCGGATTTTCAGGTCGATGCCCACCCGGGCCAGCTGATCGGCCAGGATTTCGCCGGCGCCCCGGTGCAGGGGATAGGGGGCGGGCAGGTGCAGGGTGGCGCTGAACCCGTCGGGGTACCCCGCTTCAGCCAGCAGCTCTTTGGCCCGCTGGGGATCATAAGGGTACATATCCGTCAGGTCTGTGTACCATATGTCCATGGCGGGGGACAGGTTGCTGCCGATGGGGGTACCCTTGCCCCAGGCGGCGCCCTGGATGATTTCTTCCCGGTTGACGGCATAGTTCATGGCCTGGCGGACCCGAAGGTCGTCAAAGGGCGCGACGGCATTGTTGATGATCAGCAGCTGGACCAGGTTCATGGGAGCGGCGAGGACAGCGAACCCGTCCTTGCCCTCCACCTGGTGCAGGTAGTCGGGTTCCAGCCGGGGGATGAGGTCGACGTGCCCGGTGAAGAGGCTGTTGACCATGGCAGCAGGTTCGGGAATTATCTTCAGGATTACCTGCTTGAGCCTGGGCAACTCCGGGTTCCAGTACTGCTCAAATTTGACCAGGGTGAGCTGGTCATTGGGCTGCCAGTCGGTGAGGACAAAGGGGCCGGTGCCCACCGGCTGGGTGGAGAGATTTTCCTCATTTTCCGGGGGATAAATGACGGCGCCAAACTCGGTAAGGAGGGCGAGAAAGGCCGCATCGGGACGGTGCAGGGTGATGATGATTCTGTCGCCCTGGGCGCGAATGCCTTTGACGCCGGCAAAATCCGCTGCCTTGCTGGTAACTTCGGGATCGAAAAGCCTGCTCAGGCAGTAGACGACATCATCGGGGGTCATTTCCCGGCCGTTGTGGAACTTTACGCCCCGGCGCAGGGTAAAGGTGTACTCCAGGCCGTCGGCGGATACGCTCCACTCCTCAGCCAGGGCGGGAACGATGGAGCCGTCGGGGGCGGCCTTGACCAGCCCTTCGTAGATATTGAAGGCTATTTCCGCCGACGCGGCGGCCACCGAATGATGGGGATGGAACCCGTCGGGATCGGTGGGTATGGCCACCACGACGGAATCGCGGGTTTGGGGTTCAGAACAGCCGGCAATAAGCGTCAAGCTTATGGCGAGAACAATACCTGTGCGCAAAAACCTGGACATGGCTACTCCTTTCTGGGACGCAGGCCCTGCTCCAGAAGGGAAAGGACTGCGTTGATAAAGGTTTCGTGGGAATCGGCGTTTACGTCCGGGGCCAGGAAGTTGTCGATGAGGGCTTTGGCCACGGCGTGGTAGACAAACCAGGCCGCTTCTTTGTCGGTTCTGGGGTCGATTACTCCGGACTTAAACCCCTGTTCCAGCATGTACGCAAATTCATAGCTGCGAATTTGTTTTTCGTGCAGGATTTCATCCCGGACTGCATCGTCCCGGCTGTCCCAAAAGTTGACGATGACCCGGTGATGTTCGGGATGTTGCCGGGCATAATGCCAGGAACGGCGGTAATACATGGAAGCAAACTCAAAAAAATCCACGTTGTCCTTAAGAGCCCACACCGGCTGCAGGAACTTGCGCTTGTGCTGATAAACTTTATCCACCACATACTTGTACAGGTCCTTTTTGTCTTCAAAGTATTGGTACATGCTGCCCTTGGCAATGCCGGCCTGGTTGACGATTTCGGTCAGCGAGGCCTGTTCGTACGGGTGCAGGGCAAACTCCTGCACGGCATGCCGGAAGATGTGCTCCTGTTTTTCCCTGGGCAGGTTGAAGAAAGTGGCCTTGGGCAATAAATCACCTCCATGTGACCGCCCGGTCATACAGCTTTCAAAATTATACCACGGATTGCCAGGGCTGGCAACAAAAATAATGTGATTTTTCGCCGCTTGACTTTTAGTGCTTTTAACTATAAAATATAAAACGTCACATGGGTCCTTAACTCAGCGGGAGAGTGCTACCTTGACAGGGTAGAAGTCGCGCGTTCAAATCGCGCAGGACCCACCATCTTGCCCATAAAGCCCGTCAGGGGCTTTTTTGTTTACCGCGATATACTGTTTAATTTACAACTTGGCGGGAGGGGGAAAATGGAAGCCGGCAGCAACCGGCTTTCTTTTTTACAAGCCGGCTGGCGAATAAAGGATTTTTAGTCTCCAATCTAGAATGAAATTAAAAAACATTGAGATTGGAGGTTTTGTGATGCCCGGTTTGAATGGGGACGACCGCCGAGTCCCGGATTACCTGGCTGTTTCAATCCTGGTGACCATCTTCTGCTGCCTTCCCTTTGGCATTCCCGCCATCGTTTACTCGGCCATGGCCAAGTCCAAGAAAGAGGCCGGCGACTTTGACGGGGCCCAAAAAGATGCGAAACAGGCCGGGAATTGGTGTGTTGCAGCGTGTATCGCTGGCATTATCACCATTTTGATCTGGGCCATTGCATCTCAATGATAAAACCCAAGCATAAGGACTTGCTCCAGCGGCTGCTGGCCCTGGGAATTTTGGCGGGCCTGACAATAATAGTATACATCTATCATCCGGCAACGCCTTATAAGATGATGCGCTGTCCCTTTCGGGAAATCACCGGTCTCTACTGCCCCGGCTGCGGCAGTGTCAGGGCCATGACCCAGCTTGTCCAGGGCAATTTGCTCAGGGCAATCCGGCATAATGTATTCGCCGTGGCCTTCTCGCCCCTGCTGGCATGGTTTATCCTCTCCAACCTCAAGCTGGTCATTACGGGAAGCGGTCTTCCCTTTCCCAGCCTGCCCAGCAGGGCAATCTGGGGGCTGTTAATTCTCTTGCTTCTTTTTGCGGTGTTGCGGAATTTGCCCATTGCTCAGCTCAATTTCCTCCGGCCCTGAACAATACTTTGACTTCGCCTGGGGGGGGTATTCATGATTTACATATTCGCTGTACTGGCAGGGCTCATCCTGGCAATCTTTCTTTGTATCTACATTAATCCGGGGCCCAAGGTTACCCATGGGCCCGAGGGCAAGTGGCTGGTTCAGCGGCCCATTGCCCATCGGGGCTTCCATGATATAGAAGCCGGCGTGCCCGAGAACTCTCTCCTGGCGGCCCGGCGCGCCATGGAGAGGGGTTATGCCATCGAGCTGGACGTCCTGAACACCGCCGACAACCAGGTGGTGGTCTTCCACGATTACAACCTCAAGCGGATGACGGGAGTGGACGCCAAAGTCAAGGACGTGACCTGGCAGCAGATTCAGCAACTGAAACTCCTGGGCACCGACGAAAGCATCCCGTCGCTGGCGCAGTTCCTGGAACTGGTGGCGGGCCGGGTTCCGCTCCTCATCGAAGTCAAAAACGAAGGCGCCGTGGGGCCGCTGGAGCAGGCCATAATCGACGCGCTGCGGGGATATCCCGGCGATTTCGCCATCCAGTCCTTCAATCCTTTTGTAATGCAGTATTTCCGCAAGCACGCGCCGGAATTTGTCCGGGGGCAGCTTTCCAGCAATTTCAAGGGCGAATCCCTGGCCTGGTGGAAGAAATTTTTGCTCAGGAACCTGCTCCTCAATGCCATCAGCCAACCGGAAGTTGTAGCCTATGATTTTGGCAAGCTGCCCAAATGGTTTGCCCGCCGCCTGAGGAAAAAAGGCTACTACCTCCTGACCTGGACGGTGCGGAGCCGGGAGGAATATGCAGAGGCCATGAAGACCTTTGACAACGTCATCTTTGAGGGATTTGAGATCGACGAAAAAGCCGTAAATCTGTAGCGCCGCCAGGCTATGCATAAAAAAATCAGGGGTATCCCTGATTTTTTTTACTGGGCCCGGATCCAGGTTATGAAGGGTATTGAGGCCAGGACCTCTTCATTGCCGCCGGGCAAGATTTTAATCAGGTGCTTGCCGTTGGAATAAATGACGTTGCCATCGGGGTCGATATCGAAGGCCATTACTCCCTTTTTTATACAGGTCATATCACCGTCGGCGGACAGCCTGGTCAGCTCCCAGCTGCGGGGAACAATCCCCGGGTTTTTTTCCCCTTGGGCTTTGTTCTGCTTCAACGTCTTTTGCACATTGATGAGGTTGCCGTCGATGAAAACTTCTTTGGGGTTCTGTTGCCTGGCCCTGGCGGGATTGGCGCCTGCAGTGGTCAACGCTTCACCGGAATACTGCATGGTAAAGAAGTTGATCCAGTTGAAGATGGCTTTGAGGATTTTCACGGGGATGAGAAGGAGAGTCAACACCGCCGTGCCCGAACGGTTTTCCCGGGGCTTTGGCCTTTTGATGAAGTAGATATTGCCCTGGTTGTCCTCCCGGGGCGAGACACAGTCGCAGCTGGCCAGGCTTACCACTTCACGCACCTGCCCGCTGTTGAGGTCCAGACTATAAATAGCGCGGTTGCTGTACCCGACGCAGTTTCCGTTATTGTCTCTGCCGATTCCGCAACTGTCGTAGAAGATGGTCCCGGGCCTGGTTCTGGACCACACGGGATTTTGATCAACGCAGTCCCCTTCGGTAAGCATTTGATACACCGCGGAATTATCCCTGAACAGGGCAAGGTGTTTGCCAAGGCCGCTGCTGACGCTGGCAACAACCTGCTGGTATGCGGGATTATAGTCTACGGCAAAGAATTCGGTGTCGTGCTTGTGGATGATGTGGCCTTCTAACTCCTGATCGTCCAGGGGGTTTTTGCTGAAAATGCCGGAACCGTTGTCCACGCTGATGGAGTAAATTATGTCTCCCTGGGCAGCAAAGGTCAGCCCATTGATATTTATCCGGTAAATATCGTGCTCATCGCGGATGGGACGATGGGTTCCCATGAACTGCGCCCCGGTGCCCTGGGTTTTCCAGGCGGTGCGTTCTCGGATGGCGCGCAGGTTCTTCTGATAGGAAGTCAAAAACTGGCTGTTTAACCAGCTGACTTTGCCCCGGTCAAGCTTGCCAATTTTTGTTTGTGTCGCAAAAACAATCAAAAAAAACACCTCCTGCGGAGTAGTAATTCAACGTATGCCGCAGATTTCCTTGTTTTGCCAGGGAGTTTTTTGCTGCCCATTCGGCTTGGGCAGTGTCAAAAACTCCCTTGATTTGATTTCAATTAAGACATCCCCCACTGCATATACTAATTGTGACCGAACGAAGGGGGGAAAGTTATGGAAGCGCTCTGTATTGAAACAGAAAACACTAACCCCGAGTTGCTCAGAAAGCGCCTGCTTCAGCAAATAGAATCCTGGCGCAGCAGCGGGCTGCTGCAGGAGTTTAACGAAATTTCCACCGGCACCATAACCATTTGGGACTGCAGGGCGGGCAACAACAGCCAGGCCAAAAATTTGCGCCGCCTGGCCGCCCAGGTTTTGGCCGATTATATAGTCAGCGAAATCGAACCCGTCCTGCTGGACAAATTGGCCAGCGTCCACCATCCTCATTTCGGCAAGGAAGAGCGGGAACAGATTTGCCAAAAGGTGCGCCAGCGCCTGGTGCGCGAAGAAGCGCTGACGGGGGAAAGCCGGCGCCACTGCATTTTGAAACGGCTGGATGAGTTTTTAAAAGACGAGGAGCAAATCAATATCGAAGGCTTTATCCGTTTCCGCCTCCAGGACTACCAGCGGGAACTGCTGCAACTGTTAAATGAAAGCGCCGACGATTTCATCATTGAAAAAGAATACCAGGAATTTATCAACCTGCTCAGGTACTTTGTCGACATTCAGCCGCCCCGCTTTCCCGAGATGCATCTCTTTCGTAAAAATAATTATTTAATATTGTGCGATTCACGGTATACCGAGTTGCACCGGGAGGGCGCCTGCGATTTGGAGGGTTCCGACGCCATCATCAGCGCCCTGGTGACGGCGGCGCCCAAGAAAGTCACCATCCACAACGGACCGGCAGAGGATGAGCTGGTGGCCACTTTGCGCCATATCTTTGCCGACCGCATTCAAATTTGCCTGGGCTGTCCCCGCTGCAGGGACGGCAATTGCTAAAGAACCGCAACCGGTGTATCATCTTGGTAAAGGAGATGATACACCGGTGCTTTATTTCTTAATGTTTCCGCTTTTGGGCGGCGCCATCGGCTGGGGCACCAATTACCTGGCCATCAAATTTTTATTTTGGCCGCGCCGGCCCCTTAAGGTGGGACCCCTTGTCTTTCAGGGAGTGATTCCCCGGCGGCGCCGGGCGCTGGCCCGGGCCATTGGGGATGTGGTGGCCACCGAACTGCTTTCCCGGGAGCAAATTGCCGCCGCCCTCAGCGCCCCGGAGATCAGGGCAAAGGCGGCGGAACTGGCGGGACAAGCCGTTGCCCGGCGGGTACTAATGCTCCCCGTCCTCTCGCCTTTTTCCCGCAGCATGCGGGAAAAGGTGGGGGAGATGGTGGCCGGAGCAGTTGGCCGGGAGGTGGCAAAAATCCTGGCCGACGGCGGGCAGGACTGGACCGGCCGGGTGCTGGCCGCCGTTGATTTGGCCGCCCTGGTGACCGAGCGCCTGGAGGCCATGGAGTGGGATGCCCTGGAAGCGATGGTTTACTCTGTGGCGGGCAGAGAACTGAAAGTTATCGAGTGGATGGGCGGCGTGCTGGGCGCCCTGGTGGGCCTGGGCCAGGCTCTGGTTGTCCTGTTGCTGGGCTGAAACAAAAAAAGCCCCGGAACCCCGGAGCGAGCGGTTACAACCTTCACAGGCCTTTAAAGATTATCCCCAGCATGATGAGGACAAAGGCGAAAGTGAGCAACACGAAGTTGGGGACCTCGGAAATGACGGGCAGGTTGAGTTTTAAGAAAAAGTGATCGATAATTGCGTAGGCGCCTACGATGAGGGAAATCCAGAAAACTGGTTTAGAAGGCCGGCTTCCCATGAGCTTTCTCCTTGCAAAGTTATTGTAAAGCATTATACCATATCTTTCCGGCCGGCAACACTTTTGCCGGGAGCATTTGACAGGCGGAACAGATTCCTTTATAATTCCCTTAACAGCTGTGACGGGGACACGGGTTCCTGGCAGTGCCGGTCAGAGAGGGAAACAATTTGCTGCGAGTTTCCTCCGGTCACCCTTGAACCTACCGCCCCTGAGCTGCAGGAGCGAACTCCTGCCGGGTCCGGGCCGTTATCGCCGCCAATGAGGGGGAGACTTTTGTCTCCAATTTGGGTGGAACCGCGGAACATCATCCGTCCCAAGGGACAGGATGATTTTTATATTTTGGAGGGATTGCAATGCCAGTGGTCATTCTCAAGGACGGAAGCGTCAAAGAGTACCCGCAGCCGGTGACGCCGCTGAAGGTAGCTGAGGACATCAGTCCGCGCCTGGCCAAAGAAGTGCTGGTGGCCAGGGTCAATGGCGCGCTCTGGGACATTAACCGTGAGCTGCCCGAGCAGGCCGAGCTGGAGCTTTTGACTTTTGACGACCCCGAGGCCAGGGACGTGTACCGCCACAGCAGCGCCCACCTCATGGCCCAGGCTGTCAAGGAGATGTTCCCCGACGCCAAACTGGCCATCGGGCCGGCCATTGAGGACGGCTTTTACTACGATTTCGACCTCAAGCAGCCTTTGACCCCCGCCGATTTGGAAAGAATCGAGCAGCGCATGCAGGAGCTGGCCAGGGAAGATATTCAGATCGAACGTATGGTGCTCAGCCGCGAAGATGCTCTGCGCTTCTTCCGTGAGCTGGGTGAAGAGTACAAGGTGGAGTTGATCCGTGAACTGCCCGCAGAGGCTGAAATCAGCCTGTATAAACAGGGCAATTTTGTCGACCTGTGCGCCGGCCCTCACGTGGGCAGTACCGGGAGAATCAGGGCTTTTAAACTGACCAGCGTCGCCGGCGCCTACTGGCGGGGCGACGAAAACAACGCCATGCTGCAGCGGGTGTACGGCACCTCTTTTGTCAAACAGAGCCAGCTTCAGGAGTATTTGCATCTCCTGGAAGAAGCCAAAAAGCGTGACCACCGCAAGCTGGGCAGAGAGCTGGACCTGTTCTCCATCAGCGAGGAGGCCCCGGGGATGCCTTTCTACCACCCCAAAGGGGTCATCATCTGGAACGAACTCATCAAATTGTGGCGGGAGGAGCATGCCAGGGCAGGGTACATGGAAATTCGCACCCCCCAAATCCTCAACAAGCGCCTGTGGCAGCGCTCGGGGCACTGGGACAATTATGCCGAAAACATGTACCTCACCGAGGTGGACGACACCCCCTTTGTCCTCAAGCCCATGAACTGTCCCGGCGCCATGCTGTGGTACCTGACTGCCCACCGCTCGTACCGGGATCTGCCGTTGCGGATTGCCGAGCTGGGCCTGGTCCACCGCCACGAGCGCTCGGGCACCCTCCACGGTTTGATGCGGGTGCGGGCCTTTACCCAGGATGACGCCCATATTTTCATGCTGCCCAGTCAAATTGAGGAGGAGGTTGGCGGTGTCATCGAGCTGGTGGACCGCATCTACCGGGTGTTTGGCCTGGAGTACCGGGTCGAGCTCAGCACACGGCCCGAGAAATCCATTGGCACCCAGGAACAATGGGACGAGGCTATCGCCGCTCTGATCCGGGTGCTGGAGAACCGGGGCATGGAGTACAAAGTTAACCCCGGCGACGGCGCCTTTTACGGGCCCAAAATCGATTTCCACGTTCTCGACAGCCTCAAGCGCAGCTGGCAGTGCGCCACCATCCAGCTGGATTTCCAACTGCCCCAGCGCTTTGAACTTACCTACACCGGCGAAGACGGCGAAAAGCACCAGCCGGTTACCGTCCATCGCGTAATCTACGGCGCCGTCGACCGCTTCCTGGGCATCCTCATCGAACATTTTGCCGGGGCCTTCCCGGTGTGGCTCGCCCCCGTCCAGGTCAAGATCCTGCCCATTGCCGACAGGCACCATGAGTACAGCCGGAACCTGGCAGCAAGACTGGAGGAGGCAGGCATCCGGGTTGAAGCCGATCTGCGCAACGAAAAGATCGGGTACAAAATCCGCCAGGCCCAGGCCGAAAAGGTCCCCTACATGCTGATTGTCGGCGACAAAGAAGTACAGCAAGGCACGGCCTCCCTGCGCACGCGCAGGGAAGGGGATGTGGGACCGGTGGGCATCGCCGAATTTGAGGCCAGGGTGCTGGAGGAAATCCGCACCAGGCAAAACAATTGACATTCTTCCGGGATAGGTGTAAAATCATTGCAGTGAAACAAGTAGAGGCTACCTGGCTTCTCACCCCACATGACGCCGGACGGCTGTTACTGGGGTTAAAAACGTAACCATCCTCTCTTTTTGGTTGTGTTTTTTATGGGCAGGTAGTCCTGCCCATTTTTACTATCTTAGGAGGTGTTAAGTTATCAGCAAAGATTTGTTGCTCAACGAGGCCATCCGCGCCAGGGAGGTTCGCCTGGTCAGTGAGGACGGCGAACAGCTGGGAATCTTTCCGTTGAAAAAAGCCCTGGAGATGGCCGGGGAGAGGGGTTTGGACCTGGTCAATGTCGCGCCCCAGGCGAATCCGCCGGTGTGCAAGATGATGGACTACGGCAGGTTCAAATACGAGCAGAGCAAGCGGGACAGGGAATCCCGGAAAAAACAGCATGTCATCATTATTAAGGAAATTCAACTGCGTCCGCAAACCGAAGAACACGACTACCAGGTCAAGTTGCGCAACGCCATCAGATTTCTCAAGGACAAAAACAAAGTCAAGGTTAATGTGCGCTTCCGGGGGCGGCAGGTGACCCACCCCGAACAGGGCAAAGCTATGTGCGATCGCATGGCCGGTGACCTGGCCGAGCTGGCGGTTGTGGAGAAACCCGCCCGCCTGGAGGGCCGGAACATGGTCATGATTTTAGCGCCCAAACAATAGCAAGAAATACAGGAGGAAACTGACGTGCCGAAAATCAAAACCCATCGCGGCGCCGCCAAACGCTTCCGCAAGACGGGAACAGGCAAGTTTAAGCGCGCCCATGCCTTCACAAGCCATATTTTCACCAAAAAATCCGCCAAGCGCAAGCGCAACCTGAGGAAGAACACTCTGGTTGCCCCATCCGACCAAAGACGAGTAGAGCGCATGTTGCCGTACTAATTCCAAAGGAGGCTGCATACAGATGCCAAGAGTAAAACCGGGTGTCCAGACCCGTCAACGCCACAAAAAAGTTCTCAAGCTGGCCAAGGGCTATTTCGGGGCCAAGAGCCGTGCTTACCGCCGGGCCAATGAACAGGTGCTGAAATCCCTGAGTTATGCATATCGCGACCGGCGCAACCGCAAGCGGGATTTCCGCAAGCTGTGGATTGCCCGGATTAACGCTGCCGCCCGCAACAACGGGACGACGTACAGCCAGCTGATGCACCAGTTGAAGCAATCCGGCATCAATATCAACCGCAAAATGCTGGCCGATATGGCCGTTAACGATGCCCAGGGCTTCAGTCAACTGGTGGCCAAGGTCAGCGCCAACAAATAACAGCGCCTGCCGGCGCTTTTTCTTTAACCGGCAGGATTTTCGCCTGCCCGGGGTAAATTATACGGGCAGGGATGCTCCCGTTGCCGCGGCAACGGCGGAAAGGAGGCGGGCAAATGATTTCCTCCCGGCACAATCCCCGGTTCAGGGAACTGGTCAAGTTGCAGAGCCGCAAGCAGCGGCAACAACAAGGGGCCTTTGTGGCCGAAGGCTTGCGCCTGGTGGAAGACGGCCTGGCGGCGGGGTGGAAACCCATTGAGCTGGTGGTTTCGCCGCCCATGCTCAGCCCGGAAACCCTGGCCAGGGTGCGGGAATGGGATGTGCCCTGCCTGGAAGTGACTCCCCAGCTCATGGCGATGGCCAGCGGCACCGAGACGCCCCAGGGGATAATGGCAGTTTTTTCCCTGCCGCAGCACGGTCCCGACGCCTTGGGCGGGGACTTGGTGCTGATACTGGACGGGATTCGGGACCCCGGGAATGCCGGCACCTTGTTGCGCAGCGCCGCAGCGGTGGCCGCCGGCGGCGTCCTGGCCCTCAGGGGTACCGTGGATTTAAGCGCCCCCAAAGTGGTGCGGGCCAGCATGGGCGGGATTTTCAGGGTGCCCTGGGTCCAGGGTCTGGAAGCCCGGGATGCTGTCCGCTGGGCGCAGGACGCCGGGTTTCGCCTCCTCGGCCTGGAGCCCCGGGGCGGTGTGCCCTTCCACCGTTGTGATTACTCCGGCAAAATCGCTTTGGTGGTAGGCGGCGAAGCCCACGGCGTCAACCCCGAATTGCGCCAAGCCTGCGCCGGTATCCTGACCATCCCCATGCCCGGAGGGCAGGAATCCCTCAATGCCGCCATGGCCGCCACCCTGGTCTTGTACCAGGCCCGCATTTATAAGGGCTTGTAACTTGTGTTCACTGCGGGTTTTGTGTATAATTATGACATAATTTTAACCGGGGGTGCTCATGGGTGCATCTTGCTGGTTTCTTCTGGCGGCTCTTTGAACTGACCGGTTATATTTCTGCATATATCATTTACAAAAAGCTTGTGTACGAAGAAAGATGATGCGGAAGCCAAGTACTGTATTTCCGGTCCCGGGGACAGAGACAGGGTGCCGAGGCTGAGAGCCCCTGCCGGGAGAAGTGCAGGAAATTCCCTTCCAAATCGCCGGGCTGAAGGGCGCAGGCCTGGTAGGTCCGGCCGGTTCCCGCCGTTAATGGGTAAGAGTGCCCGCAGCAATGCGGGAATTTGGGTGGTACCGCGGAATACCTTTCGTCCCAGACGGGAGGTATTTTTTTATAGGAAAAGGAGGATTTTGCTGTGGAACAGATGCTCAACAACCTGAAAGAAGAGGCCCTCAAAGCCATTGCAGCCGCCAGTGAGTTGGGAGAGCTGGAAAATATCCGCCTGGCCTGCCTGGGGAAAAAGGGACAGCTCACCGCCGTGCTTAGGCAGATGGGCAGCATGCCTCCCCAGGAGCGGCCGCGCCTGGGCCAGTTGGCCAACGCCGTCCGGGATGCCCTGGAAGAGGCCCTGGCGTCCCGGCGGGAAGAGCTGGAAGCCCGGGAGCAGGAGGCCAGGCTGGCTGCTGAGCGGGTAGACGTCACTTTGCCTGGCAGAAAGCCCGGCCGGGGCGCCGTGCACCCCATTATGCGCCTCCGCCGCCAGATCGAAGACATTTTCCTGGGCATGGGCTATACCATTGAAGAGGGTCCGGAAATCGAAGCGGATTATTACAATTTTGTAGCCCTCAACATTCCCAAACACCATCCCGCCCGGGACATGCAGGACACCTTTTACGTCGGTGCCGATGTCCTGTTGCGCACCCACACCTCGCCGGTGCAGGTCCGGGCCATGGAAAAGGCCCGGGGCAAAGTGCCTCTGAAGATGATTTGCCCCGGCAAAGTCTACCGCAAGGACGACGACGCCACCCACTCGCCCATGTTTTTCCAGGTGGAAGGGCTGGTCATTGACCGGGGCATCTCCCTGGCGGATTTAAAAGGCACCTTGCTCCACTTTGTCCGGGAAATCTTCGGCCCCGGGCAACGCATCCGCCTGCGCCCCAGCTTCTTCCCCTTTACCGAGCCCAGCGTCGAGGTGGATATCCTGTGCACCGCCTGTGCCGGCGCGGGCTGCCGGGTGTGCAAAGCTTCGGGCTGGCTGGAAATATTGGGCGCCGGCATGGTCCATCCGCGGGTGCTGGAGATGTCCGGCTACGACCCCGGGCAGGTGTCCGGTTTTGCCTTTGGCCTGGGCATCGACCGGGTGGCAATGCTCAAGTACGGCATTCACAACATCCGCCACCTGTACCAAAACGATTTGCGGGTGTTAAAGCAGTTTCAGGGAGGTCTTGAATGATGAAAGTGTCCTATAAATGGCTGGCGGAAATACTGCAGGTCGATCTTTCACCGCAGGAAATGGCCGAAAAACTCACCGGGGCCGGTTTCCCCGTGGAAGAGCTCACTCCCCTGGCCGAAGAACTGGACGGCGTCGTCACGGCAGAAATACTGGAGGTCAGGCCCCATCCCAATGCCGATCGCCTGTCCCTGACCAGGGTCAGCGACGGCGCCAATGTATACGATGTGGTGTGCGGGGCCAGGAATATCGCCCCCGGGGACAAGGTGCCCCTGGCCAAAGTGGGCGCCGTGCTGCCGGGCAATTTCAGGATAAAGAAGGCAAAGATTCGCGGCCAGGAGTCCATGGGCATGCTTTGCTCTGCTGAGGAGCTCAGGCTGGACCTGGTCCAGGCCGAGGACGGCATCCTGCAACTCCCTGCCGACTGCCCGCCGGGACTGCCCCTGGCGGAGTACCTGGGTCTGGATGACGTGGTGATGGATATAGAGCTCAGCGCCAATCGCGGCGACCTCCTCAGCGTGCGGGGGCTGGCTGCCGAGATTTCCGCCGCCCTGGGCCAGCCCTTTGCCCTGCCCCTGCCCGAGGCGCCTGCCGCCCGGGGAGGGCGGTTCCCGGTGTCCATCGCCACGCCGGCCTGTTACTGTTATACCGGCCGCCTGATCAGCGGCGTCAAAGTGCAGCCTTCCCCCCTGTGGCTGCAGTTGCGCCTGCTGGCCTGCGGCCTGCGTCCCGTCAACAATATAGTCGACGTCACCAACCTGGTTATGCTGGAATGGGGGCAGCCCCTCCACGCCTTCGACGCCGACAAGCTGCCGGAGCTGGAAATTACCGTGCGGCAGGCCAGAGCGGGTGAGACCATGGTCACCCTGGACAACAAAGAGCGTCGCCTGGAGCCAGGCATGATGCTCATCACTTACGGCGACAAACCGGTGGCCATTGCCGGGGTCATGGGCAGCCTGGACAGCGAGGTGAATGAAAGCACCCGGACGGTGCTTCTGGAATCAGCGGGCTTTGATCCGGTCAGCGTTCGCGTTACCGCCAAGGCCCTGGGCTTGGCATCGGAGGCTGCCAGCCGCTATGAAAAGGGGGTGGACCCAGCCGTTATTGTACCGGCTTCCCACCGGGCGGCGGCTTTGATCAGCCAGCTGGCCGGAGGGGAAATCGGGGAACTGGTGAGCGCCGGCTGCCACCGGTCCGAGACCTGGACGGTGGAGGCAAGCCTGGCCAAAATCAACGCCCTGTTGGGGACTGAAATACCCCGGGCCGAGGCCGAAAGGATCCTGATCAACCTGGGTTTGGAGGTGCAGGGGGAAGGAGATGCGCTGCTGGTAAAGGTGGACCAGCGCCGCAGCGACCTGCGCCTGTGGCAGGACATTGCCGAGGAGGTGGGCCGCCTGCACGGCCTGGACAATATTCCCGCCGCCCTGCCCCGGGGCGTCCAGACCGTGGGCGTGCGCAAGCCCGCCCAGCGCCTGGAGTGGCTGGTACGGGACATCCTGGTCGGCTGCGGTCTGTGCGAAACGGTGCCCTACACCTTCATCAGCCCGGAAATGCAGGAGAGGAGCCTGGCGGAGCCGGGAGTGGAGCTGGCCAATCCGTTGACCCGGGAGCGCTCCATAATGCGGGGCGACATGCTGCCGTCGCTGCTGGAAACGGTGGCTTACAACCTGGCCCATGGACAGCACAACATCGCCGTCTTTGAAATCGGCAGCGTCTACCGGCCTGTTGCTGGGCAGGAACTGCCCGAACAGCCCCTGCGGGTGGCAGCGGCCCTGTGCGGCACAGCGCCCGTCCACTGGCAGCGCAAAGAAGAGGAATACGACTTTTTCCACATCAAGGGAGTGGCGGAACAACTGCTGGCCGGCCTGGGCGCAGACGCCAGTTTTGTCAGGGCCGAAAGGCGGCAATTCCATCCCGGACGCTGCGCCGCTGTCCGGTGCGGCGAAGAATTGCTGGGTTACGTCGGCCAGGTTCACCCCGGCATTGCCGAGGCCTGGAAGATAGACGTTCCCGTCTGGGTTATGGATTTCGATTTTCAGGCGCTGGTCCGGGCGCACCGGGAAGGGGTTGACTTTGCCGAACCCTCCCGGTACCCCGCAGTGCGCAGGGACCTGGCCCTGGAGACGGATACAGATTCCGAGGCCGGGACGTTCCTGGCTATAATCCGCCAGCAAGGCGGCCCGTTGCTGGAGGCTGTGGAATGCTTCGATGTCTACACCGGTCCCAATCTGGGCCCCGGCCGCAGGAGCCTGGCTTTCTCCCTGCGCTTCCGCCACGGCCAGCGCACCCTGACCGATGAAGAGGTACAGGCGTTGATGGACAAGATTATTGCCCGTCTGGAACAGGCGGGGGCGCGGCTGCGGAGCTGAGGAGTTGTGTGTTTTGCCGATATGGTGTAGAATGGTGTAAAGATTTTCTCAAATGGGGGTGGCTCGATGCCGGACAATTACAACCGGGTGACCGTTGAAATCGGCGGGCAGCGCCTGGCGTTGCGTACTTCCAACGACCCTGATTACGTCGTGTTTTTGGCCAATTACGTCGATGAAAAGATCCGCGCCCTGGCTGAAAAGAACCCTCGTTTGAGCATTAGTCAGCTGGCATTGCTGGCTGCCATCAACCTGGCGGATGAAATACACAACCCCAAACCGCGGGCAGCCGAAAAGGAGGCAAATTCATGAGCTGGATGGATATACTCCTGGTGATTATCCTCGTTCTGAGCGCACTGGACGGGCTGAAGCGCGGCCTGATCAAACAACTGATCCAGCTGGCCGGCGTCATCGTCGCCATCGTCCTGGCGTACAAGTGGGGCCCCGCCCTGGGCCAGTCCCTGACCGGGGTCCTGAAAATTGAAGAGCGCTTCAGCGCAATCAGCGCAGTGGCGGACATCGTCTACAACGCCCTGGGCTACCTGCTGGTGTTTTTGGGCGTGCTGGTGCTGGCCCGGCTGGCAGCCGTGGCGGTGGGCAGCATTGCCAGGGTGCCCGTCCTGGGCACCATGGACAAACTCGGCGGCCTCGTCGTCGGGGCTGTGCGGGGCGCCCTCATCGTCCTGGCGTTGGTGTGGGTGCTGAACGTGGTTCCCATTCCTTCCCTGGAAAACGCCGTGGGGTCGTCGGGAATTGCCCGGGCTTTTTTGCAGATTGCGCCCAGGTTGTACCAGCACATCAAAGAAGTCATCAATCCCCAATTGCTGCAGGGCCGCTGGCCCATTCTGCAGCCAAATACACTCAAGTAGCTGGCAGAGTCCCTCGCCGAGGGACTTTCTCTATGGACAGAGCAGCGGCCGTTAAGGAGGAAAAGCAATGGACCGACGCAGCATGCAAATCCTGGAACTGGACAAAATCATCGCCATGCTGAGGGAAAAATGCGCCACCTCCATGGGTCGGGAGCGGGCTGATGCCCTGTTTCCCCGCACTGACCGCGAAGAGGTCCTGGATCTGCACGCCCAGACCCGGGAAGCGGTGGAACTGCTGGGCAAGGAAACCCCTCCGCTGTCCGGGCTTACCGATATCGGACCGGAAATCAGCCGCGCCGGAAAGGGGGGAACGCTGGACGGCGTCCAGCTCCATCGCGTCGCCCTTTTTTTGCGCGGCAGCATGCAGCTGAAGCGGTTTCTGGACGCCAAAGCCCCGCCCGAGAGCTGGCTGTTCCTGGCCGCTCAGGGGCTGGCGGAGTTGCCCAAGCTTGAGGCGCAACTGCGCCAGGCCGTGGACGGAGAGGGCAATGTCCTGGATTCGGCCAGCGCCGAGCTGCGCAACCTCCGGCGCAAGCTGGAGGCCGCCCGCGGCCGCCTGCGGGAACGCCTGGATGCCATGATCAAATCTCCTGCTTTGCAAAAGTACTTGCAGGAGCCTTTGGTGACGCAGCGCAACGGCCGCTATTGCCTGCCGGTCAAGAGCGAGTGGCGGGCCCAGGTCCCCGGGGTTGTCCATGACCAGTCGGCCAGCGGCGCCACCCTGTTCATCGAGCCCATGGCGGCAGTGGAACTCAGCAATGAAATTACCCGCCTGGAGAAGATGGAACAGGCTGAAGTGGAGCGGATTCTGCGGGAGCTGTCACAGCAGGTGGGCAGCCATAGCCAGGAACTGGAAACGGCTTTGGCTGCGGTGGCCGACATAGACTTTGTCCTGGCGCGGGCCAGGCTGGCCGTGGATATGAAGGCCACGGGGCCGGAAATCCGCGGCGACAACCGGCTGAGACTGGCCCAGGCCCGGCACCCCCTGTTGCCCGCCGGAGAAGCGGTGCCCGTCACCGTCGTCCTGGGCGGGGACTACAACGTCCTGGTCATTACCGGCCCCAATACCGGAGGCAAGACGGTGACGTTAAGGACGGTGGGGCTGCTGTGCCTGATGGCCCAGTGCGGCCTGTGGCTGCCGGTTGCCGAGGGCAGTTTTGTGCCTGTATACGACAATATCTTTGCCGACATCGGCGACGAGCAGAGCATTGAACAGTCGCTGAGCACCTTTTCGGGGCACATGAAAAATATCATCGCCATTCTGGCCGGTGCCACCGGGAATTCCCTGGTGCTGCTGGACGAACTGGGCGCCGGCACCGACCCCGCCGAAGGGGCGGCCCTGGCCATAGCCGTCCTCAATCAGCTCAAGACGACGGGGGCATCGGTGCTGGCCACCACCCACTACAGCGAACTCAAGGCCTATGCCTGGACAGAGCCCGGCGTGCAAAACGCCAGCATGGAGTTTGACGTCGAAACCCTGCGCCCCACTTACCGCCTCATCATCGGTGCTCCCGGCAAGAGCAATGCCTTCGAAATTGCGTTGCGCCTGGGCCTGGATCGAGGGGTGGTGGAAAGGGCCAAAACACTGTTGCACAGCGATGTCCTGCGCACCGAGGATGTCCTGGCCTCGCTGGAAGCCCAGCGGCGCCAGACCGAGCGGGAGCTGGCCCGGGCCCGGGAAGAGCGGGAGCAGGCCGAAGCGTTGCGGCAGAACTACGAACAGCAGCTGGCCAGGCTGGAGCAAAAGCAGGAACGGCTGTGGCAAAAAGCCGTCGAAGAGAGCAACGAACTGTTGCGCCGCACCCGGCTCCAGGCCGAAGAGCTGTTGGCGGAACTGCGGGCGGCTGAGGCCCAAAACGTCAATATCGACGATCTGGCCCGCCGGGTGCGCGAGGGTTTAAAGCCATTGCCCGGTCCCGGACTCCCCAAAGTTGCGGACGGTTCGCCGCCGGATCCCGGGGACCTTAAACCGGGCCAGTCCGTCCGGGTGCTGTCCCTGGACAAAACGGGGACCTTTGTGGCCCGCAGCGGCGACGAGGCCATCGTCCAGGTGGGCATTATGAAGGTTAACGTTAAATTTGAGGACTTGCGCCTGGTTTCCGCGCCCGCCCGGCCGGAGCCGGACAAAGTCTCCGGCCGCGTCGACACCGGCATCGCCTCCATTTCCCCGCAAATTGACCTCCGGGGGAAACTGGTGGATGAAGCCTGCCTTGAACTGGATCGCTACCTGGATGCCGCCCTGCTGGCCGGCCTCAGCCAGGTGCACATTATTCACGGCAAGGGTACCGGGGCGTTGGGGCGGGGGATTCGGGAATTTCTCCGTACCCATTCCGCCGTGGCCGACTTTCGCTACGGAAGCGCCGGCGAAGGCGGAAGCGGGGTAACCGTAGCCACCATAAAGAGCCAATAAAAAAAAGCAGGTCGCAGGACCTGCTTCTTTTTCAGTTTACAGGAAGAATACCGGCGGGAACGGGCCGAACCAGACCCCGTCCCCGTTTTCTCCGTTTTCACCGTTTCCGTCTCCGTTTCCATTTCCATTGCCATTGCCGTTGCCGGCTTCCGGCAGCGTTACCGTGACGGCGGCGGTTGGCCTGGAAACATATTCTTTGCCGCCGATATTGTAAACTGCAGCAACCTGGTACTTGTAGGATGTGCCCGGTTTAACGTCTTCGTCTTCAAACAGTGTTTCCGGGCGGTCGAAGGCCATGTCCTTGCCGTCGCGATATACCTTGTACTTTGCAACATGGCCGTTGGGAATCTCGATGTTCAGGGGGTTCCAGGTCAGGGTTACCTTGTTGTCTGCAGCACTGGCGGACAGGTTGAGGCTGAGCGGGAGGCCGGCCTCCACGATGTCATGCCTTCTGGTTTCCTGCTCGTCGGCGCCGATAATCATGACCTGGTACTTGTAGGTCATGCCCGGCAGGGGCCGGAAGTTGTCGAAGAATTCCAGGCCCGTGACAGGTTGGGCATTCACCTTGACAAATCCGGAGCTGTTGAAATCCTGCCGGTAAATATTGAATCCGTTGTGCAGGCGCGGGGCATTCCAGGTCAGCCGCATGCCTTGGTCGGTGGGCGTGACGGTGAGGGTGTACTTCACCGAATCGGGGTTGTGCACTTCACAGTATTCGGTAGGCGGCATCAGTTTGGCGTCGGCAGGTTCGCGGCCCACGGCCCCGCTTTTCCACCGCTCATCGGTGGGGGTGAATTCGGGCCGGTTCAGGAATACCCGCACTTCGACGCTGTGGTCGGGACAGTGTTCGCTGGCCAGCAGTCCCGATTCTGTACAAATTTCCACGGGAATGTGGAGGTCGCAAACATCCTTGGGCTCCCGGCCGCGCATGGCCCAGTCGGTAATGATGTGTTCGCTGGGGCAATGGGGGCCGGGCAGGAGTCCCGATTTATTGCACACCGTCACCCTGGTTACCCCGTTGGGCGCCGGGTGGAAGGGAACGTCGTTTTTGCCGATGGTGCCTTTGACGATGGCGCCGAACATTTCATTGAGGCGGACGTACGCCGTGTTGCTGACCAGGCCGGGAACGTAAACGGTTTTGCCGTCGACGGTGACCTGTTTATTGTCATTGCCCATCCACACTGAAAACACATAGTCGCGGGAATAACCCACAGTCCAGCGGTCGTGGGCGTCGTCGGTTGTTCCAGTCTTGGCGGCCACATTGTAGCCGCTGAGGCGCGCGGGGTAGGCGGTGCCGCGGGTGACGACATCCCTGAGCATGCTGGTGATCAGGAAGGCCGTTTCTTCCTTCATGACCACTTCGCTGCGGGGGGTGGCGGTGTATATCTCTTCGCCGTTTCTGTCCACTATCCTGGTGACAAAGATAGGTTCGCTGACCCGGCCCTTGTTGGCGAAAGCCGAGAAGGCCTGGGCCATTTGGAGCGGAGTGACCAGGTAGTTGGAGCCGCCGATGGCACTGGACAGGGCCGAGGCGCTGGAATCGGGGATTTTGAGGCCCAGTTTTCTGGCAAAGTCGATGGCGGCCATGGAATTGAGCTGATATCTCATCATTTCAAAGGCCTTTATGGCCGGGATGTTGTCGGATGTCACTATGGCTTCCCGTACGGTCACCAGCCCGCGGAAAGTCCTGGCAAAGTTTTCCGGGGCAAACCAGCCCCGGTGAGGATCGGGCCAGATGGAAGGGGCGTCGTCCAGGACGCTGGCGGGGGAAAGCAGGCCGTATTCAATGGCGGGACCGTAGACGAGGACAGGCTTAATGGCGGAACCCGGCTGAAAGCCGCTGTTGATTCTGTTGATGCGGTTGGTGGA
>JAAYIH010000001.1 GCA_012523545.1 Bacillota bacterium
CGTCGGCCTGGGCAAACTCGTCGTTGATGGCTTCCAGCTCGTAAAGCTGTTCATAGGGCACGTCGGCTTCGCTGAGGAGGACGTTCATGTGCCCGGGCATGCGGCCGGCCACGGGGTGAATGGCGTATCGCACCCGTGCGCCCCGGGCCTCCAGCGCGTCGGCCAGCTTTTTGACCAGGTGCTGGGCCTGGGCCAGGGCCATGCCGTAACCGGGGACGATGATGACGTCTTTGGCCTGGGCCAGAATGGCGGCGGGACTGACGGCTTCGGCCCGGGCTTGCGGCTCTCCTGAAGTTGCTTTGGCCTCAGCTTCTTTTCTGGGGGCGATGCTGGTCTTGCCCTGGAGAATCTTGCCCAGGCTGGAGTTCATGGCCCGGCACATGATCTGGGTGAGGAGCAGGCCGCTGGCGCCGACAATGCCGCCCACCGAGACCAGGAGGATGTCGCCGATGGCCATGCCGGCTATGGCGCCGGCCACGCCGCTTAGGGAGTTGAGCAGGGAAATGGTAATGGGCATATCTGCGCCGCCCACGCGGATGGCGATGGCGATGCCCAGAAAACCGCTGAACACTGCTGCGGCCGGAAGGATTATTGCTTTGGAAACGCCGCCCGTTACTGCCAGCACTATGCAGGCCAGGGAGAGGAGGATGGCGATATTAATCCAGGCCTGATGACCCCGCCAGTGTACCGGCCGGCCGTCGATCATGCCGGCCAATTTGCCGGCAGCGATGAAACTGCCGGTAAAGGTCAGGGTCCCCACCAGCACCGCCAGGACGGCGGTGGTGAGTTCAAAGATGCCGGCGGCGTAAAACATGGCGGAACCGCCCACCAGCGCCGAAGCAGCGCCGCCGACGCCGTTAAAAGCGCCCACCATTTCGGGCATCTGGATCATCTTGACTACCCGGGCCAAGTACAGGCCCAGGAAAGTGCCAATGGCTACGCAGACCAGGATGATGGCCAGGGCGGTGGACTGGCTGAAGACCTCGAAGTAGGTAAGGGTGAGGATGATGGCCACCGCCGAGGCGCCGGCGCTGAGCAGGTTGCCTGCCACCGCCGTCCTGACCCGGCTCATCAGGGAAATACCGTAGAGGATAACTGCGGACAAAACAGCACTGATGATGTAATAAAGAGTCTGGGTCATTCTCTGTCACCCTTGTCGAACATTTTCAGCATGCGGTGGGTGACGCCAAAACCGCCGGCCACGTTGATCATGGCCAGGACGACGGCCAGTCCGCCCACTGCGGCGCCGACGAAGGCGTTATAGCGGCTGGTCAGTTTGGCTACTGTGGTCAGCGCTCCCAAAACGGTGAGGCCGCTTAAGGCATTCATCCCCGACATGAGGGGGGTGTGGAGGAGGCTGGGCACGGTCTTGATTACCTTGTATCCCAGCAGGGTTGCAGCTGCAAATACACCTAGCAATACTAATGGATGCATGACAACCTCCCGTATTGTTTTTCGGCAACATAGTTCCACCAGGCGGACAGCCGCCTGGTGGATAACGGTTGATGGAGGAAACGGCCTTTAGAGGCCCATTGCCTCCCTGGCGCCTTGGTGCACAACTTCCTTGCCGTCGGTGACCAGAATGGAGGCGACGATTTCGTCGCTGGTATCCAGCACAATTTTGCCGTCTTTGACCAGGTAATCGACGAGATGGTAGACGTTGTTGGCAAACATCCAGGTAGAGCTGGTGGGAATGTGGCCGGGTATGTTCTTGATGCCCTGGATGGTGACGCCATGTTTGACTACGATTTCACCGGGTTCGGTGAGCTCGCAGTTTCCGCCCTGGTCGATGGAGATGTCGACGATGACCGAACCGGGCTTCATGGACTTGACCATCTCTTCGGTGATGAGAATGGGGGCAAGCTTACCGGGGATAAGGGCTGACAAAATAAGTATGTCCATTTCTTTGACGGTATCTTTGATGGCTTCCCGTTCTTTTTCCAGCCATTCGTCAGGCAACTTGTTGGCGTATCCGCCCTGGCCTACGGCGATTTCCGCAGGCACTCCCGTTTCGACCAACTTGGCGCCCAGGCTCTTGGCCTGTTCACAGGCATCCGGCCGGATGTCGGCGGCGTATACCACTGCGCCCAAGCGCTTGGCGGTGGCGATGGCCTGCAGGCCGGCCACACCTGCACCGATGACAAAGACGTTGGCCGGTTTAATCATTCCTACCGCAGTGAAAATCTGAGGAACAAATTTAGTCAATGATTCCGCGGCCATAATAACACTGCGGTAACCTGCGCAGGTGCTCATGGATGTCAGGGCATCCATCTTCTGGGCCCGGGAAATGCGAGGAATCCCATCCAGGGTCAGGCTGATGACGCCTTTGGCTGCCAAATCCTTTACCATCTGGTGGTTGGCCGGCGCAGCCGGGTGGATGAAGGTGATGAGGTACTGACCGGCGCGCATCATGTCCACTTCGTGCTTGTTCTTTTTGGCATTGAACAGGGGTTCCTTGACCTTTAAAATCAGGTCTGCCTTGGCATAGACCTCTTCGGCATCGCTGACAATGGTCGCCCCTGCCTCTTGGTACTGACTGTCCGAGAAAAAGGCGCCGGCGCCGGCGCCGGCTTCGACCAGCACGGTAAAGCCGGCCTGGACGAATTTTTGGACTGTCTCGGGTACTGCGGCTACCCTATTTTCGCCCCTCATAATCTCCTTGGGGATACCGATAATCATTCCGCTTTCCTCCTCTGTTTCCTATTTTGGGATACCTCGGTACCTAAAGGTATTATATCGCAAAGTTATGGTAATTTAAAGGTTGGAGTATGACAATAACCTTACAGAGATGGGCCTTGGGGCGGATGGACCCGGCAGGCCGCCGCCGGGCAGGAGGCAAGCTTTACAGAACCGGGGTTTTGGCGTATCATGTACAATAAACTACGGCAGGAGGGAAACAGATGCGGACTATAGTTGTCAAGGATTATGTAGCCTTAAGCAAGTGTGCGGCTGTTATTGTAGCCGGACAAATCATGTACAAGCCCGACAGCGTGCTGGGGTTGCCCACGGGGTCCACTCCCGAAGGCACGTATAAAAACCTGGTGGATTTTTATAAAGAAGGCCTGCTGGATTTCAGCCGGGTGGTGACCTTTAACCTGGACGAGTATTACGGCCTCGGCCCTCAGGATAAATTGAGCTATCACTGGTATATGCACCACCATCTCTTTGCCCATGTCAACATCGATCCCAAAAATGTCCACATCCCCAACGGGCTGGCCGAAGATGTGGAAGCAGAGTGCCGGGCTTACGAGGAAAAAATTGACCGGGCCGGCGGCATCGACTTACAGCTGTTGGGCATCGGCAGAAACGGGCATATCGGGTTTAACGAACCGGGCACCGGGTTCGACACCCTTACCCGCATGGTGCGCCTGACCGCTGATACCATTGCCGCCAATGCCCGCTTCTTTGCTTCCCCGGACCAGGTTCCCGTCCAGGCCATCAGCATGGGCATAAAGTCCATCATGAAGGCCCGGCGCATCGTCCTGCTGGCCAGCGGTTCCGGGAAAGCCCAGGCCGTGCGCGACATGGTCCTCGGCGCCGTCACCCCTGAGATGCCCGCTTCGGTGCTGCAACTGCATCCCGATGTCACAGTGATTGTCGACCGGGAGGCGGCCAGGCTGTTGGATTGACCTGCTTCATTCGGGAAAATGGAGGCCGAACTTTTTCAGCTCCCGGCGCATTTCCGGCGTCAGCATCCCGCCCTGGGCTGCCTGCACCATCATGGGGCCCCAGTTGAAGTTGGCTTCGATGAGGACCGGGCCCTGCGGCGTGGCGGCCACGTCCCAGCCCACAGTGTGAATAAAGGGCGTCATGCGCGCCGCTTTCCTGGTCAAACTGACGATCTCCTGCCATTGGGGCACTTTTTCGCCGGCAAAGATCAGGCCGGAATCGGGGTGGCGGGTGTAACGGGCGCCTCCGAATTCCGGCCGCACCACCCCTTCGCCGATGATGCCGGTGCGCGGGTCGATACCAGCGGCGATGCCGCCGGTATGCCAGTTGTCGGTATTTTTACCCCGCACCCCCATGCGCAGCACCGCCAGGGGGAGGTGGATTTCGCCCTGATAATCCATAAAGGTAACCACCCGGCATGTGTTTACCGAACTGGGGTTGTACTTGCTTACATCCGGGTGGCCGGTTACCCGCTCTTCCAGGATGAACCCCTGCTCCCGGTACGGCAGAGGTTGAGACATAAAGGCAACCAGGTCCTCCGGGGTGTATTCCCTGCCTTCCCTGTCGGCGAAGGCTATATTTTTTTTGTCCTTTACCTCCAGCACCAATACTCCGGCGCCGGCGGCGCCGGCCAGGGGCTTGACCACAAACTCGCGTATTTGGCCGGTTTCCAGCCAGCGACGCAGGTCCTCCGCCGTGCGCAGGGAATTTCCCTCCACATCGCTGCCGTACACCGGGTGAAACATGCCGTAGAGTTTGGGCACGGCGATGCCCCGCTGGCTGTAATAACTGTTGAAAATCAGCTTGTTTTCCAGCAGCGGCGCCCATTCCGGCGCATTGAGGGCCGGCCTCAGCCTGGTTTCGGCATCCTTGATGCGCAGGTAAGATTTCTTTTCCTTCGAGGTGAGATTTTTCCGCCCGAACTGGTAGCTGCGGTATTCCAGGGGCGTGAGTTTCCAAATGGCGCCCATCCACAGCATATCCAGGTACTGGCGCCAGGCCGCGGCGAATCCCTTGGCCCGGGTGGGTTTGATGCTGCTGAGCACGCGGCGAAACCTGGACATGTTTGGCCTCCTCCTTGAACTGCCTTTTTTCCTCGTCATTACCCGCTCTCGGTGCTGTCAGGCTTAGGTCTCTGCACCAAATGGGCGAAGCGGCGTATTGCCCATCCCCGTTCTTGCCAGTCACTGGGCACATCGCCAGGTATAGCATGCCCAGTGGGCGGCGTGGGTATATCCTTTGGGCAGCAAAGGTGGGAGGAAATCGTTGACATGGTCAGCAAGTCCTGCTATTATTATGTTATACGATATATCGTAATACGTAATAGGGGGGGTGGCGCTTCATGCCCCGGAACAGGGGATCAATGACAGAAGCCATGTACTATGTGTTGCTCGCGCTGTGCAAGCCACTGCACGGATATGCCATCATGAACAGTGTTCGGGATTTGTCCCGGGGGCGGGTCAGGATGGGGCCGGGGACCTTGTACGGGGTTCTGACCAGATTGGAAAAAGAAAAGCTGATTCAGTTGGAGGAGGTTGACGGACGCCGGAAGGTCTACTCCATTACTCCGGCGGGCTTGGATGCTTTGCGGGAGGAACACCGCCGTTTGGCAGCCATGGTGGCGGACGGAAATTTCCTGGGGGAGAGTGACTGATGGCAAAAACAGCCGCAAGTTTTGGTGGCTGGACGAATGGCAGATTGAAGAGACAGAATCCTGGCTGTCGGACATGGCAGTTCAGGGCTGGCATTTGCTGAATGCAGGTAAATCCTTTGCACTATTTGTTCAGGGTCCGTCCAAAAAAGTCAGGTACCGCTGTGATATCTTTGCGCCCCGCCATTCTCAATACCAAGAGCGGCTTGAACTTTACCAGGCAAGCGGGTGGGAATATATTGGAAGGAGGGGGAAGCTTCATATTTTTCGCGCCCCTGATGATTCGTCAATCCCTGAGCTTCATACTGATCCCGTGGAACAATCCTATATTATTGCTGGTTTGGTGCGCCGGCTGGCAACCAATTGTTTTTTAGCTATAGCGGGCTTGGCCATCCCTGCAGTGATCTTACTACTTTTTTACGAAAGGTTATTGCTGGATATCCTGGTTGACGGCAACACTCCCTTCCTGATGGCCCTGCCCCTCTATCTGTTTGTTATGTTCCTAAACTTCCGGGGGCTCATTCTCAATGGACGTTTATATTCCAGATTGCGCCGGGGGCGGTTCCCGGTCCGGAACAAGCCTTATCAGAAATCAGTGCGCCTGACCAAAGTGGTGGCAGTTTTGGCCCTGATTGTTTTTGCACTTTTGTTTTCAGAGAGAGCGATTACCGCAATTAACCTGTTTACAACCGAGCCGTACCCGCCCGTTCCTCCGGGGCCACTGCCGGTAGTGCGTTTGGCAGACATAGAGTCCGGGGCAGAATTGGTTCCGGCAATATTACCAGGGTTCGATCCCAATATCGTCAACCATTACAAGACTGGAAGAAGCATTCTGGTTCCCAGGCAATGGCATTTGAAGGAAGACGTCTCTGTTCCCGGGCGGGAATGGCCTTCAGGATTGGAATACAGTCCATCCTTAGAAGTCCATGGCTACCAGGCCAGGTCAGAATGGGTGGCCCGGCAGCTGTCCCAGGCTTTGGTAAAGATTGATTGGAGCAAAAGTCATCCTGAACGCAGCCAGCTAAACCCGGAGTATTCATCTTACTTTGATGCACTTTGGGTGAAGAGAGATAATCACTACACCTCCTTCGTGGCCAGGAAAGGGGTTTATGTCTTCCAGCTCAGTTACCGCGGGCTGGAACCTTCAGAAGAATTGTTGGCTTTAACGGAGATTAAAGTCCAGGAGTTGGCAAGAAAGTAATGGAAGGGGCCGGGACGGCCCCTTCTGTGTGACAAGAGATTTCCAGTTTTTTACCGGTTGTGCAGGAATTTCCAAATTAGAGTCGAAAATAATGATTAATGTTTGATTAATAAGATGAATCCTTTTCCCGGGACATCTTTTTATGTACGAATCTATATCAGGGAAAAATCTTTGTTCGGGCAGGTTGCAGGGTATGTATTCGGAAAAAGTAAACCAGTTGGTCAAGCGCCGGGTGACCGAAATATTGGATTCCATCCGTCACGGCGTGGTGGTGGTGGACGGCAAGGGGATGCTGCTCTATGCCAACAAAGCTGCGGCCGGGATTTTACAGAAGATGGGCATTCCCCTGGCCGACAAGCGCAACATCGCCGAATTGGGGTTAAACAGGGAAATGGAGCGAGCAGTGCAGGAGGCGGCTGCCGGCGCATCTTTTCACAAACAGCAGTGCCAGGTAAATTGCAACGGTGTCAGCATGCACCTGAGCTGGGATGCCGTGCCCATTGTGGCCGGCGGGAGGAAGGCGGGCGCCATACTGCTCGTCGAAGACGAGACGGAGGCAGTGGCTATGGCCAGGCAACTAAAGGAATGGGAACGCCTGGCCGCCGCCGGTGAAGCCGTCGCCGGACTGGCCCATGAAATTCGCAATCCCATGGCGGCGGCTCAGGGTATCCTGCA
This sequence comes from Bacillota bacterium, assembly GCA_012523545.1. Lineage (GTDB taxonomy): Bacteria > Bacillota > Proteinivoracia > UBA4975 > UBA4975 > JAAYIH01. The sequence continues at coordinate 7,197 of JAAYIH010000001.1, forward strand.
GTTGCTAGACCTGACCGACGACAACGAGCAGCGCAAAAAGTTAATGGCCAGGTTTTCCCGGGAGCTGGACAGGATGAACGACATTCTCACCAACTACATCGACCTGATCCAGCCCCCGGCGGAAGAAGAAGTGGAATTAATTGACGTCCTGGAAGTGACCAAATCCGTGGTCGCCCTCATCGAGGGCGAGGCCGCCCTGTACAACATCGGGGTGAGCATCCGGCCGGTACAGCCGGTGCCCAGGGTGTTGGGCGATCCGGGCTTGCTGAAACAGGCATTCTTAAACATCGTCAAGAATGCCATTGAAGCGATGACAGAGGGGGGCGCCCTCCGCATTTCTATGGGCTGCGCGGGAGCGCAGGCCTGGGTTGAGTTTAAAGACAATGGTTCCGGTATTCCCCCCGAACATCAGGATAATGTTTTTCGTCCCTTTTTTACCACAAAAGTTGCCGGAACAGGCCTGGGTCTGGCCTTGTCCCGGCGCATCGTCAGGGGTATGGGCGGGGAGATAAAGATTTCCAGTTCGCAACTCGGAACTGTTGTCACAGTATATTTACCGGCAATATGCCAGGATGTTTGGAGGTAAGGTGTTGAGTTCGCCATCGGTTCAAGTAGTGATTGTGGATGACGACAGCAGCGTGCGCTGGATTATCGAGCAGTCTTTGGATTTGGCCGGTATCAGCTACGTATCTGCCGCCACCGGCGCCCAGGGGATTGAGCTCATCAATCTGCATCGCCCGCCCCTGGCCATCGTCGATCTCAAACTGGGGGCAATGAGCGGGCTGGACGTGCTGCGGGGCATAGCCTGTCCCAGGCAAACCAAGGCCCTGCTGATTACGGGGTACGCCAGTTCCCTCCGGGATCAGCTCAAGGATTTGCCGGTTCTGGCGGTCATGGAAAAGCCCTTTGATATCCAGGACCTGCTCAGGGTGGTGGAAGAAGCCCTCCGCCCGTCAGCCTGAACCGGCTGCTTGTCCGGCGGGTACCTACGCTTCTAACAGGCATCCTTCCAGAGGAGCCAGGGTCAGGGTATCCACCGGCTTTTTGCTGCGCAGGTTGTGGGTGGAAAACAGGGGGGTGCGCTTTCCGGGCAGGGGGATGGTGCGCGGTTTGCGGGAAAAGTTGAGGCAGACCAGGATTTCCTGTCCGGGCGTGCTCCTGCTGAAAACGTAGCAGTCGGCAGGTATGTTTTCCGTCAGCGCCCGGTACCCGCCTTCCAGCAGGGCGGTTTTTTTCTTGCGCAGCCAAATCAGGTTGCGCCAGAAGTTCAGGAGGGAGGAAGGGTCCTTGTCCTGGCTGCGGACATTGCGGGCGGACAATTCCGGGCCCACCGGCAGCCAGGGCGTGCCGGCACTGAAGCCGGCGGTTTCCGAATCGTCCCACTGCATGGGGGTGCGCTGGCTGTCCCTGCCCTTGTGGAAGGGCCAGAGCTTTTTGCCCACCGGGTCCTGGATCAGGCGCTTGGGCAACCTGGGGTCCTTCATCCCGATTTCTTCGCCGTAATAGATGAAGGGCGTGCCCGGCAGGGTCAGCAGCAACATGGCCAAGAGTTTAGCCTGCTGGTTTTCGACGCCCGGTTTGCCGTACCTGCTGATGGCCCGGATGCGGTCATGGTTGCTCAGGGTCCAGGCCGGCCAGCTGCCGGCGGGCAGCAGGGAGAGCCAGTGCTCCACCCGCCGCCGGAAGGCGCCGGCATCCCAGGGGCATTCGGCGAAATCAAAGTAGAAGTTCATGTGCAGCTCGTCCCCCCGGCCGTAGTAGGAAGCCACCGTTTCGGGGTAGTCGGCCAGGATTTCGCCGATGCTTACGGCGTCGGGGTATTCATCCAGCACCCGGCGGAAACCCCGCAGGATCTCATGGGTTTGCGGCTGGTGCAGGTTGTACTGCTTGTATTGGAAATCCGGGAGCCCGAACAGGGCGATGGTCTTTTCAAAGAACACCTTGTCCCGGAGGCGCTGCCTGTCCAGGGGCGGGCGCTTCCAAAAGGGCGGGTTGTTGCGGAATTGCGGGTCCTTGCAGTAGGTATGGGGCACGTCGAGGCGGAAGCCGTCGGCGCCCCGGTCCAGCCAGAAGCGGATGACGGCGTGGATGGCCTCCCGGACCTCGGGGTTGGCCCAGTTGAGGTCGGGCTGTTCCCGCAGGAAGGAATGCAGGTACCACTGCCCGGTGTGCTCATCCCACTCCCAGGCCGAGCCGGAAAAGATGCTGCGCCAGTTGTTGGGCGGTTTTTTGCCCCTGCCGTCCCGCCAGATGTACCAGTCCCGTTTGGGGTTGTCCCGCGAGGAGCGGGATTCCAGGAACCAGGGGTGCTGGTCCGAAGTGTGGTTTACCACCAGATCCAGCATGACCCGGATGCCCCGCTTGTGGCATTCTTCCACCAGCCGGTCAAAGTCTTCCAGGGTGCCGTAACAGGGATCGATGTTACAGTAATCGGCGATGTCGTAGCCAAAGTCCTTCTGGGGACTGACAAAAAAGGGGCTGAACCAGATGGCGTCGATGCCCAGGGATTGGGGTGTGCCGTCGTTGAGGTAGTCCAGCTTTTGGATGATGCCGGGGATGTCGCCGATCCCGTCGCCGTTGGAATCCATAAAGCTGCGGGGATAGATTTGGTAAAAGACGGCCTTTTGCCACCATTTCACCGCGATCACTTCCCTTCCGGTTTTGCTAAAAGTATTAGCCGCGGGGGAGAAATTTCCTGCCAAGCAGGGGAAAAATGCCCAGTCCGGCCCGGAATAGTGCCATCCCTGGTATAATAATTCCTGTAAAGTGAATTGGGCCGGCATTTGCCGCCCGGCTGTCAGCGGCCCGGGCCTCCGGCTGCTTGCCGGTGTCGGGTATGTACGTGCTGAAACGCGCCCCCGACCCCAACCGGACGGAGGCGGAGTATTTCCAGTGGCATGTCAGGCGGCGCATCGGCGCCGTCGGCCTCCTCTGGAACCGGGCCGGCGATGCCTGGCTGGGCATCCGGGATTTAAAAAGCCCCCAGCGCGGTGCGGCCTTTGCCGCCCTGGAGGAGAGGGGAGAGATCCTGGCTGTAAAAGTGGAAGGCCTTCCCTGTCCGGCCTACATCCTCAGGGAACAGTTGCCCTTGCTGGAGAAAATCAGGGCGGGGAGCAATGTCCCGGCCCAGGCGGCATTTATTGCCCCCCTGGACAACCTCCTCTGGGACCGCAAGCTGATTGCCGCCTTCTTTGGGTTTGAGTATACCTGGGAAGTGTACAAACCGGCAGAGATGCGGGAGTACGGCTACTATGTCCTGCCGGTGCTGTACGGGGACAGGTTTGTCGCCCGCTTTGAGCCCAGATATCACAAAAAAGCCGGTGTGCTGGAAATCCTGAACTGGTGGTGGGAACCGGGCGTTGAGGTCACTGCCGCCATGGAAGAGGCACTGGCCCAGGCCGGCCGGGAATTTATGGCTTACCTCGGCGCAAAAACGGTAACGTCCAGAACAGAGTCTCCCTTTTCAAGTCTCAGTTCCCGGTAGGGTGTCGCTGTCCTGCCGGCAGCAGGGGACAGTTGCTTAATCGCGCATTCTTCGAGTAAGTGGGCGGCATTTCCACCGAAATGCCGCCCGTGTTTTTACGGTGAACTGTGGCGTCAATATCCTGTTGTGCACGATTAGGTTCTGAGAGTGTATTTCATACAGCACAGACGGAGCGGGGGCAACTCCACCAAGCTCTTTGAATACAAGGCCGGGGGCACTTTCGACTGGCATAATGTAACCAAGACCTTCAAAACTTGCATCAACTGAAACTTTTGAAAAAGATGCTGTCAGATGTACTTTTTTAAATAAAACAAGGCGGCTTATACCTTACAATGAAATTAAGGATTATGGTATCTACCGAGAGAATGGTGTTAAATTTATTAATATCTCAAAAGTAACTCTTTCTGAGCATGAGAGGCAGAAAAAGATATCATATTTATACAGAAGAACTAAAAATGTTATTGTAGTGCAGTACGATGCCGAGATAACGGAATTTATTAAGGAACGTGCGGTTATTAGCAAGTGATAGCTTATGCTGCCCATGGCTCC
>JAAYIH010000021.1 GCA_012523545.1 Bacillota bacterium
CGGGCAAAAAGTTCGACATCCACGAATACACCGCCGGTCCCAAGGCGGTGGTGGTGGACGTGGAAAGGGTGCGGGTGGTGACGGTGGAAAAGGGCAAGCTCAAGTTCACCGATAAAATCATCGGCGATCCGGTGGAGATTGCCCTGTCCGAAGTCAACGCCGCCCTCAGCGCCGCCGCCCTGCGCGCCATCCTCGAGGAACGGGCCGCAACGCTGGGCCTGGATTTGGACAAGTATAACGGCCTCAGCGAATACGGCAAAACCCTGGCCGCCGCCATGGTCCTGGAACGCCGGGGCAGCGGCTATACCAGCGTCGACTACCTGCGCGCCGCCTTTGCCGAGGAAGTGCAATACCTGGCAGACAACCCCCACGTGGCGGTGCTCCACGAGGCCAACTCCGTTGCTACTGCGGCGGCCCTGCGCCAGGTGCTGGAAAGCAATGCGCACCTGCTCAACCTGGATACCAGCCAGTACGACGAGCTGGGCAACAACAGCAAGTCCGCCATCGTCCAGGCCGTCTTTGCCCGGCGGGGCGACGGCTTTGCCGGCGTCGAGGTCCTGCAGGACATATTTGCTGAAGAAGTGGCCAATTACCTGGCCGTCACCGAGCAGGTCCTGCGGGAAGTCAACGACGCCGCCGATCCCCAGGCGCTGGAGGCCGTCCTGGTGGAGTACGGCCAAGCCGCGGGGCTGGAAATGGACGCCTACAACCTGCTCATCAGGAGCCGGCAACAGCTCCTGCTGGAACAGGTATTTGCCGCCCTGCCCTGCTCCTCCCTGGACCAGTTGCTGGACACCTTTAACAACGCCGTCGGCGCCATGCTGATGTCTTACAGCGTCATTACCTTCTCCCACTATGAACTGACGCTGAAACAAATGGTGGACGCTCAGATGAAGGTGTTTCCGGTGTGGGACGGCGCCGGCGGGGGCTGGACGCCCGCCCCGCGGTCCGAGGTGGAAAAGCGGGTGGATCCCTCCAACTACGTGCCCGATGAACTGGCGCTGGAGGTTTTTGAAATTACGGCTGCCTTCACCCTCAACGTGCGGGAACAGCCCACCACCAAGAGCGCCAGTCTTGGATTGATTTACCGGGGCGACACCTATGCCGTCCTGGACCGGCAGAAAGGTCTTGAGGGAACCGCGCCGGGCACCGAAGGCTACTGGTTTAAGATTACCTACGGGGAGCAAACCGGCTGGGTGTGCGGCAAGTACGCCGACTGGGCCTTCAACATGCAGCCCAACTGGTTTGAACAGGACGACTGCCGCTACCTGCTCCAGTTCCTGGCCCTGTCCGGGCCTTCGGGGGTAACCGTCAACGACCTCCGGGCCGTTCTCCAGGGCAAAGGCATCCTGGACGGCACCGAAACGGCCTTCTACCAGGCCAGTCAGGAACACGGCATCAACGAGATTTTCCTCACCTCCCTGGCCCTGCACGAAACCGGCAACGGGACCAGCCTGCTGGCCAACGGCATCCTCTTTGATCCCGAAGACGGCCGGGAACCCCGGGTGGTGTACAACATGTTCGGCATTGGCGCCAAGGACAGCAACCCCATTTACCTGGGCGCCCAGTACGCCTACAACCAGGGCTGGTTTACCCCCGAGGCAGCCATCATCGGCGGCGCCAAGTTTGCCGGCGAAAAATACGTCAACCACCCCACTTACCGGCAGGACACCCTGTATAAGATGCGCTGGAATCCCCAGACGCCCGGCACCCACCAGTACGCCACCGACATCGGCTGGGCCATCAAGCAGACCAAGTTTATCCGCAACATCTACCTCCTGGTGGAGATGTATCACCTGAAGTTCGACGTTCCCGTCTACGAAGAATAAAACAAGCCCCTGCGGCGGCAGGGGCCGGCAAAGCAAAAAGCGGGGCATGCCCACAGGGCATCCCCGCTTTTGCGTGCCCGAAAAGACCTACCTCGGTATTACCCGGGCGTAGTAATCGGTTTCCAGAATTTTGGCCGAGGCATAGAACTTGGCGGCCACGACGGCGCACATCTCTTCAACATAGCCGGGCTCTACGGTTTGGCCGGGAGCGCCGTAGAATTTGCCGGTGTTGACATCATACCTGCCCTTGTCGGTGATGAAGCTGCCGTCGGCAAAGATGACCAGAGGCGGCGCATCGGAGTGGATGTCCCGGCCCATGAGGAGGCGGGAATCGAACTCCAGCCCCAGCAGGTTGGACAGGGTGGGAATGATGTCCAGGCTGGAACAGGGTTCGTCGATGGTGATGGGCTCCATGCCCTTGGTCCAAAGGATAAAGGCGTTGCGGTACAGGTCGAAGTTGTTGTCTATGGGGTGACCGGCCAGTTCCTCGATGGCCGACTTTTCCAGCCCGTAGGGGTAGTGGTCGGAACTGATGGCGATGAGGGTGCGGTCGGCCACGCCGGCAGCTTCCAGCTGTTCCAGCAAGTATTCCAGGGCACGGTCCAGTTCAATCTGGGTGGCCAGGTAGGCCTTGGCTGCCGTGGAATAGGGCAGGTGTTCCACCAGCTTCCTGTTCTTCATGGCCATTTGGTTGCCAAAAAAGTTGTAGTGCAGGTGCCCGCTGACGGTCATGTAATAGGCGTGGAACTGGTGGTCGCCGATGTACTCGGGAACGGTCTTCTGCATCATTTCCAGGTCAGAACGGGGCCAGGCATCGGCCATTTTCAGGCCGTTGCCGATGCCCTTGTACTCGTAGCCCATGTTGGGGTGGGACAGGTGCCTGCGGTAATAGGTATAGGTATGGTTGTGGTACGCCACCGTCTGGTAACCCAGGCGGCGCAACTGGTTGCCCATGACCAGGGGCATGTAATTTTTGGCCGACTCTTTAAAGCTCCACACCCCCGACTTGGGGATGAGGCCCGTGCAGGCGACGTATTCGCCGTCGGAAGTGCTGACCTCCCACAGCGGCGTATAGAAGTTGGTAAACTTGTATCCTTCCTGGACCATCCTGTACAGCGTCGGAGTGATGTCCTCGCGTACGGCCAGGTGGGAAAAACCCTCGGCAGTGATGAGGATGAGGTTGTAGCCCTGGTATTTGCCGGTGTAGGCGTTTTTGGCGCTGGGCTTGAGGCTGGCAAAATAGCGGTGCAGTATGCGGATTTCTTCGTCCTCTTCGCTCTCGGCCAGGGCGGCGAAGTCGATGTTCAGGGTGTTGTACTCCACCGGCTTATCCTCTTCTTCGGGAACCGGCACCCAGGCAGGCGCATCGTCGGGGGGCGGCTGTATGGAAGCGTTCCACCCGAAGAGCAGGCGCTGGACATCCAGGCGCATGGTGGTAATAAGGCCCAGCCTCTCCACCGATTGCCGGGGCACGGGGCGCTGGTAGTACAGGGCGTAAGCCGAAGCCGGCCCTTTGTCGCCGGCATGCACAGCAGCCACACCGCCGCCGTAAAACATCAGGACGGCGACGACCAGGATGCCCCGCCACGCCCAGGTCGTGGGCGCAAAGTTAAGCCGCCGGCGGAGGACAATGGCCGCAATCACCGGCAAGAAAAGCAACAAGAGAATAACCGGCCGGGACACGATGCCCAGCAAAGCCTCCCGCCAGAACTGGAAGACCTGAGAGGCGTTGGCGGCAGAATAAACGGTGTAAAACGTGGTAAAGATTTGGTAGTAAACCAATTGCGAAGCAAAGAGGGTGCTCATGAGGACCAGCACCGCCACCGCCAGCACCCGGTTAACCCGGGGCGAAAAGGCGGTACACAGGAGAAAGAAAACCACCGCCAGCATGGAGGCAAAGAAGGCGGCGATGAAAAAATCGCCGGCAAAAATATAACCGCCCACGGTGGCGAAGCGAAAGACCAGCTCCAGGTAAATGAGGGAAAGGGCAAAGTACAGGAGCAAAGTCCAGTTTTTGAGTTTGTTCATTAGATCATCACCTTCTTCAACGCTGGAATAGCCGGGCCGACATCATAATCTCTTCTGATATATGCCCTAAGGCCTCACGTCGTTACTGCTTTATTCGAGAAAAAACGGCGTTTTTCCTGCCTGGCTTCCAGGATGTTTTTGCCGCTTCCGGCAGGCACATACACATCCCGGAGCAACGCCGGGGCGGCGAAAACGCCCTGGTAAAACCGACAGACAGCCGGTGTTTCAGCTTAGAGGACATTGCTCAAAAATTCCCGGGTCGCCGGGTGCCTGGGGTGCTTGAGGATTTCCCCGGGCACGCCTTCTTCAACGATTATACCATCATGCATGAAGATTATCCTGTCCCCCGCTTCCCGGGCAAAAGCCATCTCATGGGTGACGACAATCATGGTCATGCCCTCGGCGGCCAGTTCCTTCATAACGTTGAGAACTTCGCTGGTCATGCCGGGATCGAGAGCGGATGTTACTTCGTCAAAGAGCATGACCTTGGGCCGCATGGCCAATGCCCTGGCAATGGCTACACGCTGTTGCTGGCCGCCGGAAAGCTGATGAGGCCAGGAACGGGCCTTGTCTGCCAGCCCCACCTTGTCCAGCAGTTCCATGGCCAGTGCTTCGGCCTCTTTCCGGGTCATGCCCTTTACACGCATTGGGGCCAGGGTGATATTGTCTATGGCCCGCATGTGGGGAAAGAGATTAAACTGCTGGAACACCATGCCCGTGTCCCTGCGCACACGGTGTTTTACCACATCCTTGCTGGTAACCTCAACGCCGTCAATAAAGATCTGGCCGGAATCGGGTTCCTCCAAGAGGTTGACGCAACGAAGCAAAGTACTCTTGCCGGAGCCGCTGGCCCCAATAAGCACCACAACCTCACCTTTAGCCACCGACACCGACACGCCTTTCAGCACCTGATTGGCGCCGAAAGACTTTTTCAGATTCACTATCCTGATCATAGGGTCCCAGCCTCCTCTCCAGCCGAGCCAAGAGCAACGACAAAATATAAGTTATGGCAAAGTACACTATGGCTATGCCAATGTACATGGTAAAGTACTCATACGTGCGTGAAGCGATGAGGGTAGCCCGATATGTCAGTTCGGCAACGCCAATGTAGCTTACCAAAGATGAATCCTTGGTCAAAGTCACCATTTCATTGCCCATGGACGGGATTACCCGGCGAAATGCCTGAGGAAATACAATGTGCCGAAATACCTGAAAAGGAGTCAGCCCCAGAGACAGGCCAGCCTGGGTTTGGCCGATATCGATGGACTGGATACCGCCGCGGAACACTTCCCCCATGTAAGCGCCGCTGTTCAGACTTAGCGCGACAATACCTGAAGCCAGTGCAGGCAGGGTCAAACCGAATTCCGTCAAACCGTAGTGGACAATCATGATTTGTACAATCATCGGCGTGCCGCGGACAAAGGCCACATAAGCGCCTGCTATGCTCTTGAACAATTTAACTTTGGAAAGGCGTGCGCAGGCAATGATGATCCCCAGACAGATGCCGGCAGTAACTGAACTTGCACTGACCAACAAAGACAGCTTTGCGCCCTCCAGCAGTTTTGGCATGGAATTAATGATGAGGTTAATAGAAGATTGCGCAGTTAGAAACGGCAGTACGATGCGTACAGGAAATAGTTTGAACAACAGTAAGAGTGGTGTCATCGGGTTGCCGCCTTACTCTCCAAACCACTTCTTAAAGATGGCATCGTAATCCCCGTTGTCCTTCATCTTGGCCAGCGCAGAATTGATTTTGTCCATGAGTTCGGTATTGCCTTTCTTAACGGCGATACCATACTGCTCGTTGGTGAAGGGTTGGCCCAATATTTTCATGCCGCCCAGGTGCCTGATGTAATTTTCAGCCACCGGCTTGTCGATAATGACCACATCGGCACGGTTGCTTTTCAGTTCCATGAAGGCCTCATTGGCCCGCTTTAATTGCTTGATATTGGGATGATCGGCATTGCCGTAGATATCTTCAGCAGCAAAAGAGCCTGTGGTCCCCATCTGGACAGCTATAATCAATCCTTGCTCGGCAATATTGTCCACAGTAATATCCCGGTCTTCGTCCTCCCGGACCACCAGGCACTGGTAAGCGTCAAAGTAAGGCTCACTGAACAGCACCTTTTCCGCCCGCTCCTCATCGATAGTCATGGCGGCAATGACGATGTCAATCTTATCGGTGGACAACTCCTCAATCAGGACGTGAAAATCCATGTGCACGATTTCCAGTTCCCACTCATTGTATTCAGCTATTTTCTTGATTAAATCGATGTCAAAACCTACGATGTTGTCGTTTTCATCTGTGGTTTCAAAGGGCGGAAATGTGGCTTCGGTCCCCACTCGCAGCACTTCCTGCTTGCTCCCGCCGCAGCCGGCAAGGGCAGCGCACACCAGCAAGATAACACCCAACAGAGCAAAACCTTTAGCCATCCTCACAGGTAGTCACCCCTTTTTATAATTTAATTAATTATATACAAACCGTCACTGGAATAAAGTACTAAACCAGTAAAGGTTGTATGTGCAATACAATTCTCCACTTACGACAAATATCCTTTTCCCTGTTAAAAAAGTACAGAGGCGAACTTAAGCTGCCCCGGTCTGCTCTATTGGGCAAGATACTTGTAGAGAAAAATGCCCGCCAATATAACAGGCTGATGGATCAGGTAAATCCACAGGGAATTTTTGCTGATCCAGGTTATTACCGGGTTTTCCCAGCTGAATTTAAACAGGCTGCGCCCTTTATGATAATACAGTTTGTAGGCAATCATTCCCATTATAAATACGGCCAGGTACGGAAACAAGGGAAAATAGTCAATGGTTCTGAAACCGGGATAGGTAATGCCCAGGGGCAGCAGCCACCCGGTTTGCCCCTTGATTCGCCCGATGCGGGGGGCAAGGCCGAGAATCCCCGCCGCCAGGGCAAGCAACTGCCAGACTTCAAGCCTTTTTAGCAGGAAATGCAACAGCATGCACACCCCCAAAAAGTGGAGGATGCCAAAGCGCACATACTGGTCCCCCAGCGCCAGGTACGTGGACAGGGAAATGCCGGCGGCAAAGCCCAGCAACCGAAGGGCGTTAAACAGGGGCTTGCGGCTGAACCCGGTGCTGACCCCCGACACAAAGATAAACAGCAAGTACGTCCTGGTATAAACACGCCAAAAAGGGGTATTCAGGTCGATGGCGACGCCGAGAAATTCATTGAGATCGTAGAGGAAATGGTAAATAATCATCAGGAGGATGGCAATACCCCGCACAAAATCTATTTCCCAGATCCGTTCCCTGCGCACTTTTCTCCCCCCTGCTCTCCCCTGCTTTCCCGTTCCAGGGCCAGGCCCAGCTCCCGCACCGAGGGAAAGACGTAGTCGGGACGGTCCGGAGTACCGGCCAGGTCCTCCGCCCGGGTCTCACCGCTCAGCACGAGGACGGACACCAGCCCCGCCCGCCGGGCCATGGCCACGTCGGTGTAAAGGCGGTCGCCCACCATGGCCGAATACCCTGGCGGGGTCTGGGTCAGGGCCAGCGCCGCCTCGATGATTTCGGCGTTGGGTTTGCCGATGACCTTGGGCCTGTGCCCGGTGGAAGCCTCGATGAAGGCGATGATGGCCCCGGCGTCGGGCATGTAGCGCCCGCCGGGCAGCGGGCAGTTGAAATCGGGGTGGGTGGCGATGTACCCCACCCCCTGGCGGATCAAATCGCAGGCGTCCCACAGCTTTTGGTACGTCAGGGTGGTGTCAAAGCCCAGCACCACCCAGTCGGGCTGCCCGGCCTTGTCCACCAGCGCAAAACCGTGTTGGACAAACTCCCGGGCCAAATCTTCGGTGCCCAGCAGAAAGATGCGGGCGCCGGGCTGGCGGGCTTTGAGGTACAGGGCGGTGGCCTCGCCTGAGGTCATGACCTGGCCGGGTTCGACGGCAATGCCCAGCCGGGTCAGTTTGTCTACATAGGCCGCCTTGCTGCGGGAAGAATTGTTGGTGAGGAAACAATAGCGCCGGCCCAGGCGGCGCAAGGCATCGATGAACTCCCGGGCGCCGGGGATGAGGCGGTCGCCCAGGTAAACGGTGCCGTCCAAATCCAGCAAAAAACAGCGAATTTCCGCTAACGGACGCATTCTTCTCCCTCCAATGCATGAACTATTCGCCGCCGAGGGGTGAAAACCTGCCTGAAGCGCCAAAACGCCCGCCTGCATACATGGAAACCCGGAAAAACACACATGCTACTCCTGATAGGAGGATGGAAAGTGAATAACCTGAGTTTGCGTACCCTCATCATGGCGGGCATCGGCGGCGTGGCCTGGTCGCTGGAAAAAGGCTTGGATGCGGTGGAGCAACTGGCCGCCAGGGGCGAGCAGGCAGTCAACCGGGGCATGGAGCTGAACCGGGAACTGCGGAACAGGTTTGCGCCCCCGGGCCGCGCTCAAATCGATGATGCAGTCCGGGCCGCCATCGCCGCCGTCAATCCCGCCAGCAAGCAGGAAGTGCAGGATTTGGAAGCCAGAATCAGCCGGCTGGAAAAACAGCTGCTCTGAACATGAAGAACCAAAGCCCCCGCCAGCGCCTGCAACAAATTATCGGCGTCCTGGCCAAGTACGGGCTCAAACAAGGCGTGGCCAACCCCGCCGCCCTACGCCGGGCCCTGGAAGAACTGGGGCCCACCTTTGTTAAGATTGCCCAAATCCTTTCCACCCGGCCCGACATCCTCCCGGAACCCTGGCGGGAAGAGCTGGCCAAACTGCAGGACGATGTCAGGCCAGAGCCCTTTGACGTCATCCGGGCAACGGTGGAAGCGGAACTGGGCGGGGAACTGGGCAATTTTTTTGCCTTCTTTTCTCCCCAGCCCATGGCCTCGGCTTCTATTGCCCAGGTGCACCTGGCCCGCCTGCTGGACGGCTCGCCGGTAGTGGTCAAGGTCAAGCGCCCCGACATCGAGCAGATGATCTTCAACGACCTCAAGCTGCTGAAGCAACTGGCCCGCCTGGGCCGCTTCTTTCCCCAGACCAGCGTGTGGAACCCGGCGGACGTGGCCGACGAACTGCAGCAGGCTCTGGAGCTGGAACTGGACTTTCAGCACGAGGCCGACAACATCCGGCGCTTCCGCCTGGGCCACGCCGGCATCCGCTACATCGCCATTCCCCGGGTGTACCCCCGCTTTTCCGGCCGCCACGTCCTGGTCATGGAATATATCCGCGGCATCAAGGTATCGGACCGGGCTGCCCTGATTGCTGCGGGCTATGACCCCGAAGAAATCTGCGCCAAAATAGTCTGCAATTTTATGCACCAAGTACTTGACCTGGGCTTTTTCCATGCCGACCTGCATCCCGGCAACGTCCTCATCAGCGCCAATAAGATTGCCTACCTGGATTTCGGCCTGGTGGGCAACCTCAGCCCGCGCATGAAAAAGCACTTCGGCAACCTGCTGACAGGTATCGTCGAAGGCGACCCCGAAAAAATCGTCGCCTCCATAATTCACATGGGCATAAAAAAAGGCAGGCTGGAGCGCAGTCTGCTCTACACCGAGATCGAGCACCTCTACAACAACTATATTTCCGCTTCAATCTGCGACCTGGACATCCCCCACCTGGCGGAGGAAATCTTTCGCATTTGCCGCCAGAGCCGGCTGGCCTTTCCCCGGGACATCGCCCTGTTTATCAAGGGCGTCCTGGTGCTGGAAGGCCTGGTCCACAGCCTGGCCCCGGACATGGAGCTGGTGGAGCTCATGGCGCCGTACATCCGTTCCCGCTTCCTCGGCGCCCGGAGCATCCGCCAGGAGTTGCGCCAGTATGCCGGCAGCCTGCAGCGGGCAACCCGGTCGGGCCTGCGCATCCCCGACAAGCTGCTGGAGGTGCTGAACAAGCTGGCGGCGGGCCGGGCCGTCCTGCAACTGGAGGCCCGGCACTGGCAGGAGGCAACGGCCGACTTCAAAAAGTCCGTCAACCGCGTCGTCTTCGCCATGATCGCCTCGGCCCTTATCATCGGTTCCTCTCTGGTCATTGCCGTGGACGCAGGGCCCAAGGTATTTTCCATTTCCATCCTCGGCCTGGCAGGCTACCTGAGCGCCGCCGTCATGGGTTTGTGGCTGCTGATCTCCATTTTGCGCTCGGGGAAAATTTAACTTCCTGGAAAAAGCAGGGAATGCACCCGGCTCCGGAGAATATGTCAGAGAAGCGCGCAGCACAAACTGCAAGGGAGAGGATAACCATGAAATACTTTGTACGTCTTAACAAAAAGGGCATTGCCGCGCTGCCTGACAACAAGCCCGGGGTGTACATCATCCGCAACAACAACGGCACCAATATGTACACCGGCATTGCCAAGCGCAACCAGGTCCGCGAAACCCTGGCCAGCCACCTCTATGGCGGTGAAAACTATATTCCCGGCGCGCGCGTAAGTTTTCAGCAGTTCAACAACCTCACCGAGGCCAACGCCAGGCTCAAGGCCATCCTGGACCGGGACAAGCCCAAGTACAACAATTTATAAGCACAGCCGGCCCGGCAACAGCGCCGGCTTTTTCATCCCCTGCCGCCCAGGAATTTGGCCAGCCGGCGGGCAGAAAACGCCGCCAGGGCCAGCCCGGCCAGGATGGCGGCCACCGTCTGGCCGGGGTTGTACCACCAGCGGATGCGCAGCCACAGGCCGGGAAAGCGCAGCAGGTCGCGCCAGCCCCAGCTTTCCCTTTCCCCCACCGCCAGGGTATATTTGCCCCCCGTTCCAGGCGGGTGGTATACCGCCAGTTGCCACTCCCCCGCCGGCAAATGGCGCCGTACTTTGGGGCCCATGCGGTAACTGGTCTGGGTAAAGGGCTCAAAGAATTTTCCCCCGTCCCGCCACTCCTCCGCCTCTGCGCCGAGACCCGGGGGCACGGCGACGGGAATTTCCGGGCCGGGGTCGGGCAGTCCGGGGCCGATCAGCACCAGGACGGGGCGAAAGTCCTTGCTGCGGGAACGGGCGGGCACCATAAGCTGGCAAGCGAACTCCATGCCCTGCCGGGGCACGCTGAAGCGAAAATAGTCCACCTGCCCCGCCCCCAGTTCCCGGTAAATTGCCAAGGAAATGGCCGGGTCGGGGATGTCATAGGGCTCCCGGGCCTGGGGAAATACCGGCCGGTGGGCACACACCGGTCCCCCCAGGAGGAGCAAAATGCCGGCGCTGAGAAGTATCAGTGTCATGGTCGCCTCCTGTGCAGAATTTTAGCCCTAGTATCCCCAAAAAATGCCAAAATATAAACGGGCTTCCGGGCCCGTTTCTGTTTTGCCCGGCAGGGATTTGCCCCGCCCAGGGCGAAATAAGATGTAATCACCGACGGGAGGTATGCCTATGCTGTACAGACAATTCGGCCGCACCGGCCTGGAAGTATCCGTCCTGGGCTTCGGCTGCATGCGCCTGCCCACCCTGGATGACGGCGGGATCGACGAGCCTGAAGCCATCAGGATGATTCGCCATGCCATCGACAACGGGGTAAACTACATAGACACCGCCTGGCCCTACCACAAGGAAAAAGGCGAACTGCTGGTGGGCAAGGCCCTGCAGGACGGCTACCGGGAAAGGGTGTTCCTGGCCACCAAGTCTCCGGTTTACCTGGTCAAAGAGCCGGCAGACTTCGACAAGTACCTCAACCTGCAGCTGGAGAAACTGCAGACGAAGCACATCGACTTTTACCTGCTGCACGCCCTCAACGGCCAGCGCTGGCAGGACTGCAAGGAACAGCAGGTCTTTGATTTCATCCAAAGAGCCAAGGCAGACGGCCGCATCAAGTACATCGGCTTCTCTTTCCACGACAAGGTCGAAGTCTTCAAGCAGATTATCGACGAGTACGACTGGGACTTCTGCCAAATCCAGCTCAACTACATGAATGAAGAGTACCAGGCCGGGCTGGAAGGCTTGCGCTACGCCGCCGGACGCGGGTTGCCTGTGGTAATTATGGAGCCGCTGCTTGGGGGCAAGCTGGCCCGGGCGGGCAAAGAACTGCAGCGCATTTGGGACAGCGCCCCGGTCAAACGCTCGCCGGCGGCCTGGGCCCTGCGCTGGCTGTGGAACATGCCCGAAGTCACCGTCGTCCTCAGCGGCATGTCCACCATGAACCAGGTGCAGGAAAACCTCAGCATCGCCGGGGAGGCGCTGCCCAATTCCCTCACCCCGGAGGAACTCCAGGTCATTGCCAAGGCCCGGGAGTTTTACCTGTCCCGTATCCAGGTGGACTGCACCGGCTGCGATTACTGCGCCGACTGCCCCAGCCAGGTGCGGATCTCGTCAATCTTTTCGCTGCACAACCAGGCCTACATGTATGAAGACCACGAGACGGCCAGGGCCCATTACCGGCGCCTGATGGAAGCTGAGCGCGACGCTTCCCGCTGCATCCAGTGCGGTCAATGCGAAGGCCTCTGCCCGCAGAACCTGGAAATTCGCCGCCTGCTCCAGGAAATTCACCAGCGTTACAAATTTGCCTGAGGGGGAGCGGTATGCACAGGAGAATCCGCGTTCGTCCCGGCCGCGCCGCCTCTGTGGCCGGCGTCATTGCCGGGGCAGCGATGGTGATCATCGGGCTGACAACAGTTACAAACCTGTTTGGTCTTTTCGGTATTATCTGGACCCTGATCGCTGTGGCCATAACCGTCATGCACGCCATCAACGCCTTCACCGAAAAGGGCATGCCCGTCTACGAAGTAAACGTCGAAGGCGATAACCGGCGGGAAGAGGATTACACCCGGCAACTGCTCCGGCTTAAACAGCTCAAGGACGACGGCATCATTACCGAGACGGAATTTAACATGAAAAAGCAGGAGATCTTGGCCAAAAAATGGTAAGTCCAGGGGAGACCCTGGACTTTGTCATGCAGTTTTTTCTTCCCTGGTGCCCATGCGGGTGGTAAAGGCGCCGCCCACCGCAATCAGGGATGCCACCAGGTTGACCAGGCTGCCCACCCAGGGCAGGCCGGCAGCTATGCCCAGCAGCAGCGCGCCCAGGGCAAGGGCCGCCAGATCGGAACCTGCACCCTTGAACAGCGAACGGCCGATGATCAAGACCAGGGCCGCCTGACCCAGTCTGTTGGCCGCCCACAGCAGCACCGACATCAACAAGGCGACGGGAATCCCGATGATGGTGATAAAGGTGAGCAGGATCAGGGGAATGCCCGCCAGGTACACCAGCAGGCCCAGCAGGGCCATGCGCCCCGGTTTGTGCTCAATGCTGCGCCGCACCCGCTCCACCGGTACGGGGAAGAGGGCAAAGATCAGCAGGGCCAGCAAGATGCCGGAGACCAGGTTGACCCCTTTTAATATCCAGGAAAACTTGAGTATGCCTGCCGGCAGGCGGCGGAAAAACACCGGTAACTGCAGTGCGTCCTGTTCGCCCAAAATATTGACCTTGCTGCCGGTGATGCGGCTGCCATGCCCGGTGGACAAAGTGCCCAAAATGGTAACCACATCGCCCAGCACGCTGCCGGAAGAAGCTATGGTGGTGTTGCCCAGGATGGTGACTACGTTGCCGTAGACGGTGCCTTCAACCCGCACGTTGCCAAAGATAACCACCACATCGCCCTGGACGACCTCATCTTTCTCCACCACCACGTCGCCGGCAATCCGGACAATGGTGCCGATGTTGCCGTTGGCAGCCAGCACCGGGGTAAAGGCAGAGACCGCCAGCACCAGGACCAGAACAAGGAGAAAACGTTTCATCCCTTCACCTCCAATCCTTCACTCATAAGACGCAGGCGGGCGCAAAAAGTCTGCCGCCGGGACACAAAAAAAGAGGCGTCAGCCTCTTTTTTTAGTCGGCAAAGAAATTCATGGGGTTGAGGAGGTTGTCGTAGCGCTGCACCTCCCAGTGCAAATGGGGGCCGGTGCTGAACCCGGTGCTGCCTACCCAGGCAATGACCTGGCCGCGCACCACTTTCTTGCCCACCTGGACGGAACTGTCAATGCGGGAAACATGGGCATACAAGGTGGAATACCCGTCGCTGTGCTCCAGCTCCACGTAATACCCGTAGGACTTGCTGTACGCCCGGGTACGCACTATGCCGTCGGCGGCGGCATAAATGGGCGTGCCTTTAGGAGCGGCAATGTCCACCCCCCGGTGGGGACCGGTGGGACGCACAACGCCAAATTTCGACGTAATCTTGCCGCTGTTAAGGGGGAAGCGGAACATGCCGGTGGGCCTGGCCGGCCAGTAGCCAATCCCCGTCATTACTTCCTTGGTCTCGGGGGCGCGGGTGACGGTGGAGGAAATTTGCCTGCGCCGCACTTCCTTGCCGTTGACCTTCTCCACCCGGTATACCACCTCTCGCTTGCCGTCGGATCCGGACTTGAGCACGATGTCGTGGCGCACGCTCATGTCGGGATTGGCTGTGTAGCGGACGGGGCGGGGAATGGTCTCGGTGACACGCAGGTCTTCCACGGTTTTTACATGCAGGAGGGCGTTGCTTCTCTCCAGGTTCAGGACCTGTCCCACCTGGATGGTGTCGCCCTTGAGGCCTGGATTGGCCTGCCGCAGCCTTTCCAGGGAGGTGTTGTGCGCGCGGGCGATGCCCGGCAGGGTGTCGCCGCGCTGAACCACGTAGGTCTTTAGTTCAGCCTCGCCGCTCAGGAGAAGGGAGAGAGCTGCGTCTTTTTCCATAACTGAGCGCGGGTCTACCGGCACGCTTTCAATCGTCACTTCTTCCTGAAATTCCGCCGAAACCAGTGTCCGGTTTGAACCTTTGGGCAGGTAGGCAGCCTTGACCGCTTCCAGGACCTCCTCGGCGGCAGAACGGGAATCCAGCAGGGCAACGGGCTCTGCGTCGACGACAATGGCCCAGCCCCGTGCAGTATACGTGGCCATGTCTTCAAGCCGGGCCGCCACCGCAACGGGGGAGGGTTGCAGATTCCACCGGCGCACGCGGAAAGCTTTGACTTCCTCGTTCATGGCCAGGGAGCAACCCCAGTATTCTTCTGCCCGGCACTGGACGGAACTCACTATTGCGCAAAACTCCTCCAGGCTGGCCACATGGCCTATGAGCTCGGAGTCAACGGTCACCGCGTACACCCATTGCGGGCGGCACGCAAGGTAGCCGGCCCCTGCAAAAAAGAAAGTGACGAAAACCAGGGCCAGGACCCAGACAGATTTCCTGAACACGAAAATCTTCCTTTCCTGGGGCAAAATGTCAAATTTCCTGTTAGATTTCGCCGCCGCCGGGGCGTTACCCTTTTATTGGAATATTTTAACTATGCCTGGACCCGGGCCGCCTCCCATTCCCGGCGCAAAAGCCCGTAAACGACGTGGTCGACATAGTGGTCGTACAACCATTCAGCGGCGCGGATTGTGCCCTCCTGCCGGAAGCCCAGGCGCTGCGGAATGGCCCGGCTGCGATGATTCTCCACAGCACAGCGGATTTCCACCCGATTGAGGCCGAGTCCTGCAAAGCAATGGTCGATAACGGCCCGGCAGGCGGCGGTCATCAGACCACGGCCCTGGTACAGGGCTCCCAGCCAGTAGCCCAGCATGGCGGAATGGTTGCGCTGCAAAAACTGGGCGCCCAGCACTCCGGCCAGGTTGCCATCGACCCAGAGGCCCATGTGCATTTCCCGGCCCTCGGCAAACAGCCGCAAAGCCTCTTTAATCCACTGCCGGCTGTCCCGCACCGTAACCATGGCATCGACCCAGGGCAGCCAGCGCCGCAGGTGGGCCCGGTTGGCGTCGATCAACAGCGCCATTTCCTGGGCGTGGCGAGGCTCCAGCAGCGCCAGGCAGGCGTCGTTCTCCAGCGACTTGCAAAACACGGTCATCCTCCTCCCGGTTTCCTCAATTTACCTGTATTGTAACCCATTTGCCTGTGCGGGCAAAGAAAAAAGGCTGATAATCAGCCTGTTATCGTGGTGTGGATGACGCTTTCTGGATTGGCGGCCATCAGGTTGCGATAGTGCAGAAATGTGTGCCGGTCAAAGAGGACAAAGCGAACCCGCCGGACGTTGCGCAGCAACGGAGCAGCCTTGCGCACCGCGCGCAGGGCAATGGCCGCCGCACTTACCGGCGGCGTGCCCAGGGAACCCGAGAACAGGGAGGGAAATGCCACCGAGGTCAAGCCGTGTTCGTCGGCCAGCAACAGCGACTGGAGGTAGCATTTTTCCAGCAGGGCGACAGAACGGTTGCAGGATCCCGCGGGCGGCAGGCAGTGAATGACCTTTTTGTTGGGCAACCGGCAAGCTGAAGTAATAATTGCCTGTCCGGGGTTGAGGGGAGCATGGGCGAGACACTCCTGGTACAATTCGGGTCCGGCCTTGCTGTGAATTGCGCCCGACACCCCGGCGCCCGGGACCAGTCCGGGAGCAGCGGGGTTGACGATGGCGTCCATGTCCGCCTGCGCTGTAATGTTGCCAATGCTGCATTCAATTGTAACACCGTCTACTAAAATGCGCATTTCTGCCCTCCATTAATTGGGATTTGCTATAATATGCGCATGCCCGGTGTTTTTTCTGTCCATGGCCGGCTGTTTTTTCCGCCGCTTTCAGCCGCCGGCGGGCAACTGGGCGAAGGAGATGAGCTGGTAGCCGTACTCCTGCGGGAATGTCTCCCGGGCGTAGGCGCATACCACTGCCAGCTCCCGTTCCCGCTGCCAGGTATAAGCGGAAAGGTTTTCCAGGTCGGCATCCACCATGCCCGGCCGGCAGCGGAATTCTGCGGTTTCGGCCCGGCACTCCCGGAGCAGGCGCTCGAAGTTGGGCCGGGTAGCCCCCCTGCCCTGGAACTGATCGATGAGGGCGCCGGTGGTGACGGCCCCCGCCGCTTTGTACCGCTCCCGGGCGTGGGGCGCCAGGCGCAGGGGCAGTCCCAGCCTGGCGGCAAAGTCCAGCAGCACCGCCAGGATGTTGTCCAGGGCGTGGATGCCCTGATGGCCGTCGACATGGGAGGGCGCGATGCCGGAACGGCACAGGCGGTTATACTGGTTGTACAATTCCCGGGTAATATCCAGCGGGTCGGCCGCCGCCAGCTGTTTCAGATCGCCATGGAACCTGCCCTGGGCGTCCACCAGCGTGGGAACAGAGCGGGGCGGCGTCACGGGGCAGCCCAGGGTGAGGTTGAAGTGCAGGCCGACGCTCAGGCCCGGCAGCCTTTTCGCCAGTTCTGCCGCGTGGTCCCAGCAGGGCATGTTGACCATGGCCGAAGCGCTGGTGACGATGCCCAGGCGAAAACCCCGGGCGATGCCCTTGTTTATGCCGCGGGTGAGGCCAAAGTCGTCGGCGTTGACAATCAGTTTGCGCATCTTCTCCCTCCTTCCTCGCTGTTTCTTTGCGCCAACTGTGCTAGAATAGACAGGGAGGACATGGACCATGAAGCTGAACCGAGATTTTTACGCCCGGCCGGCGCCGGAGGTGGCCCGGGACCTGTTGGGTAAGATTCTTGTCCACGCCGGCCCCGAGGGGCTGTGCTCGGGCCGCATTGTGGAAACAGAAGCCTACACCCAGGACGACCCGGCCTGCCACGCCTACCGGGGCAAAACCAGGCGCAATGCCGTGATGTTCGGCCCGCCGGGGATGGGCTACGTCTACTTTATCTACGGCATGCACTGCTGTTTTAACGCCGTCACAGGCCGGGAAGGGCTGGGCGAAGCGGTGCTGGTGCGCGCCCTGGAGCCCCTGGAAGGCAAGGCCCTGATGGCCGCCCGCCGGGGCGTGGCGGAAGAAAAGCTGTTGTGTTCGGGCCCGGCCCGCCTCTGCCAGGCCCTGGGCATCACCATGGCCCACAACGGCGTCGACCTGACCGGCGACGCCCTCTACATCCTCGACGGACCGGTTTCCGTCCCGGTGGCGACCTCGTCCCGCATTGGCATCAGCAAGGGCCGGGAACTCCCCTACCGCTTTTACATTCCCGGAAACAAATACGTATCGCGCCTTTAGCCCGCGGTTCTTGCCTCCAGGCAGGGAAACAACCGTTCGCCGGCGAAAAGGTCTTTATTACGCTTTGGGAGGTGCGGCATGAAGATACTGCACACCGCCGATGTGCATCTGCACACCGAACATCCCCGGCGCCTGGAAGCCCTGCAGGAGCTGGTCAGTCTGGGCCGGGAAGAGAACATCGACCTGCTGCTCATTGCCGGCGACCTCTTCGACGACCACCAGCAGGCGGAATTGTTGCGGGGAGAAACCCGCAGATTATTCAGTAATTTACCCTATAAAGTCCTGGCTATACCCGGAAACCACGATGAACGGGCATTTTCTCAGGACAGCTTTTGGGGCGCGGACTTTTCCGCCCTTACCCAACAGCCTTGTTCCGTCCAGGATTTCGGCGCCTGGCGCATTGTGGCAGTGCCCTATACCACCGGCAGCTTCGCCTCCCTGGCCCCGACCCTCAAGGAAAAGGCCGTCCCCGGCAAGACGAATGTCCTCCTGCTGCACTGCTCCTGGTCGCTGCCCCATTACACCGGTGAAGACTACGGCGGGGAGGACCTGCGCTACCTGCCCGTCACCGAAGAAACGCTGACCGGGCTGGGCTACGACTACATCCTGGCGGGGCATTTCCACGCCACGTACAAGCAACGCCGGTTGCCCTGCGGCGCCGTGTTCGTCTACCCCGGTTCGCCTGTCTCGGTAACGGCGCGCGAACAGGGTCCCCGCGCCGTCAACCTGGTGGATCAGGAGGGGTGCCGCCCCCTGTCCCTCAACACCTGGTACTTCCAAACCGCAGATTTCCAACTCACCCCAGGCAACACCCGGGAGGTGCTCAGGCAGGTGGAGCAAACCCTGGCCGAGCATTCCCCGCATAATTGCCAGCTGACCATCAACATAAGCGGGTTCATCGACGAGGCGGAAACAGAGTTTCAGGCCAGGTTGGAGGCCATGGTGGCCGGGCGCGCAAACACCGAGCTTAAGCCCTTGTACCTCAGCGTCCGCCACATCCTGGACAACCCCCTGTACCAGCGCTTCAGCCAATACCTGGAGCAGGAGTCCGATCCCGAGCTGCGCCGGCGCATGGAAGCCATGGCACTGGAGGCCTTGAGCCAGCTCTTTGCGGAGGGAAGATGATGGAAATCAGAGAAATCGCCATCGACCACTACGGACCCCTCAGGGACGCCCGGCACCGGCCCCGGCCGGGCCTGCAGATTTTTTTCGGGCCCAATGAAAGCGGCAAAACCCTGCTCATCGACGCCATCCTCAAGCTGATGCTGGGCAGCCGCATCAAAGACTTTGCCGGCCTGGACCGTGTGCCTGAAATGCCCAGGGGCCGGATTGCCCTGGCCGCCGACGGCCGGGAACACATCCTGGACGGCGACACCCTGCTGGACAAGGTCGTCGCCCTGGACAACAGCCACCTGCGCAACATCTTCGTCATCCGCAACAAGGACCTGAACATATCCGACCAGGCCGGTTACCTGCGCCGGGTCAGCGACGAGCTGACGGGCATGGAAACCTGGCGCATCGACCGCCTCAAGGCTGTCGTGCAAAAAATGGGCCGCCTCACCAACCCCTCTTCTGCGGCCCGGCTGTCCAAAAGCGCCGACTTTAACCACATCGGGGAACACGCGGAGGTTGCCGGGAGGCTGGCAGAGGAAATCCGGGACTACCTTGAGCAGGCCCGGGACAAGGAACTGGACGCCCTGGAGGTGCGCCTGGAGGACAACCGCCATCAGTTGAAACAGCTGGCGGAAGAAATCCGGGTCCAGGAACAAGCCCGGAAATACCAGGAATACACCGAGCTGGTTGCCGCAGTGGCTGAATACGAAACAAAGACCGCCGAGGCCCGCGACCTGCAGGAATTCACCCACAGCAAACTCCTGGAGCTGCAGCATCTGGACAGCACTGCCCGCCACCACCGGCAGGCCGCCGCCAATAACCGGGAAAAACTCGCCGCCCTCAACGAAGAACTGGCAACGGCCAAAGACAGGCTGGCCGCGACCAAAGCCCAGCTGGCGCCGCTGGCAAAGCTGAAACCCGACCTGGAACGCCTGCAACAGCGCATGCAACTGGCTGCCGAGCAGTCCCCGGCTCCCGCCGGCCAGCTCAAGGCTTTTGGCTATGCGCTCACAGCCCTCACACCCCTGACGGCCCTGGTCCTGGTGCTGGCCGCTATGGGCAAGCTCCCCGGCGCCCTGCTTTACACCCCATACTTTTTCCTTTTACTGACATTGATTGTGCTCTACGCCGTGGCAAAGGCCCTGCACGCCCAGCGCCGCCACCAGGCCCTGCTCCAGGAAGGTGCGGCGGCAGGCATAATGGCCAGCACCCTGCAGGAGCTGGCGGCGGCGGTAACCAGGGAAAAGGACAACCTGGAAGCCAAAAACGCCCTGTTGCAAAACCTGGAAAACGAAGTCCACAGGCTGGAAGAGCGCGTCAAAGACCTGGAAGCGGCCATTGCCAATGACCGCAAGGAAGCAGACCAAGCTGCTGAGCAACTGGCTCAGGAGCTGCGGCGCCTGGGAGCCGATGATCTGGAGCAGTTCGCCCGGCTGGCCGACGAACACGGCCGGATTCAGGCAACGCGCCAGGAACTGGGCCAGCGCCTGGAAAAAGCCTTTGGCACCGCTCCCGGCGAGTCCGGAGACTGGCGCCGGCTGCTGGAGCAGCTGCCCCTTCCCCGGGACCCCGGCGTTGACTACGACAAGGCCAAACTGGAGGAGCTGCGCGCGCGCCGGGACGAAATCCAAAGCGAAACTGATGAGCTCGAAAAGGCGCTGAGGCAACACCAAAGCGCCCTGGACCGGTTTGCCGACGCCTGTCAGGCGCTGCCCCTGGCCGAAGAAACGGGCCGCTCCCTGCCGGCTTTTTTTGCCAACCTGGAAATGCTGGAGCACGCCTGCTATATCCTGGAACAGTTTGCCCGGTCGGTGCGCGCCCGCTTCGACACCGCCCGCCAGGTCATCGGCATCCTGGAAAAGCTGGAGCAGGAAGAACACAAAAAAATGGCCCGGCTGGTGGGAGACGACAGCCCGGTGCAGGACTATTTCCGCCGCGTTACCGGGGGGCGCTACACCCGCGTCGTCCTGGACGACCAGCTGAACATACAAGTGCACAGCAAAGACGGCCTCGTCCTGCCGGCCACGTCCCTGAGCCAGGGCACCTACGATCAGCTGTACATGGCCCTGCGCCTGTCCCTGGCCCACGACATCCTGGGCGGCCGGCCCGGCTTCTTTATCCTCGACGACGCCTTCCTCTGCTCCGACACCCGCCGCCTGGACAGGCTGCTGGCAGTGATGGCGGAGCATGCCCAACGGGGCTGGCAAATTCTCTACTTCACCGTGGACGAGCGCATGGTGAAGGCCGCTGCCCGGTATACCGAAAACCCCATCTGCCACCTCCCGCCCCTGACTGCGGAGATGGCGGAGCAGTGATGTTGCGCCGGCAACAAATCAGGCAGAAATTGCAGTACACCCGGGCGAACCCCCTGGGTCTCGCCCTGGTAATAAATAAATCACTTTACACAGGAGGTAAGGTCTATGGGAAAAGTCAAGATCTTCAGTGACAGCACATGCGATTTATCCCCCGAACTCGTCGCACAGTACGACATCGGAGTCGTGCCGGTATACGTCCGCTTTGGCGACCAGGTATACCGGGACGGCATCGACCTCACCGTGGAGGAACTGTACCAAAAGGTCGATGAACTGGGCGAATTGCCAGCAACGGCAGCCCCCTCTCCCGGCGACTTTGTCCAGGCCTTTAAGCCGTACATCGATGACGGGCTGGACATCGTCTTCGTCGGGATATCCTCGGACCTCTCGGCCATCCTGAACAATGCCCGCCTGGCCGCCCAGGAATTTCCGGAGGGCCGCGTGCACATAGCGGACGGCCGCAACCTCTCCACCGGCACCGGCATCCTGGTCTTAAAGGCCGCCGACTTTGCCGCCCAGGGCATGGATGCCAGGACCATTGCCGAAAAGATTGAAGCGCTGGCGCCCAAGGTAGAAACCGAGTTCATCGTCGACACCCTGGATTACCTGCACAAGGGCGGGCGCTGCACCGGCCTCACCCGCCTGGTGGGCAGCATGCTGAAAATCCGGCCGTCCCTCAAGGTTATCGGCGGCAAGTTGTACCCCAACCAGAAGTTCCGGGGCACCAGGCAAAAAGCTCTCAACGGGCTGCTCAATACCGTCCTGGCCGTCAAAGATGAAATTGACCCGGAGCGGATCTTCATCACCCACTCTGTCAGCGATGACGGGCCCTACCTTAAAGAGGAACTCCTCAAGCACATCGACGCTAAGGAAATCCTCATTACCCAGGCAGGCTGCGTAATTTCCAGCCACTGCGGTCGCAATACTATCGGTATTATTTATATGAAAAAATAGAGAGCTCCCCAGGAGCTCTCTGTTTTCAGGCAGATTTTTACTCTGCATATGAACCGGCACCCGACACGGGCAGACATAAACTCAATGAAATCTTGGTCGCGCTGCCTTCTGCCCTTTGGCGCAAAGTATACAAAACGATAAGAGGCGCCAGAACGGGAACAAACACCAGCCTCGTTTTAAGCGTGAGCAACCATAAAGAATGTCTTTGTTCAGTGCCCTGGCTTGTCTGTCCAGTGCGGAAATCAGATCTTCAGGCGAGCCGTTATACACGAAACGCATTTGCCCACCTCCATCACCGCTATGTACCGGATGCGCTATTTCTTTGGAAAAAAAAACAAGCCTAAGCTTGCAGGCTTTGTGAAATGGTGGAGGCGGCGGGAGTCGAACCCGCGTCCGAAGGTTAAACAACAGCAGTCTCTCCGAGCGCAGTCCCTGTTTTGCTTCTCGCCCTCGACAGCTCCCAGGGACAGGATCTGCCTCAGACCAGCCTCCTTGCAGTTTCCCGGCGGCAGCGGAGGCGTGTGCCGGCGGTAGCCTGCATTAGCGACGCCCTGTTCAATTCCCGCAGGCAGGGAATTGAGAGGACGGCTGCTTAGTTAATTAAGCAGCGTAAGCGTAGTTGTTGTCGGCAGTTATTAGCCGTTTCCAGTTTTTAACGGGGCCCGGCCCCCGGCTCGCTACTCCTGTCATTTCAAACCCCCGTCGAAACCATTACGCCCCCAGGTTGCGAGAGCCTGAAATTCAGGCACAATTATTATAGCATCTTCAACGTTAAATATCAATTTTACGTGGTTTTTTGGTAAATTTTAGGAATAATTTACAGCCTTTCCGCCTATCCTATGACAGGAGGAAAGGCTTATGTTTCGCGAAATTTTGCTGAACAACTTGTTTGTGTTGTTAATTTATGCCAGCGCCGGACTGGTGGTGCGGCATTTAACCGGAAGCCGGCTGGGCGCGATGGCGCCCTGGCTGGTTTTTGGCGCCCACCTGGTACAGATTGGGGTGCGCGTGCTGAACGCCTGCCAGGCACTGGGAACCCTCCCCTGCCTGGCGCTGCTCCTGCCCCACGCCTGGATCGAACTGAGCGGGTTCAGCCTGGGCTGCTGGGCCGGCAACCGCCTGTACCGGGGCCAGCTCCCGCTGCGCCAGCTGGCGGCCGCGGCAGTATTGATTGCAGTGGCGGCATACACCGAAGCCTATATAACGCCCTTCCCGTTTGGACACTGGCTCAAATAGCACACGACCCGTCGGCCGCAGCCGACGGGTCAACTGCATCCGGACGCTGGTCCGGAGCAGTGCCTAGACCATTATATTCGACGGGGGTGCAAATATTTCCTCTTTTTTATTTCTTTATGCCCCGGCCCCAGAAGATTTTTTCGGGATAGGGTTTGAAACCGATGCCCATGGACAGGTTTTTGGAGGCGGTGTTGCTGTCCACTATGTGGATGAGGGGCGTCCATCCCCGGGCCAGCACCTTTTTGACCAGGTCCAGGGCCAGCTTGCGCCCCAGCCCCCGGCGGCGGTACGGCTCCAGCACCCGCAGGGAACCCAGGTTGACCATGTCGTCCACCCGGTCGTAGCACACCGCCCAGCCCGCCAGCTGGCCGTCGATGCGCACGGCGCTGCTGGGGAGCTCGGCCAGGATGCGCCGGAAGAATTCGAGGCTGCCCTCATGCCTGTAAGTCCAGTGCGCGTCGACAAACTCGGCGTCGGCCACGGTGAGGCTGTCCAGTTCTTCTGCCTCAGGACCCGAAAACTGCCCGGGGGCCAGGGTGTAGGCAGTGGTGTCTTCCTCGCGGTGAATTTCGGCAAAATGCTTTTCCAGCACGGGCAGATATTTTACCGGCACGGCAAACAAACTGTATTCACCCGGTTCCAGGTCAGCGAGAAACCGGTCCAGTTCCCCTTCCTCCCCGAACAGGTGCAGGCCGTAGTCCAGCAACATCACCGCCCGCTCCCCCGCCCACAGCCGGGCCCGCGGAGAGAGGGGCTCGCAAAAGAGCCGGCTCATGAGCTTGTAGGACAAGATGGCGTCTTCCTTGAGCAATGCATACAGTCTTGCAAAATCCACGTACATGCTGTTTCCCTCCCTGGTTCCAAGGCTGGCATAGCCCGGATATTGCTTTCGGCCCCGCAATCAGGCATACTCGATAAGGAATCCTTTGTGAGGAGAGATGGACAAATGCCTAAGACTGCTCCCTACTTCGCCGCCCTGGGATATGCCACCCTTTTCGGCTTTTCCTTTATGTTCACCCGCAGCGCCCTGGCCCACATCGGTCCGTTCCACCTGCTGGGGCTGCGGTTTGCCCTGGCGGCGTTTCTCCTCGGCGCCCTGCAGCTCATGGGGATTATAAAAATAAACCTTGCCTGGGCCGATTACAAGAAACTCCTGCCCCTGGCCTTCTTCCAGCCCCTGCTGTATTTTGCTGCCGAAACCCTGGGCGTGCAGCTGACTTCCTCATCCTATGCCGGAATGATGATAGCCATCATCCCCATATTTGTCACCATTTTGGCCCGCATTGTCCTCAATGAGAGGCCCCGCCCCCTGCAATACCCCTTTATATTCGTTTCGGTGGGGGGCGTGCTCTTTATCATGGCCATGCAAAACCGGACCGGCCTGGAAGCCGGCGGCCTGGGCAGCATTCTGCTGCTGGGCGCAGTCTTGTCGGCGGCCCTGTACAACATCGCTTCCCGCCAGGCTTCCCGGCGCTACTCCCCCCTGGCCATCACCTGGGTGATGATGCTGACCGGGGCAATTGCCTTCAATGCCGTGGCACTGTTGCTTGCTCCCGGCGGCGCCGGGCAATACTTGGCGTCCCTGGGCGCCGTGTGGCCGGCGGTGCTCTACCTGGGCGCCCTGTCTTCGGTGGCCGCCTTTTTCCTCATCAATTACTCCCTGTCCCAATTAACCGCAACCCAGGCAGCGGTGTTTTCCAATTTGACCACCATCATCTCCATCGCCGCCGGCACTCTGTTTCTGCACGAGCCCTTTCGCTGGTACCACGCCGTCGGCGCCGCCGCCATCCTCACCGGCATCTGGGGCACCAACTACTTTGCCGGAGAAAAGTCCAGACATAAACAGGCAGCCTGACAATACTGCGCCCTTCACACACGGGACAAACAGCCCGCAGGCCGCTTAGTCAGGCAAGGTTTGCCCGGGGCGGACGGGGGCGAACAGGACAAATCCGCCGTCGCCTTCCCGCGCCACGGTGACTTCTCCCCCCGGCATGCCGACCCGCAGGGGCTCCTGCCGGCGGCCCAGGCGGTGCAGGCATGCTGCGGCCACGCAAGCAGCCGTGGCGCTGCCGGGCATTTCGCAGCCCCTTTGCCAGATGCGCAGCGCCGCTTCCCGGCGGGCGTCGGCCATGACGACGTCGACGCCGCCGAAATAGCGGTCGATGGCCTGGCATTGGCGGGCAAAATCGGTTGCCTGCATGTTGTTCCCGAAGGTGACAAAGAAGCGGCGGTACAAATTAAACAGGTAGCCGTGATGGTAGCGGCCAATGCAGTATTCGCCGCCGAACACCGGCGGGGGAAGCCAGGTCCGGACCATGGCGCCGTGTACCTCCACCCGGCGGCGGCCGGCGTCGGTGTCCAGTTCCCAGGCGCCGGTACCCAGAGAATGACCGGCGCAAAGCAAGGCACAGGTCCCCGGCAGTGTTCGTATCCCCTGGAAGTTGTATATTTCCACACGATAACTGCCCGCGACACCGGGCAGAAGGATGATGAGACCCTTTACGCCGCGGGCGGAGGGCTTTTTGCCCGCAGCGCAGGCCAGGACTGGCAGCGGATGGAGCCCGGCTTCGGCATGCAGCACGAAGTATTCATTGCCCAGGCAGTGCAGTTTGGCAATTTCCATCTGCCATCCCCCCTATTTAATTTGTATCGGGGGACAACGGCAATAATTCCAACAGGCAGAAATAACCAAGCCGGCTGCAGCGCCGGGCAGTTTACTGCTTTTGCCGTTCCCGGAAGGTCCTCTCTATTTCCCGGGCGGCGGTGCGCTCCGCCAAATCCCGGCGTTTGTCGTAGAGTTTCTTGCCCCTGGCCACCGCCAGTTCCACTTTTACCAGCCCCCGGCGCAAGTACAGGCGCAGGGGGATCAGGGCCATGCCCTTTTCCCGGGTAATGCCTATGAGGCGGCGAATTTCGCTGCGGTTGAGCAGGAGCTTGCGCGGGCGCAACGGGTCATGGTTGAAACGGTTGCCCTGCTCATAGGGGCTGACGTGCATGCCGTGCAAAAAGACCTCGTTGTTTTCCACCCGGGCAAAGCTGTCCTTGAGATTTACGCGCCGGGCACGGATGGATTTGACCTCCGTTCCCTGCAGAACCAGGCCGGCCTCCATGACTTCCTGGATGTGGTAGTCATGCCGGGCTTTGCGGTTTTCAGCAATTACCTTAATCTCATCCATGGCCATTCTCCTCATAAAGTGTGAGACACACGGCTGGGTTGACCGTGTGTCCGGGTAAAGGGTTAATGGGTATAACATTGGGTAGCATCATTCTACCATACCGGAATGGGACGGTCAACATATTTTGCCAATCCCCTGGCAACCGTTCTTTTTTTTCTTCTTACCCCCAAAAAATTGTCTCGGTTACGGAATTATTTAATGGACGGCAGGAGGAAGCAAAAGGTGCGTTATATGGCTCTCTCCTCATCTTCCTTACAAAAACCAGTTCGGCTAAGTCAAAGAGAGAGCCGGCATCAGCAACGGCAATGCTCGGCGAATATCCTATGCTCAAGACCGGGTCCGGGTAAATAAAGGGTGACTGGCGGTATGGCTTCCTCCTGCAGAATAAGCGGCTTTAAGCCGCTTATTCTGTTACCAGGACAAAATCCAGAGTCCGGGTTTCCTTGTTGACTTTGATCAGCTTGACGGTGACGGGATCGGCCAGTCTGAAGACCTTCCGCCGGCGCTCCCCCACCAAAGAGTACATCTTTTCGTGGAACTGGTAGTAATCGTCGTGCATGGTGCTGATGTGCACCAGGCCTTCGACGCCGTTTTCCAGCTCCACGAACAGACCGAAGGCCGTTACCCCGCTGATGATGCCGGGGAAGGTTTCGCCCAGGCGGTCTGCCATGTACTCCACTTTTTTGAGGTCCACCGATTCCCGGTCGGCCTCTTCTGCTCCCCTCTCCCGGCGGGAGCAATGCTCGGCCAGGTCTTTGAGTTTTTTGACCTGGGCCTGCCAGGCCTTGGGCTCCTTTTCTCCCAGCCAGTAGGTTATAAAGCGGTGCACCAAGAGATCGGGATACCGGCGGATGGGCGCAGTAAAGTGGGTGTAGTATTGGGCAGCCAGGCCGAAGTGCCCCACATTGCGCTCCGAATACTTGGCCTGGCGCATGGAACGCAAGGTGACGGTGCTGAGCAGGCGGTAGTACGGCTGGCCCTGGGCCTCATTGAGCATCTGCTGCAGGGCCTTGGGGTGGACGTCGTCTTTTTTGCCCTTGATGCGGTGACCAAAGTTGTGAATAAACCGGTTGAGCTCCAGAATCTTTTCGGTGGCCGGCTTTTCGTGGATGCGGTAGATGAAAGGCGAATCCAGGTGAGCAAAATGCTCGGCCACCGTCTCGTTGGCCACCAGCATAAATTCCTCGATAATCCGCTCGGCCATGGTGCGGGGGCGATGGACGATGTCGACAGGCCGGCCCCTGTCGTCCAGCACCACCTTGGTTTCGGGGAAGTCAAAGTCGATGGCGCCCCGTTGCATTCTGCGCTCCAGCAGGATTATGGCCAGTTCCTCCATGAGTTTCAACTGGTCGACCAGATGGCTGTACCGGCGGCACAGGTCGGGGTCCCCCTGCAAAATGCCGTACACGTCGGTATAGGTCATGCGTTCCCTGGTGCAGATGACCCCTTTGACCAGCTGGTACCCCACCACCGCGCCGCGGGAGTCAATGTCCATGACCAGGCTGACGGTGAGCCTGTCCTGACGGGGGTTGAGGCTGCAAATGCCGTTGGAAAGGCGTTCGGGCAGCATGGGAATGACCCGGTCCACCAGGTAGACGCTGGTGCCGCGGTGGAGGGCCTCGGCATCCAATGCGCTGCCGGGGCGGACATAGTGGGATACGTCGGCAATGTGCACGCCCAGGCGGTATCCCGTCTCGGTTTTGCTGACGTGAACGGCGTCATCCAAATCACGGGCATCTTCGCCGTCGATGGTGATAATGTCCAGGTGGCGAAAGTCGGTGCGCCCGGCCATTTCCTGAGGGGTAACGAACTCGGGCACCCGTTCCGCTTCCCGGAGCACCTCTCGGGGAAATTCCAGGGGCAACTGATGCTTGTATATTATGGACAGGATATCTGTGCCCGGAGCATCCTTGTGACCCAGGCGCTGAATGACCCGGCCTTCGGGATTGCGCCGTCCCTCGGGCCAGCGGGTGATTTCAACAACAACCTTTTCCTGGTTGACGGCGCCGCCGTAATCTTCTTTGCTGACGAATATGTCGTAACCCAACCGATTGTCGTCAGGCACGACCAGGCCGTATTTTTTCCCCTTCTCCAGCGTACCCACCACGGTGGTGTTAAACCGCTCCAAAATGCGGATAACTTCCCCCTCCACTTTGGCGCCCTTGCTCCTGCTGTGCAGGCGGGCGATGACCCGGTCGTTGTGCATAGCGCCGTTGAGGTCGCCGGGGGCGATGTAGACGTCATCCTGCCCTTCGGCATCGGGAATGACAAAGGCAAATCCCTTGGGGTGGCCCTGCACGCGCCCCACCACCAGGTTCATGCGCTGGGGCACGCCGTACCGGTTCCAGCGGGTTTTGACCACCTGGCCCCTGGCTTCCATTTCCCGCAACAGTTTTTCAAACTGCTCCTTTTGGTCTTCGGGAATGGAAAAGGCTTGCTGGAGCTCAGCCAGGGTCAGCGGGCTGTAGGCCTTTTTGCTCATAAATTCCAATATTTTCTCTTCCGTTCTAATCACCTCATTATTTTGCAGGAAATTTCTTCACCAAGATAGAAGTATCTTAAGCTGAAGACAAAATCTCTAGGGGGAAGTAGCAGTGAGCTGGTTTAAACTCAAGCGCTATTCTGTGTTTTGCTCTAAATTCGCTTACTCTATTCATCATTACGATTTAGAAGTAACCCTCGACCCCCGCCGACAAAGCTATGCCGTCACTGCGGCCATTACCATGAAAATGGGCAAGCCCACCAACCGACTCTGTTTTTTGCTGTCGGCAGAGTGCGCCCTTCATTCGGTCAGCTATTTGGGCTTACCCCTTGTACATAAAGTAAAGCAAGTGAGCCCCGGGGTCAACCTGATTACCGCAATTATGCCCCGCAAAGCCGACAGGGACGAAAAGCTGACGGCGGTTTTAACATATTCCGGCCCAATCCCCGTTCCCGAGGGAGATACCGCAGAGCTGTCCCCAGACATGCGCTGGTATCCCTTTTCGTCTCGCCCCCAACAATATACCTGCACCCTCAAAGTAATCACTCCCGAAGCGACGCGCATTGTCGGGCCGGGAACGCACAGCCGTCAAGAGCCCGCCGACATTCGCGTGCTGACCCAGTGGACTGCCGATACGCCCTTCCAGGGCATTCACATGCTGGCCGGCGATTTCCTCAAAACATCCCGGGACACCGCTACCCCTTTGGACATCTACTATCCGCGCAAATACATGAATCAGGCCAAGACTGTGGCAGACTACAGCCAAAAGCTGCTGGAGTTCTTTGGGCAAAAACTGTGGCCGGCACCGGCGCCGGCCACAGCCGTCGTCATGGCCGAGAATCCCGCCCAGGTTGCCCGGTCATCTTTCTACCTGACCAGCATTTCCACCGGCATCCTGGATATGCTGCAGGAGTACGAAACCAGGCAGGAAAGGAACATGCGCCTGTTCCTGCTGCTGGCCCGGGAAACAGGCCGGCGCTGGCTGAAATACTGCCTGCCCGTCGCCCATCCCAGTTACAAGTGGTACCTGGACGGGCTGGCTGAATACCTGAGCTGGCTGGCGGTGGAAGAGGAATTCGGCCCCGCTGCCAAGACCAGGGTGTTGCAGGAAGCCCGGGAAATGGTCATAGCCGGGGCCAACCGGTCCATAGTCAGCGCTGCGGCCAGCAAACTGCAATTCCCGCCGTGGCTGGTGGCCAAAGCCGCCTGGCTCATGCGCATGGCCCACAGCCTGGCCGGGGACTCCTTCCTGGCCGGCCTGCTGGAAATCTACGCCCAGGCATTCCGGGAAAATAAAGCCCCGGATCCCCAGGAATTTTTCGCCCTGCTGGGCAACATCACCAACACCGACATGCTCCAGCTCTACAGGGAATGGGCCCTTTCTTCCGGGAAACTGCAGGTGGAAATAAAAGAGGCCCGCACTTTCCTGGACGACAAAAACCGGTGGCAGACCTTGTTCAACCTGGTCAACGACGGAAAACTGGACTGGCCCCATCCCGTCGAACTGAAGCTGGCCCTGGCCGGCGGCGATTCGCGGATCGTCCGGCTCCCCCTGCAACAGGAGCCCCATTTGCTGGAATCCCCCGTCAAGGTGGAGGCCATTACCGTAGACCCCGAGTACAAGCTGCTGAACTGGGCGGCGAAAAACACTTATACGATGTAAGGAAAGCTGCCGCAAGGCAGCTTTTTTCTATAGTCCCAGCTCACCGGCAATGGCCTGCATGGCTTCCAGGCCAATGCCGATAAACTCCTCCAGCTCGAGGCCCAGTTCCTCCCGGCACAAGGCGATTTGCTCCCGGTTGGCGCCCCGGGCAAACTGCTTTTCGCCAAAGCGGTTGAGGACAAATTGGGTATCGATGGCAGACAGTTTTTTTTCGGGATGGATCAACGCTGCCGCCACGATGAGACCGGTAAGGGGATCGGCAATGTGGAGGGCGCTTTCCATAAAGGTGCGCCGCTCCAGGCCGTGGGCGGGGTTGTGAACCTTAACGGCCCGGACTACCTCCTCATCCACGCCCAAGCCGGCCAGGATTTCCGCGCCCGCCAGACTGTGCCGGGCCGGATCCTGGGCGGTTTCTTCGTAGTCGATGTCGTGGAGCAGGCCAGCCAGGGCCCACTGCTCCTCGTTGCCCCCCAGCCTCTTGGCCAGGCGGCGCATCACTGCCTCCACGGCGTACATATGCTTGAGCAGGTTGGGGTTTTTGACCCGCTTCTTTACTTCCTTCAGAGCCTGTTCCCGATCCATGTCAATACCTCCTTATGGGCAGGTACTATACCATATATTTCCTCATTCATGCAAGGCTGGGGATGTCGCAATATCCCGTCCCAGGCAAAGTACCAAACGGCTCAGGCAACGCTCTGCTCTCGGGCAGTCTGCCTTTGGCAGGTTACTCAATTTTATTGAGGATCCCGACTGCTCCAATACCCGGGTGCAGAAAATCTCAAAATAGGAGGAGAATTTACCTGTATCCGGAAAATGAGGAGGCAGTCAAAACAGAGCACACACTGCCCGTTCACTCTTATGCCGGGGCAAAACACAGTCAGTTGAGCATCGCAAGAGGGAGGTAACGGTGATGCCGTGGATAATAATGGCAGCTTTTGTTATAACGGCTGGTGCAACTATTGCCTGCACCTGGCTTCAAAAATTGAGAAGCAAGGCGAAAAATACTAATGCTGATGGGGCAGAGTTAAATAGAAAGGGTTCATGCAGGAGAGAAGAACATGAAATACGTGTTCCGGTGAAACTTCAGCCCTACTTTCAGCACCTAAGGACGAAAATCGATACATATACATTCATACGCGGTAAGATAATATGTTGCTCCTGCTCAGAATTTGACGTGTTATACTGCGGCGAAATAAGGAAAAGCAACTTTGGTCAGGTGTTTTTCTGCGACAATGACAATGGGCTTGCGGTTAAGTTACGTTGCAAGAAGTGCGGCCAGGAAATCGAAGTGTTCAACAGCCTTACCGACGGATATGACCGCTGCATAAAGGAAAAAACTTACTCAGCCGATTACCAATGCCAGCCATTTACATGTAAGCAAGCCCATGCGAATTTTTCAGCAGAAGTTACCTTTGAGTATCCGCCACAACAAGAGCTATGCGAAGATGGGATTGAAGAATATGAAAATGCCTTCACGTGGATACGAGTAAAATGTAACAGTTGCAACAAAGTATTTAAGCATATCATTGACTATGAAACGGCATAGAACATCAATATTCTCGCTTTTCACCGGGGCATTGACCCCTTGCCTGAAAACGGCCCCTTATGTTCCGGAACCACGATACCAATGCCAGGGGGTTTGGCCGTGCAAAAATGTTACTTAAGCGGAATCCCGTTGTTCAACCCCAGCAGGATTTTACTGTGGAAGCTGAGCGGGGCTGGGATGGTTAATCTCTTTGGCGGCCAGGGACTCAAAATGGTCTCCGACGGTTACTACACTGTGCCGGCGACTGTATTTCAGCCCAATTTTACGTGCACGCTTGGGTTCCATTTACAGAATAACGCGGTGCACAGGCTGGAGTTCTTCAGAGATGCTGATTATTATCAAACCCGGGTTTCGTCAGTGGCGAAACGGCATAACAAAAAGCGGCCCTGTGGCCGCTTATATTTTTGCCACGCTGCGGGCGGCGGTCAACTGCACCCCTGTTCCCGCCAAATCGGGGCAAATCACCTGCCCCATCCGCACCGGGGCCTTGACCCGAAGGCGGTTGGCGTGACGCAGGCAGTCCCTGAGCTTGGCTTTGGGCACCGGCGCCAAGGTGCGCACAGGCAACAGCTCCAGTTCTCCGCCTTCCAGGGCCACTGTGGTGGTCAGCACCCGCACCGGGTTGGTTACCTCAGCCAGGGCCCAGTCCCTGCCCCGGTTGCAGCGGTGGCCGCTGACCTCGCCAGAGTCGACGGTCAACCGGCACCCCATGGGGCAGACTATACAAGTCATGGTCTTCATCTTTTCTCACCTCGGCACAATATCTCCAGTTCTCCCGCTCCGGGAATGGCGGCGGCGGGCACCTTGATTTCCACCATTTCTGCCGGCAGAGCCACGGGACGCACCCGGCGCAGGACTTGCTCTTCGCCGCTGCGGAGAATGAATTCGGGCTTGCGCAGGGGCCTGCGCACCCGGAGCAGCAGGGTGACGTCTTCCTCTGCCGGCACACTGATCCGTTGGGGCACCACATAACTGACATTGTCCCCCGCCTTGAGGGGAATGCACCTGCCGCGCTTGGGCCGGGCCAGCCAGCGCGCCGCCCCTGCCGCCGCCCGGCGGCTTTCCAGGGTGACAAAATCCACCAGGTCGTGAACGTGAACCACGTTGCCGCAGGCAAAGACGCCGTCGACACTGGTGTGCAGGTACTGGTCCACCACCGGCCCCTGGCTGACGGGATCCATGGCCACTCCCAGCTGCCGCGACAGCTCGTTTTCGGGAATCAGCCCCACCGAGAGCAGGAGCAGATCACAGGGAATGTAGCGCTCGCTGCCCGGTATGGGCTGCAGATTGTCATCCACCCGGGCCAGGGTGACGCCCTCCAGGCGCTTGTGGCCGTGGATTTCGACTACGGTGTGGCTGAGGAGCAGGGGGATATTGAAATCATCCAGACACTGGGCGATGTTGCGGGCCAGGCCGTTGGACCAGGGCATAATCTCCGCCACAGCCTCCACTTTGGCCCCTTCCAGGGTCAGGCGCCGGGCCATGATAAGGCCGATGTCCCCAGAACCGAGGATGACGGCCCGCCGGCCGGGCAAAAAGCCCTCGATGTTGATCAGGCGCTGGGCCGCCCCGGCGGTGTAGACACCCGCCGGCCGGGAACCGGGGATGTTGATGGCGCCCCGGGTGCGTTCCCGGCAGCCCATGGCCAGGATTATGGCCCGGGCCTGGATTTCGTGCACTCCGTCGGCATTTACCGCCCGGACCATCCCGGGTTCAGCTTCCATGACCATTGTATCGGTCATGACCGCGATGCCTTCCCGCTGCATGGCATCGATGAAGCGCTGGGCATATTCCACCCCGGTCAGTTCTTCGCCAAAAAGATGCAGGCCGAAGCCGTTGTGAATACACTGTTGGAGAATGCCCCCCAGGAATTTGTCCCGCTCAATGACGAGGATGTCCCCGACGCCCAGGCGGCGGGCCTCCAGGGCGGCCCCCATACCAGCAGGGCCTCCGCCTATGATTACCAACTGACGGCTACTCTTCATCTCCCGCGCCTCCCTTGTTCAGTCGTCCGGCAACCAGCGGGGAACCGGGACCGGCCTTGGTCACCGCGCAGGGGGAAATCCCCAGCTCCCGGGCCACGATGGTTAACAGGCGGGGCTGGCAAAACCCGCCCTGGCAGCGGCCGGCGCCGGCCCGGGTTCTCTGTTTGACGCCGTCCAGTGTAGTTGCGGAGACAGGACCGTGCAGGGCGTCCACAATTTCGCCCTCGCTGACCCCTTCGCAGCGGCAGATGATGCGTCCGTACAGGGGGTTGCGCTGAATCCAGCGCTGCCGTTCCTGCAAGGGAAGCTCCCGCAGGCGCAGGGTTGAGCGGCGGTCATGGTGCTCCTCCCTGGGTTGGAGGGGAATCAGCCCGGCCACCAGGCGGATCAGTTTGTCGGCGATGGCCGGGGCCGCCGTCAGGCCGGGAGACTGGATGCCGCCGGCGTCAATCCAGCCCCAAATCCGGGCCGAACTGCGAATGATGAAATCGCCGTCGACGGGCACCGCCCGGATTCCTGCAAAGGAGGATATGACCCGGTTAAGGGGCAAGTCGGGAAACAGCTGCAAAGCCGATTCCCGGACCCGGGCCAGGCCCTCCCGGGTGGTGGAGTTGTCTTCGCGATCCAGGATGTCCTCGGCGGTGGGACCGGCCAGGATGTTGCCGTCCACGGTGGGCAGGACCAGGACGCCCTTGCTCTTGGGATTGGGCAGGGGAAAGACGGTGTGCTTTACCCATCCGTCCAGCTCCTTGTCCAGGAGCAGGTACTGGCCTTTGCGGGGCAGAATTTCGTAGCGTTCGGCCCCGGCCATGTGGGCCAGCAGGTCGGCGTGGACTCCTGCGGCATTGATTACAACCCGGGCGGCCAGCCTGCCGGCTGTGGTTTCCAGGCCCGCAATGCGGTCGTCCTCGGTCAGCACTCCGGTCACTCTGGTGTTGAACCTGAAAGTGACGCCGTTGACGGCAGCTACCTGGGCAAAGGCCAGGGTCATTTCCCAGGGCGAAATCAGGCCGGCCGTGGGAGCATAGAGGGCCGCCGCCACATCTTTGGCAATGTTGGGCTCCCGGTTCAGCACTTCATCCCGGCCCAGGATGGCCAGATCAGGCACGCCGTTGGCCCGGCCCCGGCGCAACAATTCCTCGAGTTGCTCTTCTTCACCCTCCCTGGCCACCACCAGCGAACCGTTGTTGCGGAACGGCACGTCCAGCTTGCGGCACAAATCGGGATACATGGCGTTGCCCTGCACGTTGAGGTCCGCCATCAGGGTCCCCGGCGGCGGATCATACCCGGCATGGATAATCCCGCTGTTGGCCCGGCTTGCGGCCATGGCCACATCGGGTCCCTGCTCCACCACCAGCACCCTGAGTTTGTACTTGGACAGGGAGTACGCCGCCGCACAGCCGACAATTCCCGCCCCGATGATTATTACATCATGCATCTGCCTCACTCCCTTACCGAATCAAAAAAGCCGCGACAATTACACGCAGGTAATTGTGCGGCTCTCCACGTCTCAGCCGAATTCCTTCGTTGGGATATTCATTTTGAGTACAGTTTACACCACCGCCGGCAAAATGGCAAGGGGGACTAGGCTGTTACCCGGATTTCCGTCTCCAGCCATGCGCCCCGGCGTTGCCATATGAAAAGAATCAGCCATTCCACCGCCACCGAAAGGGCGATGGCCCACCAGATGATGTCCACCGGCAGGCGCAGCAGCCTGGAGCCGACGGCCGCCACCGGCAGTTTGACCAGCCAGTTGGCGATAAAACCGGCCCAAAAGGTGGGCATGGTATAACCAGCCCCCTTGAAAATCCCGCCCAGGACGCCGGCGCTGGCACCCAGGATCAGACCTATGCTGCAGATCCGGACATAACCGACGCCCGCCGCCATGGCCACAGGGTCGTCGCCCAGGAAAAAGGCGTTGACGGGAACGGCCAGAGCAAAGTACAAGGCGCCGATAACCACCTGGACGGCAATGCCAAGCAAAATCAGGCGGCGCGCAGCCAGCCGGGCCAGGGACTTGTCGCCGCTGCCCAGCACCTGCCCCGTCAAAGTGGTGGCGGCCACCGACAGCCCGCTGAGAAAGACAAAAATCAGCCCGATGATGCGCTGGCCGGCGCCAAAGGCGGCAGCAGCGGCTTCGCCATAGCCGCTCATGACCAGCCAGAACATCACCGTGCCGGTGGAAGAGCGGGCCGCCG
Organism: Bacillota bacterium; assembly: GCA_012523545.1. GTDB lineage: Bacteria > Bacillota > Proteinivoracia > UBA4975 > UBA4975 > JAAYIH01. The sequence continues at coordinate 36,387 of JAAYIH010000021.1, forward strand.
ACTGCAGGCAGGCGGGCATGCCGATGCGAAGAATATTGGCCAGAATGGAAGCGTTGAAGGGTACCAGCAGGGTGGTGACCGCCAGTTCCCGGCGCCGGAAAAGAATGAACAGCAAGACGGCCAGGGCCAGGGCATTGGCCAGGGTGGTGGCCCAGGCCGCGCCCAGCACCCCCAGCGCCGGCAGGCCCAGCCAGCCGAAGATCAGGACGGGGTCCAGAATGATGTTGAGCAAATTGGCGGCCATCATCACCAGCATGGGCGTGCGGGTGTCCCCGATACCTTGCAGTGCAGCGCTGACAGAAACGGACCCGAAAGTAAAGATCAGGCCCAAAACAGTTACATGGAGGTAGTCCACCGCCAGGGGCAGAATCGCCATGTCATCGGTAAACAATGTCAAAAGGGGCTCGGCAAAAGCATAGGCCAGGCCGCCAATGGCTCCGGCCATGGCCAGGCCCAGCCAAAAGCTGTGGGCAATGATGCGGGCCATGAGCTCGCGCTCCCCCGCCCCTTCAAAACGGGCAATCATGGACACGGTGCCGATGCCAATGGCCTCGGTGAGGGACATAAACAGCCAGAGCAACGAACCGGCCAGGGCGGGGATGGAGACCATGACGGCGCCCAGGCGGCTGACCCAAAAGGTGTCCACCAGGTTAAAGCTCATATGCAAAGCCTGGCCCAACATAACCGGCCAGGCCAGTTTCCAGATGTCCCTGTACAGAGATGCTGCAGTCAAGCTGAGCAAACGGGGCTGGACCCGGGACATTTTGCATCACTCTTTCTTTATACAGATTCATCCCGGGGCAAAGCCAGGGGAAAGACCTCCTTTTCCATGACCAGCCACTGGTCGGGAGCGTGCTGTTCCAGACAGTGCTCCAGGTAGGGCTTGACTTCATGGTAGGCCTCGAAGGGCACCGCCGACGTGAGGAACTGACGTTCTTCGGCGCAGATAATGCCCTGCAACAAGTCCATAGTCAGCTTGGGACGGGCATCGACATAGCGCAGGATCATGGAGTCTTCCACATAACGGACCACCGCCACACCGGCCACCGTTCCGCCTTCAAGAATTGCATAGACCTGGCCCGCTTCCAGCAGTTCTGCCAGGTAAGCCTTGGTAAACCCGCGCAAGGTGTACTCTTCGCAGAAGATCAGCCCTTCACAACGCCGGTAAGTCTGGCTGTACTGGAGATATTGCCAGATATCTTCCAGCATTTGCGGCGCTGCCGGCCGGAGCGGCTCGCCGGAATTAAACTTCTTGCGCAGTTTTTCCCGGTACCCTACCACCCAGATTCCCCGGCGCTCAAAGCCAAGGTTGTGCTGAAGGGCAGCCTGGGTTTCCCAGTTGTCGGTGGAAGTAAGGATGCGCACGGTGTTGCAGCCCCGCTCCTGGGCGAGCTGCATCAGCCCTATGACCAGTTGACGTCCCGTCTCTTCCTTGCGGTACTTGGGCAACAGCCTGAGCCCCAGGATTTGGGCGTCGGTGGGCGCAGGAAAATCCAGGCAGCCCAGGCCCACGACCTCGCCATCCTGTTCGGCTATGTACAGACATCCCCGTTGCATCCAGGTATTGTAAACCATATGTACCAGGTTTGAGTCGTAATGCTTGCTTACTTCGCTGATGACGGGACGATCGTCTTCAGTAGCAAGTCTGATGTTAAGCATTCTCAACATTCCCTCCAGTCCTGCAAGATATAAAATGAGCAACGCGATTACACACCAATGCCGATGCATCGCCCAACAACAACATATGCCCGCCGCCCTCCACAACAAACAGCTCTTTATCCGCGGCGGACAGATGGGCAAAAATATAGTCGGCGCTGCGGGGCTCGACCGTGCGGTCGGCGCTGCCCTGGACAACGAGAGCCGGCACTCTGAGTGCGGGCAGAACCCGCCGTACAGCCCTGATCAGCTGGAGCAAATCGACGATGTTCTTTACTGCCACCCGCTGGTAGCGCCAGGATGGAAAGCGAAATTGCCTGGGCTGGCCCATGTCGACGTACCTGCGAAAGTGCCGGAGCAACCCGGCAAGCCATATAAACCGGGGCAACGGCCAGATGGGAGCGGCCAGGCACACAAGCCCCTGCACCGGCTGCCGCGACGCCGCCATGGCTGCCAGCAATCCGCCCATGGAAAAGCCGACCACCCAGACCCGGGCGCATTGTGCCCGTAAAAGCGTAAGTTCACTCTCGACGGCGGCCAGCCAATCCCGCCAACCGTACTTGGCCATATCCTCGCAACTGGTGCCGTGGCCCGGCAGGAGCACCTCGCGAACTGTGTAACCGCAGCTGTGCAAATGCCTGGTTAAAGGGCGCACATCCAGGGGGCAGCTGGTAAAGCCGTGAATTAAAAGACAACCGGTGCTGCCGCCCCGCAAAAACAGGGGCGCGCAAATTGCCTTGTGCACCGCCGATACCCCCTTCAGTTTATTATACCTGCAGTCGGCGAAATAAACAATACTGTCCCCTGCCTGGACAACGGGGACGGTTCTTTTTGTCCAGTCAGAGATTGCCTAGCGTTGCGCTTCTGACTGGACAAAAAGAACCGTCCCCGTTGTCCAAGGGTCTACTTAAATTCGTGCTGAATGAGTTCGATGGATTTCTTGATCATGGGGTGCCAGCGTTCCACCACCTGGTGCCGGGACAGCACCTGGTTGAAAATATCCTGAGGTGTAAGACCCTGGGCCGTCCAGGTGCGCACGGCTTCGATATACTCTTCCAGCCACTGGCGTTGCCGGGTCAACACCTCTTTCCCTCCTTGGGGACCATGGCCGGGCACGACGGTGTCCACCTTCCACCCTTCCAATTCGGTTAAGGCCGCCAGCCAGTCTCTGTACACCGCCTCGCCCATGTAGGGCACCCGTCCGGCAAAGACCAGGTCGCCGGTGAAGAGGAGTTTGCGCTTGGGGAAGTAAATTACCGCACTGCCGGGGCTGTGCCCGCCATAGTGTTTGAGCATTACCGGCTCGCTGAGGAAGAGCTCCATTTCCTGGGAAAAGGTGATGGCAGGCAGGGCAGACGCCTTGGCCTGCTCCATTCGCTTGCGTGCCGGAGCGGAACTGATGATGGGACAGGCAAACAGGGAATTGCCGGCCAGGTGATCGCCGTGCTCGTGGGTGTTAATGACATAGAGGACCTCGCCGTGCTTTTGCGCTTCGGCCTGAACCTGCCGGGCGCCATCGGGGTCCACCGAGGTGTCAATGACCAGCACTCCCTCGCGCAGAATTACCACCGAGGCATTGACCCTGTCCCCCAAAACAACATGCTTGCTCATGAAAACACCTCCTGCAGAGTAATCAAGGGGACGGTTCTTTTTGTCCAGTCGGAACCGCTGCGAGGTGTGACTGGACAAAAAGAACCGTCCCCATTGTCCGTTCCCGTGTCCGGGGATTAGAATTTATCGGCTATGAACCGGAACAAAGGTGCGAAAACCAGAGCAACTACTGCCATCAGCTTGATCAGGATGTTGAGGGAAGGTCCGGCAGTGTCCTTGAAGGGATCGCCCACGGTGTCGCCGACGACGGCAGCGGCGTGGACATCGGTGCCTTTGCCGCCATGGGCGCCGCCTTCAATGTGTTTCTTGGCATTGTCCCAGGCGCCGCCGGCATTGGCCATGAAGATAGCCATGAGCACGCCGGTGAGCAGGGAACCGGCCAGCAAGCCGCCCAGGGCTTCGGGACCCAGGATGGCGCCGATGCCGATGGGAACCACCACGGCCAGCAGACCGGGCAGAATCATTTCCCGGATGGCAGCGGCGGTGCTGATGGACACGCACCGGGCGTAATCAGGCTTGGCCTTGCCCTCCATGATGCCGGGAATCTCCCGGAACTGGCGGCGGACCTCTTCGATCATCTTGAAGGCTGCCTTGCCCACGGCGTCCATGGTGATGCTGGAGAAGAGGAAGGGCAACATGCCGCCAACGAAGAGGCCGGCGATAACCGCAGCGGAAGTCAGGTCGATGCCCTCCAGGCCGACGGCATTGGTATAAGCTGAGAACAGCGCCAGGGCGGTGAGGGCGGCCGAACCGATGGCAAAGCCCTTGCCGATGGCGGCGGTGGTATTGCCGACGGCGTCGAGTTTGTCGGTGATTTGACGGACCTCCTCGGGCAAATCGGCCATTTCTGCAATGCCGCCTGCGTTGTCGGCAATGGGGCCGTAAGCGTCCACTGCGATGGTCATACCGGCGGTGGCCAGCATGCCCACGGCGGCCAGGGAAATGCCGTACAGACCTTTGGCGGCGTCGCCGTTATAGGACAGGAAGAAGGCAGCCAGGATGGCGATGGCGATGACGACTACGGGCAGCATGGTACTGCGCATACCCACCGCCAGGCCGCTGATGATGTTGGTGGCAGGACCGGTCCTGGAGCTGTTGGCAATCTCCTGCACCGGCCTGTACGCATCGGAGGTGTAGTACTCGGTGATGCGGCCGATGAGAATACCGGCCACAAGCCCGGCGATGATGGCGAAGAAAAAGCCAATGTCGGCCACCAGCAGGTTGTTGAGGAAGAAGGCGGCCACCAGGAGCACGATGCCGGCAACCATTGTGCCGCGATTCAGGGCTTTGCTGGCATTGCCCCCCTCTTTGACCTGCACGAAGAACGTGCCGGCGATGGAGGCGACGATGCCGAATCCGGCTATAAGCAGGGGCAGGAGCACGCCGCCCAGCTGCAGCTTGGCATTCCCCGCAAAGGCGGTGAAGGCCAATGCCATGGCGGCGACGATGGAGCCCACATAGGATTCAAAGAGGTCGGCTCCCATGCCCGCCACGTCGCCTACGTTGTCCCCGACATTGTCGGCGATGACGGCGGGGTTGCGGGGGTCGTCCTCGGGAATGCCGGCTTCCACCTTGCCCACCAGGTCGGCGCCGACATCAGCGGCCTTGGTGTAGATGCCGCCGCCCACCCGGGCGAAGAGGGCGATGGAGCTGGCCCCCAGGGCAAAACCGTTGACGATTTCAGCATCCCGGAACACCAGGTAGAGCGCGCCCACGCCCAGCAAGCCGAGGCCTACCACCGACATGCCCATGACGGCTCCGCCGGAGAAGGCGATGCCCAGGGCGGGGTTGAGGCCGGTTTGGGCGGCATGAGCAGTGCGGGTATTGGCCTTGGTGGCGATGCGCATGCCGATGTTGCCGGCCAGGGCGGAGAATACGGCGCCCACCACAAAGGAAATGGCGGTATACAGACCGCTTATGTAACTGTCCCGAGCTGCGCCGATACCAAAGACCAGGCCGAGGGCCACGACGATGACAAAAATCACCAGGGCGCGGTATTCGCGATTGAGAAAAGCCATGGCGCCTTCGTGGATGGCAGCGCCCAATTCCCGCATGCGCTCGTTGCCCGGGTCAGCTTTTTCGACGCGCTGCGCCAGGATATACGCAAAAACCAAAGCCGCAATGCCCAACAGCGGCGCCAAGTAGAGCAAATGTTCAAGACCCATATCCATCCTCCTTATATTGACTCAAAAAAGATACCCCAACTCGGCTCAGCTCGGCTGGAATATCTCCGCCGGGAAGCGAACGAAGTCAAGGTATTAACGGGCAATGATAAAGGCCAAAAGAACAGAACTCAGCATAAATAATACAGCAAAAGCGGTGGTAATGCGGGCCAGTTTTTCTTCCAGACCTTTTCTCTTGCCGAAAAAGGTTTGGGCTCCGCCGCCAATTGCGCCCATGCCTGCGCTCCGGCCGGGTTGCAGGAGCACGTTAATTATTACCCCCGCTGCCAGAACCACGTGTATGATTTTGAGAGCCAGTTCCAAACCTTGCCACCTCCATATCCGCATAAGACTAAGGAAAATTGTATCACAGCAGCAAATAAAAAACAACCGCGCATAGGGCTTAACCATGGAGAATCCAGGCATCGGCAACAGCGGTGGGGATTGGCCTTGACCGCGGTCACGCCGGCGGCGCCGGCAACCTTATTGCAGTCCCGGATGACGCAAGGACGGATGCGAAAACAGGCAAAGCCCAGGGGGCGGATTCCCGCCCCCTGCTTTTTGCGCTATTTAAGGTTGTAAAAAGCATCCCGGCCGGGCCAGGCCGCGCACCGGTCCAATTCCTCTTCTATGCGCAGCAGCTGGTTGTACTTGGCCACACGGTCGGTGCGGGACGGCGCGCCGGTCTTAATTTGCCCGGCGCCGGTGGCCACCGCCAGATCGGCGATGAAGGTGTCTTCGGTCTCTCCCGAGCGGTGGGAAATTACGGCGGTGTAGCCTGCCCGCTTGGCCATTTCGATGGCGGCCAGGGTTTCCGTCACCGTGCCGATCTGGTTGAGCTTGATGAGGATGGAGTTGGCCGCCTGCATCTCGATGCCCCTGGCCAGGCGCCGGACATTGGTGACGAAGACGTCGTCGCCCACCAATTGAACCTTGCCGCCCAGAGCTTTGGTCAGGGCAACCCAGCCGTCCCAGTCCTCTTCAGCCATGCCGTCTTCGATAGAAATAATGGGATACTTGGCTGTCAGGCCGGCATAGTATTCCACCATCTCCGCCGCCGTCAGCGCGCGCCCCTCGCCTGCCAAGTGATAGCGGCCGTCTTTGTACAGTTCGGTGGCGGCCACGTCCAGGGCCAGCACCAGGTCCTGGCCCGGCTTGTACCCCGCCGCCTCAATGGCCTCGACGATGACCTGGAGGGCAGCTTCGTTGGATTCCAGGTTGGGGGCAAAGCCTCCTTCATCCCCGACGGCGGTGTTGAGCCCCCGGCCCTGGAGCACCTTCCTGAGGCTGTGGAAGACTTCGGCAGACATGCGCAGGCCGTGGGCAAAGCTCTCGGCCCCCACCGGCATAATCATGAATTCCTGGATGTCCACGTTGTTGTCGGCGTGTTTGCCGCCATTTAATATATTGAGCATGGGCACCGGCAGCACATGGGCGGCAGCCCCGCCCAGGTAACGGTACAGGGGCAACCCCAGGTGCTCGGCTGCAGCGCGGGCCACAGCCATGGAGACACCCAGGATGGCGTTGGCCCCTAGCTTGCCCTTGTTTTCGGTGCCGTCCAGCTCGCACAACATCAGATCTATGTCCACCTGGTTGAGGGCATCATGGTCCAGCAAAGCCGGGGCAATGACGGTGTTGACGTTTTCCACCGCCTTGAGCACGCCCTTGCCCAGGTAGCGGGACTTGTCGCCGTCCCGGAGCTCCACGGCCTCAAAGGCACCGGTGGACGCTCCCGAGGGTACTATGGCCCGGCCCAGCGACCCGTCGTCCAGGACCACTTCCACCTCAACGGTGGGATTGCCCCGGGAATCCAACACCTCCCGCCCGTGTACATCTGCGATTATGGACACATCTCATCACTCCTCGATCAGTGATTTCCCCGTCATTTCCGGGGGCTGTTCCAAACCCAGCAGTTCCAGCACTGTGGGGGCAATGTCGCTCAAGGCGCCGGACCGCACGCGCCTGACCTGCGGCCAAGCTACAATTAAAGGAACGGGGTTGGCGGTGTGGGCTGTATGAGGGTCGCCCTGGGCGTCCACCATAACATCGGCATTGCCGTGATCCCCGAACAGGAGCATGGCCCCGCCGGCTTCCCGGGTCGCCTCCCATATCCGGCCCACGCATTCGTCCACCACTTCGCAGGCCCGGACCGCCGCCTCAAACTTGCCGGTATGTCCGACCATGTCGGGGTTGGCGTAGTTGAGGACCACCAGGGCATACTCACCGGAGGCAATGCGCCGGCAGGCCTCTTCGGTGACGGGGTAAGCGCTCATCTCGGGCTGCAAATCGTAGGTGGCCACCTTGGGCGACGGGATGAGCACCCGGTCCTCGCCGGGCAGTTCCCGCTCGTCGCCGCCGCTGAAGAAGTAGGTGACGTGGGCATATTTTTCCGTTTCCGCTATACGCAGTTGCCTGAGGCCGGCGGCGCTGATAACCTGGCCCAGGGTGTTGACCAGCTCCTCCGGCGGAAAGGCCACGGGAGCAGCAATGGTCTCGTCGTACATCGTCATGCACAGGAAGTGTACTTTCAAGCCTTCCTCGCACTCAAAATGGGGAAAGTCTTCATCCACCAGGGCGCGGGTTATTTGCCGCATGCGATCGGGCCGGAAATTAAAGGCGATTACGCTGTCTCCCGGCTTAATGGTACCCTGGGGCTCGACGACGGCGGGCAGGACAAACTCGTCGGTGACGCCCCGGGCGTAAGAATCCTCTACGGCCCGGGCAGCGCTTGGGACCCGGGGACCCCGGCCCCAAACCATGGCGGCGTAAGCCTTGGCAGTGCGATCCCAGCGCTTATCCCGGTCCATGGCATAGTAGCGCCCGCCCACGGTGGCAATGGTCCCCACCCCGATGCGCCGGCAGGCTTCCTCCAGCCATTCCAGGTAACCCAGGGCGGATTTGGGCGGAACGTCGCGGCCGTCCAGGAAGGGGTGCAGGTAAACCCTGGGCACTCCCTGCTGTTTGGCCATGCGCAGCAGAGCTTCAATGTGGTCCAGCGAACTGTGTACGCCGCCGTCGGAAAGCAGCCCCAGCAAATGCAGAGCGCCCCCGGGGGGAACGGCGGCCATGGCTTCCACCAGCCGGGGATTGGTGAAAAAGGTCCCCTCTTCGATCGCCTTGGAGATGCGGGTGAGGTCCTGATAAACCACCCGGCCGGCGCCGATGTTCAGGTGCCCCACTTCGGAATTGCCCATCTGGCCGGGAGGCAGCCCCACATCTATGCCGCTGGCCTGGAGAGCAGCGGCGGGAAACAGGCTTTGCAACCGGTCGATGTTGGGCGTGCGGGCGGCGCGGATGGCATTTCCGGAGTCGGGGCCCAGGCCCCAGCCATCCAATATGACGAGGACCACAAAGCGGGGGCGGCTCATCGGTCCTGAACCTCGAACCTGACAATGCGGGTAAATTCCCCGGCGTCCAGGCTGGCTCCCCCCACCAGGGCGCCGTCGATGTCGGGCTGGGCCATCAAACCGTCGATATTGCTCGCCTTGACGCTGCCCCCGTATAAAATGCGCACGGTATCAGCGGTATCGCCATAAGCCTCCCGCAACCAGGCGCGGACATAGCCGATGACGGACTGGGCATCCTGAGGGGTGGCGGTGCGGCCGGTGCCGATGGCCCAAACGGGTTCATAGGCAATAATCAGCCTGGCCGCTGCGCCGGCAGTGAGGCCGGCCAGCGCCCCTTCCAGTTGCCGGCGGCAAACCGCCTGGGTGACCCCTTGTTCCCGCTGCTCCAGGGTCTCGCCGATACAGAGGATGGGGGTCAGTCCCGCTGCCAGGGCGGCATGGACCTTTTTATTCACCATGGCGTCGTCTTCGCCGAACAGGATGCGGCGCTCGGAATGGCCCAGAATTACACAGGTACAACCCAGGTCCTTGAGCATGGCAGCGGAAACCTCGCCGGTGAACGCCCCTTTTTCTTCCCAGTGCATGTTTTGCCCTCCCACCGCAATAGCGGTGCCCCGCAGCTGGGAACAGGCTTCGGCCAGGGAAGTAAAGGGCGGGCACACGATTACCTCCACGTCTCCGGCTGCAGCCAGACTGGCCTTGAGCTGCCCGAGCAGCACCCGGGTTTCGCTGGCGGTCATGTTCATCTTCCAGTTGCCTGCTATAACCGGGCGGCGCATCACTTGGCCTCCTTCAGGAGGATTGTGATACCCGGCAGCTCTTTGCCCTCCAGAAATTCCAGGGAGGCCCCGCCGCCGGTGGAAATGTGGTCGACGGCTTCAGTCTTGCCCAGCTTCTCCAGGGCGGCGGCAGAATCTCCGCCCCCCACCACCGAAAAGGCCTTGCTTTCGGCCAGGGCCCTGGCCACGGCTTCGGTGCCCAGGGCAAAGGCATCGAATTCAAAGACGCCCATGGGCCCGTTCCACACCACTGTGGCCGCCCCGGCTATGGCCCTGGCAAATTCCTGCCTGGCCAGCGGCCCGATATCCAGGGCCATCCAGCCCTCGGGAACTCCCACCTGGGGAGTGACGATTTGCCGGGCGGCATCGGGGGCAAAGGCGTCGGCGGCCACCACGTCGGCGGGCAGCAACAGGGATACTCCCCTTTCCCCGGCCTGGGCCAGCACTTCCCGGGCCAAATCGAACTTGTCTTCCTCCACCTTGGAAGCGCCCATGTTATATCCCTGGGCAGCCAGGAAGGTGTTGGCCATACCCCCGCCGATGATCAGGGTATCCACCTTCTGCAGCAGGTTGCGCAGGACACCAATTTTATCCGAAACCTTGGCCCCGCCGATTATGGCCACAAAGGGCCGCTGCGGAGCGGTGAGGAATTTGCCCAACATGGCGATTTCTTTCTCCATGAGCAAGCCGGCATAGGCGGGGAGGTAATCGGCGACGCCCACGGTGCTGGCGTGAGCGCGGTGGGCAGTGCCAAAGGCGTCGTTGACGAAAATGTCGGCTAGTTCCGCCAGTTGGGCAGCGAAGTCCGGGTCGTTCTTTTCTTCACCGGGATAGAAGCGAATATTCTCCAGCAGCAGGACTTCCCCCACCTGCAACGCGTCAACAGCCTGACGGGCTTCCGGGCCAACACTCTCGGCGGTCTTGTGCACGGGAATGCCCAGATACTCGCCCAGACGACCGGCTACGGGATCCAGGCGCAATTCTTCTTTGACAGCGCCCTTGGGCCGGCCCAGGTGGGAAACGAGGATTACCCTGGCGCCGCGCTCCCGGAGGAAGTTAATAGTGGGCAAGGCCGCCCGAATCCGGGTGTCGTCGGTGATTCTGTCCCCGTCCATGGGCACGTTGAAATCCACCCGCACCAATACCCTTTTTCCTCTCAGGTCAACATCTCTTATGGTTTTGCATTCCATAGTCGCCACCTCCAGAAAAGAAGTCCGGCAGGCCGGAGCCTGCCGGCGCCATTACTTACTTCAGATTCCTGCCCATCAGCTGGATGAGGTCTACCACCCGGGCGGAATAGCCCCACTCGTTGTCATACCAGGCCACCACGTTGGCCATGTTGTCGATGACGGTGGTGGATGGAGCGTCGACAATGGCGGAATAGGGGGAGCCCTTGTAATCGATGGACACCAGCGGCTCCTCAGAGTAAGCCAGGTAGCCCTTCATGGGGCCGGACTCGGCGGCAGCCTTGAAGGCGGCATTGATCTCTTCTGCAGAGGCGGGTTGCGCCAGCTCAACGGTGAGATCCACCACCGAAACCGAAGGAGTGGGCACGCGCATGGCAAAGCCGTTGAGCTTGCCTTTGAGTTCGGGCAGGACCAGGCTTACGGCCTTGGCTGCGCCGGTGGTGGTGGGAATGATGGACTGAGCGGCAGCCCGGGCGCGGCGCAAGTCCTTGTGGGGCAAATCCAGCAGGCGCTGGTCGCTGGTGTAAGCGTGCACTGTGGTCATGAGGCCCTTGACGATGCCAAAGCGGTCGTGCAACACCTTGGCCACCGGGGCCAGGCAGTTGGTGGTGCAGGAAGCGTTGGACACCACATGGTGCTGGGCGCCGTCGTATTTGTCATCGTTGACGCCCATGACGATGGTTATGTCTTCTCCTTTGGCCGGAGCGGTGATGATAACCTTTTTGGCGCCCCCTTGCTCGATGTGGGGCATGACCAGCTCTTTACTGCGGAAAATACCCGTGGCGTCCACGACGATGTCGACGCCGTACTCCGACCAGGGAATTTCGCCGGGATTGCGGATGGCTGTGACCTTCAGTTCCTTGCCGTCCACAATGATGGCGTCGTCGGTGGCCTGCACATCCCCCGGAAACGCGCCGTAAGTGGAATCGTACTTGAGCAGGTGAGCCAGTGTCCCGGCATCGGTGAGGTCGTTAACGGCAACGATCTCTACGTTTTTGGCAGTGCCGTGGGCACACCGGAAAACCCTGCGCCCAATAGCTCCAAAACCATTGATACCAACCCTGATTGTCATACTCCATTCCTCCTCTGTATTTTTACCCCACAGGGGTGATGCCAACATTATCCGGCCAAAATGGCCTGAGCAGCGCCCTGGTCGGTGACCAGGACGTGTTGACGGCACTGGACGGCCACTGCCTGGATAGCCCTGGCTTTGGCCGAACCGCCGGCAACGGCAAGTACTGTCTTTATATTTTCCAAATCCCTGAGCCGTAAACCTATGCTGTTGACCTGCCAGATGATCTCGCCCCGGGCATTGAAATAGTAACCCAGGGTCTCGGCCACTGCCCCCAGCCTTTTCAGCTCCTCCACCTGCTCAGGGGGAACATTGCGGCGGACAGCCATCTCCAAAGCCTCGCCGATGCCGTGGACCAGGATGGTGGTCCGGTGAATCAGGGCCAGGACATCGGCTATGCCCGGATCCCGCACCAGCTCAGCCAGGGCCTGTTGGGACAGGTTGTCGGGGGCGTGGAGCAGGCGGTACTTGCCGCCCAGGGACTGGGCCAGCTTGGCGGCTATGGTGTTGGCCTGGATTTCCACTCTTTCGCCCAAAGCTCCCCGGCCCGGCACCACGGTGACGTCGCGCCGTTCGGCGCGGATGGCATCGGCCACATGAAACATGGTTGTGCCGCCGGTTATGGCAATGATGTCGCCGTCTTTGATAATTTCCAGCAGCACCCGGGCAGCGGCGCGCCCCAATTCAATCTGCACCAGGGGATCGGTGCTGCTGTCTCCGGGGACCACGACCACCCGGCCGATGCCCAGTTTGTCGGCCACCTGCCTTTCCAGGGCGGGCAACCCCAGCAGGCCGGAGATGTAATCGGCCATCCCCCGGAGCAGCTCCTCGCCCCGGGCGGTGAGGACAACGCCGCCGGCGCTGGACTCAATCAGACCCATGTGTTTCAAGGCATCCAGTTCCGAGCGAATGATGCGCTCGCCCATCCGGAGGGTTTCCGCCAACACCCTCCGGCCCACGGGGGCCAAGTGGGAAATGGATTGCAAAATGGAATGGCGCCTCTTGATGAGGTCCAGCATTTCCGGAGCAATGCTCTTCTGAATCTCTATGTAGTCCATGGCCCACCTCCGGGTCGCGACTTGTCCCGCCGGGATAAAGTGCGTCCCGGGCGGGGTAAAAAAATTCCTTTGCTTATAGTGTAGCAAGTTTTCGGAGGCGGTGCAAGCTCCCGGCCCTGAAAATTACCTGTTATGCCCAGCGCCGGCGCAGAGCGGAATTGGGAATTTGCAGTTCTTCCCGGTACTTGGCCACTGTACGGCGGGAAATCTTGATGCCCATGCGTTGCAGGGTTTCGGCCAGTTGCTGGTCAGTCAGGGGGCAGCTGGGGTCCTCTCTTTCCACCAGTTCCTGCAATTGTTTTTTTACCCCGGTGCTGGAAGCACCGCTGCCGTCTGCAGTCTCCAGGTTGGCGGAAAAGAAGTACTTGAACTCAAAGATGCCCCGGGGCGTCTGGATGTACTTGCCGCTGAGCGCCCGGCTGACAGTGGATTCGTGTATGTCCAGGGCGTCGGCCACGTCTTTGATGCGCAGGGGACGCAGGTACTTCACTCCCTTTGCAAAGAAAGCGCGCTGATAATCCAGGATAAACTCGGTAATCCGGTACAAAGTGGTTCGGCGCTGTTCCAGGGACTTCAGCAACCACAGGGCCGAATTGAACTTGTCCCGGAGAAACTTTTTGGCTTCCTCACCGTCGGCGGAGCGCAGGAGGCGATAGTAGAGCGGATTGAGCCTAAGCCGCGGGCCCTGGCCGTCGTTGATCATGATAATCCACTCCCCGCCCGCGGCGAGGACGGTAACATCGGGGAAAATATAGGCTGGAGGAACTTCCTGGTCCAGGCTCAGCCCCGGTTTGGGCTCCAGCCCCTTAATGTAGTCCACCGCCCTTTGCACGTCGGCAATGTCGGCGCCCAGGACTTCGGCCAGCGCCGGGATTCTGCCCCTGGCCACCCAGTCCAGGTGCCGGCACACAATCTCCCAGGCCCAGGGCGGCACATCGTCCCGGGCGCTTAACTGCAGCAGCAAACACTCCCGCAAATTCCGGGCGCCGACGCCGGCGGGTTCCAGCCCCTGGACAGCTGCCAGGGCGGCCAGCACCTGGTCCTCGCCGACCCGGAGCTGGCGGGCGATTTCACAGCAGGGCTGGTGCAAATAGCCGCAGTGGTCAAGGTTGTCGATGATGTACGCAGCAATATCTGCTATGTCCCTGGCCAGCGGCAGCAGGCGGAGTTGCTGGAGCAGGCGCTGGGACAGGGTGGACCGGGCAGCGACAAATTGCTCAAAAGTCTCCCGCCGACCGGCTTCCCGGTTAGGGGGCTCACCCACATCGCTGCGGTCCTGGAAGTACAGCTCCCAGTCAATGTCAAAGAGCTCGTCCTCCTCGCCATTTGCGACGGGTTCTTCCTCGCCCTCCTCCAGTTCCAGCATGGGGTTCTCCAGGTATTGCTGGTCCAGGTACGCGATGAGTTCCAATGCGGGCAGTTGCAGCAATTCCAGGGCTTGCCGCAACTGGGGAGTCATCAACAATTTTTGGGTCTGGCGCAATTCCAAACTGTATTCAAGCCTCATTGCTGCACCCCCTTTATACTGTATATTCGTGGGCGACAAGTTTTTTCCTGCAAGAATGATGCCAAACAAAAATTGCCGCCCGGCGGCGGCTGCACCTTTCCCTTGACAATTGTATCAATATCTGCAAGAATAACTTGGTAAGCCATATTTTATTGAGCAGAAAATGCCGCTGCTTTGGAGGGAGGTCATAGATCATGAAAAAGGGTATTCATCCCAAGTACTACAAAGTAAAGGCCACTTGCGCCTGCGGTGCGGAATACGAAACCGGTTCCACCAAGGAAACCATCCGCGTTGACATTTGTTCCAATTGCCATCCCTTCTTTACCGGTGTGCAGAAAATCGTCGACGCCACCGGCCGGGTGGAAAAATTCAACAAAAAATATAACCGCTAATAATAAATACCCGCCCTGTGACGGGTATTTTTTTTGCCGGTAAAATAAAGGGCTTTTCCTCAATATGCAGAAAAAGAAAACAGGGGAAAAGACAAGAACTTAAGGAGAGAAGCCATGGACGCTCATGTGCAAACTGCCAAAAAAGGCAAGTCCCGGCAGCCTTCTGCTTTCAGCTTGCCCGGGTCCGGCATACAGAAATACCGGTTTGTCCTGGCCGGATTGCTGTTTATACTGCTGCCCTTCCTGTGGGCATTCATCTTCCTGCTGCCCGGCAATCTGTTGGCATTTTTGCGGCTGCCCGCATTACCCGGTGGGGGAAGCAGTTTTTCCCCCGGCCTCGGGACTCCCGTCTTTATACTGACGGGGTGCTGGCTGCTGTGGAAACCCCGGTCGGCCAGGCCGGCGGCGCTGGCCATGGCCTTTACGCCTCTGCAGAAGCCCGTGGCCTTCCTCGTACTCATTGGATTTTCCCCGGCTTTTCCCGCTCTGTTGCTGTTATGCGGCCTGGCGGCAGCAGTATTGGCGGCGCTATTGTGGAAACCCCTCGACGCGCCTGCCAAACCAGGCAAACTGCAGGTAATCGCCGTTGCCTTGATCGCCCTCTCTTTTCTCCATATGCCGGGGCTGTTTGTCCTGTCGCGCATCGAGGCAATGCAGGAACATGCCGAACCCTTCTGGGGACCAAGGCTGCAAGCAGCGCAGTTGCCGGAACAAGTTCCCGCAGGTTACACCCACAGACACTTGCTGGGGGTCGCCTTCAGCCTGCCCTCTGACAATTGGCAAATCGCCGCCTTCGAGCCCCGGGAAAGCACTTGTATCCTGGTTTCCGGCGATAACCTGGTGCAACTGGAAAACCCCGCCTTTGCACATATCCTTTACGACGACATGTACTATTTGCTGGAAAAGGATGCGGCAACCCTGGAACAAAAATCCCTGACTAGCCCCTGCATGGTGTACTCATTGTTCCGGCTCATTGAGGACTGTCCCGCAGGGGTGTACAAGTTCTGCAAAGATAATTGCACCGGCTTCGCAGTTCTCAACAGTTACGCAAGCAGGATCAAGCTCTACTCCGACGACGGCGCCCAATCCGCTGAGATATATTTGCGCCACGGCTCTTCGGCGCCGGACTTATTCGCCGTTGCCGCCAGCATGGAGTTTGCAGCTCCTGCCCCGGCAGACCGGTATTTTGCCCAGGGCCAAGCGTGTTTGCTCAGCAACGACATTATTGGCGCCCAGTTCGCCTTTGCCAACGCCTGCTGGCTGGAACCGGACAATCCGGAATACCTGTTTATGCTGGCCGGGGCAATCAGCGAGAATACCCGGCCCGACGGAACCCGGGGCGGCATTTACCTGGCGACGGCCAGGCACCTGCTGAAACAAGCCCTGGAGATAAGCCCGGAGTACATGGAGGCAGTGGAACTCCTGGAAGCATTGACCGCCCTGGAGGAAGAATAAACCCCGACACAAAAAACCAGGCCGACCCGTCCGGGCCGGCCTAGTTTTTGTCCTGCTCGATGTAAATGCTGCGCGAAGGCAGGGCCAGAGAGGCGCCCTCTTCTTCCAGGATTTTCATGATTGCGAAGAGGATTGACTCTTTGGCTTCCAGCCATCTTGCCCTGACAGTTGTCTTGGTGAAGAAGTAGACCAGTATTTCCAAACTGCTCTCGCCAAACTTGTCGAGGTTGACAAAAATCGTATCCGGATGGACCTGGTCGTGGTTGGCCAACAATTCCCTGATCCGGTCCAGACAACGCTGCAGCACGTCCCGGGGGGTGGAATACCGCACCCGCAGGTTGAAGGAAACGCGGCGCTTCCCCATCCTGCTCCAGTTGGTGATGGGCTGTTTGGCCAGGATCGAGTTGGGCATGGTGATGAGGGCGTGGGCAAAGGTGCGCACCTTGGTGCTGCGAAAAGTGATGTCTTCCACCGTGCCCTCCACATCCCCGGACACAATCCAGTCGCCGATGGTAAAGGGCTTTTCCGTTAAAATGACGATGCCGCCGAACACGTTGGCAATGGTGTCCTGGGCCGCCAGGGCAAAGGCCAGGCCGCCGATGCCCAGGCCGGCGACAAAACCGGTGATATCGTACCCCCACTCCTGGACCAGGATGGTGAAACTGATGGCGAAGATAATTGCCCTGATGGTCTTGGAAAGCAGCGAGAGAAAGAGTTTGTCTAAATCGTAGGCGGAGCCGAGCTTGATCAGCAGCCCCGAAGTGGAGTCCACCAGGTTGTACAGCCCCTGGGCTATGAAAATAATAAGGGCGCTGCGAAACAGGCGGGTGAGGAAAAACTGGTAATCGGGGTTTTCCAGCAAGTACAGGCCCGCCAGGTACAGCCCCGTACAGATGATGATCCGGGCCAGGGGCTTTTTAAAGGCCAGGACCAGCTTTTCATCGTAATCGGCCTCGGTTTTGGCGGTTAAATAGAGCAGAAAGCGGACTATGTACCGGGAAAAAATGCGGCTCAGGGCATAGAAGAGCAGGACCAGGCCCAGGGCAATGGTGTATTCCCGCAGGTATTCCTTCCAGAAATCAATCAAATTGGCCAGGTTCACGGCAATCCTCCTTCATCCTGGTTTTGACCGGCCTGTACACGCCAACACGGGCCGGGTAGCAGCAAGCCGACGCACAGCGTCGGCCTGTTTTTTACTCCTCTAAGGATTCCACCAGTTCCACCAGGGCGTCAACGGCCTGCTGAGCGTCTTCCCCCTGGGCCTTGATGGTGATTTCGGTACCCTGACTGACGGCCAGGGACATAACCCCCATGATGCTCTTGGCGCTTACTTCTTTTTCGCCCTTAACTATGCTGATTTCACTTTTGAACTGGTTGGCCTTTTGCACAAACAACGCCGCAGGGCGGGCGTGAAGACCTGTTTTGTTGCGCACTGTTACTTTTCTTTCTGCCATAATTTCTCCCCTTCATGCTTTTTTGCCATTATACTATAAATCTCTCTCGGTGTCAGGTCTTTCCCCGCCAATTCCATGAGCCGGCGCAGGCG
Source organism: Bacillota bacterium (assembly GCA_012523545.1). GTDB lineage: Bacteria > Bacillota > Proteinivoracia > UBA4975 > UBA4975 > JAAYIH01. The sequence goes on from JAAYIH010000021.1 coordinate 54,159, forward strand.
ATAATTCACCGCCGACTTGGATAAAGGCGGATTGGCGGCCTGTCCCAGTTCCTCCAGGCTTGCCTCGGGGTACTCCAACCGCAGGCGCGCCACCTGGCGCAGGCGGGGGTTGAGGGATTCCAGCCCCCCCTGGGCGGCCAGGCGCTTGATGGCAGCCACCTGGCGCTGGGCCGCCGCCACCGTCTTGTTGACGTTGGCTGTTTCACAGTTTACCAGGCGGTTGACTGTGTTGCGGATTTCTTTGTAGATGCGGGCGTTTTCCAGGGCCAGGCGGCCCTGGTGGCTGCCCATTAAGGTGAGGAGGGTGGCAATCTGTTCCGAGTCTTTGAGATAAACCACATGTTGCTGTTTGCGGGGAACGATGCCGCTCTTCAGGTCCATGTGCGCCAGGAGGGAACGTATGTTTTCGGCATGAAAACGTAGTTCGGTGGCGATCTCCAGGTGATAGCCGTTGACGCGGGGGTCGCTGACGGAACCCCCGGCCAAAAAACACCCGCGCAGGTACGCCCTCTGGCAGCAGGGGCGGTGGAAAATTTCCTCTATCCGCTTGTTCCTGGCCTCGACGATGCCCAAAGCCCGCACGATTTCCTCGGCCTGGCTCGCCTGGGCAATTTTGACCAGGTAACTGAGATTTTTTCGCAACCGCGCCTTTTTGCGGACCATAATCACCGGGGCGATGCCGAATTCCCGCTTCAGCAATACGTACAGGCGCCTGGCGATATAGGCGTGCTCGGTGACTATGTTGAGGGCATACTGCCGCCTGCCCATGAGCTGCAAGTTGCCGTTGGTGGTTATAAATGCGGCCAGCTCGGCGCGGCAACAGCAACTCCGGGACATTTCCAGGCGGCACAGCTCCGACTTAATAGCTGCAGTAAAGGATATGGCCATGGCCGTCCCCTCCTCCGTCTGTTGAGCTATACTCCCTCCTTGGGGGGAGTGCGCAGCTGGGCTTCCAGGAGCAACAGGTCCAGAAATCTGGACGGTTTGTAAGATTCTGCGACAGTGCGGGACAACAAACACCGCGCCAAAGCGTCGGGGTTGTGCCAGGCCACCAGGCCGGTTTGCAAAAAATTGGCGGCTATAATCCTGACCCTCAGTTTGCGCAGGTTATCCCAGTCAACCCTGACCTGCTCGGCGCCCTCCTGGGCATATCTTTCCATGACGTCGCCGGGCGCCGGCTGGTTGTTGACCACTATGTAGTCAAAAAGCCCCGGCCCGACATGATCGTAAATGGCTTTGAGGTGGTCGGAAGCCGTATAGGATCGGGTCTCGCCGGCTTCGGTCATGATGTTGCAGACATAAAACTTGAGCGCCTTGCTGGCGCGGATGGCCTCGGTCACGCCACCCACCAGCAGGTTGGGCAACAGGCTGGTGTACAAGCTGCCCGGGCCTACTACGATGGCATCTGCATCGGCTATAGCAGCCAGCACTTCCGGGGTGGCCCTGCATTCGCCGGGAACCACTTCCAGGCGCTTAATGGGCGCTTCGGCACGCCCGATATTGCTTTCCCCTTCGATGACCCGGCCGTCTGCGCAAGTGGCACGAAGCCTGACATTGTACCCCGTCACCGGCAGAACCCTGCCGCGAATGGCCAGGACCTTGCCGGATTCCAGGACGGCTTGCTGGAAGCCCAACATCTGGGCCATGGCGGCCAGGAACAGGTTGCCGAAACTGTGGCCGCTGAGCCCGTCGCCGCTCTGAAACCGGTATTGAAATAACCGTTCCAGGAGGGGTTCGGTGTCGGCCAGGGCCACCAGGCAATTGCGTATGTCGCCGGGAGGCGGAATGCCCAGTTCCCCCCGGAGAATGCCAGAGCTGCCGCCGTCGTCGGCGACGGTAACCACCGCGGTAATGTTGCTGGTAAAATGCTTGAGACCCCGCAGCAACGTGGACATACCCGTGCCCCCGCCTAGCACCACGATGCGGGGACCCCGGCGCAAGTAACGGGACTGGTACAAAACGTCCACCATCTTTTCGTTTCTGGGCACAACTCCGCCTAGCAAAGAGCGCAGAAAACCCAGCCAGGCAACTATGATAACGGCCATACCCAGGAACAGGATGGCAACCAGCAACACCCACTGGCCTCCGCTCAAAGAAAGGAAGAAGGCCAAAACTCTGCCTGCAAGCCCCCGCAACCCGGACAGGCCGATAATCAGGGCCAAACTGGCGCCCAGGACAATGACAAAGCCCGTCATGAGGAGGAGAAGCCAGCGCTTGATCCCCAGTCCGGGGTAGAGGAGTTTCAGTATCCGCTTCACTTCTTTCCCTCCTATGCCCGATCCTTATCTCTGTGCAAAACGGTGACCTTTTGGCCCAGTTCGGCAAAAAAGGCGCTGAGGATGTTGGCAATGGTCACCGAACGATGCTTGCCGCCGGTGCAGCCTACGGCGACAATAAGCTGGGTCTTGCCCTCGTCTATATAACAGGGGACCAGGAAACTGAGCAAGTCCTTGAGCTTTTTTATAAACTGGTGGGTGATGGTCCAGCCCAGCACGTAGTCCCTGACGGCCTGCTCTTCGCCGCTGAGATCCCTCAGGGCCTCGTGGTAATGGGGATTGGGCAGGAAGCGCACGTCGAAGACCAGGTCGGCATCCATGGGCAGACCGTACTTGAAACCAAAGGAAATCACAGTGACATTGAGCAACTTGCCCTTGACGCCGTCCCGGGCGAAAAGGGAAAACAGTTTTTGCCGCAACTCTGCCGCCTGCAGGGCTGAAGTGTCCAGGATGACATCCGCCCTCCCCCGCAGAAGAGCCATGCGCTGTCGCTCCTGCTCGATTCCCTGTTCAATGCTGCCCTCGGGGGTGAGGGGGTGATTGCGCCGGCTTTCCTTGAAGCGGCGCACCAGAGTTGCGCTGTTGGCCTCCAGAAAGAGAATCTGGACGGGATGGGCCAAATCCGCCAGCAGTTTTTCCAGTTCGTCAAAGAAGTGGCCGCCGCGGACGTCCACCACCGCAGCCACCTTGGTTATCTGAGTGGACTGCTCGCAAAGCTCGATGAACTTGGGCAACAGTTGGGGCGGCAGGTTGTCCACACAGTAATAGCCCATATCCTCGAAGGCATGCATGGCCACGGTTTTCCCGGCGCCGGACATGCCCGTTATGATGACGATATGCATTGAATCACCCCCTGCCAAGCTCTGCACCGGCTTTGCTAATGCCGCCAGTCCACGTTAACTATACGCTCCCGGTCCAGGCCCAGTTGCCTGACCAGTTGATATCCCGCTTCAAAGCGGCCCACCTCCTGCGGAGAGTGGGCGTCGCTGCCCAGCACAAAACTGACTTCTTTGACCTGCGCGGCCAGCTGTATATCCGGGGCACAAGCCCGGGCATGCCGGCAATTGATTTCCAGCAACGTCCCCCGCCGGGCGCAGGCCCTGGCCAGTTCCCGGCTGTCTATGGGCAGGCCGTAGCCCGGATGGACCACGATGTCCACCCGCTGCCGTTCCACGCACCTGACCAGGGCCAGGGTGAAGGCGTCGTAAAGGCGATGGCGCTGCCGGCGGCTGAGCAGGGCCAGCCAGCGCAACCCGTAAAAGGCCCACCAGGAGTCCAGCCCCGCCGGCGTCACCCGGGGGTGCAGGCCCACCAGGAGCATATCCAGGTGCGGAAGAATTTCGGCCGGAACATCCAAATCTCCTTCCAGGGAAATGACATTGGCCTCGATGTTGAAAAGGAGCCCCGGCCTTTTCCGGACGGCCCGGGCCAGCTGCGGCCACCGGCGCCGGGGGACCCCGGCAAAGAGCAGGCGGGGTCCGTGCTCGGCAATCCCCACCGCTTCCAGGCCCATGGCCGCTCCTGCCTTAAGGTTGTCGGCTACGGTGCCGCTGCCATGGCTCCAGCGAGTGTGGGTATGGTAATCGGCCAGGGGACGCATACCTTCCTTCCCTTCACTATGTTCAGACCCGGGGTGCCGGGTGCGTATACGCCTTGCGGCCGCGCTGGCGCAAAAACTCCCAAATGGAGTCCCGGGAGGTGTTGAGCACCTGCCGGGGCGTCAAGCCCGCCTCGGCAGCCAGAGCAGCTGCGGCAGCCAGGTCGCCCACCAATCCGGCATAATGGGCATCGCTGCCCAGGATGACCCGGCCGCCCAGGCGGGCCGTCAATTTGGACAGTTCCAGGCAGTTTTCCCTGCTGCCCTGGCGCACCAGGCCCAGGGAAGCGTTGTTAATCTCCAGCAGGACGTTGTGCTCGATGGCGGCCCGCACCACCGGCTCGGGCTGGATTTTGAAAGCCGGGTTGCCGGGATGGACAATGACGTCCACCTTGCCTCCGGTTATGGCATTGACCATGGCCCGGGTGTTGTCCTCGACGCTGCCGGGCTCAAAACAATCCTTGTGAAATCCCGCCAGGACGATATCCATGTACTTTTGATAATGATCGGGCAGATCTATATTTCCCTCCACGTCCAGTATGTTGGCCTCGATGCCCCTGAGCACTTCCACGCCATATATCTCCCGGGGCAAAATCCGCATGTTGGAAAAATGGTAGCGATGAGGAGAGCCGGGCATGGCCGGTCCGTGGTCGGTTATGGCCACCATCTGCAAACCTCTGTCGGCAGCCGCCCGGGCAATTTCCTGGACGGTGCTGTAGGCATGTCCGCTGGCAACAGTGTGCACGTGCAAATCAGCAACAATTTTCATCATTTAGCCCCCATTTCTGTTACTTATATGCTATCCCCCATTGTCCCCGGCGTCAAGGCTTACACCCTGTTCCTGCGCACCAGGCGTTCCCACCACTCTTTGACCTTCAGGGGCAAGCCCTCCAGCTCTCCCTCCCCCCACTTAATGGCCTTGAACTGGGACAGGAGATAAGACGGCTTGAGCTTGTGCCAGGGGATTCGCGCCGTTAAATCCCGGAATTCATTTTCTTTAAAATGTACCAGCTTTTCCTTTACTCCCTGCCAGCTTCCAGCACTGATAAACAGATAGAAAAAGCCGCCGGTGCCTAACAGTCCGGCCAGGGTCAGTATACCCTTGAGCACCCCGCCCCTGCGCCCCGCCGGCGGGTTGGCGGTGGGCTGCAGCTGCGGGTTTTCTTCAATTTCCCGTTCGGTTCCGGGGTCGGGGCTGGCCGGAGGCTCGCCGTAGAGAGTAGCGTAAACTACGTCGGCAAAGGCCCTGGCCCCCGTCTCGGCGTGGAGACGGCTGTTGGTGTGGGCGCCCACCTCCAGGAGCAGGGCCCGGGGATGCAAGTCCTGGTTGTAATCGCCCTGGGCAAAAAACACGCCCTTGACCAGGTGCGGGTACATTTCATCGGCTTTGGCCTTAAGCTGCCAGGCAAATTCTTCGTTGACCCTGTAGGCTGGGTTTTGCGTGCCCACCACCAGCATGACCTGAGTCAGTTGCATATCCTCTATTTCCTGGAAATATTCCCCCCAGGGGGCGGCGTCCCTGTGCACGTCGAAAATGGCATCCAGGTCGGTTTGCGCCAGCTCGGCGGCGACGACCCGGGAACGCCGATAGGAACCGGAATAGGGAAAGAAAGTCTCCTGGCTGTGGACAACCTCTACTTCGTCTTTGTTCTCCAGGCGTTTGGCCATCTGGGCGCCCACTTTGTATATTCCGCCCTGGCGCTGGCTGGTGGAGTCTACTCCGTCGGAGGGCAGGTAGGACTCGCCGCTGTGGGTGTGGTATATGGCAATGCGACGGGCATCCGCCCCTTCCAGCCCCCCGGCCGCGGCGGTCCGGGCGAAGCCCTCCTCAGTGCCAATCAGTTCAGCCCAGGCCCGCAGGCGCCGGTAATCCACCTTATATACCCGGTACAGGCGGTTGTCGCCGTCCAAAAACCTGTCTCCCACCTGAATGCGAATGCCGGTACGCAGCAGGACATTGTGGTTATCGTCGTACAATGTAAACCAGCGGCCGTCTTCCAACTCCCAATTGTCCCCGGCCGCCGCAGGAACTGTCAGCAACAGAAGCAAAATCAATATTGCCGGCAGAAAACGCTTGCCCACAATTCCACCTCCTCTGCTAATAATCTGCAACAGAGGAGGGGAAAATACTCTTTCCTGCGCCCGGCCAGAAAAAAAATACCGCCCCGGAGGACGGTTATCCCTTAAAGATGGGGCTGAATGCGGGCTATCAGCTCTTTTTTGGGCTGGAAGCCCACCGTAGTCTCAACGACCCGGCCGCCTTTGAACAGCATGAGGGTGGGAATGCTCATAATGCCGTATTTCTGTGCCAGCTCTCCTTCCTCATCCACGTTGACCTTGGCAATTTTCAGGCTGTCGCCCAATTCCTGGTCCACTTCCTCCAAAACGGGGGCGACCATGCGGCAGGGGCCGCACCAAGCCGCCCAAAAGTCCACCAGGACAGGGCCTTCCGCTTGCAAAACCTCCTGTTCAAAATCAGCTTGGGTAACGTTCTTAATCATCATCCTCATCCTTTCCAAAGTTTTCCTCAATGTATTCCGCTGCGCTGAGGGCAGCAATACAACCGTCGTTGACGGCGGTAACGATTTGCCGCCAGCGCTTGCGGCGCACATCGCCAACGGCGTAGACGCCGGGAATATTTGTGCTCATGTCTTCATCGGTAATAATATACCCTTCCTCATCAAGGGCGATGCCCGACCCGGCCAGCGGGCCGCCCGGCTGTCGGCCCACGAAGACAAAGACGCCCTGGACAGCCAGGTGGCTTTCCTCCCCGCTTTGGACATCCTGCAGGCGCAGGCCCGTCACCCGGGTATCGCCGCGGATTTCGGCGACGACTTTGTTCCACAGGGGGGTAATTTTTGTATTCTCCAGCAGTCGCTTTTGCTGGATTTGTTCAGCCCGCAAGCTGTCCCGGCGATGGATGAGCCATACCCGGCGGGCAAACCTGGTCAAAAACAACGCCTCTTTGACGGCGGTATCGCCGCCCCCGACAACAGCCACGTCTCTGTCCCGGAAAAAGGCTCCGTCGCAGGTGGCACAGTAGGAAACCCCTCTGCCAATGAACTCCTTTTCGCCGGGAACGCCGAGCATTTTGGGATTTACCCCGGTGGCAATGATGACCGTTTTGGCCCTGAACTTCCCCTGCTCTGTAACCACTTCCTTAATTTTGCCCTGGAGGTTCAGGGATTCCACAGGGGAATAGTACATATCGACGCCAAAGCGATTGGCCTGGTCGACCATGTTGGCCGCCAGCAGGGCGCCGGAGATGGGCTCGCTGAAACCAGGATAGTTTTCAATTTCGTGGGTCAGCACCACCTGGCCGCCCGGACCCCTGGCTTCTACAATCGCTGCCTGCAACATAGCTCTGCCGGCGTAAAGCCCGGCTGTCAATCCCGCCGGACCGCCCCCGACAATGAGCACATCGTATACGGTGTCCATTCTCTACCTCCTATATACCCCTGTGGGGTATATCTTAGCAAAATCCTTGCCCTTTGTCAACCAGGTTTCGGCGCTGTGCGCACAATTGATTTTACCCCAAAAAACCAAATTTGGACAGGGGCAGGAAAAAAGGCCGGGATTCCGGCCTTACATTCCAACACCTACCTCCTGAATATCCAGATAAATACGGCAACGCCCAGGGCCACCAGCGCGACGCCGGCGATGATGATGATTTTCACCAGCCCCGCGCCCGACCCCGGCCCTACTGGCTGGAGCCGGGCCAGCTGGCCCGCTTTCCACTGCAACTGTGCTTGCTGGCTGCTGTCGGTGGCTGCCAGGATATCGTACAGGTTGGGGTCAAACTCGGAATCGCAGCCTCCCCCTCCCGTCCAGGGGCCGCCATCTTTGGTTATTTCCCGGTACTGGTCGGGACCGTAGGCGTCCTGCAGGCCCACCAGGACGTAGTATTTCCACCGGGAAGTTGCCGGCCCCAGCAAATCGTGGCTGAGTTCTGCGATGATGGAATTACCCTCCACATTGACATCAAAGCCCTCGACGTCGCCCTGCCAGATGCCGGCCTGGGGATCCTGGGGGTCGTCATCCTGCCAATGGATGAGGTAGGCGCCCTTCCAGTCCCGAATGCGCAGGTTGACCTGCCAGGGCCGCTTGAACTCCACCTGCGCCCCGGGGCGGAAGGTGTCGGTGCTGCCCTTGCCCCCCATGACAATGTACAGGTCGATGCGGTGGAAATTAAAACCCTCTCCCCCCCAGGGCTGGTGCAGGTTGGGGGGCTGGGCAAATGCAAACTCAAACCTGGTGGTGTTGGGGCCGTTGCTGACGATAAACCCGACCAGGTCCACCATATCTCCCAGTTCCGGCGGGAAGATGGTGTCCTGGGGGTAAGTGTAGGTTCCGGGTCCGGCTGAGTCCCCCCGGGGATCGTCCATGCTGAAGACCACCCCGGTCTCGCCCTGGGCCGACACACCGCCGATAAAAATTAGGCCAAGCAACAAGATGATGCTCACTTTTTTCCACATCTCGTTCTCATCCCCCTGGCTGTTTTGTACAACATATATGAGCTTAGTCCCCTGGTCATACTTATCAATTCCACAAAGAAGCGTTTTATACCTGCAAATAATTTGCCCCGGGCGGCGGCCTTGTTCCGCCCGGGGCCAGCACAGGGGGCTAATGAGAAGATGTCATTAACCGGTATCAGTTTTCCCCCCTGCGCCATAATTTATTCATTGTCTTTGCCTTTTGGCGGCTGTTCTTCGCTGAAGAGGTTCAGTTTGCGCTGCACGCGGCCAAACACGGTGTCCGCGCCGTATTCTCCCTTGGCATCGGGGCTTCCGGCGGCAACGCCGGTGAGTATTTCCAGCCCTTCCTCCACCCGGTCGATGGCGTACACGAGGAAGCGCTTTGCCCGGACGGCCTCCAGTACCTCATCGTTGAGCATGAGGTCGTCCAGATTGCGCCGGGGAATTACCACGCCCTGGGTTCCCGTCATCCCCAGGATTTTGCACGTTTCAAACCAGCCTTCGGTCTTTTCGTTTATTCCTCCCACCGGCTGTATTTCTCCCTTTTGGTTGACAGAGCCCGTTACAGCCAGGCCCTGGTCAATGGGAATGTCGGCCAGGCTGGAGAGAAGGGCAAAGAGTTCGGCGCTGCTGGCGCTGTCACCCTCGACGCCGCCGTACAGCTGTTCGAAGGTTATGCTGGCCGACAAAGCCAGCGGACGCTTTTGGGCGAACCGCTGCCCCAGATAACCGGCCAGGGTGAGCACGCCCTTGCTGTGGATGCTGCCGCTGAGCTGGATTTCCCGTTCGATGTTGATGATGCCGCCGCGGCCGGCAAAGGTGTTGGCGGTAATGCGGGCAGGTACGCCAAACTGGTAATCGCCGGTGCTGAGCACCGACAGGCCGTTGACCTGACCCACTGCAGCGCCCTGGACCGAGACCAGCAACTTGCCTTCGGCCAGCAAGCGCTCCCGGTATTCCTGCCAGCGGCTGGAGCGGTAGATTTTCTCGGCAATGGCCTTGTTGACGTGCCGGCGCTGGACAACTTTGGCGCCCTCCAAGCCCGCCCACACATCGGCTTCATAGAGCAACTCGGCCAACTCGTTGAAACAGGTGCTGAGGCGGCGCTGGCTGGAGATGATGCGCGAGCTGTGTTCCACCACCCTGGCCACCGCATCCCGGTGCAAATGGCGCAGGCCTTCACTTTTGGCCCGTTGGGCGGCAAAGCGGGCGATGTGCATTTCGGTTTCCGGGGTGCGCTCCATGTCGTCGTCGAAGTCGACCTTGACCTTGAACAGCTTGCGGAAATCTTCGTCGTAGTTGTACAGCAACTGGTATTGAAAATGGTTGCCGATGATAACCACCTTGGTGGTCAGGGGTATGGGTTCGGGGCGCAGGGTGGACAAGGCCAGGGCCGAGTACTGGTCGGCCATGCTTTCCACCCGGATCTCCCGGGTTTTGAGCGCTCGTTTGACGGCCTGCCAGGCCAGGGGGTTGGCCAGCAAGTCATTGGCATTGAGAATGAGGTAGCCGCCGTTGGCCCGGTGAAAGGCGCCGGCCTTAATTTTGGTAAAGTCAGTGGTGAAGCTGCCCATCTCATTCTGGTACTCCACCCGGCCCAGCAAATTGTACCAGGTGGGGTTGGGCTCGACCACCACCGGAGCGCCGTCGGTTTTGCTGTTGTCCACCAGGAGGTTGACCTTGTACCTGCGCACGTCCTGACGCCTCATGGCCAGGAGCGGCAACTGCTCTTCGCCGTCTTTGTCCTTGAATTCGTCCAGGTGCTGCAGGACATCGTTTTTGTAGGTTTCCAGGTAGGCCACAACCTGGGCGTTGTCCCGGTACTTGTGTTGCAGCTCTTCAATGAGGTGCCCCACCGCCGACAGCCCGATGCTGTGGTCCAGCTCCTTGAGCCGCGCGCGGAGCTCGCGCTCGGCCTGGGTCACCCGGCGCATGATTTCGGCGGCCTCGACCCGCAGTTGCTGGGACCTTTCCTCGATTTCCCGCTGCACTTCGGGCTTGAGGCTGGCGTACTCATTTTGGGCCACTTCCCGGCCGTCGATGATGGGCACCGTTAAGAATCCCGACGCAGTGGTCTTGAGGGCAAAGCCGCGCTGCAAAGCAAGGTCGGTCAGTTCTTCCAGCAAAGCCGTCCGGGTTTTCTGGAAGTCCTGCAGGATCCGGGCCTTGTGGCGCTCGTATTCCTCGCCGTCAAAGGCTTTGGGAATATCTTCCCGCAGGGCAGCTTCCAGTTCCTCGATGTCGCGGCAAAAGACCCGGCCCTGTCCCCCGGGCAACACCAAAGCTTTGGGCTGGCTGGGGTTGGAAAAGTTGTACACGTAGCACCAGTCCGGCGGCACCGGTTGCCGGGTCGCCTTGGCCTGCACCGCTTTTTTGGCATAGGTGGTGCGGCCGGTTCCCGGCGAGCCGACGATGAAGATATTGTAACCGGGACGGGTAATGTCCAGGCCAAAGCTCATGGCCTGCACGGCCCGCTCCTGGCCGACGATATCCTCCAGGCCCTCCAGTTCCGCGGTGGTGGTAAAAGCAAAGGTCTCCGGCGCACAGGTTTTGCGCAGGTATTCTGTGCCGACCCGCAACTTGTCTTTCATCACTTCCTTCCCTTCCTTCCCCCGGGAGCTCATATGGGCAGCCCCCGGCTCTCGGTGTTTAATGATATGTAGTATCTTTCCAGAAAATTATCCCTGTACTCGAACACCCCGCGAATGGCCAGCCCGCGCAACAAGGGGGGAAGAATGAAGGGAATGTTGTGGACGAATTCCCGGCCCCCGGCCAGGACGGCGCCCAGGTCCAACCAGGCAAAATGCCCTTCCTCCCGGGCCGCCACCGGCACCCGGGGGTGACAGCCGAGGAAAAGGTAGAGGCGCCATGCGTTGGCGGGATCGCCGAGGTCCAGGCAGTCGACGCTGCCCATGGGCCGCAGGTCCTCCAGGTCCAGGCCCGTCTCTTCCCGTATTTCCCGGCGGCAAGCCTGGGCGGGGGTCTCGCCCTCCCTTACCTTTCCGCCCGGGGCGTTCCACTGTCCCTTGTGGGGTTCGCGCCGGCGGCAGAGCATGAGACAATGGCGGTGTCCTTCATCCAAAATGAAACACAGGGTTGCAGCAATTATGATTCCATCACCTGCCTGTACAAATCCTGGTACTTATCCACCCAGATGTCGGCGCTGAATTTTTGCGCCTGTTCCCGGCAACTGGCCCGCCACGCCGGCAAATCCCGGGCGATTTCCAGCACCGCCGCCGCCATTGCTTCTGTGTCCCCCACCGGCGCCAGGATGCCGCCGCCGTTGCCCACCACTTCAGGCAGCCCGCCGGTGTCGCTGCCCACCACCGGCACTCCGCAGGCCATGGCTTCCAATGCAGCCAGGCCAAAGCTCTCCTTTTCCGAAGGCAGCAGGAAAACGTCTCCGGCCGAAAGCAGGGGCACAATTTCCTGCTGCAGGCCGACAAAGCGGACATCGGCGGCCACCCCCAGTGCCCGGGCCCTGGCCAGGGCGGCGCAACGTTGCGGGCCGTCGCCGGCCAGGATGAGCACTGCCGGCCGCTTTTGCCGTACCCGAGCAAAGATTTCCACCACGTCCACCAGGCGTTTTACCGGCCTGAAGTTGGAAATGTGGACGAGCACCAGCTCCCCGGGCTCGGCATAAACCGAGCGCAGACCTTCATCCCGGCGCTTGTAATGCTCGAGGTCGACAAAATTGTAGACGGTGTGCACCGGGCACCGCAACCCGAACCGCTCGACGCTTTCCCGGGCCAGGGCCTTGGAGACCGCGGTGACGGCATCGCTGTTCTCAATGGCAAAGCGGGTTATTTCCAAAAAATCGGGCTGGGTCCCCACCAGGGTTATGTCGGTGCCGTGGAGGGTGGTCAGCACCTTGACCCTGCCGGTAATCTGCCGCGCCATGACGGCAACCAGGGAATGGGGCACGGCATAGTGGGCGTGGATAAGGTCGAGGCCGTACTCCTTGATGACCTGGATCACCCGGCCGGTAAGGGCCATGGTCCAGGGCGGGTGGGGAAAGAGGGGATAGTTGGGCACGCTGACCTCGTGAAAGAAGACGCGGGAACAGTCGTCTGCCATGAGGCGCACCGGCGGCAAATGGTTGACAAAGTGCACCTGGCATCCCCGCCGGGCCATGGCCAGACCCAGTTCGGTGGCGACGACGCCGCTGCCCCCGTAGGTGGGATAGCACAGTATGCCTATCTTCACGCTCACGCCCCCTTAAATTGCTGTAATATCCTGCGCTTCAATCTGTCTGAGGCTGACCAGGGCTTCGGCATAGGTGCACCCGATTTCTCGGCCCCAGGCCCGGAAACGCAGGGCATAATCTTCGAAAAACCGTTCCCGGTTGAGAAGGGTGGGACGGGCGCCCTGGGACGGCGGCGCAAACTGGCTGGCGTGGGCCTTGACGGCCTGTATTTTGGCATCCCAGTACGCGTCTATGTTGATCAGCACCGTGGGCTTTTCGGCACGGCCCAAAAAGTAATAAAACAGCCGCCGCGGCCGGTGGGGCTGACCGGGAACGGGAAACTTGTGCAGTCCCGCCAGGTGGCAGGCCCGGGTGACGATGACGCTGGCTGCCTCGTGGTCGGGGTGGCTGTCCCTGTGCCAGGGTGCCAGGACGATGTCGGGTCTGACCTGGCGCACCAGGGCGGCGGTTTTTAACAGCGCTTCCCGGTCGGGCTGGAGAAAGGCATCGGGCAACCCTAAATTGTGCCGGGCCTTGGCGCCCAGAATGGCGGCCGCCCGCCGCCCCTCCTCCATGCGGATTTCGGGCGTGCCGTTGCTGCCCATTTCACCCGCCGTCAAATCGCAGATTTCCACCGCGTGGCCCAGAGCGGCATGCCTGGCCACTATACCCCCCACCGACAGTTCGACGTCATCGGGATGCGCGCCAAAAACCAGGATCTTCATCAGTCATCAGCTCCTATAAATATATTGCCAAATCGGGAGCAGGCTGTTGCTCCATCAGGATATCGATAAACCCGAAGCCGTACTTGTTTAAGTACCACAGACTGTTGTGCACACGCTGCTGACGGTTCCCCAGGGGCGCCAGGGCGGTCTTGAGACGCTCGGCATGGTGCAGCAGTTCGCGGTTTTTCTGGCGCAGGCTGGCCAGAGCCTTTTTTTCCAGCCACTGTACCTGTTCCAGGACTTTGGCCAGATTTTTGGCCCCCAGCTCCGCCAGTTGCCCGTCCAGGGCTGCCAGACCGGGTGTAATGCGGGCATACTCCTCCTCGATGCGGGCAGCCAGGCTGGCAAAGGTATGGGCAATGCCAAGGGGATCCGCCGCCTGCAAGCGCTCCTCTGCCCAGGCATCCAGTCCCGCTTCCACCTGCTGATAAGTGAGGCCGTACTTGTCCAATAACCGGGCAACGGGCGGCTCCAGCAGCACTCCCCCCATCCGGGGCAACACCGGCGGCATTTGCAGGCCGAAGGCGGCGAAGACCGGCTCAATTTGCTCCAGGTAGGCCAGCTCTCCGGGCCCGCCGACTATGGCCAGCACCAGCAACACCAGTTCCTGGACCAGGGGACGGAGAACGACGTTGGGACTGAGAGTCCAGGGTTCCTCCTCCACTTTGTGCAGCAATTCCCGGCGGCTGAATGTGACGGCGCCCCTGCGGTCCCTGAAAGCGTCGCCGTCCCGCAGCAAAGCCAGGCGCAACCCTTGGTGAAGGAGGAAGAGGTGGCTGTGCTCCACAGGTATATCCAGCACCGGCTGCCGGCCGCCGGCCTGCATCTCCCGGGCCTTTTCCGCCAGCATCCTGTGTATGTCCGGTCCGTGGTCCACCGCCCAGGCAAAGACCGGCCGCGCACCGGTGCGCAGGGGCAGACCACAGGAATCCACTATAACCAGGCCGTGGGCAGCAAATAACCGGGCCAGCAAAGCCCCGCACCAGTGGGAAAAGGAATCCCGCGCCGTTTCGGCTGCCAATGCGAGGATGTCGGCAGTGAACTGGGTTTCCGGCAACAGCTCCTGAAGCTGTTCCAGCACTGCCATTACAGCCGGGCGCTCCAGGGCAATCTGACATGCCGGGGTAAGCTGGAATTCCCCGGGAAAAGTAATCTGGCGCAAACCGGCGGCAGTGGGAAACCAGGCAGTGCGCACCTCCTGAAAATCATGGTCCTCGCTGGCCAGCCAGAAAACGGGGACCACCGGCGTCTGCAGTTGCTCGCTGAAACGCCGGGCGAGAATTACTGCAGTGGCGGCTTTATACACCGTGTACAGGGGACCGGTGAGCAAGCCCGCCTGCTGTCCCGTCACCACCGCCGGCGCCCCCCCGGCCAGGGAGCGGACGGCAGCCATAGTCTTCTCCCCGCCGCCAAACTCCCGGTTGGACTGTTCCAGCCACGGCCACAAATCCCGGTTCTGTTCCTTGCGCTGCTTCAGGTAGTGCAAACGCTTTGCAATCTGGTCTTCGACCTCCACGGCCTTCACCCCCATTTCAGGTCTTGAGGATATTTTCGCCACGCACCCCCTGCATACCTGCAAACAAAAAGCCGGGGAGTCCCCGGCCCGTTAAGACCTTTTTTTCTTTTGAAGCGCCCACAAAACCAACTGAGTTCTGCTGTCCACCCTTACCTTTCTCAGCATGTTGCTGATGTGATTCCGCACCGTCTTGGGACTGATAAACAGCGCCCTGGCGATGTAATCGTCCCTCAATCCCTGCAACAGCATATGCAGCACTTCTTTTTCCTTTTCGGTAAAGTTTACGTTGTCCAGTTCGATGTGCAGGTTGGCATACAGGCCCAGCACCAGTTGACACAGGATTTCGGCATACCTTTCGCCTTGTCCCCACATGCGCAGGTCCAGGCTGTCGCCGGTCTGTTTGATGACGGTGCACATTGGTTCCCGGCTGAAATCTTCGGGAAGGGAAAAGGGCGGGTTGATTAAGATTAGCGCAAAATTCCGGGGGGGCAGCCCGGACAGTTGAGCAGCAGTGAGCAACGGTCCGAATATAATTATTGCTTCGACGTCCCTGCTCTGCCACATATCCTGCAAACGCTTGTTGCTCAACCTGTTTTCGAAATAAGCTTCGACACAACCGCTTCGCTCTAAGGTCGGAATCAGCTGGGGGTGGGCGTCAATTATCGAATGCGGTGCTGCCAGAATATATTTGCCCACATCGTTCACCCCGTTGCATGCAAATTTACGGCGCCTGTGGGCGCCGTATTAGCTCACTCGCCGTTCAGGTCTGTCAGCTGCGGCGGGAAGAAGGGCGGGAATGGCCGCTCCAGGAACTGCTCGCATACGTCGCCCAGTTCTTCACACTCAGGCGGTACGGGACAGAAACCGAAGGACGGGACCAGCAACTGAACCTTGAGGGCGGTCTTGATGATGATAAAAGCGCCAATGGTGGCTGTAACGAGGAAGTCTTCGACTTCGTCCTCCTGAATCACTTCGCCGGAACAGGCCAAGGATTCGAAAATGGATTCTGCCAGTACCTTCATGTGAAGCGGGTCGGGAGCATAGAGAATGACGTCTTTCAGGAAGCATACTTCTTCGAGGTTGGTGGTGAAGTTGGCCGGGTTTTCGGAATCCCGGATGATAATCTCCAGCACTGCGCAAACCCGGACCCGCACCCTGCCCAGGGGACCTTCATCTATTGGCTCAATGCTCCAGTCGGTAAATGTTTCACTGCACGGTCTGATTCTGCATTCAACGGTAAGGTTTTCCAGAGGAGCATCGGGCAAAACCAGGTCTCCGAAGAAGAACTCTTCGCACTCCCGTTGGGAACAGGCGTCGTAGATCTTGGTTACCCAGATACAGGCTATTTCTGTCGGGTTGGGAATCTGGCTGTGCTTGCCAGGCCACAGTTTTGCTTTTTCCATAGGTATATACCCTCCTTTCACAATAAGTTATGAATTCTGCCGCCCGGTGGTGTTAGGCATTTGCCGCCTTGACTTTCCTTTTTCGGCAAATCTTACCCTCGCCGGGCAATTCTCCGTTAAAACCAGCGCTGCGGACCACGGACGCCGTAAGCGGCCAGTACGTCTGCTGCCGCCGGCAGGGAAAGCTTGTCCCCTGCAGTTAAGTTATGTAAAGTAAAGCCAAACGACTGCGGAGGTGTTTTTCTTGGCAACAAAGACGGCTAAATTGGTTTTCTGCCTCGGCCTGGCCTTGGCTTTAATGGTCGCAATTGCGCCGGCCGCCCAGGCAATTTCCTACTACGCTTACTTACAGCAGTACCTGTCTCAGCCTCAGGCGCCCCGGCCGCCCCAGCCCGACCCTCAACCGGCGCCGGCGCCATCCCAGCCTGCCCGGGTCGATGATTTCTGGGCAAGCAGGGCGGCGGGCAGAAAAGCGCTGCTGGCGCAACAGCAGGCCCCTGCTGCCCCGCCTGCCAGCCCCAACCCCATCTCTCCCGTGGATCCCAGTCCTGCGCCGCCTGCCGGCTCCGATTCCGCTCCGCTCCCTTCCCAGCTCACTGCCCGGGAGCAGCAGATGCTGGAGCTCATCAACAGAGACCGCCTGGCCCACGGCCTTCAGCCCCTGCAGGCGGACATGCGCCTGACCCGCCTGGCCCGGCTGAAGAGCCAGGATATAGTGGACAACAATTACTTTGACCACCGCTCCCCCACCTACGGAACCGCCTTTGACATGTTCAGGGCCAATGGCATCATCTTTATCCGCGGCGGAGAAAACCTCTCCAAGGCCGGCAGCGTCCAGGTTTCCCACCTGCGCCTGATGAACAGCCCCAACCACCGGGCCAATCTGCTCAACCCCTACTTTACCCACATCGGCATCGGCATCGTCAATATCAATCCTTCGGGCGTCGTGGTCACGCAGATGTTTATCCAGGCGCCCTGACAGCAAAGACCGCTGTAACGCGGTCTTTTTTATTTGCATTGGCTGAAAGCGGCGCATACAATATACAAAAGTCTATTCTGGGGTGATTGAGATGGAGCTGAGAATAGTTAAAGGCGCCAGTACTCTGGACGACTCGGGCCTGTACATGAACGGCAGGATCTACGTCCCCGGCGATGCCCTTAGTACTTTTGTCGGCATGTGGCAGGAGAAGATAATCTTTTTCAACAGCCCCCTGGCGGGCAAGCGTTTATGCATTACGGTGCTGAGCACCGATTCCCTTGCCCGGGGCCTGCCTCAGGATCTGGAACATTTTATCGGGCTGTGTGCGGCTGCCGGCGCACAAATAATCTTCCACACCGGCGGCAAGCTCCCCGCCAGCCACATCATCGTGGCCGTTGAACCGGGTTCGCCCCGTCTCGCCGTCAGCTATCTGGGCGCCGCCCTGCGTAGCAAGCCCTTGGCCAGAAAGCTGGTAAACAAAGTCCGGCACGGGCTCCAGCTGGCTTACCTTCCTGAGCCCGCCCCCTTCCGCAAGCCCCAGTACAACCTGCGCCTGGGCTGGACGGCGCGCCTGTTTACTCCCGCTGTGGCCATCCAGTGGCCGGCGGACCTGGCTCTGGGAGCGTGGCTCTTTGCCGGGCTGATGGAATTCCTGGCCGCCGGCGGCGACCTGGACGGCAACTTGTTTGCAGCCGGTGCAAAGAAGGTCGTTGCCTCCCTGGCCGAGCCCGCCCCGGCGCCGGAGGCCGGATACTTGCCTGAGCCGCAACCCGAAACCCCTGCCCCGGACCCCCCCGC
>JAAYIH010000022.1 GCA_012523545.1 Bacillota bacterium
ATCGGACAAGCTGCCGCCGGGCAGCGCAGCCTGGCCAGCTTCCTGCTGATGTTGGACGAGGAACAGCTGGAGTTTGTTTCCCGGTTCGAAACCAACTCGCGCCCCCAGGGACCCTGGCTGCTCAAGGGAGGGCCCGGTTCCGGAAAGTCCACGGTCACTTTGTACTGCATCAGGGCGCTGGTAAACAGTTTGCGGCAATTGGATTTATTTGAGCAGGACCAACCGCTGCGCATACTGTACACAACCTTTACCAAGTCTCTGGAACGGGCTTCCAATCATCTGCTGGATTGCCTGGATCTGGGGCCGGGTAAAGATTATGTTGAGGTGAGAACGGCGGATTCTCTGGCTTTCAGGAACCTGCCCCCGGAGTGGCAGCGCCTTAAGCCGGTGGAGCCCGTCGAGTATGTCCAGGCTGCCATAGCGGTGTGTGAAAAGCAAATTCCCGGGTTCAGCTTTTCCCAGGCCGACGCCTATTTTTTGGCGGAGGAGATCGATTGGGTTGTCGTTGGCCAGGGGTTGGGCAGCGTGGAGGAGTACCTGGAGTTCGACCGGACGGGACGGGGCAGGTCCCTGGGCAGACAACAGCGCCGCCATTTATGGATGTTGTATGAGGTTATGCGGGATTTGTTGCGCCGGGATCAGTGTTGCCTGTTCAGTGAAAGGCTGAAAGCGGCTGCGGAGCACGTGACTCCCCAGTACGACTATATTTTTATCGATGAAGCCCAGGACTTAAAACCCGTAGCCATACGCTTTTTAATGGGACTATGCCATAACCGCAGGAACATTTTCCTGACAGCGGATACTAACCAGAGCATCTGGGGCAGCGGGTTTTCCTGGACCAAGATGGCTGAGGATTTGCGGGTGCAGGGACGGGCGCGCATTTTGCGGCGTAACTACAGGACCACCAAAGAAATCTGGCAAGCGGTGTTGCAATTGGCCCCGGATTCCCAGGGCGCCGACAAGGAAACCCTCGGCGTTGACGCGGTCTACCACGGCAGCAGGCCTGTGCTGGCCAAGTACAGCACCCAGCGCCAGCTGGGGGAAAGATTGAACTCGTACTTGTGGGAAGCTTTGCGCAGCGAGCGGGCTACCCTGGGCAGTGCCGCTGTCCTCTGCCCCTCGGGAAAAGAGATGAACACGGTTATGGAGCTTTTGGACAAGAGGTTTAAGGCCAAAGCCATGCGCTCCCAGGAGGTGGACATTACCCACCCGGGGGTTAAGGTGATGACCATGCACGCCGCCAAGGGCCTGGAATTTCCGGTGGTGGCCGTTGTGGGTTTGGAAGCCGGCCGCCTGCCCATGCCTGCAAAGGACGGCGTAGATGAAGAAGAGCACCTGGCCAGGCAACGCAGGTTGTTGTTTGTGGCATGCAGCAGGGCAATGCGCAGGTTAATGGTCTTTGCCCATCGGGAGCGCCCCTCACAGTTTGCGGAGGCGCTGACAAAGGAGTACTGGGATGCCGAGGAGCTATAGCCGGGGTGAATAGACATAAAAAGCATAGATTATGCCCGGTTGCAAGGGGTTGGCTTGGTCATATTCTGTATTGAAGACACATCGATAATGGAGTGATATGGCCAATGTCTGAAGTCCCCAGAGATATAGGTGAAATGATTGCCAGGAATCCCGTCACCGGCGAAAAAATGGAGCTCCTAAGCGTCGAAGGCAATTTTGAAGCTGCCCCTCCCGTGCCTGAGCCCGAACCCGAACCGCAAGGGAAGCAATTTCCCCCGGAATTTAAGGCCAGCGGCGTTACAGATACAATTGAACGCAACGGGTGGTCCCTGACCTTTACCGCCACTGAAACCCAGGGGCTGGCCATTTCCGGCGTCTCCTTCATGGGGGTCCAGTACATTTTCCTCATGATGGTTCCCTGGCTGGGCCAGGGCGTCCCCTGTAACCTCACGCAGTTTTTCCTGGACCAGCTGATCGCCGGGCCCTTTGTCCTGAACTTCCCCAACGGCTTTGCCGTTTGGGCCCGGTACGGGTTTGGCGAGGGCAATTCCCTGGACCAGGCGTTCTACTTCTTCGACAACGGCAACATGTTCCCCCTGATGTTGCTCACAGGACCCACGCCCATTAATTACGTGCCCCTGTACATCGACTTTGACGTCATCAATACCCTCAACACAGCGTGCACTTACTACCCGCCGGGAGTGGAGAAGAAAAGCTGGAACCTTGCCGTCACCGAGTTCAGCCGCCTGGGCCGGGGAGAGACGGCGCCGGACGGAAACTACAACATCATGATTACCAACTGCCAGACCGATATAAGGGCCCGTGCCGTGGTGGAATTCAGTCCCCAGGACAACGCCGTGCAGTATGTGGCCCGGTGGCTGGGTTACACCATTGGCGCTTTCCCCTTGCTCAACCTCCAGGGCTTTGAGATCGTCAACACCGATATTGTCTTCGTCTACCTGGTTACCGATCCGCCCGTGAGCTTTTTCGGCCCCACCATCTGCCTGGAGGCTATTCTGCCGGTAAAAAGAGAAATGTAGGGGCGGGCGCGGCAGATTTGACTCTTGCCCCAGCCCAGGGTACATGAACGACCCTGCAGGGAGTACAGACCTGCAGGGGTTTTTGTTATCTTTTGGGCAGGTTTTAGAGGGCGGTAATGGGCCGGAAAGGATACAAGTATTCCACTTGTTGGGGTGCGTAATGGATGCCGTTTTAGTACCAAATTCTTGTATATTTGGTACCAAAAGGATATAATGGCGGTGGAGGTGTCGCCATGTCCAAAGTGAAGTACCGGGAAAGTTTGGTCATATCAGTGACGGAGCTCAAGCAGAATCTCGGCAAATACCTGGATTATGCCGCGCGCCAGAACGATGTGGTCATCACCAAAAACGGCCGCAAAGTGGCCCGGCTGACCGCCTACGTCACCGATTTGGAACAGTATTTTACCATGAAGGAAAAGGCGCTGGATTACCAGTACGGGGGCAGGAAGGTGTCCTATGGGGAATTTATAGAGATAGCCGAGAAAAGCACCCTCAGGATGGAATTCATCAACGGCGAAATCTACCTGCTGGAGCCGCCGTCGGTGCGCCACCAGCAGCTCCTGGCCAGGCTCTATCTGGTGCTGGACAAGTACTTCCGCGACACGGACTGCCATGTGCTGTTTGCGCCCTTTGAAGTTCACTTCTTTAAAAAGGACAGCAAAGAGCCGGATGTCATGCAGCCGGATGTGGTGGTGGCCCGCGACCTCAAGGACAATATGACGGAAAAGGGGCGCTACATGGGCACCCCTACCCTGATTATGGAGATAGTGTCCCCCAGCACCCGCACCAAGGACATGATCGACAAGCTGAACACCTATGCCCTGTCGGGGGTGGAGGAATACTGGATCGTCGACCCCACGCAAAAGAAGATATTGCTGTACAGCTTTAAGGACAGTGAAATCGACAAGTTCGGCGTCTATGCGGGACGGGAGGTCGCTTCGTCTTTTGTGTTCCCGGGCCTAAACCTGGAAGCGGAACCCCTCTTTGCCGACTTGCTGTAAGCCTTAAAGGGCGGCCAGGCCGAACAGGTATTTATCTGGACGCTGCGCTTCCCAAGCTTCGCGGCAGGATTGCGCTGGATGGCGCTCTCTCTGACGCGCAATTCGTGTCATAGGCGTACTTTAACCTTAATATTCAAAATCCGGGTTAATCACTACGTGCTTGCTCCCATCTGTTTTTACAGCATGCAGTTGTTTAGTTTGGCCAAATCTTTCAAAATAACTCCAATCCTTGTGGCCAGGTTTTAAGAATATCTCATAGAAAAGCCACTCTCCCTCGATGCCTAACACATGTACTACAACATCAGCATGTTCTGGCGGCAAAGGTATCTCTTCGGTGGTATTCATATCCGATCTAAACACTTTTTTTACACTGCCCCAATAGAGCCAACCGTCTTGAAAGAAGAAAGTCCGAACCGCCTCACCTTTTGGAAATGTATAGAGCTCCTCTTTTTCTTTGCTTTCAACATTGAACTTTATTAAAATAATATCCTTTCCCCAGTATTTTGGGTACAGGAAATTTACACTATCGATCATTACCCGGGGAAATTCTATTCCTTCAGCGACTTCTTCTATGACCGTATCGCCTTTTTTAATTCTCCAAATTAGTCCATCCATAATTTGCTGATAATTGCTGCCGGGCGTAAAATAAATCCACGGCTCGCTAACATGAAAACTCAAGGCGTATATGGGGAGTATTTCTTCGTACTGGCCTGTGATAAGGTCCATTACATAGGTTTTTCCTTTAGACGTCCACGTGCCCCAATCAGCTTCACCCGGGGAGAAGTAGAGTTGACAGTCATGATAATCGTAAGATATTCCGGTTCCGTATTCCAGTTCGGCGAACCTGGTACGCTCAGTGCCATCGGTTTTCATTCTGTACAGATGGTTGGAATCGTGCTCATTAAAATAATACAAATACCCGTTGCATTCGATTAATCCAAAGGCGCTATCGTAAGACAGTCGAACAACTTCCTCGCTTTCCTTGCACATCCTGAATATCCCGCCGTCTTGGGGTCGTTGTTCCTTAATATCCGGATCATATGTATATGCCTGAAAGGGTATGTAAATATATTGATCATCTGCGGCAATTTCGTTTAACTGTGCACGAACGGCATCTTCATTTTGCAATGCTATGATAGGGTTGACAGTATATTCTCCAGCGTCGTTATTGTGGCAAGCTGTCGTTAATGCTACGAGTAACATGATAGCCATAAAAGCAATATTCTTTTTCATGCTCTCACCCATCCTTCGCGTTTTTACGTTAATCAGCAACCTGACTTCAAACAAACAAGGTTGAGTTTGTGATAAAATCTTGAACGGTGGCATGTTCTGTTGCCAGATTTTGCTCGATTTCAATGGTGATTGCATCACCAGACAGAAAATCGGGCGAATCTGCTTCCAGTAGATAAAGTTCGGCGATGGTAGAAAAACAGAGGGAAAACATCGTGGCAATTACTGAAAACATAACTATCAGCAAGAATGCACGATTGAAAACTTGACTAATCTGAGTCACCTCCCTGGAATATTTGGGAGGAGCGAGGCAGTTTCCCCTCGCTCCAATCTAAACTAAAAGTACTCCGACCAATTGTAACTGGTGTAGGTTGTATGGAACCCGTTCACTTTTAACGCGCCCAGAATCATATTTGCCCTGAATTAATCGGACGCAGCATCGTTTTATGTGACAGAAAATTTCTCATAAGGCCTTCTTGCTGTAATATTACCATAAGGTCGCGAAAATGGCAAGAAAGTCTTAAATATTAAATTCGACAAAATAGACAATGATCGTAAGCCCCGGAAGCTTTGCTTGCCCAGTGCCGCCTGTATCTTTAGCGTAAAGCAGAAGACTTGGAAGCTTGCCGGGCCAGCCACGGCTTTCACTGGATACTACCGGCAATCGGACCTCTGCCCCTTGACAGGAGGTTGCCGGGGGATTAAATTAAATACAGTATGCACAGGCGAAAGTCCACTGCGGGCTTTATTTTTCTGTCTCAGGAGGTGCGCCATGGCGGCAAGCAGAGGACTATTTGCAGCTAAAGATTTGACCCAGGGGACGCCGTGGAAGCGGATTGTGGAGTTTGCCGTCCCCATGTTAATCGGGAACATCGCGCAGCAACTATACAACACTGCCGATTCGATTATCGTCGGCCGCTATATCGGGGACAACGCCCTGGCCGCCGTGGGCAGCGCCATGCCCGTACTATACCTGCTCCTGGTGCTGTTTGCCGGGATTGCGGTGGGGGCGGGGGTTGCGGTGGCGCAGTTCTTTGGCGCCAGGGACCGGGAACAGCTTTCCCGCACCATAGGCACCTGCATCACCCTGACCGCCTTGTCATCCGCCATTATCATGGTCATCGGCCCGGCAGTGAGCAGGCCGTTGCTGCAGTTTCTGAACACGCCTGCTTCCATCATTGACTGGTGCGCAGATTACCTCAATATATTCTTCCTCGGCATTGCCGGCTTTTCGTACTACAATATCTTTGCCGGGATTCTGCGGGGACTGGGGGACTCGGTGTCGGCCCTGGTCTTCCTGCTGGCAGCCACCGCCCTCAATGTGGGTTTGGACATCTTGTTTGTGTCGCAGTTTGGCCTGGGGGTTCCGGGCGTGGCCCTGGCCACCGTCCTCGCCCAGGGAATCTCTGCCGCGCTGTGCTTTCTGAAGCTGCGCAGCATGACCGAAAACTTCGACCTCAATTGGTCAATGCTCAAGCCCAGCCGGGAACTTACCCTCACCATAATGAAGCTGGGTTTGCCGTCGGGGCTGACCCAGGCCATCTTTTCCCTGGCCATGGTGGCGGTGCAGTCGCTGATTAACAGTTTCGGGGAAATGGTCATCGCCTGCAACGTCATCGTCATGCGCGTCGACGGCTTTGCCATGATGCCCAACTTTTCCTTCGGCGCTGCCATGACCACCTTCGCCGGGCAAAATATCGGGGCGGGGAGGATGGACCGGGTGCGGCAGGGGAGCAAGCAAGGGACCCTGATTGCCGTGGGCGTTTCCGCCACCATCACCGTGCTGCTGTTGTTGTTCGGCCGTCATCTCATGAACGTCTTTACCGACACTCCCGAGCTGGTGGCCCTGAGCATGCGCATGATGCGCATCCTGGCTCTGGGTTACGTGGCGGTGGCGGTAACCCAGTGCCTTACCGGCGTCATGCGGGGAGCGGGGGACGCCATGACGCCCATGTGGATTTCCCTGATTGCCGCGGTACTGTTGCGGGTGCCCACCGCCTACGGCTTGGCGTACCTGACCAGGAGCGCGCTCTACCCCAACGGCAGGCCGGAATCCCCCTTTATTTCGCTGCTGGTGTCCTGGACCCTGGGGGCCGTTATTACCGCAGTGATTTTCAAGCGGGGCGCCTGGCGGCAACGGATGTTGACGCTGGAGAGAAAGAGAGTTGCGGAAACCTAAGGCTGCTGCCCTGCCGGCATGCGTTTTTCCAGGAGAAATAAACCGGAAAATTATCCGGTTTATTTTTTTATCTATTGTGATAAGATAAACTCCACCGCCATAAATGCCAATTTTTAAATAACTGAGAGAGGGGAGGGATGAAAAGAAGTTCAGCGGACAGTATGGCCGGTTATCCGCATAGATTCAGATCTGAGCGCCAACCTCGGGTAAAGAAAGGGTGAGAGTTGCTTGAGAAGGCTCAGAGATAAGCCGCTGGCCAGCGTGCTTATTGTGGATGATCACCCGGTTGTGCTGCAAGGACTGGTTTCCTGGCTGGCGGGGGAACCGCATATTGAGATTGCGGGTACCGCTGCCAGCGGGAGAGAGTGCATGCTGCTGGTAAAAGAGAAGGATCCCGACGCAGTAATACTGGATGCACACCTCCCTGATATTTGCGGCATTGACTTGGCCAAAGACCTGAAAAAAATCGCTCCGCATTTAAAGGTTATTTTAATAGCAGGACAGCCAGAGTCCGGTTTTTATATAAATAATATTTTGGCTGCCGTCCTTTCCAAGGGATGCAGCAGCCGGGAAATAATCAGGACTGTATATGCGGTGTTGAATATGGAGCCCCCAAGCCGGGAAGAGTGGGCCTGCCCTCTCAATGTCCTTACGCCCCGGGAGGCGGAGATTATGAACCTGGTGATGAGGGGGCTGCAGAACAAGGAAATAGCCGACTGCCTGCGGATAAAGATCAGGACGGTGGAGTTTCACATCGGCAATATCCTGGACAAGCTGGAGGTTTCAACCCGCACCGAAGCCGTGACCCGGTGGCTTAAGCTGATGAGCAGACCGGGGTTATAGGTCTCTGAACTGCGGCAGAATAGTTGCGCAGCAGGAGCGCCGCCAATTGTCGTTATCCTGTGGTTCTCTACAGTGTCAAAGCGGTGGGGCAATGTTATAGTGATGTCGGGTTATGGATTTCCATAACCTGGAAGCTTCCGCCCATTCCAAAGGTGAGGAGGTGACATCGTGACTTACGTTGCTCCTGCGCTGGTGCAAGACGTCGCGACCAGGCATGAAGAATGCGGCGCAATAGTGGAATTGCTCGCAGTCGTGCTCATCCTTTTTGGCGGTGCCGCTGCCTTCTGCGTCGCCGTCTGCGGTATTGGCAA
>JAAYIH010000023.1 GCA_012523545.1 Bacillota bacterium
ACATAAGATACAGGTGGAGAAATGTCCACCTGTTAATTTGCATGGCTGGGGCGGCAGGACTCGAACCCCTAACCTGCTGATTACAAGTCAGCTGCTCTACCAGTTGAGCCACATCGGCACATTGCGCAACGGGGAGCTAAATCTGTCAGCTCCAACAGCTTATTAACCTGGTCGGGGCGACAGGATTTGAACCTGCGACCCTCTGGTCCCAAACCAGATGCGCTACCAAGCTGCGCTACGCCCCGCGGACCTTTCCTATTATACAAGAGGATATTTTTTTCGTCAAGATGACCCGGCTACCCGGTTTTCCAGTATTTTGAGTATTTCTTTTTGCTCATCAGGTGCGTGGCGCCGGGCAACTTTAGGAATGATGACATGGGCGGCATGATCCATGCCCTGGCACCCGCCCAGGAGGATGACGTCATCTGTTTCGGCCTCCTTGAGAACGTGCTCAATGGCGTCGGTTAATTTTGGATAATATACGTACTTTATGCCGGCTTCGGCCAGGATGCCCAGAAAGACAGACCTTTCTTCATCACTTACCCGGTCGCGCTCACCGGTAAATTCCACGCTGTCGGTTATAATGACCCCGGCCAGGGGCAGCTTAGACGCCCAGCGCGCTACGGCATGCGCGTTTTCAGCGTTGACGGTGCTCCCTCGGCTGCCGCGTATAGCTATGACCAGGTGGAGCCGGTTGTACTGCATCAAGCCCAGGGTTTCCAAAGTAATATCTATATTGCCGGCGTTGGCAAAGTGGTCGTCGATGATTTTAAAGTCCCGGTCATATATCAATTGGAAGCGGCGTTCGACCCCAGTGAAATCGGCCAGGGCGTCTATAATGTGTTCATCAGGTACTCCGCACAGCTTGGCAACTGTTATGGCCGCAGCGGCATTGTAGACATTGTGCAGGCCCAAAACCTTGAGCCGGACCGCCAATGAGGCAGCGGTCAGGGAATGTCGCCTGCCGGCATAGTTCTTGGGCACAATGTAATTAAACCTGGCAGCGCCGGTGCTGAGATCGACATCTTTTATGAGTATGTCGGCGGGATTGCCCTTGAGGCTGTATGTGACAACATCGGCCCGGGTCTGGCCGGCGAGGGCCCGGATTTTTTCCTCGTCGCCGTTGAGGACGGCAACGGCTTGCGCAGACAGATTGCGAATGAGTTTGGACTTTTGTTGCCAGTATTTTTCAAAGCTGCCGTGGAAGTCGATGTGCTCCCGGGTGACGTTGTTAAAAGCGGCGATGTCGAAGTCTATGCCGTGCACCCTGTGTAATTCCAGACCGGCCGAGCTGACTTCCATAGTGACGTGAGAACAGCCGTGGTCGCGCATGGCGCCCAGCCATTGGTAAAGTTCCCGGGCACCGGGGGTGGTTAAGTCGGCGCTAAACGCATTTCTGCCGTCCTTGACGATGACGGTGCCGATGAGACCAGTCCGGCCATAGTAACGGCTGAGAATGCTGTCGATCATAAAGGACGTTGTGGTTTTGCCGTTGCTGGCGGTAACACCGATGACAGTCATGGCCTGGCCTGGAAAATCATGCCAGGCATTGCACAATTGGGCCAGTGCGATCCTGGCATCGGCCACTGCAATAACCGGAACGGGGAGGGTCATTTCCCGCTCTGTGACAACGGCAGCGGCGCCCCGGGCCAGGGCATCGGGAATAAACTCATTGCCGTCAAACCGATAACCTTTGATGGCGACAAAGATATGGCCTGGCTGAACATGGGCAGAGTTGTCGGCAATACCGGTAATATCGGGGTCGGCGCCCGCCGGACCAGGAATTTGCGCTTTGGCAAGCAAATGAGACAGTAACATCGTTATCCTCTCAATTTACGTAAGGATTGCGCATGGACTTGAGCTGCTCCCAAAAAGCCTGCCAAGTCTCTGCCTTAAACACATCTGAACCGGAAGTATCGGACATAAACTGGTACCCGATATAAGACCCGATAAGGAAGGCCAGGAACAATACTGCCGGAATCCACAAGATCTTCAGGGCTTTCAGGGCAATTTTACCTGCAGCATACAATGTTTTCTTGGTCTGAGCGTCCATTGCTATCCCTCCTTTTAATAAAATAATATTACTACATTTTTGCGGCTTTATCCAGTTCGACAAAGCACAAAGGCGCCCCAAGGGCGCCCGCATCTACGGAAGGGGATTGTTTTGCGCCATCATGCGCTGGGCATTGCGAATCAGTACCTTGACCATGTTACCGCCAATTTTGCCGCCTATTTGCCCGCACTCACGAGATGTCATGTTGGCCCAGCCCTGGCTGTTTATCTTGTCGCGTAAGCCAAGTTCTTCGGCAATCTCGTATTTGAATTGATCCAGCAACTTTTCGTCCACCAAACCGGAAAGCCTGTTCCTGTTACGGGGCATGTTTCTCACCTCCCTGCTCATATTTTTTGTCGCAGGGAAGGTGACTATGTTATAAGAAATATGGGGATGCTGGCCAAAACAGAGAGGGCAGCCAAGGGTGTGTCACGGACTCATTCTTTGCCAAATGAAATTGAACTGTCGTGTCCATTGTCGTCACAGGAAAAATCAGCCATTATTTTGCAACGAACAGGCACTCTCTTGCGTAATTAGATTTAGCAAATCCGAAAATAATATGCTTGACAGGATTTGGACAACCAGGAGAGAATATAACAAAAGGGGGTGTTTCTTTGGCAGATAAGCTGGAACTGATTGCCACTCAAGCGGTTCCTTATAATGAAAACCTTTACATATTGATAGACTTTTTAAACAGAACCCTGAAGCACAAGAATCTCATTTTCGGAGTTTCACAACGCGACGGGGAAATGGTGGTCAGCATTTACGAAACATAGGCAAGGAGGAAAAAGAGATGAGCATAGCCAGGTATATAGACTACACTTTACTCAAAGCCACAGGCACCGTTGCTGACGTCAAACGCATGTGCCGTGAAGCCATGCAATATAATTTTGCTGCCGTTTGCGTGCACACCGGCTTTGTTAAGTTGTGCGCGCAATTGTTGGCAGAATCCGGGGTCGGCGTAGCCACCGTCGTGGGTTTCCCCTTTGGCGCGGACAAGCCTGAAATTAAAGCCATGGCCGCTGAACTGGCGGTGGCCGACGGCGCAACAGAAATCGATATGGTAATGAACATCGGGCACATGCTTTCCGGAAATACTGCAGCTGTCAAGGACGACATTGCTACGGTGGTCGAAGCTGTCCGGGGGCGTGCCCTGGTCAAAGTTATCATCGAAACGGCATACCTTTCCCGGGAGCAAATTGTACTGGCCAGCAAGCTGGTTCAGGAGGCCGGGGCGGACTTTGTCAAAACGTCGACGGGTTTTGCTCTAAGCGGGGCCAAAGTCGAAGACATTGCCCTCATTCGCCAGACTGTCGGCCCGGATTTTGGCATTAAGGCGTCGGGAGGAATCTCCGATTACCAAACCGCCAAAAAAATGCTGGATGCCGGAGCTACGCGTCTGGGGGCCAGCGCCGGTGTGGCCATTGCTGAAGGGGAACCAAAATAAGGGGACGGGTTCTTATTTTTTTCCGCATATGGTAGAATTAACTGGGGTGAGAAGCATGGACGGCATCACATGGAAAAAGCTCAAACGCACCGGGTCCTTTTTTTTACCGTCGACAACGGCGATTTTGGACATGCATACTGCCAGCACGTTGCCCGTTGCGTTTTCTTTTTGCCGCGCAGGAAAATCTTCACTCCAGCTTGTCCCGCGTCCTGATGCCTGTTCGTTTTCCAGTGCCGCAACTTGCCCGGTTGCCTGGTCCCGGCGCCGGGGAACCGGAGTATGTTTGAGCGGGGGGAGAGGCTGGTGAAATACCGGCTCAACAACGTCGAACAACCGACCCTGATTCCGGCTGAGCTGTTGGAAATTTACCAGCCCATAGTGGGATATGAAGCCATATGCGTATGGATTAACCTGTACCACAACCTTGTCCGCGGCCAGGAAGTTCCGGAACCGGAACTGTTACAGAGGATGAACATGACGCAAAAGTCCTTTCACCATGCCATCAAGGAACTGAAGAGGTGCAAACTCCTGGAGCAGGTTGACAAGGCCGTCACTGTGGTGCATTATCCGCTGAGCGTCGAGGCTATATTGGCGGTTGCCGAGAGCGCAACCTTCCCGCCGGAGCAGAAGCGTCGCCTGGTAACGCTGGCCGAATCTTTTTTGATGCGGCGCGGACAGACTTCGTATCAGGAGGTTGCCGCAACTGTCCAGTCTCCCGCCGACCACACCCTTAGCGAACAAGCGGCCGATGAGTTTGCCACCCGTTTCATCAAAGAATGCAATTTCGTGCCCAACCGGCAACTGCGGGAGCGTTTCGATTGGTGGTTTGCGCACATTCGGGATACGCGCCTGCTGGAAGAACTGCTGGAGCGGACAAAACGCAAGGTCCAGCTGGAAGGGGCCAAAGGTACCTGTCCCAGCGTATACGCCGACAAAATTGTGCGGCAGTGGGTGCTGCAGGGCATCAAAAACTACGAGGACCTGTTGCGGGTAGACCAGGAATTTCATGCCCGCTGGGAATACTACCGTGCAGTGGAAAGGGAGCTGGGCCGCAGTTATAATTCCCTTACGCCGGCGGAAAAGGAAATTGTCGACCGGTGGATGGACAAGGCCGGAACTGTGGAAGAGATGCGGGCCGTAATCCAACAGGCCATCCTTTCAGGTGAGTACCAGGGCAAAGGGGCCCCCACCGTCGCCTTTATAGACCAATGGTTTTCCGGCAAGGGCAAACGTAAAGCCGATGCCGGCAAGCCTGCCTATACCCACAGACACAGCATAACCGACCTGCAAAAAGTGCTTAAGCGCAAAACCATGATTGGTATGGGGGATGATGGCAGTGAGGGATGAATTGTCCCACATCCGCAATTACGAAGCTGACCGGCGCCAGCAGATACTAATGGAACACGAAAAATACATGGAATCTCTGTATGCCCGCTTTCCACAACTGAAAAAGCTGGACGAGCAAATTAACGGCCTCAAAAAAAGCATTATCAGCATGACCCTGGCCAGGCTGCAGGGGCGCGTTTCTGGTCAGGAGCTAACCGGTCTGGAACAGCGAATGGATCAGCTGCGCCGGGAAAAAGCCGACCTGCTGAAGCAATTCAACATCGATCCCGATTCCCTGCAACCCAGGTGGAATTGCCGCGCGTGCAGCGATACAGGCTGGGTATATATCGACGATGAGCATGCCGTACCCTGCCAGTGTTCCATCGAGGAGCGCCGCCGCCTGCATCAACAGGCGGCAGGACTGCCTGCCCGCATTGCCGACGCTTCCTTTGACAAGGTCAATTATAATCTGTACCAACCCCAATACCGGGAACAGGCGCGCAGGATCTTTGAATATGTAAAGCAATTTTGCCAGGAACTCAAACCCTGTTCCGGCCAGGGCCTGTTTATTCACGGCCCCACCGGTTCGGGAAAATCCTACCTGCTGGGTTGCATTGCCAACTCGCTCAGCCAGCGCATGACGGTAAAGTATGTGGTCTACGCCGACTTTCTCGATTCGCTGCGGGCCACCTACAGCCTGCGGGACGGAGAAGTAACCGAGCAAGACCTCATCGACGAAGTGAGAAATGTCGACCTCCTGCTGCTGGATGATTTGGGCGTGGAGAAACCGACGGAATTTGCCCTCAAGAACCTGGCGCAGATCATCGATTATCGCTACCGCTATTGTCTGCCGCTGGTGGTTACATCCAATTTTACCCTGGAAGAACTGATCCGGCGCAGCCAAAACGACCTGTACGGAGAACGCATCGCCTGGAGACTCAGTGAGTGCTGCTCCAAAATAATGGAACTGAAAGGAAATTTGCGCCTCAACCTGTAGGGAGGGGAAAGCAATGAATTACCAGCACATTGTCGAAGAACTGAAAAATAAAATTGACCTGGTAAAGTTCATCGGCCAGTACACCCAGCTCAAAAAGGCCGGTCGCGTTTACCAGGGTATTTGCGTATTGCATCCCGACAGCGAAACCCCTTCCCTGACGGTTTACCCGGATTCCCAAAGCTATTATTGTTTTGGGTGCAAGAGCGGGGGAAGCATCATTGAGTTTGTCAAGGCCCATTACAACTACGATTTTCACGAGGCCATCAACTTTTTGGCCGAACTGGCGGGGGTGGATTTGCAGGCCGAGGAATCTCCCCAGGCCAGGGCACGCCGCAACAGGATAAGGGCCAATGAACGGGCGGTGCTGAACAATCAAAAACAGCTGACCGAAGCAGCCATCGCCCGGGAGTACTTGAACAAAAGGGGCTTTACGCAAAAAACCATTGAGGCCTTCGGCATCGGGTACGATGCCCAGGACAACAGCATTGTCATCCCCATCAACGACGGTTACGGCAAACCTGTGGGGTTCAGCCGGCGTTTCCTCAATCCCGGTAAAGGCCCCAAGTATATAAATTCCCGTAATGACGAGGTGTTCAACAAAGGGCAGATCCTGTACAACCTGGACAAAGCCCGCAAACACATAGGCGAGGCCCTGCTGGTGCTGGAAGGCTACTTCGATGTGCTAAGCGCATGGCAGAGCGGCTTTCCCAATTCAGTGGCCATATGCAAAGACACCCTGACCGAAGAACAGGCTGCTATAATTGCCAGGATTTGTAAGGGGAAGACCGTCATCCTGGTCCCAGACAACGACGAGACAGGCCACAAGAGCGTCCTGGCCAACCGGGACCTGCTGCGCAACAGCGATCCCGAAATCCACATCCAGGTGGCCATGCCGTCCGACGGCTGCAAAGACCTCAACGACGTACTGTTGGCAGCCGGCGAAGAAGGCGTCCGTCAGGTCATTGCCTCAGCCCAGCCCGTCGACCTGTTTGCCGTCAAGTACATGCTCCGGACCGAACCCATTAAGGAAAAACAATATACTCTGATACGGGATTACCTGAAAAAGGTCGATAACATCCTGGTGGTAGAAGACATCATAAAGGAGCTGACCAGGCACTGGGAACAGCCCGAAGGCACTATCCGCCAGTACCTGGAACTGGGAAAGGGCAAGACCAGCTTTTGGTTTCCCCACGACCGGGTGCTGGAAAGAAAGTTGCTGGCGTCTGTTCTCGCCGAGCCCCGTATTTTGGACCTGGTGGCAGACAAACTTAACGGCGAGTGTTTTTACATCCTGGAACACCGAATTGCCTTCGAGGCCATGCTGAAGGCCTACCAGGAGACCGGTTCCTGTACGCAAACAGATCTTTACCTGGCCTTGAAGAACTCCCAGCGTATTGACGATGTAGAGGGGTTTATAAGCGGACTGGGTCTGGGCACCAGGGATGAGCACGAACTGGATGCCTTGCACAAGAGCCTCCTCAATCTCTATTACCAGCGCCGGTTGCTCCAGGCAGCCCTGGAAATCGCCGAATCAATTTCGGCCAACAAGGGGGAGGATTTCGACCGCATCCAGGCCAGAGCCCAGGATTTGGTATTTGGCGCCACAGATTTCAGCGCCACTGTACCAGTGCACAGCATCAATGATTTATTGTCCCAGCGCTGGGAAGAATATTTGCGACGGGCGGAAGGCATTGCCCCCAAGAGCCTGCTTACCGGCTATTTCTCCCTGGACAACCTGATTAACGGCTTTAAAAACAAGCACCTTATTGTGCTGGCTGCCGCCACTTCCACGGGCAAATCCGCCCTGGCCTTAAACATCGTGCGCAATGTCCTCAAGCGAGAGCCTCCGGTTCCGGTGGGCATAATCAGCCTGGAAATGAGTGCAGAAGAAATCATGGACCGGCTGATTATCTCGGAACTGCGCTTTGACGGCCAACGCTACGAGCAGGGCAGGCTCCAGGATGATGAGCTGGAGCGTTTTCAGACCAAAATTAATTCCCTGTATAACAAGCCTTTGCTCATCAGCGATGAGCGGGGTCTCACTGTCGCCCAGATTCGCGCGCGCCTGCGCCGCATGAAAGCCCAGCTGGGCTCTTTGGGGCTGGTGGTGGTAGACTACCTGCAAACCATCCAGCTGGAACTTACCAATAACGTTACTACAGCACGGGCCACCGGCGACGTCGTCCTGCAATTGCGCAACCTGGCCTCGGAACTGGATGTGCCCATCCTGCTCATCTCCCAGATTAACCGTAATTACAGCCACCGCTCCGACCGTCGGCCCCAGCTCCCCGACCTGCGGGAAAGCGGAAACATCGAAGAGTTCGCCGACATGGTCATCTTCCTCTACCGCCATTCCCGCCAAAGTGCAGCGGCCTATGAAGAAGCCAAAGCTCAAGGCACCGACAAGGATGTCGAGGTCATCGTGGCCAAGAACAGGACGGGCAGGACGGGAATCACCAAACTAATTTTCGACGACCAGTACATGCGTTTCACCGACGACATTACCGAGTCACTGGAGGCTACGGCGCCCGGTGCATCGCCCTTTGACTAAAGGAGGAAAAGCCATGCAAACTGTTTTAATACGCGACATCGGCCAATACGAAGGGAAGAAGGTCACCCTCAAAGGCTGGCTGTACAACCGGCGTTCCAGCGGCAAAATTCAATTCCTGATTATTCGCGATGGTACCGGTTTTATCCAGGGTGTGATGGTGCAGGCCGAGAGCGATCCTGAAATCTATGAATTGGCCGCTTCCATACCCCAGGAATCCTCCATCGAAGTACAAGGCACCGTAAAGCGGGACGCCCGCTCACCCTTGGGTTACGAACTGGTGCTGGAAAACATCGTCCTCATCAGCGAGGCCAAGGATTATCCCATCAGCCTCAAGGAGCATGGGGTGGACTTCCTCCTGGACCATCGCCATCTGTGGTTGCGCACTCCCCGCCAGGTGGCTATCATGCGGATACGCAACACCGTGGTCAAGGCCCTGCGGGACTGGCTGGACAGCCGCGGTTTTTGCCTGGTGGATGCGCCCATCCTGACCCCGGCAGCCTGCGAGGGAACCACCACGCTGTTTGAGACCGATTACTTCGGCGAAAAGGCCTACCTGTCCCAAAGCGGGCAGTTGTACATGGAGGCTGCCGCCATGGCTCTGGGCCGGGTGTACTGCTTTGGCCCCACCTTCAGGGCGGAAAAATCCAAGACCCGGAGGCACCTCATTGAGTTTTGGATGCTGGAGCCGGAGATGGCTTTTGTGGAACACGAAGAAAACCTCGCCATTCAGGAAGAAATAGTCAAGTACGTTATCCGGACCGTGCTGGAAAAGCACCGGCAGGATCTCGAACTTCTGCAGCGGGACATCTCCAGGCTGGAAAAGGTCCTGGAGAAACCCTTTGCCAGAATGTCCTACGATGCAGCCATTGAGTACTTGCAAAGCCAGGGCCATGATATTCAATGGGGCGATGATTTCGGGGCTCCCGATGAAACGGCGCTGGCCAACCTGCACGACGGCCCGGTCTTTGTCGAGCGTTTTCCTGCCGCCATCAAGGCCTTTTACATGAAACCCGATCCCCAGCGCCCTGAAGTGGTGCTTGCTGCCGATTTGCTGGCGCCGGAAGGATACGGAGAAATCATCGGCGGCAGCCAGCGCATCGATGACATGGATTTGCTCTTGCAACGGATTAAGGAACACAATTTGCCGGAAGAGGCCTTCCAGTGGTACCTGGACCTGCGCCGCTACGGCAGCGTGCCCCATTCCGGTTTCGGCATCGGCCTGGAACGCTTCATCACCTGGATTTGCGGCCTCAGTCACTTGCGGGAAACAATTCCCTTCCCCAGGCTGCTCAACCGCATCTACCCGTAACAGGCAACACTCTCGATCTGTATCGAGAGTGTTGTGTTGTACCCCTCGACGCCCGCCGGCTTATGCCCTATAATATAGCATGGTGTTATCCGAAGGGAGAGGCTAAATAATGGGGATTTTTGCCATCGGCCTGGCTGTCGTCTTAATAATGGTCCTGGCCATTAAACGCATCAACATCGGCCTGGCAATGCTGGCCGGTTCCGTGCTTATCTGCGTTGGCATTCCGTTGCAACCCCAAGCGGTGGCGGAAGCATGCAAAAGCGCGCTCCTCAGCCCCGTGACCTGGGAATTGGCGGCCGCGGTGCTCCTCATCGGCGCCCTGGGCTATGTTCTCAAAGCCAGCGGCGCCCTGGATGTCATGGTGGACAGTTTGCTCAAACTCCTGGGCGATCCCAGGGGGATTCTGTTGGTCCTGCCCAGCCTCATCGGCGCCCTGACCGTACCCGGCGGGGCGATGATGTCCGCTCCCATGGTGGACCAGCTGGGAGACCGGGTGGGTATTGGCCCCGAGTACAAGACGGGCATAAATATTATTTTCCGGCACATTTGGTACATTGCCCTGCCCATCATTCCCAGCCTGATCCTGGCCGCCAGCCTGGCCGGCATTTCCCCGCGGCAGCTGGCGGTATTGAACCTGCCGGCCCTGGCTGCCGGCGTTGTTGCGGGCTGGCTTTTGTTGCTGCACCGGCTGCCGGGCAAAAACAGGGGGCACTGGAATAACGGGGACTTTCGCCGGTTTGTGTTGAGCATCCTGCCCATTTTGCTCATCATAGGCGCATACCTGCTTTTGGGTATTAACTTTGTCCTGGCCTTGCTGATTGGCATTGTCGCAGCACTGCTTAATTTGCCCGAACCGGGACAGGGCAACATTGCGGCGCGCATGGCCGGAACCGCTCTGCGGCGGGCCAAAACGATGATATTACCGGGCTTAAGGCCCCAGCTTCTCCTGGTGGTGGCGGGCGTAATGCTCTTTAAAGAGTTGCTGGCCGCAAGCGACGTCCTCACCGATTTTGCCGCCGACCTGATTGGCCTGGGAATTCCCATGTGGCTTTTGCTCACCGTGCTGCCGCTCTTGATTGGCCTGGCCACCGGCTCCCACGAGGCTGCTGTAGGCATTGCCATGCCGATTTTTGTCGGCCTGTTGCCGGCCAACACGTACCTGGCAGGAGTGGGACTGACTTATATTGCAGCGACCATGGGGTACATGACCTCACCGCTGCACCTTTGCCTCATCCTGACCCGGGAGTTTTTCAACGCCAGGTTTGCCAAAATTTACCGCTACACAGCCCCCGTTGCTTTGGCGATGCTGATTGCCGGACTCGTAACTGCCCTGGTCAGGGGGCTTTAGATTTGTAAGGTAAAAGTAATAAGCTTTGCAAAGCCCCAAGCATCGGGGCTTTTGCCTGGTATTCACAATTTTGGCAGTTTGATTGCACGGGCTACTAATGTATAATATAGGTGCAACGAATACGCGGGAGGAGGAGGATGCATGTCAGACAACGTCGCCTTCTTTTTGATACCGAAAAAAGAAGTTGCCTACCTGCCCATCAACTGCACCATGCGCCAGGCGATGGAACGAATGGAGCATCGCGGTTACACAGCAGTCCCGATAATAGATGAAAACAACAAATACGTCGGCACCTTGACAGAAGGAGACTTGTTGTGGAAATTCAAGAACACTCCCGGCCTCGATCTCAAAGGTACTGAGAAAATAATGTTAAAGGATATTCCCAGGAGGATGGATAACCATCCCGTCCGCATTTACGCTTCCATCGAAGATCTGCTCTCTCTGGTTATCGACCAGAACTTTGTGCCTGTAGTGGACGACAACGATGTATTTATCGGCATCGTCAGGCGCAGGGAAATACTGGAGCATTACAATAAAATCATCAAGAGCAAGCTCAAGGACAAGAAGAAAGT
>JAAYIH010000024.1 GCA_012523545.1 Bacillota bacterium
ACGGTTTACATAACTATTCTGCCCTGGCATTTAAAAACCCTGCCTGTACAGCAGGGTTATTAGGGCCGGAAAAACTGCAACGGATCGATGGGCTTGCCGTTGCGTTGTACCTCAAAATGCAAATGGTTGCCGGTGGCATCTCCAGTTTTGCCCACCTCGGCAATGCGCTGGCCTTTGGACACTTTTTGTCCCTGACTAACCAACAGTTTTCTGGCGTGGGCATACAGGGTGGAATAGCCATTGCCGTGATCAATAACTACATAGTTGCCATAAGAGGGACTGGATGCTGCCTTAACCACCGTCCCCGATGCGGCGGCATAGATGCTGGTGCCCTCAGGGGCGTAAATATCCACGCCCCTGTGCGGCTGGGCACGCCAATACTGGTAGGACCCAAACCGGTCGGTAATGGTTCCGGTACTCAGGGGCCACCGGAACATCCCCACGGCACGGCTGGGCCAGAGCGCCGTGCCCCGCTCCACAATTCTGGTTACAGGCTGGGAATGAATCTTGGCGCTGAGCTGGGTGCGCTTGACTTCTTCGCCGTTGATGTACTCTATTTCGTAAACCACTTCCCTCTTTCCGGGCACGCCGGCCTGCACAGTCCTGGACTGATAATACCATAAGCCCGACGTCGACCGGTACGTGGTGGAAAAAGGAATGTTTTCGTATGTTTTTACTTTTTCCACAGTGCGCACCTTGACCTTGGGTTCAGCTACCACCAGGTTCAGGGTCTGCCCGACCCGCAAAAGACTGCTGTCGCGCAGGGAGGGATTGGCAGCCCGCAGTTCAGCCTCGCTGACATTGGCGGAACGGGCAATGGACCACAGGGTGTCGCCCCTGGAAACGACGTATTTCTCGACTTTTTCCGTGCCCTGGATAAGCAGGGCGAGGGCGGAGTCCACATCGGTAATATCTTCGGGGAGAACTTCTTCGGCGAGGACTTCCACCGCGTCAATTATTTCCGCACTGAGCAATTCCCGATTGGAAGCCTCGTGGACATAATAATTGGCGACGCGGTCCAGCACCTCCTGAGCGTCCTCCCGGCAGGACATCCACACAAGGGGCTCGTCGTTAACGGCGATGCACCATCCCACCGTTACATAGGAAAGTCTGGCCGCCAGAGCCGCCCCGACATCCCCGGCGTCGGATACGGGCTCCCATTGCAATTCCTTCTCGGCTTTGACTTCTTGCGCAAAGGCGAGGCATAAACCGACCTCAGCTTCCTCTTTTGCCAGCATTTCCTGCAACATCACGGTGTAGTCTTCCAGGGATTGGACAACGCCGACGCTGATGCCGTCGACATATACCCGGTACACCACCGCTGGCTTGGGCAAATAATAGGCGGCAACAACTGACGGTAAAATGACGAGGATTATGCTTGTCCATATAAATAATATCTTCTTTCGCATGGGTCACTCCTTCCCGCCGGCTAAGTACGTTGCAGTAGCTTAATTCGCTGTTCCCGAAGGAAAACCCTTTTTCCAATTAATAAAAAAAGCCCCGATGGGGGTAAAAGTGGAGCCGGCGATGGGACTTGAACCCGCAACCTGCTGATTACGATTCAGCTGCTCTGCCAATTGAGCTACGCCGGCTCTGATCGATGGTGCCGCAGGGCAGAATCGAACTGCCGACACGTGGATTTTCAGTCCACTGCTCTACCAACTGAGCTACCGCGGCAGGAAGGATGGCGGAGCTGACGGGACTCGAACCCGCGATCTCCTGCGTGACAGGCAGGCATGTTAGACCACTACACCACAGCTCCGCAAATGGTGACCCCTAGGGGATTCGAACCCCTGAATGCCAGCGTGAAAGGCTGGTGAGTTAAGCCACTTCTCCAAGGGGCCAGGAATGGTGAGCCATGATGGATTCGAACCATCGACACCCTGATTAAAAGTCAGGTGCTCTACCAGCTGAGCTAATGGCTCAAGGCACTTAAAGAGGATACTACAGAATCTTGTTTCTGTCAACCCTAAAAATGTCCCAAACAGTTTATTCTGTAGCTACTATTAAGGTTAAATTTGCCGTAACCTGGGAATGGAGGCGAATTTCTACATTAAATTTGCCTAAACTTTTGATGGGCTCAGGCAAGACTATCTTGCGCCGGTCTACCCTGATTCCTTTTCTGGCCAATTCAGCGGCAACATCATTGCTGGTTACCGAACCAAACAGGCGTCCGCCTTCCCCGGCTTTGGCAATATACTTTAATTCCTCCGCCTCAATTTGTTCTTTCAACTGACGGCAATGCTCCAGTTCCTGCATTTCTTTTTTAGACTGGCTTTGCCGTTGTTGCTCCAGTTTTCTTAAGGCTGCGGCATCCGCCACAACGGCCAGACCTTTGGGAAGCAAAAAGTTGCGCGCATAGCCGTCGGATACTTCTTTGACGTCGCCGGGAACGCCCAGGCCTTTGACCTTGGCTTTTAAAATAACCCTCACGCCCTAACAACCTCCTAACTGCCTGACTGGTTTCCGCTTTTGCCCTGCCAATAACGCAGGAGCTCCAGTTCAAAATCCCGCAGGCTGTTGCCGGGATGCTTGATCCGCTCGGCGAGTTTTTCCTCTACTGCCAAGTCGAGGCGGCGGATACTGATTCCCGCCCGGTTGGCAATGCTGAACAAAATGACGACGGCGGCGCTGAGGGCATCCAGGACCCGTTCTTCAGCGCCCGTGTACAGCCCGGCAAACAGCTCGGAAATAACCGTGAGCAATTGCACCTTTAAGCCTTCCAGCAATTTCAGGTTCCGCGCGACATCCACCCTGCCCGGCATACGCTCTCCCTCCCGTATAAAAACAGGGGACCGGTGCCCCCTGCATTATTCCGTTGTATACGGCATAAGGGCCATAAAGCGCGCACGCTTAATGGCGCGCGTCAATTGCCGTTGATGAGTGGCACAATTGCCGGTAATGCGCCGGGGCAAAATTTTGCCGCGTTCAGATATATAGCGCCGC
This sequence comes from Bacillota bacterium, assembly GCA_012523545.1. Taxonomy (GTDB): domain Bacteria; phylum Bacillota; class Proteinivoracia; order UBA4975; family UBA4975; genus JAAYIH01. The sequence continues at coordinate 2,947 of JAAYIH010000024.1, forward strand.
AACTTGTCGACGTTTTTGTAATCGACACAGGCGATTTTGTCGACACAAAAGCTGCATACGCGCTTGCGTTTTCTTCCCCTATCCTTGCGCACCTGCAAACCTCCTATCTAAAATGGTATATCGTCGTCGTCGGCAACATCGGCGCCGTACTGCTGTAATCGGCTGATTTCACTCCGAGCCTGGCTGTCGCCGCGCCCGTCCAGGAAACGCACGTCTTCAGCAACCACTTCAGTAACGTATCTGCGCTGACCATCCTGCTCATAAGACCGTACCTGCAACCTGCCGTCCACTGCGACGAGGCTGCCTTTGCTCAGATAGTTGGCACAGTTTTCAGCTTGTTTGCGCCAGACCACAATGGGCACAAAATCCGCTTCCCGTTCACCCATCTTGTTGGTGAAGGGACGGTTAACAGCCAAGGTAAAAGTGGCCACCGGCGTTCCCGAAGGTATATATTTCAGCTCGGGATCCCGGGTCAGGCGACCGATCAATATTACCCTGTTAAGCACTGCCGTTCACCCCCCAAAATATTACTCCTCTTCCCGGACGATTAAGTGCCTCAGGATGCCGTTTGTTATCTTGAGAACGCGGTCCAGCTCTGCCACGACCTGGGGGGTACCCTGGAAGTGCACTTCGACGTAATACCCTTCCCGAAAGTCAGAAATTTCATAGGCCAGGCGCCTCTTGCCCCATTCCTTGACCTCGGTATCCTGGCCTCCCTGTTCCCGGATTATTGTCAACACTCTTTCTTGCAGGGTTTGGAGCTGCTCTTCTTCCAGGTTTGGCTGCAACACATAAAGCAGTTCATATTTCCGCATATTTTTCACCTCCTCCTGTGGACTTAGCGGCTTCATTCATGAAGCAGGGGGGCATTGTTATATTATAGCACAATATAATGCCTGTGCAACCTAGGCTTTGGACAAAACTTTTCGAATGAATTTTTCCGCTTTTTTGCGCGGGACAAGGATGCTGCGCCCGCAATTGCAACATTGAAAACGAAAATCCATGCCTACGCGGAGAATTTTCCATTGGTTGCTGCCGCAGGGGTGATCCTTTTTCAACTGGACGATGTCGCCTACATTATATATTTCAACCACCTCCTAAAGCAGAAAGGGAGCAAGAAAAGCCGCCACTTTTTCCATTACCGGCTGCAGGATTCGGAAGCCGACAGAGGACTCCACCGCTTCCGACAGCAATGTACCGTGCTCGGCCAAAGCCAGGAGGGGGAGCAAAGTATAAGCCAACACTGTAACCAAAGCCCCCTGGCAAAAACCGGCCAGGGCTCCGATGCCTGCCGGCTTCCTGCCGACTGCGGCGCCGCCCAGAACCATGTAGGCAAAGATCAGGACCAACGCCAAAATGATCATGCCCATGCCGCCCAGAAACAGGCCCAAAATTCTCTCGTAGTAAGCTTCTGCCCTCGTCCCGGCGGGAATGCCAATGACCTGTTGCCAGGGCCCCAAATTCAGCCATTTCCGGCTGCCGACACTGACTGCCACGGCGTTCTGCTCCAATCCGGCCTTAAAGGCCGGTTCCAGTACAGGGCGCAGGTAGGCGGTGCAATTGGCGACGAAAGGCAACGGCAAAAGCAGCGCACAGGCATACGCGGCGCTGCGCAGAATTGCTTTCCTTGTTCCTCCCCAATATCCGGTCAGGACGTGCCAGGCCAACACGGCTCCCATCAATATATCCAGCCAGGGCAGCATCCTCATCCCCCCGTGTAATCATAAGCCGCCGCGGGCGAAAATAGAACAACGGCCCGGCTACAGCCAGATCAACACCAGAGCAGCAGCCAGCAGGGGCACCCAGACGGCGCCGCCAAGGTAGATGTTGGCAGCGGCAACACCTAAAATACCCACTGTGGCAGCCAGCATAAACAAGAACAGCTCCAACAGATAATCCTCAAAGTAGAGGTGCTTTCCCTTGCGCCTGTATAAAGCAACTGCCATGTCGGCGCCCACCTTGGTACCGGCAAAAACCAGCCCGGCTTTGACCCACCAGGGGCTGTTCAGCCCCGTCAAAGCCCAGTCAATGCCTGCGGCAACGCACAATATGCCCGCAAAACGACCCAGCCATGCCAGCACAGCCTTGCTCCGACTCTTCACAGCCAACCCCCGCCTTGGTTTATTTTAAGCCCCGGCACTAACGGCCGCCGCGACTTTTGCCGGCGGCCAGCACTCTGGCAAGACTATAATAGCATAATCCTGCCACCAGCACTATATTGCATATCCCCAGCAATGGGTACAGCAAATCCACCAGGCCGGCAAACCCGATTTGCGCCAGCATAAACCCCAATCCGCCGATTGCTGCCAGGGCAAAACGATATTTATCGGCACCGGCAATCCGGGCAGCCAGACCGTGCATGTTGGCCAGGGCGGTGGTTGTGACCGCCGCCAGCAGAGTAAACTCGTACAGCAGTTTTCCCGCGCCCAGCCAAGCTGCCGCCAGTTCCAGCATCGGCATTTCTGCCTGCCCCGGCAACTGCATCAGCGCCAGATATTCCAGAAACAACAGGCCGCCCGTCAGCAATCCTCCCCCCAGACCGCCCAGCCAAACCGCCGTGGAGCTGAGGTGCGGCTTTAATGTGGACAGAGCCACGGCAGCGATGGCAATATTATATGCCCCGTACATCACCGCCGCTCCCCATGGCCCTGTTTCGACAGCCAGGGCGGGGTGGCTGATTTGCATAAGGCAAAGCATGATTATGACCGCAATCATGCCCGGGACAAGCCAAACATTGGCCCTCAGAAATCCCGCACTGCCCGTGCGCAACAACGCACAGCAAACAGCAGAAAATATCAGGCAACCTGCCGCATAGTGTACTCCCCACCCCGAAAAAAGGGAACCGCCGGCGGCAATCATCACACCTGTGCCCACCTGCAGCGTTGCCAAAAACAGCAGATCGGCAACCTTAATCAAGAGCGGACTGCGCAATACGATGCTGAGCAAATCCTGGTACGAATAAACCGGACTCCGGTGGGTAACATCTAGTATTGTGACGCCGGCCCACATAAACATGGCCGTGGCAACAATAACTCCTGCCCTGCCCATGTCGCCGTACTTGCCGAAAAACGACATCACTTCCCTCCCCGACGCAAAGCCGGCGCCAATTACTGCACCGCAGTATGCAGCGGCCACTGAAAAACCTCTTCGCCTGGGCATATTCTCACCTCAACGCAATTTATTCGCCCGGCGGTAATTTTATGTGGCTTTTATTCATACCTTATTACCAGCAAAACCTTTGGCGGAGGACATTATGGCCAGACCTTCTCCTTACCCCCAACATTTTGCCCGGGTTAAATACACTCAACCCGATGCCGCGGAAGTAATCAGCCGGGCCTTGCTTTCTTTGTACAACCGCCCCTTGCATGCAGTGGAAAACATATTGGTATTGTGTATTGGCACCGACCGCTCTACCGGAGACAGTCTCGGCCCCCTGATCGGCTCCAATCTAAAAAAATACCCGACACCCTTTCGCGTCAGAGGCTGTCTGGATGAGCCCGTTCATGCAGCCAATTTGGCTGCCGTTCTCGACGAAATAAACAAAAATCCGCCCCAATGGACGGTGGCCATCGACGCCTCCCTGGGCAGCATCGAAGGGGTGGGAACAGTCAACATCGGCCTGGGCTCGCTGCAACCCGGTGCAGGGGTAAACAAAAACTTGCCCCAGGTCGGCGACGCTTATATAACCGGCGTGGTCAATGTTGGCGGCTTCATGGAATACTTTGTCTTACAAAACACCCGCCTGTCTGTGGTCATAAAGATGGCGGAGGTAATTACCGCCGGCTTGCTGGCAGCGTTTTCCCCCTCAATAAAAATTGCCGGGCATCCATGATGCCCGGCTTCTTTTACGCTTTGGGCTGTTTCTTTTCCTCCGGCCTGGCGGCAGCCTGCATTTTGCACACCCCGTTGAACACTGCGCCGTCGCCAATGGACAGCTTCGCAACGGTAATGTCGCCGGCCAGTTTGCCGGTGGGCTCAATTTCCAGGATTCCGCTGGCTTCTACATTGCCCTTCAGGGTCCCGGCAATAGAAATGCTCCGGCAACTGATATCGGCTTCCACAACGCCGCCCTCGGCAATAATGATATCGCCCTGGGCGTTAATCTTGCCGGTGATTTTGCCCTCAACCCTGAGAACGCCCTTGGCTTCCAGGGTTCCGTTAAGAAAAGTATTTTTGCCGATTATGGTATCAATTTTCGTGGTGTCGATCTCTTCGCTTTTCTTGAACATAACAGGAGCCCCCATTCAAGGCAAGTATTTTACTGGATTTACCGGCTCGTCCCAGTACCGCACCTCATAATGGAGGTGGGGCCCGGTGGAATCACCGCTGTTGCCCACATAGCCGATGATATCCCCCGCCTCCACTGCTTGTCCGACTTTTACCGCAATCTTGCTCTGATGCGCATAGTAGGTGCTGAATCCATAGCCGTGTTCAATAATTACCAGGTAGCCGTAACTGGATCTGTACCCGGCAAATTTAACGGTGCCTTTGGCAGTGGCATAAATTTTGCTGCCGTAAATGTTTCTGCCGGCAATATCAATGCCGGTATGGAAATCCGGTTTCCCGGTGATGGGATGTCTGCGCCACCCAAAAGGAGAGGAGATAAAACCCCAGGTCGGCCAGCGGGAAGGCGTCGCCGCAGCGCGGCGTTGCTGCTCCTCGATGGTTTCCTTTAAGTTAATCATGCGCTCCTCTTGATCGGGCAGGGCCTCATGCAAAACCTCAATTCCCGACCTGGTGCGGTCGACTGAGGTATACGACCTGGAGACCACAGAGCGGAAATTGCGGGAGCGCTTGTCCTCTGCATTGGGAAGTGTCGGCAGGGAACTGGTATCCTCGAGGTCGTTCAGCTCTTTTAGTCTTTGCTCCAGTTCCTGGAGCCTCTGCAGGTTTTCCAGCATTTTTTCAGTTTCATTGGCCAGCTTCCCGATTTGCTCGCTCTTGATTTGGCTGTCGGTTCTCAACAGCTCCAGCTCGGGGAATACCGCCCTGGCAGAGCTATACCTGTTGAAAAAACCAATCATAATTATTGGGACAAAAACCACGAGCAAACCCAGGACTTGTAAAAGCGCCAATGGAAATTTGAAGCTGACCGGCGGCTTTTGCGAATGAGGCACCACCATGATGGTATATTCCTGCTGTTTTGCCCTCGGCAACGGCATCCCCCCTTTTTGCCCAACCGGTTCTAGCGGCAGGTTTTTGCCATGGCGGCCTTGATTGCTTGCTCTTCTTCTTCCGCCAGGGTATATTGAGACTTCCCGCCGATAATGGGCTTGGCATACAGGCGGGAGTCCTCTCTGCCAAAAATGCTCGTCAATACAATCCCGTCGGCATTGTCATTGAGCAGGGCCAGGGTAAAACTCAAATCGCTCCCTGTGTTTTCAAAAGCATTGTAACGCAACAAATGCCAGCGGCCCGGATAGGCCCTGACGATGCCCTCCAAAACCCGGAGTTGGCTGCGCAGGTCTGCCAGTGCCCGGCCCTGTTGCGCCAAACATTTTTCCAGGTGGAGAATATGTTCCTCGATATTGCCTCCCTTGGCCAGGGCAGTCAGTTTTTTATATGCCCGCAACCGCCGGGACACCATATAGATATATAAAAACAGCACAACTGCCACCAAACCGGCGGACAGTTCAAACCAATAATTCTCAATGTATTGGATGACATATTGCATGGCTTTTCATCCCACCTTGGCATGTCCTATATTCGCCGCCGGCGCAACGATTTCCTGCTTTGACCAAAAAAATGTCCACCTGCTGGTGAACAAATTGCATTTTGTTTTATTTTTGTCGACTACTCCCAGGGAACCCAGTTGTTCGACCAAAAGCCGCGCACAATGCCCGGGCAGGACTCAACGGGCTCCAAATCCGATATACCTGCCAGCTGACAATACTCCTGTTTGTTAATATCCTTGCCGTAAGCGCCGCGCACATGGGGATACAGGGGAAACCTTCTTTGCCTTTCTTCGCTGGGCATATAATAACCTCCCGGCTTTATCATTCCACTCCGCGGCGCTGTCTTATTCAGCTGGAGCATGCGCGGGCAGCAACTTCCCAAAGCTCCCCATTGGAAACATACACTCTCCGGGCAAGGTTAACCACGGGGCAGGCGTGATTGGGAATTATGTCAACCTTGGCGCCGATTTCCGGCAAATCGTCGCCTTCCAAAATCCCGTGCTCTTCCGACAGCCGGGTCAATGTCCACTTATTGTTGTTTAAAATGCCAAACCCCCTGACTAATCCGCTGCCATGGGCGCCCTGGTCCAAGGCCAGAACCTTGGCGCCGGCGTCAATAATAGCCCGGTCCCGGGCCGGACGGCTGACGACAGTGCTTATTACCCTGAGGCTGCAGTTTTCCGGTTTTGCAACGCCCAGGGCCACTTGCACCGCATCGTAAAAAACATAGTTGCCCGGGCGGATCTCCGTAACCCCCGGCACCGCACCACCCCACTTGGCCGTGGGCGTTGAACCAATGCTGACCTCTTCGACCCTGAGTCCCTGCCGGCGCAGGGCGTCTGCCGCCGCCACCATATCCCGGCCTTCCCGGAGGCCAACGGCCTGGACTTCAGCGGGTCCGCGGCATGCATAAGCATGGCCGGCATGGGTAAGCAAACCTTTAAAGTTGACGTGGGGCAAGCCGTTTACCCAACGGCAAAACTCCTCCAGCTCCTTGCCCGGAGGCAGGCCGCACCTTTTCAAACCGGTGTCCACCTTGACCAGCACATCCACGCCTCCGGGCCAGGCCATCGCATTTATTCCCAGGGCCCCCGCCGGGGAATCCACCAGCAGCGTCAGCTTGCAGCCCCTTTCCAGCAAGGCGCGCGCCCGGTTCAATTTCGTTTCGCCCACCAGGGGATAGGCCACCAGTATATCTTCAATACCCTCCGCAAACATGACCTCAGCTTCTTCAAGTTTGGCGACGGTTATGCCCGCCGCCCCCGCCTTTAACTGCATCTTGGCTATTTGGGGAATTTTGTGGGCCTTTGCGTGAGGGCGCAATTTAACCCCCTGTCGCGCGGCAAACTCCGCCATATCTGCGATATTTTTTTGCAACTTTTCCAGATCAATCGCTAGGTACGGAGTATCCACCAGCACCACTCCCTACATCAGCCAGGCCAGCGCTGCCGCAACCGGCAAAGCCGGAAGCAGGTTGGCCACGCGAATATCTTTCAGCTCCAGGATTTTTATGCCCAAACCCAGAATCAGCAACCCGCCGGTGCTGGTCAGCTGGGCGCCAGCCAAAGCGACTGCTGCACTGGCATACCGGGCGCCGATGGTGAGCAACCCCTGATAAAGAAGAACCGAGCAGCCCGACAGCAACACGCCCGGGCCCAAGGTTGCCGCGAAAGCCATGGCCATTATGCCGTCGATGGCCGCCTTGGCAAAGAGAATGTCGTGATTTCCGTGCAAACCGCTTTCCAAAGAACCCAGAATGGCCATGGGGCCGACGCAATAAACCAATGTCGCGTAGACAAAACCCCTGCCCACATCGCCCTGAATGCGCCCGCCGAGCACTTCCTGCAGTTTTTCCCCCCACCGGTTCAGGCGCCTTTCAATATCCAGCCACTCTCCCAGCGCACCGCCCACAACCACTGCAAAAATAACCTGCAGCGCGACATTCTCCCACCGGAGGGCCATATCGATTCCCATCACCGCAACAACCAGACCCATTGCAGCAACTAAGGTTTTCCTGAGCCGTTCCGGCAACAGGGCGCCTGTTGCCCAACCCATTGCCCCGCCTGCAAAAATTGCCACCACATTTGCCGCTGTTCCCAGCATGTTTCTTCACTCCGCAGCTTGCTTTATTTGTTCCAATGCCGACAACAACGTATCTATCTCTTCCCCGGTGTTAAATATTCCGGGGCTGACCCGCACAGCGCCGGTTGTGCCGAGAGCCTGATGGGAGCGGGGGGAACAGTGCAAGCCGCCCCGCACGCAAATGGAATACTGATCATCCAGGATAAACGCCAGCTCTCTGGAATCGATTCCCGGCAAATTGAAAGACAGCACGCCCACCGACGGGCCTTCGCCGCCGAAAATTACGGCCCCCAGGGCCTCCAGCCCATCCTTCAGCCGTTGCCGCAGGGCAAGCTCATGGGCATGGACTCGCCGGAGGGTTTTTTGTTGCAAAAAACTGACCCCCGCAGCCAAACCGGCAATTCCCGGCACATTGAGGGTTCCGCCCTCAAACTTGTCGGGCAGCTGTTCCGGCATGTAAGGGGAAGCAGAATTGCCGCCGGTCCCCCCCAGGCGGCCGGGCCGCAACACCGATCCGTCCCGGATGTACAGCCCGCCGATGCCCTGGGGCCCCAGCAGCCCCTTGTGCCCCGGGAAGGCAGCAAAGTCCACCTCTATTTCGGCCAGGTTGAGTTCCAGAATGCCGGCTGTCTGGGAAAGATCTGCCAAAACCAAAGCCCCCGCCGCCCTGGCCATTTGTGCTATTTCCGCCAGGGGATGAACCTGTCCGGTGACATTGGAAGCATGAGTAACAGTGACCAAATCTGGGGAACAGGCCAGGGCCTCCTCATACGCGTTCCAGTCAAAACCTTCCGGACCCAGAGGGGTGATGTACTGGACAACAACATTTTTTGTCCTGGCCACATCCTCCAGGGGGCGCCACAAGGAATTGTGTTCATAACCGACGCTTAATACCCGCCTCAGCCCGGGCAACCCGTAGATAACCATGTTGATGCTCTCTGTGGCCCCGGAGGTAAAAATAATATGCCGGCTGTCCTGCACGCCAAAGAACCCCGCCACCGCCTCTCTGCTTTGCAAAACTAACCGGGCAGACTCTCGGGAAAGCCTGTGCTCCCCTCTGCCCGGATTGGCTGCAAAGCGCAAAGTCTGGTCCACTGCGCGGTAAACGCTTTCCGGTTTTGGCCAACTGGTGGCAGCATTATCCAGGTAAATCAAAATCTTCCCCTCCGCATGTTTCACGTGAAACATTTTTGGTCACGCCAGAAGGCTTTGAATAATCCGGTTGGCGTCTTCCTGGGAGTAAAATTCGATGATAATGCGCCCTTTGCCGTTTTTCTCTTCCAGCACCACCTTGGTGCCCAGGCGCTCCATCAGTTTCTGACGGATATCCTCCCTGTTGGGGTCGGGGGGCGGCGCCTCCTTGCGCCGGGCACGGCGCTTTGTCTTCTCGGCATCTCTCACCGTCATTCCCTGGCGTATAATTGTTTCCGCCGCCCGGATCTGCTCTTCCTCGCTCAGCGACAACAGGGTGCGGGCGTGTCCCGGCGTGAGCCGTCCCTGAGCAACCATTTCCTGGACCGCCGGGGCCAGGTTAAGCAGGCGCATGGTGTTGGCAATGGCGGATCTGCTTTTCCCGATCCGCTCGGCCAAAGCTTCCTGGGTCAGGTTAAATTCTTCCACCAAACGCTTATAGGCCTCGGCCTCTTCTATGGGGTTAAGGTCTTCCCGTTGCAGGTTTTCTATCAGCGCCACCTGGGCGACCTGGGCGTCGCTGAGTTCCATGACGACAGCGGGGATGGCGCGCAGCCCCGCCATCTTGGCCGCCCTGAACCGCCGCTCGCCGGCGACCAGTTGGTAATCGCCGCCCAGCGGCCTGACCACAACTGGCTGCAGCAGCCCGTGCTCCTTTATAGACTGAGCCAGTTCCATCAGGCTTTGCTGGTCAAAAATCCGTCGCGGCTGGTAGGGGTTGGGGACGATGCGTTCCAGATCAACCTCGGCGGAATTGGCAATTTCGTCAGCCCCGGGAATCAGGGCGCCCAGTCCGCGGCCCAGTGCCCGCTTACTCATTGTTTAGCACCTCTTGGGCCAGCTGCATGTAAGTCTCGGCCCCTTTGGAGCGGGGGTCATAGTCCAGGATGGATTTTCCGTGGCTGGGAGCCTCGCTTAGCCGCACGTTGCGGGGTATTATGGTGTTGTATACCTGGCTGCCGAAATACGCCTTTACCTCGGAAACAACCTGAGCAGCCAAATTGGTCCGGGGATCGTACATGGTCAACAAGGCGCCCTCCAGCTTGAGGTTTTTGTTGAGATGGCGCTGCACCAATTTTATGGTGTTGACCAACTGACTAAGGCCTTCCAGGGCATAGTATTCACATTGGATGGGGACTAATACCGAGTCGGCAGCTGTCAGCGCGTTGACGGTCAGCAGGCCAAGGGAAGGCGGGCAGTCGATGAGAACGTAGTCGAACTCGTCGCGGATCAGCTGCATTTGCTGGCGTAATTTTTCTTCTCTGGACATGGAGGGAACCAGTTCAATTTCCGCCCCCGCCAATTGTATAGACGCCGGGGCAAGCCACAAGTTCTCGATGTCGGTGGGCATAATAACGGCGTCCAGGGGCAGCCCGGAAACGAGCACGTCGTAAATGCACCGCTTAATGGCCGGCCTTCTGATGCCGACGCCGCTGGTGGTGTTGCCCTGGGGGTCGATGTCCAGCAACAGCACCTTTTTGCCCAACCTGGCCAGGCAGGCGCCCAAATTAATGGCGGTGGTGGTCTTGCCTACGCCGCCCTTCTGGTTGGTTATTGCAATTACTTTCCCCACAGTTCTCACTCTCCTTAGCTGTTGTCCGCATTATTTCGGCAGTTTTATGGTCACTTGGAAATAGTCGTCGTATTCAGCGTGACTGACCTGGGGTTTGAGGCCAACTTGCTCCATGGCGGCGACAGCCTGCCTAATGGTGTTCATGACAATCCTGAAATCATTGATGATAAATTTCTGCTGGACCGGAGTGTCGCCGGGCTCATTGTCTTTCAAGAGCCCGTCAATAAGGCTCTCGGCTTGCCTGACGTTGAGATTCAGCTTGATTATCTTTTCCAACACTTTCTCTCTGGCATCGTTGTCCGGCAGCTTTAACAGGGCACGGGCATGGCGTTCAGTAAGGCCCGCTTCCAGGAGCCGGCGCTGGACGACCGGAGACAGTTTCAACAGGCGCAACTTGTTGGCGATGGTTGACTGGCTCTTGCCAATACGTTGAGCCAACACCTCCTGGGTAAGGCCAAACTCTTCCAACAGCCGCCTGTAGCCCTCCGCCTCCTCAAAAAAGTCGAGGTTCTCCCTTTGCAAATTTTCAATCAAAGCCATGGCGGCCATAGCTGAATCGTTGATGTCCCTTATTATTGCCGGGATTTGCTTCCAGCCCAGTAATTTGCAGGCCCGCAACCGGCGCTCACCGGCCACCAGTTGGTACCCCTTTTCATGCCGACGCACCAGGATGGGCTGAAGCAGTCCATACGTCTTGATGGATTGGGCCAGCTCGGCCAGGTTTTCCTCGCTGAAATTTTGGCGGGGCTGAAAAGGGTTGGGCGTTATTTCGTGGCAATTCACCGGTTTTGCCTCTTCGGGGCTGACGCTGGCAGTGCCGAGGATAAACTTATTTAAGCTTTCCCGCACAGTTAATCACCTCACAGGACAAGTTATAGGTGTATTCGCTGCCTTGGCGGAAATTTCCTGCACAAAAAATCAGGCGGCCAAGTCAAAGGGGGCGCTTGGCGGGGACCCCCGGGCGGCGCGGAAAGCGCTCGGGGGTAAGGTTCACCTTCTCCACAATGACGAGGCTGCGCCCGTCGCCGTTGGGCAGTTCATAGTGCCTGACACAGCTCACCCTGCCGCCCAAAATCTCAATGGCTTTCTGCGCCAGGCTGACCTCGGCATCCACAGAAGGGCCCTTCATGGCCAAAAAAGTTCCCCCGGGCCGCACCAGGGGCAAGCAGTATTCGCTTATTATCGGCATAGGACCCACGGCCCTGGTGATGGCACAATCGTATTGTTCGCGCCGGGCAGACCTGCCCAAGTCTTCCGCCCGGGCATGCAGAATCTCCGCCTCTATACCCAGTTCAGCACAGCACCTGTGCAAAAAAGCCACCTTTTTCCCGGCTGCTTCCACCAAAGTCAAAGACACGTGGGGGAAAACCAGCTTGAGCGGCACCCCCGGGAACCCTGGACCGGTTCCCACGTCCACCAAAGAAACGGCGTTGCGCAAAAAATTGCCCGGGTAAAGGGAATCCCAGATGTGCTTATAGATAAAATCCTGCGGGGAGGTCAGCGTCGTAAGATTGGTCTGCCTGTTGTAGTCCAGTATTAAGCGGTAATATTTTGTAAACTTGTCCAGCACGGCGGCAGGACAGGCAAAGCCCACGCTTTCGAGGGCGGCGGCCAATTGGGCGCGCATTACCGTCCCTCCTTCTGTTTTAAATAGATGGACAGCACAGAGAGGTCGGCAGGAGAAACACCGGAGATGCGCGAGGCCTGACCCAGTGTTTGCGGTTGCCTGGCCTGCAGCTTCTCGGCCGCTTCTCTGGAAAGCCCCCGTATTTCCGCATAGCATACATCTGGTGGTATTTTGACAGATTCCAGTTTGTGCAACCGCTCCACTTGCTGGATCTGTTTTTCCACATAACCGGCATATTTTATTTCGGTCTCAATTTGTTGCACCAGGTCCCCGTCCAGCGCTTCCAATTGAGGCACCCACGGCTTAAGGTCCAGCAAGCGAACGCCCGGGCGCCGGACCAGGTCTGCCAATGCGGTCACCCGGGAAAGAGGTTGGCTCCCCCTGCTTTCCAGCACTGCATTGATCTCCTGCCCCGGTCCCAAATGAACGGATTGCAAAGCCTGGACAACATCCAGGGCTTGCTGCTGCCGTCTTTGGAAAACCGCAAACTGCTCAGGCGATATCAGGCCCAACTCTTTGCCCAGAGGGGTAAGGCGGCGGTCGGCGTTGTCCTGGCGCAGGAGCAGGCGGAATTCCGCCCGGGATGTCAACATTCTGTAAGGCTCGTTGGTACCCTTAACGGTGAGGTCGTCAATCAATACCCCTATATATGCCTGGGAGCGGGACAGGACAATTCCTTCTTTGCCCTGAACCTTCCGGGCGGCATTGATTCCGGCCATCAGGCCCTGGGCGGCGGCTTCCTCATACCCGGACGTGCCGTTGATTTGTCCGGCGCAAAACAAACCGGGGACGGCCTTGGCTTCCAAGGTCAGTTTCAATTGCGTAGGAACGACGACATCATATTCAATGCCGTAACCCGGTCTGATAATGTCTACTCGCTCCAGGCCCGGGATGGTGCGCAAAAACGCTATTTGCACGTCCTCGGGAAGGCAGGTGGACACACCTTGCACATAGTATTCGCTGGTGTTGAGTCCTTCCGGTTCGATGAACACCTGGTGCCGGTCCTTATCGGCAAAGCGGCGAATTTTGTCTTCAATGGAAGGGCAATACCTGGGGCCGGGCCCTGCCATTGTCCCGGTATACTGCGGGGCGCGATGCATATTGTCCCTGATGATTTGATGGGTTTGCGGATTGGTATATGTCAGCCAGCACAGGGCGGCGTTGCGCCGCGCCGGCGGCTTGTTCCAAAAAGAAAAGCTCAGTCCGCCCTCGTCGCCGGGTTGCGGTTCCATTTTGGAGAAATCTAGGCTGTTTCCGTTAACCCGGGGCGGGGTGTCGGTTCTGAATCTCGTCAGCTCCAGGCCCAGTCGGGCCAACGAACGGGACAACCCTCCGGGACCGGCCTGCGCATTGGGTCCGCCCCGCCATGATTTTTCGCCCACGACAATTCTGGCTGCCATATAGGTTCCCGTAGTCACAATGACATTGGGAGCAGAAAAAAAGGTTCCCAGGTTGGTGAGCACGCCGCAGACACCGTTTTCATCGGTGACAACTTCTTCGGCTATGGCCTGCCGGATGCTGAGATTAGCCTGGTTTTCCAATACCATTTTCATTCGCTGCTGGTAGGCGACCTTATCCGCCTGGGCCCTGAGGGCATGCACTGCCGCTCCCTTGTTGGTGTTGAGCATGCGAATTTGGATCAACGTGTCATTGATATTCTTCCCCATTTCCCCGCCCAAAGCGTCAATTTCACGCACCAAATGGGCCTTGGCCGGCCCGCCAATAGCGGGATTGCAGGGCATTAAAGCCACGGCGTCCATGTTCATGGTCAAAAGCAACACCCGGCAGCCCATGCGTGCCCCGGCCAGGGCAGCTTCGCATCCGGCGTGACCGGCGCCTATAACAATGATGTCGTATTCGTTTTCCTTGCGCATTGGCTGCACCTACTTTCCCAGACAAAAATTAGAGAAAATACAGTCCAGAAGCTCTTCAGTCCAGACTGCACCGGTAATTTCACCCAAAGCCTGCCAGGCTTCCCGTAAATCCAGGGCCAGTAAATCCAAGGGCGTGTCGTTCCAGCGCGCAACCAGATCCTTTAACACACCGGCCGCTCTCTGCAGGGCATGGAAATGCCGCTCATTGGTAATCCAGACTGTGTCTGCGCCGATGTCTCCCTTTACAAATGCGGCCTCAATGGCATCGCGCAGCTCATCCAGCCCCGCCCCGGTCAAAGCCGAAACAGGCAGTACATGCTGGAACCCCAGAGAGCGTATATCTTCGGGTTGCACGGTGCCCGGCAAGTCGCTTTTGTTAAGGGCGACAATAGTCCTTTCGGCATCGGCCGCGGCCAGGAGTTGCCGGTCTTCCGGGCCAAGAGGCCGGGATCTGTCCAATACCAGAAGGACCAAATCTGCCCGTTCGGCCAATACACGAGCCCGTTCAATGCCCAGCTGCTCGATTTTGTTCAAGGACTGCCGTATCCCAGCGGTATCCGCCAGGCGCAGGGGGATACCGCGAACGGTGGCGGGAACCTCCACCACATCTCTGGTCGTGCCGGGAATATCGGTAACAATTGCCCTTTCTTCGCCAACAAGGCTGTTGAGCAAAGACGATTTGCCCACATTGGGCTTGCCCAGAATGACGGTGACAATGCCGTCCCTGAATATTTTTCCCTCCTGGTAAGTGTTCAGCAACACCTGCAGGCGCTCCGTTTGTTGCTGTACCTGCATTGCCGCAGTTTCCTTGCCGGCATAGTCAATATCTGCTTCGGGATAGTCAATCTCCGCTTCCAGCCAGGCAATAATATCCAGCAGACGGCGGCGAATGTCCTCAATACTGGCTGACAAGTTTCCGGCGAAATGGGAGCGGGCTATTTTTACGGCCTGCTGCGACTGGGCATTGATCATGTCTGCAATGGCATCGGCCTGGACCAGGTCAATTTTGCCGTTGAGAAAGGCCCGCCTGGAAAACTCGCCCGGCTCGGCAGGCCGTATCCCCAGAGCAAACAGTTCCTGCAGCAACATGTGCAGTATAACCATGCCGCCGTGACAATGAAATTCCACCACATCTTCTCCGGTAAAAGAACGCGGACCTTTGAACCACACGCAGTAACCGGTGTCAATGGGGTTGGACCGGGCATCTACAAAATCGCCGTAGTACATCCGGGAGGGAATCCGGATGGGCCCTCCCGCTCTGGCAACAAACAGCCGTTGGGCGGCCTGAAGCGCAGCCTGGCCGCTAATCCGGATAATCCCGATCCCCCCTTTTCCCGGAGGAGTTGCAATGGCAGCAATGGTGTCCCGGGTATACAAGTTTAAACCCTCCTTTGCCAGTATACTAGCACAGCAAAACAATTAAAAACAACCGGCCAAGCCGGTTGTCAGTCTCTTTTCAGATCTACGACCACTTTCCGTCGCGGTTCTTCACCAATGCTGTAAGTAACGATACCCTCTTTGTCCCCCAGCGCCAAATGCACCAGGCGGCGTTCCGCCGGCGTCATGGGCGCCAGGACGACTTTCTGGCCGGTCCTGAGCACCCTTTTCATGGCTGACATAGCCGTCTTTTCGATGGACAGTCGCCGTTTTTTACGGTAGTCGCCCACATCGACCACGACGGGAACAAAATCCGCAGCCCTCTTATTTACAGCCAATGTCGCCAGATATTGCAGGGAATCCAGGGTTTGCCCCTTGCGGCCAATCAGCGTGCCCAGGTTGCTTCCGGTTATATTTACCTCCAGACCGCCGTTGGCGGGCTGCACGCGGACTCTGGCGTGAATACGCATTTTTTCCAAAAGACCCTCCAGCCAATCGGAAAGAAACAGGACTGGATCAAAATGCTCTCTGACCAGCACGACGGCATCTTTGCCGGGGAAAATGCCCAAAAGGCCTTTGGAGGGAAGTTCCTGAATGGTGATATCTGCCTGTTCCCTCTCGATATTCAGCTCCTTCAAAGCGGCGGCAATGGCTTCTTCCACAGTCTTACCAACGCCTACGGCTTCTCTCACGACAAAACGCCACCTTCCGCAGAGGGTTTTGACCTGCCCAGGAGGAAATGCTGCACTATGGAAAATACGTTGCCCACCAGCCAATACAGCGGCAGTCCTTGGGGCAGAGAATAGCTAAAGAAGAGGATTAGCGCGGGCATCATCCAGGGCATGGCTCCCATGCCTCCGGCAGAACCTGCTTGCCCGGCCAAAGTCTGCTTTGTTTGTATATAAGTAGTCAAACTGGCCAGAACCGGAATCACTGCCGGTACTAAATA
This sequence comes from Bacillota bacterium, assembly GCA_012523545.1. Taxonomy (GTDB): domain Bacteria; phylum Bacillota; class Proteinivoracia; order UBA4975; family UBA4975; genus JAAYIH01. The sequence goes on from JAAYIH010000024.1 coordinate 19,295, forward strand.
ACCCGGAATGGCGGTCGCCTCTTTAAAAAGCTGAACGAAGCTCTTGCTGAGATCGACAATGCCCAGAAAATCGGTGGAGGCAATGCCGGGGTTGCGCAAAACGCCGAAGACCGCGACAATTACCGGGAGTTGGATTAATGTGGGCAGGCATCCGGCCAGGGGATTAATTTTATGTTCCCTGTACAGCGCCAGCAATTCCTGGTTGTACTTCTCGGGGTTGTCCTTGTACTTTTCCTGAAGTTTTTTTTGCAAAGGAGCGATCTTCTGCATTGCCCGGGAAGAAGCAATTTGCTTCAAAGACAGAGGCAAGGTTACCAATCTCACCAATATAGTCAGCCCTATAATGGCAACGCCATAATCCCCGGTGAGATTATAGAAATACTCCAAAATATGTTGGACAACGCCTTGCAAAAAATTCACCTGCAGCTCCCCCTAATCATTTTAAAGGATCATATCCGCCGGGGTGAAAGGGATGGCAACGCAAAACACGACGGACAGCAAAGTATAAACCCTTTACAAAACCGTACTTTTCCAAAGCCTGAATTGCATATTCAGAACAGGTTGGTGTAAAGCGACAGGACGGACCGATAAGCGGAGAGAGAAAGCGCCGGTAAAACTTAATGCTCCAAACAGCTAGTTTCCTCATTTTTATTCTCCATGAGGCCGGCCTTGCGCAAAAGCCGGGCTAGAGTAGCCACAATATTTTGGAATCTTTCCGTTTTTAGCGGCGGCCGGGATACCAGGACCAAATCGTATCCGGGCTTGATCTCCGGCAGCAGTCGGCGCACAGCCTCCCGCAGCAACCGCTTGCACCGGTTGCGCACAGTACTGGCCCCCAGCTTTTTGCTGGCGACAAAACCAACCCGGATCTCTGCAGTCCCGGTATTTTTACGATAGTAGAGAACCAGTTGGCGAGAAACGACATACTTGCCCTGCTTGTAAACTGCAGCGAAGTCTGCACTGTTCCTCAAGCGCTTGTTTTTGGGCAACATTGTCTTGAAGGCGCAAAAAGGCCGTCCTGGGCCTTTACGCAGTTAATTTTTTTCTGCCTTTGCGGCGCCGCCGCTTGATGACCGTTCTCCCCGAGGCAGAAAACATACGGGCACGGAAACCATGAACCCGGGCGCGTTTTCTGGTTTTGGGCTGGTAAGTTCTCTTCATAGGTCCACCCCCTCATTTGCACTAGCGAACATTATACCCCAAAACGCCATTGCGGTCAAGATAAGGCGACTCGGCCGGGTTGGGACTTGTGTGGATAAATTTTATTGCGGCCTGGGGATAATTTTGCTAAACTTAATTATACACAGTTTGTTTACGCCGCAGCCGTGAAAGTTATCAACAGCTGTTGACAAACCTGTGGATAAACCTCTCGCTCAGACTCCAGTTTCATCAAGGTTCATTCCATTTTTCCTCAAAATCCATATCCTGTGGGTAACCTGGACTGTGGATAAATCCAATATCTTCATTTATCCACAGTTTTGATTTTGTTATCTGGGAGGTCTCGGAATTGGAAAAATACACAGACATCTGGAATCAGACCCTGGCCATTATCGAACAAAAAATCAGCGGCCCCAGTTTTGAAACCTGGCTCAAGGATACAGAAGCCGTCGATATGGTGGGAAACAACCTTATAATAGGGGTGCCCACAGAATTTGTCAAAGAATGGTTGGAAAACAGGTATGCGCAGTTGATCCGGGAAATCCTCCTGGAAGTGACCGGCGTAAACCTGAGGATATCGTTCATTGTAGGCAACAAGCGACTGGCCGGGGACCATCCGAGTGCCGAACGGGACGAAATTATTTCTGCTCAACTAAATCCCAAGTATACTTTTGAGACATTTGTCATCGGCAACAGCAACCGCTTTGCCCATGCTGCTGCATTGGCTGTTGCTGAAGCGCCGGCCAAAGCTTACAATCCTCTTTTTATTTACGGCGGCGTCGGCCTGGGCAAGACGCACCTGATGAACGCCATCGGCCACTTTGTGCGCCAGCACTATCCTGAACTGACGGTTGTATACCTTTCTACCGAAAAGTTCACCAACGATTTTATTAACTCAATTCGCGACAACCGTACTGTGGAATTTCGCAACAAATACCGGGGCGTCGACGTCCTGCTCATCGACGATATTCAGTTTCTTGCCGGCAAAGAATCTACGCAAGAGGAATTTTTTCATACCTTTAACGCCCTGCACGAAAGCAATAAGCAGATTATCATTTCCAGCGACCGCCAGCCCAAGGAAATTCCAACGCTGGAAGACAGACTGCGCTCGAGGTTTGAATGGGGACTTATCACTGACATTCAACCCCCGGATTTGGAAACCAGGGCGGCGATACTCCGCAAAAAAGCCGCCCTGGAGCAAATCGAAATTAAAGATGAAATCATCCTCATGATAGCGGACAAAATTACCACCAATATCAGAGAACTGGAAGGAGCCCTGACCAGGATAAAAGCCTATGCCTCCATGACAGGACAGGAAATTGACGAAGCCCTGGCAGAAAGAGCGCTGAGGGACATCATTCCCAGTGCCCCAAAAGAGACCATATCGGTGGAAAGGATTCAAAAGGTCGTTGCGGAATATTTCAATCTCAGAATTGAAGATATGAAAGCCAAGAAGCGGACCAAGGCCGTTGCCCATCCCCGCCAGATTGCAATGTACCTGTGCAGGGAACTGACAGATCTGTCCCTGCCCAAAATCGGGGAGAAATTTGGCGGCAGAGATCACACCACCGTCATGCACGCGCAAGAAAAAATAGCCAAAGACATCAAGAATAATCCCAGCATTGCCCAGCAAATTGAAGCCATCAAAAAAATCCTTTTGGAATGATCTGTGGATATGTGGAAGTTGGGGAAACCCGTTTCTCTTTCTGCACAAAATATACCCAGGCCGGCACCCTGCAAAATTAGCCGAAATCGGCAATTGTCCACAAATCCACAGTCCTTACTACAGCTCCTGCTTAAGCTATTAATATATTATTTTTGAAAGGAAAATATTCCTGTTGGAGGGGTAAAGATGCATTTTGTATGCGAAAAAAACGTCCTGGCTGCAGCCCTGGGCATTGTGCAAAGGGCAGTGGCAACTAAATCGCCGTTGCCGGCATTAAAAGGCGTGCTCCTGGAAACCGAGGAATCCGGTCTCGTTTTAAGCGGTACCAATCTGGAATTTGGCATAAAGTGTTCGCTGCAAGCCAAAATTATTGAACATGGGGCAGTAGTTCTGCCCGCCAAGCTGTTGACCGAATTTATTCGCAAAATGCCCGACGGCATGATAGATGCCAGCTCTCATTCCGATAACCCTCTGAACATAAACATTGCTTGCGGCAATATCAAATTTGACCTGTCGGGATACCCGGCCGAGGAGTTTCCCAAGTTAGCCGAAGCAAGCAGTGATGCGGCGCGGCTGGCGGTGGAAGAGGGTTTGCTCAAGGAAATGTTTTCCCAGACTGAAGTCGCCATTGCCCGGGACGAGACCAGGCCAATTCTCACCGGCTTGTTGTTGGAGACGGAAGCCAACAAACTCAAACTGGTGGCTACTGACGGCCATCGTCTGGCTTTTCGCCAGGCAGCATATGCGGATAATACCGAACTTAAAGCAGTAATTCCGGGGAAAGCCATCAGAGAGGTCAGCAAAATATTGGAAGATGCTCAGGACAAAAAGGTGGAAATTTGCCTCGACGATACCTGCGTTGTATTTATAATGGACGGCATAGTACTTTCTTCCCGCTTGGTAGAAGGAAAGTATCCCCCGTATCAACAGATAATTCCCACAGATTTCAAAACTTCCGTGGTGGCCGACGCTCAGGCTCTGCAGGCCGCTTTGGAACGGGCGGAAATTATCGTCCGTGAAGGGGGCAATAATCTGGTTTTGTTGCAAGTAGACCAGGGCATAACTGTAATCGGTGCAAGCCAGGATGTGGGCAGAGTTGAAGATTTTGTACCTGCGGAAGTGCAAGGAGAACCTCTGGAAATTCGCTTCAATGTCCGTTTGTTGCTGGACTGTTTCCACAACATTAAAGACCAGCAGGTTCATCTGGATTTTACCGGCCCATACAGCCCATGTATGATCAGGCCTTTTGAAAACCACAATTATTTGCACCTGGTGTTGCCGGTCAGACTTTCCTGATGGGGGCGGTGCCCGTGGAGGTTAAAATCAGCACGGAATACATTACCCTCGGCCAGTTTTTGAAACATATCGACCGCATTCAGACCGGAGGCGAAGCCAAGTTTTTTCTTTCGTCCCATGATGTGGAAGTGAATGGAGAGATTGTAAGGCAGCGAGGTAAAAAGCTTTTCCCCGGGGATCGAATTAAGATAGCTGCGGATATTTACATTGTCAGGTGAGTAATTTGCTTTTAAACACCATTAAAATTAAAGGATGGCGGAATTACGCCGGGGAAAACCTTAATTTCGGGCCCGGTATTAACTTGCTTCTGGGCAATAACGGGCAGGGCAAAACCAACCTGCTGGAGGCAATATATTTTTTATCCGGCGGCCAGTCCCCGCGCACAAATAAACTCGAAGAACTGATAAAGTTTGACGAAAATTATTTCTACATCCGGGGAGAAGTAGCTGTTGGCCAGGAGCTGAAGGTGTTGGAAATGGGAGGCGCCCGGGACGGAAGGAGAATGCATAAAATCCAGGGAGTTGCTGTCCACCGCCTCTCGGATTTCTCTGATTATTTTTGTGCGGTTTTTTTTCTTCCCGAAGATCTTAATCTGGTTAAAAGCGGTCCTGCTATCAGAAGAAGGTTTTTGGATCAAGAACTGAGTAAGATTAATAACAAGTACCGCAACAGCATTGAAAAGTACAAAAAGTTTTTGCAACAGCGCAATGCTCTGCTCAAAAGCAACATTGAAGACAAAATCCTGATGCAGGTATTGACGAACAAAATAGCAGAACTGGCAGGCCCCATCTCCAAACTGCGGGAAGATTACATTGAAAAGCTAAGTTTGTTGGCCAGGCTCAGGCACAGAAAGATTAGCGGCGGAAGGGAGGAATTGTCCCTGGCATACAAGCATTCGGTACCTCCCGGGGCTGCCGTCGAAGACATCCTGGCCATGTTTGATGACGCAAAAGAAGCGGAAAGGAAGTACAGGACTACCATAATCGGTCCCCATCGGGATGATTTTGCCTTCATTGTCAACGGGATGGAATTGCGCACCTTTGGTTCCCAGGGTCAGCAAAGGACGGCGGTGTTGTCCCTGAAGCTGGCTGAGCTGGAATTGATTAAGGCAGAAACCGGCGAATATCCCCTTTTGTTGCTGGATGATGTCTTTTCGGAACTGGACGAACAGAGACGGGAAATGCTGCTGCATTATTTGTCGGGGAGAATTCAGACATTTATTTCCAGTTCCGAGCCGGTGGATGCAGGCAACGAGGTGCGGACATTTTGGATAGAAGCAGGAACAATTAAAGAGAGGGTTTAGCGCATGTATTTGCATTTAGGGGCTGGAGTTACTATTTGCATAAAAGAACTGATTGGGATTTTCGATTACGGCCTGGTCAATTCTGTTGCAAATCAGGAATATTGGCAAACGGCGCAATGGGATAATAAGATTACTGCGCTGGAAGGAAAAGCCAAGTCAATTGTTGTAACAGAGAAAAAAATTTACGTCGTTCCCGTATCGCGGACGACCCTGACCCGCAGATGGCAACAGAACCAATACTGACAGCACTAAATGGGGGCGGAGGTGAGGCAAATGACAAAGAACAACAACTCATACGGCGCTGAACAAATCCAGGTTTTGGAAGGCCTGGAACCGGTGCGCAGGCGCCCGGGCATGTACATTGGTTCTACAGGGCCCAAGGGTTTGCATCATTTGGTCTACGAGGTTTTGGACAACAGCATTGACGAAGCCCTGGCCGGCAGGTGCGACAAAATCATTATTACCTTGCACAAAGACAACAGCGTGTCGGTATTGGACAATGGTCACGGAATTCCAGTGGGGATTCACCCCAAAACCGGAATCCCCGCTCTGGAATTGGTCATGACCAAGCTCCATGCCGGCGGAAAATTTGGCGGGGATGGCTATAAAATATCCGGGGGGTTGCACGGCGTCGGCGTTTCTGTGGTTAACGCCTTGTCGGAGTGGCTGGAAGTAGAAGTATATACCGACGGAAAAATTTACAAGCAGACGTACCAAAGAGGCCAGAAAGTAACCGATATTCAGGTTATCGGCACCACCAGTAAAACGGGGACCAAGGTCACCTTTTTGCCGGACAGTGAGATCTTCGATACGGTGGAGTTCGATTATAATGTTCTCAACCAGCGCATCAGAGAACTGGCTTACCTGAACAAAGGTTTGGAATTGATCTTTACCAACGAGAAAACCGGAGAAACCAACAAGTATAAGTTTGAGGGCGGAATAAAGTCCTACGTTAAATTCCTGAACAAGAATAAAGATGTTCTGCACAAAACTCCCATTTACTTTGAGGGGATTAAGGACGACGTGGTAGTGGAGTTTGCCTTGCAATACAACACCGGCTACCAGGAGAACATCTTTTCCTTTGCCAACAACATCAACACTACCGAGGGCGGTACCCATGAAGTTGGATTTAAGACAGCCCTTACCCGTGTCATCAACGATTATGCCCGGAAAAATAATTTATTGAAAAACGAAAACGGCAATTTAACCGGTGAAGACATTCGCGAGGGACTTACTGCCATAATCAGCGTCAAACTGAGGGATCCCCAGTTCGAAGGCCAGACCAAGACCAAATTGGGAAATATGGAAGTGCGGGGGATAGTGGATTCCTTCACCAGCGACGCCCTGACCTATTTTTTGGAGCAAAATCCTTCGGTGGCCAAAAAGATTCTGGACAAAGCTATATCAGCAGCCAGAGCCAGAGAAGCGGCCCGGCGCGCCCGGGAATTGACACGGCGCAAGAGCGCTTTGGAAATTTCCGCCCTGCCCGGAAAGCTGGCCGATTGTACCGTTAAGGATCCCGCATTGGCAGAGCTCTTTATCGTCGAGGGAGACTCTGCGGGCGGCAGCGCCAAACAGGGGAGAGACCGGCGCTACCAGGCTGTATTGCCCTTGAGGGGAAAAATCATCAACGTGGAGAAGGCAAGGCTGGACAAGATATTGGGCAATGAAGAGATCAAGACGATAATCACCGCTTTAGGTACCGGCATAGGCGAAGATTTTGACCTGAACAAAGCCCGGTACCATAAGGTAATTATCATGACAGATGCCGACGTCGACGGCGCGCACATCCGGACGTTGTTGCTGACTTTCTTTTACAGGTACATGACTCCCTTGCTGGAGGCCGGATACATTTATATTGCCCAGCCTCCTTTGTACCTGGTTAAAAAGGGGAAGATTGAAAAATACCTTTACTCTGACCAGGAACTGGAACGTACCCTCGAGGAAATTGGGCGGGACGGGGTTACCGTCCAGCGCTACAAGGGTTTGGGTGAAATGAATGCCGACCAGCTCAGTGAAACGACGATGAACCCTGAGACCCGGACCCTGTTGCAGGTTTGCATTGAAGACGCCATAACTGCCGACGATATTTTTACTGTTCTGATGGGGGACAAGGTTGAACCCAGGCGGCAGTTTATAGAAAAATACGCGCTGACCGTTAAAAATCTTGATATTTAGGAGAGAGAAGTATGGCGACGGAGTATACCCATGGCAAAATTCTGCCCCGCGAAGTAAGCACAGAGATGCGCCAATCCTTTATGGATTACGCCATGAGCGTGATTATGAGCAGGGCCCTGCCCGATGTCCGGGACGGGCTGAAGCCTGTCCAGCGCAGAATACTGTATGCCATGAATGAGTTGGGGTTGCACCCCAATAAAGGCTATAAAAAATCCGCCCGTATTGTTGGCGAAGTTTTGGGCAAATACCATCCCCACGGCGAAGCGGCGGTCTACGACGCCATGGTCAGGATGGCCCAGGATTTTTCTTATCGTTACCCGCTGGTGGACGGGCACGGAAACTTTGGCTCCATTGACGGAGACCCCGCCGCCGCCATGCGCTACACCGAAGTGCGCATGACCAGGCTGGCAATGGAGTTGCTGACGGACATCGACAAAGAAACCGTTGACTTTGCCCCCAATTTCGATGAAACTCTGGAAGAACCCAGGGTTTTGACCAGTCGTTTTCCCAATTTGTTGGTAAACGGCACAGCGGGTATTGCTGTGGGCATGGCCACCAATATCCCTCCCCACAATTTGCGGGAAGTGGTACAGGGTCTCATCGCCATGATAAATAATCCAGCCATAGACACCAGCGAGCTGTTGAAGTACATTAAGGGGCCGGATTTCCCCACTTCGGGCATAATTCTTGGCCGGGAAGGCATCAGAAAAGCTTACAAAACAGGCAAGGGTTCCATTACCCTGCGGGGAGAGGCCAAGATTGAAACCCTGGAAAACGGCAAGCAGAACATTATCATCACCGAGTTGCCCTACCAGGTTAATAAGGCCAAACTCATCGAAAGAATAGCCGACTTGGTCAGAGATAAAAAAATTGAGGGGATAACCGATCTCAGGGATGAAACCGACCGGCATGGAATCCGCATAGTTATTGAACTGAAAAAAGACGTCAACCCCCATATCATTTTGAACCAGTTGTACAAATTTACGCCGTTGCAGCAGAATTTCGGCATAATTATGCTGGCTTTGGTGAACAATCAGCCCAAAGTCCTGTCTTTGCGGGACATGCTTTTCCATTACCTGGAACATCAGCGGGAAATAATTACCCGGCGAACCAGGTACGAGCTCCGCAAGGCCGAAGAACGGTTGCATATATTGGAAGGTTTTAGAATTGCCCTGGACAATTTGGATGAGGTCATTGCCTTGATTCGCAAGGCCCGCGATGCCGATGAAGCCCGGGAAGGATTAATGCAACGGTTTCCCCTGAGCAAAATCCAGGCGCAGGCCATTCTGGACATGCGCCTCCAGCGCCTGACCGGTTTGGAAAGGGAAAAAATAGAACAAGAATACACAGAATTGAAAGCGAAAGCCGGTTACCTGCAGGCTGTCCTTGCCGATCCTCAGAAGATCGACAACATAATTGCCCGGGAGCTGATCGACATTGCCGAAAAATACGGCGACGCAAGGCGTACGAAAATCGTCAACAAAGACGGCGACCTTGAAATCGAAGATTTAATTGCCGACGAAGACGTGGTAATCACCATTACCCACCAGGGCTATATCAAGAGAATGCCCGTTGCCGCCTATCGCAGCCAGCAACGGGGCGGACGGGGAATCGCAGCGTTGAACAAAAGGGAGGATGACTTTCTCCAGCACCTGTTTATAACGTCCACCCACAAAAATATGCTTTTCCTGACCAATTTCGGGCAAGCTTATCGCAAAAAGGTCTATGAAATACCTGAAGGCAGCCGTCAGGCCCGGGGAACGGCGATTGTCAATTTAATTCCCCTGCGTCCCGGCGAGAAAATTAGCGCCGTCCTGCAGGTCCAGGAATTTTCCCCCGACCGGTACCTGGTAATGGCAACCCGGGAAGGAATGGTTAAAAAAACCAGCCTCGACCAATACGACACCAGTTTGCGCACGGGGTTAATTGCCATCCGGCTCCAGGACAAAGATGAATTGGTGGGGGCAAGCCTGACCGACGGCGACCAGGAGATTATGTTGTTCACCGCGCAGGGCCTGGCTATACGGTTCAAAGAACAGGAAATCAGGCCCGTGGGCAGGGCGGCCCTGGGGGTAAAGGGTATCCGCTTGCGTCAGGGCGATAAGGTTGTGGAAATGGCGGTGCTGGACAAAGAGGGACACATTTTGCTTGTCACCGAAGAGGGTTTTGGCAAGAGAACAAGCAGCCAGGAGTTTAGAGTCCAGACCCGGGGCGGCAAGGGAGTAATTGCCGCCGGCCTGAGCGACAAGAGCGGAAAACTGGCAGGTGCCAAAATCGTTACTGACGGGGATGACTTCATTGTGGTAACCGCCCAAGGGGTTCTGATCAGACAGCAGGTTGACGGTGTGTCGGTGTTTGGCAGAACAGCCCGGGGGCTTAAGCTGATCAAGCTGGATCCGGGCGACCGCGTTGCGGCTGTGGCCAGGGTGGTCAGGGAAGAAAGGGACGCCGAATAAAAACACAAAAAATACCAGGAGCAACAGCCTGATCTTCTCGGATCAGGCTGTTTATGTTTATAGTTCAGGGAACACGGGGCAAGATATGGAAAAGGGTATAGGGAGGTAGCCAAGTGAGACCTGTATGGAAGGGCGCAGTCAGCTTCGGCCTGGTAAATATTCCTGTCAAAATGTATCCGGCCAGCGAGGACAAGTCCATTAAATTTAAATATCTGCACAGCACGTGCAAAGCCCCGGTAAAGTACAAGAAAGTATGTTCCCGCTGCGGGCAAACCGTAGAACAGGATGAAATCGTCCGCGGCTACGAATATCAAAGGGATCGCTTCGTAATCATGAATGAAGAAGACTTTGCAGCCGTTGCGGCGCAAAAGACGAGAACCATTGACATCATTGATTTTTGCCGGCTGGAAGAGATTGACCCGATTAACTTCGAGAAGAGTTACTACCTGGGTCCGGAAGAAACTGGCAAGAAAGCCTACGACTTGCTGGTCGCCGTCCTCAAAAAGACAGCGCGGGTAGCGGTGGCCAAGGTGGTGATCAGGACCAGACAGGCTCTTGCTGCAATAAGGATTTACCAGGACGTCTTGGTAATGGAAACCATGAAGTACCCCGACGAGGTCCGGTCCCCTATGGACGTTCCCGATGTGACGGCAGAAACGGCGGTCTCAGACAGGGAGCTGGACATGGCGGTGAAACTGGTGGAAGGCATGACCGAACCCTTTGTGCCCGAAAAATACACCGACGACTATCGAAAGGGCTTGCTGGAACTGATCAGCGCAAAAATAGAAGGTCAGGAACCGATACTTGAGCCTGAACAGGAGCAGCCGGAAGGTGTCATTGATCTCATGGAATCTTTGCGCGCCAGTCTGGAGGCCATGGAGAAGGAGCGCTTTGCCCCGGCCGCCGGCCGGCGCCGCGAAAAGGGCAGAGTGGGCTGATGAAACCGGGCACGGTACGGGTTATGGAACCTGTCCTTGCCGCCCGGGTGCCCGGGGACAGCGGTATTCTGCATCAGGTTAAATGGGACGGGGTCAGGATGCTGTGCTTTATAGACAAAGGCGTGGTGTTGCAAAACCGGAGCGGCAAGATCAAAACCGAAGCCTTTCCCGAACTGCAGGGCCTGCAATCAGTCAGCGGGCAACCGCTGATTGTGGACGGCGAGATTGTGGTCATCAAGGACGGCAGACCTGATTTCCGTTTGGTGCTGAAAAGGAATTTTGCCGCCTCTCCTCCGCCCCAGGCGCAGCCGGTTTCCTATATTATTTTTGACATATTGCAGTGGAGGGGCCGGGATGTCAGGAACTTGCCCCTGACAAAGCGTCAGGAGTTGCTGGCCTCCCTCAGGCTTCCCGGCGGCAGTGTATCGATATCAGATAACTTTTTCGATGGAGAAGGGTTGCTGGCAGAGGTGGCCCGGCGCAACTGGGAAGGCATAGTATCCAAGCGGGCTGACAGCCCCTATGTGGCGGGCAAATCAGCCCATTGGTGCAAGGTCAAGGTGACGCGCAGGGATGTTTTTTATATCGTCGGATACCGCAAAAAAGGAAATGAGCTGGCCTCACTGCTGCTGGCCAAACAGGACGAAGAGGGACTGCACTGGGCGGGCGCGGTGGGTAGCGGCCTGAGCGGCGCCGTCCGGAAAAGCCTGATGGCCATTTTGACGGACATGGAAACCCAGGCGCCCCCTGTCCCGTCAATAAAGCTGCCGCCCCAGGGGAGCTGGGTCGTGCCGCTGTTACAGGCCGAAGTGGAATTTCTGGAATGGACTGAAGCGTTAACTTTGCGGGCTCCGGTTTTCAAGGCCCTTTATTGGGAGGGCAAGCGTTATGAGTTGCCTTAACATCCAGGGCAAAACTGTAAAGGTAACCAATCTGGACAAAGTGTTCTGGCCCGAAACCGGTACAACCAAAGGGCAACTGCTGGAATACTACATTAAAATTGCGCCCAGGCTGCTCCCCTGCCTGTGGGGCAGGCTGGTGTCGGTGCAGAGGTTTCCCAACGGAGTGGGCGAAAAAGGGTTTTATCAAAAAAACTGTCCGGATAATGCGCCCCCCTGGGTGAATACATTTACTGTAGAGAGGCAAAAGGGCAAAAAAACCAATTACGTTCTGGTGGATAGTCTGGCCACCCTGGTCTGGCTGGCGAACCTGGGGGCCATCGAGTTTCACCCCTGGCTGTCCAGCATTCCCACACTTGACAATCCCGATTACGCAGTTTTTGATCTGGACCCCATGGAAAAATACGGCATGGATGAAGTGCGGCAGGTGGCCCTGGGCATCAGAGACCTGCTGAGAAAACTCAACCTGGTCGGGTGTGTAAAGACTTCCGGCAGTACCGGCCTGCAGATATTTGTGCCCCTGGTACCCATATATTCCTTCCAGCAGGTCCGGGATTTCGTGTTCGCCTGCTGTGCCGTAATTCACAACCAGTTTCCCCGCTGGACCACCCTGGAAAGAAGCGTGAAAAAGAGAAAGGGAAAGATCTACCTCGATTACATGCAGAATGCCCGGGAACAGACCATAGTCTCGGCCTTCAGCCTTCGCCCCGGCCCTCTGCCGACATATTCGGCACCCCTGCGCTGGGAAGATCTCCATGAGGAGGTGGTGCCGGAGAGGTATACTCTGCAATCCTTTTTAAACAACCAGAAACCGGCGAGTTGGGTCGAGGAGTTGCCTGTGCAGCGCCTGGAGCAGGCTGTGTCCCTCTTGCAGGCGATGCTATAATTTAATTGTTATGCAGGAATTTAATTCTCCGTAGTCGAAAGTAATACAGGAGTTTTAGCGGAGCTGGCACCATTTGTGAGGAGGAGATTGTTGTGAAGAGCTATTCGACGGACAAAATTCGCAATATCAGTATTGTCGGTCACGGCGGTTCCGGAAAGACCATTTTAACTGAAAGCATGCTTTTTGCGTCCGGCGCCATTCAGCGTTTGGGCAGGGTTGAAGACGGGACCACCACCACTGATTTCGATCCCGATGAGATCAAGAGGCAAATTTCCATCAGCGCGGCCATGGCCCCGGTGGAGTGGAAGGATTGCAAATTAAACCTCATCGATACGCCCGGTTATTTTGACTTTGTGGGCGAAGTAATCAGTTCCATGCGGGTGACGGAAAGCGCCCTGGTCAATATCTGCGCCGTATCCGGGGTCGAGGTGGGAACGGAGAAGGTGTGGAAGCTGGCCGAGGACAATAAGCTGCCCAGAATATGTTTTGTCAACAAAATGGACCGGGAAAACGCCAATTTCGAAAAAGTCCTCAACCAGGCCAGAGACATGTTTGGCAGCAACGTCGTCCCCGTGCAGATTCCCATTGGCAGTGAAGACAATTTCCAGGGCATGGTAGACCTGTTACAGATGAAGGCCGTCACTTACCGGGACGGCAAGCAGCAGACCGCGGATATCCCGGCTGAATTGGCCGGTATTGCCCAGGAATATCGCGAGCAATTGGTGGAAATTGCTGCCGAAACCGACGACGAACTGACCATGAAATATCTCGAAGGAGAAGAGCTGACTGAAGCGGAGATAATTTCGGGAATCCAGCAAGCCGTAAAAAGCGCCAAGCTTTTCCCCGTCCTCTGCGGGTCGGCCACAAAAGGCATTGGCATCGCCCAGCTGATGGACTTTTTGGTATTCGCTGCGCCAGGGCCTGCTGATAAAATCGAGGCTTTGGATGCTGACGGCAACAGCGTTGAGTTGCCGGGCGGCACCGCCGAGCCCTTCCGGGCGCTGGTCTTCAAAACCATGGCCGACCCCTATGTAGGCAAGGTGAGCTTTTTCAGAGTATACAGCGGCCAAATCGCTTCCGACACCCAGGCGTACAACCTGAATAAAGGAAAGACAGAGAGAATCGCCCAGATTTTCCTGTTCCGGGGTAAAAATCAAATTCCGGTGGCCAAAGTTGTAGCGGGAGATATTGCCGCCGTCGCCAAGCTCCAGGACACGTCCACCGGAGATACCCTGTGCGACAAGGGCAACAAGCACTTGCTGAAAGGCATTCAGTTCCCCATACCAATGGCTTCATTCGCCGTGGAGCCCAAGTCCAAAAACGACGAGGAAAAGGTGAGCTCCGGACTGGCCAGGTTCCTGGAAGAGGACCCCACTTTCCGGGTGGAGCGGAATGCCGAAACCAAGCAGACTTTGATTTACGGAATGGGCGATACGCATTTGGAGATAATTGTCAGCCGTCTTGCCAACAAGTTCGGGGTAGAAGTAGAATTGACCAAGCCCAAAATTCCTTACCGGGAAACTATCCGCGGCACTGCCGAAGTGGAGGGCAAACACAAGAAACAAACAGGCGGCCGCGGTCAATACGGCCACGTCAAGATTATTTTCGAACCGCTGCCCAGGGGCCAGCATTTTGAATTCGTGGATAAAATTTTTGGCGGCGCTGTGCCCAAGAACTACATCCCCGCCGTTGAAAAAGGCCTCATTGAAGCCATGGAAGAGGGCGTGCTGGCCGGATTCCCGGCGGTGGATATCAAGGCAACCTTGATTGACGGCAGTTACCACAGTGTCGACTCTTCCGAAATGGCCTTTAAAATTGCGGCGTCGCTGGCCTACAAGAAAGGGATGATGGAAGCCAACCCTGTATTGTTGGAGCCCATAGTCAACGTCGAGGTTAAGGTGCCGGAAAACTTTATGGGCGACATCATGGGCGACCTCAATTCCCGGCGCGGCAAGATCATGGGTATGGAACCGCAGGGCGACGGCACCCAGGTTATCAGGGCCCAGGTCCCCATGGCGGAGATGTACAAATACTCCGTAGACCTCCGCTCCATGACCCAGGGAAGAGGAGAATTCACCATGAGCTTTTCCCACTACGAAGAAGTTCCGGCCAATATTGCCGAAAAGGTCATCGAAGAGCACAAAAAACAAAAAGAAGAGTAATATTTTTAACCGTCAGGGCCGGGCATCAGCCCGGCCCGGTGTATTTAAAGCCAAAGATTTTACACACTGGTATAAAAATGAACGTATGCCGGGAGCATGTGCGCAGCATTCGGCGCGGCTTTCCGCGCAGCTGCTGCCAGGTGCATCCGAAATTATAATGGCGCAGAAAACTGACTCTTAGATGAAAAAGTATAGTAAAATTAGGTTCTTTTTACACACAATTGGGTTTGCCATGGCGGTTAAAATAATATAAAATATAAACGGTTGCAATGGCGTCCTTTTTGTGACGGGCGCCGCCGCAATTGACACGGCTAACAGTCTGTGTTAAAATGCTTTGCGTCACCTCATGGAGGGGTGTCCGAGCGGTTTAAGGAGCTGGTCTTGAAAACCAGTGACTCGCAAGAGCCGTGGGTTCGAATCCCACCCCCTCCGCCATTATGAGCGGCATGGAGAGATGCCCGAGTAGGCCGAAGGGGATCGCCTGCTAAGCGATTAAGCGACCAAAACTCGCTTCGAGGGTTCGAATCCCTCTCTCTCCGCCATCCAAGTGCCCGTAGCTCAGCTGGATAGAGCGTTTGACTACGAATCAAAAGGTCGCAGGTTCGAATCCTGCCGGGCACGCCACTCTGCTAACGCACTGGTCTTTTGACACCGGTCAATGACCAGTCTTGTTTATACTGCTTGCGCCCGTAGCTCAGCAGGACAGAGCAACGGTTTCCTAAACCGTGTGTCGGAGGTTCGAATCCTTCCGGGCGCGCCATCGTCTATTAGGTGGTCAGAACATGAACCACAATGTTTACATGTCTGTGGCGCTGGCCGCAGCGCGCCGGGCCTTTGCCCGCGGCGAAGTTCCCATCGGCGCCGTTGTCGTCACCGGTTCCAACCGGATTTTGGCGGTTGCAGAAAATTCCCGGGAGCATGGCAAAGACCCTACCGGGCATGCCGAGATTGCCGCCCTCAAAAAGGCAGCCGCCCGTTGGGGGGATTGGCGCCTCTATGGATGTCGCATTTATGTGACTTTGGAGCCGTGTCCCATGTGCGCCGGGGCTCTGCTGCAGGCTCGGGTAAAACAAGTTTTTTACGGTGCTGCGGACCCCAAGGCCGGAGCCCTTGGTTCTGTTATTGACCTGCGGAAAATACCGGGGTATAATCATCAGCTGGAGGCTGTGGGCGGTATCATGGCCGCGCAGTGCAGCAGTCTCCTGAAAGAGTTTTTCAAAACCCTTAGATAGCGCGGAGAGATGGCTGAGTCTGGCTTAAAGCGCTCGCCTCGAAAGCGAGTGGGCGGTGACCCCGCCCCGTGAGTTCGAATCTCACTCTCTCCGCCATTGCCAATTATTACGGAGAGATGGCTGAGTTTGGTCGAAGGCGCTCGCCTGGAAAGCGAGTAGACGGGGTTGACTCGTCTCGAGGGTTCGAATCCCTCTCTCTCCGCCATTTTGTTAATTTTGGCCGTGCTAGGTGGGGAGGTAGCGGTGCCCTGTACCTGCAACCCGCTATAGCAGGATCGAAAGCCCGCGTTGAGGCAGCGCAGCTGTGGGGTCTGGCGCCAATAAGTGGCGATGACGGTCGGGTCCTGGGCGGTTGGCCTCTGTGAACCCCGTCAGGTCCGGAAGGAAGCAGCGGTAAGCAGATGTGCCAAGGCGCCCCAGGCCAGCCTGCCCGGAGCTAACTGTTGGAGGGCCGCCTGGAGCTGGTTGTCGAAAGCGGGGCACGGCCAATAATAATAATTTAAACAATCGCGACATGCGATTGTTTTTTTGCATCCCGGCAGAAATATAAAGTATAATACCAGGGGGAGGGAGTCCCATGGTTTACCAGTCTCTGTACAGAAAATTTCGTCCCCGGGGTTTTGCCCAGGGATTTGTCGGCCAGCAACACATAGTCAAAGCCTTGCAAAACAGCCTGGCTGCTAATCGGCTGGCGCATGCGTATTTATTTGCCGGGCCCAGGGGAACCGGCAAAACGACGACGGCAAAGATTTTTGCCAAAGCGGCCAATTGCCTCAGTGCCGATAAACCGGTTCCCGAGCCGTGTAATCAGTGCGAACTCTGCCTGCAAGTCAACAGCGGCAACGCCATGGACGTCATTGAAATGGACGCAGCCACCAATCGCGGCATAGAAGAAGTGCGGGACCTGCGGGAGCGCGTGCAATATGCCCCGGTTTTGGGCAGGTACAAGATATATATTATCGATGAAGTGCATATGCTTACCACCGAGGCCTTTAACGCGTTGCTCAAGACCTTGGAAGAACCTCCGGCCCATGTCATATTTATTTTGGCCACCACCGAACCCCAAAGGTTGCCGGCTACAATTTTGTCCCGTTGCCAGCGCTATGATTTCCGGCCGTTAAGTGAGGAAATGATTGCCGGGCACTTGCAGGAAGTGGCCAAGCAGTCGGGAGTCAATCTGGACAGCGAAAGCGCCAGGCTGTTAGCTTTCAGGGCCCAGGGGGGGATGCGCGATGCCCTGGGCATGTTGGAGCAGGTAATGGCCTATGCCGGCGCGGACATTAACCGTGACCAGGTTTGGCAGGTTCTGGGCTCCGCAGATCGTGCCAGTTTGGCGCAGCTGGCAGAAGCCCTGCATGCCCGGGACATAGGCAGGGCTTTGCATGTTTTGGAGGATTTCGGCAAAGCCGGGATTGATTTTCGGCAACTCCTGGCCGATATGCTGGAGTTGTTGCGGGAACAGCTCCTCGCCGTCCTGGGGGCGAAGAAGGGTTCAGAGGCCCCGCTGTCGTTGCAGTCGCCGGCAGAAATAATGACGCTGATGGAAACGTTTAGCTCTGCGCTCCTGGACAGCCGGCGCTGGGCGTCGCCCCGGCTGGCGGCGGAGATTATGGTTATAAAGCACTGCAATCAGCAGGCTGCCCCCGGCGAACCAATGCCGGAAGCGGTTCCATCCAGTGCGCAACGGGACCGCCTGGTCAAGGTAGATGACGGCAAATGGCAGGAAGTGCTTGACCTGGTAAAAAAGGAGAGCATAACCTCTTATGCCTGGCTTAAAGAATCCAAAGCCTGGATCGAGGGTGAAAAACTGGTCATCAGATACCCTGCCAATTACAACCTGCATTGCGATAACATAATGAAACCGGAACACAAACAAATAATCGTTCCGGTCATCCGACAGACATTGGGGCTCAGCCAGTATGAAGCGAGCCTGGAAAAATAACGTAAAGGGGATGGAAAAATGCTGGGCGGAATGGGCAAGGCCATGAAACAAATCCAAAAGATGCAGGCAGACATGCAGAAATTGCAGGAAGAACTGGAACACATGACTGTATCCGCCACTGCTGGCGGCGGAGTGGTTGAAGTGACCGTAAACGGACACAGGCGCGTGCAGCGAATAACGGTCAAGCCGGAAGTGGTGGACCCCGAAGACATCGAAACCTTACAGGATTTGCTCCAGGCTGCAGTCAACGAAGCTTTGCGCAAGGCGGAAGAGCTTGCGGCAAAAGAATTGCAAAAGATCACCGGGGGCCTGCAACTGCCGCCTGGTTTGGTATAAATTATGCGTTACTACGACAGCCTCGCCAGGCTGATCGCGCAATTTCAAAAGCTGCCGGGAATCGGCAGCAAGACTGCTCAGCGCCTGGCCTTTTACATATTGAAGATGCCCGAGCCCGAGGTGCGAGAGTTTGCCGCCGCCCTGGTTGAAGCCCGGGCCAAACTGTTGACCTGCAGCGTATGCGGAAACATGACGGACAGCGACCCTTGCCATATTTGCAGTGATCCCAGGAGGGAGCGCAAATATATCTGCGTTGTCCAGGAACCCAGGGATGTCCTTGCTCTGGAAAGGACCAATGAATATCGGGGGCAATACCACGTTCTCAATGGGGCTATTTCGCCGCTGGACGGAATCGGGCCGGACGAATTAAACATAAAGTCGTTATTGGCCCGAATCCGGCAGGAAAAGCCCGAAGAAATCATTGTCGCCACCAATCCCAACGTTCAGGGCGAGGCTACGGCAATGTACCTTGCCCAAATCCTGAAGCCCTTTGACATAAGAGTGACCCGGCTTGCCCTTGGGCTGCCAGTGGGCGGCGATTTGGAGTATGCCGATGAAATGACCCTGGCCAGGGCTCTGGAAGGCAGGAAGAAAATTTGAGCCGCAGTTTCTGCGGCTTTTTGTTTATATACGGAAAAACTGTCAATAATATAGGACAACAATTAAACCAGGGATGGTGTTGTCCATGTTATATGCAGTCCGGGACAAAATTGCCGCCTTTATGCGCGGGCGCCACAAAGCGAAATCCGCCATTGCGCCCCCTTCTCTGCGGGAACTGGCGGAAAAAGCCAAGGCAGAATGGCATCTGGCCCAGGCCTATTTCCAAAATGTCCGGGATCCCGAACTGGTGGATTATGCCATAGACTATTTGGCCACCGCCGAAAAAAGGTATAATTACCTGTTAAAAAAGATCAGAGAGCAATAAACCTGCAGCAAGCAGGTTGTTTTTTATGTTGTTGACGATGGTTTTGGACTTCTGTTATACTGAATGTTGGTTGTATGTTTCACTAAAGCGCCTTAGATTCTTTCTGCAACAAGCTGCTGTTTCACAGGCGTCCCAAGTTGTACTATAACAGCTCGGCGCATTGGGGGCTGAAATGGGACATGCGTATTGTCGAAGCTTTCATAGGCGAATACGCCAGCGGAAAAAGCGAAAATGCCATCAATCGTGCCCTGGAACTCTTGCGGCGAAACAGGCAAGTGACCATTGTTGACCTGGACACAGTGGAGCCTTTCTATACCTTGCGGCCCCTTAAGAAAAAGCTGGAGCAACTGGGGCTCAGGGTCATCGCCTGGGACCCCGCCGAAACAACCGGCCTTGGCGAAGCCGGCTCCCTGATTAACCAACAGATGATATGGGCCCTGCGCAACGAGGGCGATATTATCCTGGACATCGGGTATGGCGCCCACGGGGCCAGAATTTTAAACCTGGTTGAGGGGGCGCAGGATGACCCGGATTTGCGGCTGTTGGTCGTGGTAAATATCGCCCGGCCCATGACTGCTTCTGTGGAGGATATCGTCCAGTATGTCCAAGGATTGGGAACGGTACATGGTCTGATAAATAACAGCCATTTGGGCAACGAAACCACACTGGACATTATCCAGGACGGCGCCGTCATGGTAACCGAGGCGGCGCGGATCCTCCAGCTCCCGGTGATATATACCGCCGTCGCCCGGGAATTTGCCCATCTAATCGGTCCCCATGATAAAGCGGGCAATCCCGTCAAAATAATAGAGCTCTTCATGCATGAGGCTTACTGGTAAGACGAACCGGCAATTTACAGGTCTTCCCAATTTTTCTACAACCACAGGAGGTGTTTAACATGAAGGAAAAGCCAGTTAAGGGCGAAAGGCGCGTGTTTATGACAGGCAACGAAGTCTGTGCCTGGGCAGCACTGGCCGCCGATGCCGATATTATGTTCGGCTACCCCATTACTCCACAAACGGATATCATGCAGTACTGGACCCGTCTGGCGCCCAAGTACGGCAAAAAGTTTTTGCAGACCGAAGACGAAATATCGGCGGGATTTACTACCTTAGGTGCTGTAATTGCCGGCAAGAGAGCCTTTTCTGCCACCACCGGACCGGGTAATGTTCTCTTCCAGGAGCCCATGTCCATGGCCGAGATGATGAGGATTCCCGTTGTCCTGATCATCCCCATGCGGGGCGGCCCTTCCACTGCTACCGTTATTTATTCACAACAGGAAGTTACCATGACCGCTTTTGGCGGCAACGGCGAAGGTTTTCGGGTGGTGTATTCTACAGCGGGCCATCAGGACTTGTACGATTATACCATCAAAGCCTTTAACACTGCCTGGAAGTACAGGTTCCCCACCTTTGTCTTAAGCGACGGTTACCAGGGAAAAATGCGGGAATCCCTGACCATTTACGATCCTGCCGAGCGCGGCATCGAAATGGTCAAGGCCGAACCCATGCTGGGTCTGCCCGGAATTCCCGGCGTTGACCGTCCCACCCGGCATCTGCGCAACACTTACAATACCGAAGAAGAGCTATACGAAGTCGTGATGCAGATTGCCCGGGACTTCGAAAAAGCTGCTCCGGAAATTGTCGAGTGGCAGGATTTTGATACCGACTCCGAAATGGACGTGCTCATTCTGGCCCACGGCGTTGTCTCCAGGGCTGCGCAAGGTGCGCTTCCCCTGCTCAAAAACGAAGGCATTAAAGCAGGGCATTTCCGCCCCATTACTCTGCGCCCCATGCCTGAAGAACAGATGCGCGCTGCTGCGGCCAGAGCGAACAGGGTTGTCGTAGTCGAATCCGCTTACGGGCAGTTTCTCAAACTGGTCAAGGAAACCCTGTACGGAATGGACAAACCCATCGATGCCATTCTCCGTCCCGGCGTCGGCATTACAGCTGAAGAAATTGTCGCCGAGATAAAGGAAAGGAGGTAAGGGCTGTGGCAAAAGAAACCATTGCTTTAACGCCTGCGATGCCAAAGTGCTGGAACCCGGATTCCAAACCGCATAAGTTTTGCCCGGGCTGCGGCCACGGTCTTACCCTGAAAATGTTGGGTCAGGCTATTGACGAGCTGGGCATTCAGGACAAAGTAATTTTCGGTTGTGACATCGGCTGTTCTTTGCTGTCCTGGGACTTCTTCAATGTAGATTCCGTCCAGACTCATCATGGCCGGACGACTCCGGTTATAACGGGGATTAAGCGGGCCCGCCCCGAGCTCATTGGTATCGCGTACATGGGTGACGGGGGCGGATACGCCATTGGCGCCCAGCACCTGGTTAATGCCGCTACCCGCAACGAGAAAATCACCGCTATTTTGATCAATAATACCAACTATGGGATGACTGGCGGACAAATGGCGCCCACCACTCTGCCCGGCCAAATAACGGAAACCACTCCTTTCGGCCGCGATCCTGAAGACTCCGGTTATCCCACCATGGGGCCGGAAATGGTGGCGGCCATTGCCCGGGAAGGCGCTTATGTCGCCCGCGGCTCTATGGCCAACCTCCGTCAGTTGAAAAGGTTTTTGAAAAAAGCGCTGGAGAACCAGATGGAGGGCAACGGGTTTTCCTTTGTTGAAGTCCTCTCCAGCTGCCCCACCAACTGGAGGACCAATGCTGAAGCCACCTGGCGCTTTGTAGAAAAAGACATGGCAGAGCATTTCCCCGTCGGCGAATTTAAAGTCCCCGGCAAAAAGGAGGAGAAGTGAGTTGGCTGTCAGAATAGTCCTGGCCGGAGAAGGAGGCCAAGGCGTTCAGGTCATTGCCAATATACTGGCCGAAGCTGCCTATGCCGAAGGCAAGGAAGCCGTCTACATTCCCAATTTCGGTGTCGAACAAAGGGGCGGCGTTTCCATCGCCTTTGTCCAAATTGACGACAAACGCATCGATTCTCCCAAGTTTCCCAAAGCAGATATAGTCGTCGCCCTGAGCAATCGCGCCGTAGACCGCACCCGCCAGTACGTCGACGAGAGGACCACCTTTGTATACGATGACTCGCTGGTGGCTGCGGCCGAAATCCACGAAGACGTCATCGGCATTCAGGCCGTCGAAGCCGACCCTCGCTCGCAACGTCAGACTGAAGCTGTCGACGACAGCAAACAGCGCAAAACCGTCAGGCTTCCTGAGAGTGCCGGCACCATTATTCCCCTGTCTGCCAACGACATCGCCAAGAAAGAACTTCACCCCAGGGTGTTCAATGTCATGATTCTGGGCGCCGTTCTCAAGGCCACCGGTGTTGTATCTGTGGAACAGGTAAAGGCGGCGTTGGAGGCGAGGCTGGGCGGCAAGTTTGCAAAGAACCCTGAGTTACGGGATCTCAACTACCGGGCACTGGAAAGGGGCATGGGCCTGGTGGAGCATGTGGGGGTGAATTAAATGACTGAGGCCACTAAATGGAGAGCGTTTTCGCAGCCTGGCAAGCGCGCCAGCTTTAACCTTTTTCCCGATTTGTGCAAAGGTTGCGGCCTGTGCATGCAAAAATGTCCGGTAAAAATTATCATCTGGTCCCAGGATTTGGGCGTGTACGGTACCCCCGCTGTCGAAACCAGCGATCAGGACAAATGCATAGCTTGCAAGATGTGCGAAAATGTCTGTCCCGATGCCGCCATTCGCATAATCGTTAATCCCCAGGATAAAGATAAGGAATAACAGATTTCAGGGCGGCTGCAGCCGCCCTGAAATTTTTCCGCCTCTCCAGTTTTTGGCATAAAATTAGTTGTTGACAAAGCAAAATGGATGTGCTAAATTATAAAAGTCACTGTCCTGAAGCGGCGGAGACAAGGGTTCTTTGAAAACTGAACAGTGATTAGAAGGGCACCAAGTTCAATTAGTTAATTTGAGTCACGAATCGGCTCTTGTTTTTTTGGAGAGTTTGATCCTGGCTCAGGACGAACGCTGGCGGCGTGCC
>JAAYIH010000025.1 GCA_012523545.1 Bacillota bacterium
CTTCGTAATCGATGTCCACTCCCACAACGGCATTGGCCCCCAGGGCGGCGGCTCTCTTTTCCATTTCCGCCAGCGCCGCCTCCCGGGCCTGGATCAGTTCGCCCTCGTATGAGCCCGAGCGCCTTTCTGACACCATATTACCATAAATTTGGATTCGCAACACCGGTCCGGTTCTGGTTTTGGTGACGGCGGCCTTTCGCCGCCGGACCCGCTCCATGGGCCGCCGGCGGCGCAGGGCGGCAAAAAAAATAACCGCCAAGGGTTCTTGACGGTTGTTGCTGATTGCAATTGGAGACAGGCGCACCTTCGCCGCCGGACCCGCCGGATGGGCCGCGGCGCCCGCGCAGTTAGCGTTTGGAGAATTGCGGAGCGCGACGGGCAGCTTTGAGGCCGTATTTTTTGCGCTCTTTCATCCTGGGGTCCCGGGTGAGGAAGCCGGCCTTCTTCAGGACGGGGCGCAGTTCGGCATCGGCCTTGAGCAGGGCCCGGGCGATACCGTGGCGAATTGCGCCGGCCTGACCGCTGATGCCGCCGCCGCGGACGTTGACCAGGACGTCAAATTTGCCCGCTGTCTGGGTAAGTTCCAGGGGCTGGGCGACAATCAGCTTGAGGGTTTCCAGTCCGCCAAAATAATCGTCGATGTCCCGTTTATTGATGACCACCTTGCCGGAGCCGGGTACGAGGCGAACGCGAGCTACGGCCTTTTTTCTGCGACCGGTGCCGTAAAATTGCACTTTAGCCATTGGTGCATCCCCCTTTCCTTAACCTCTGATTTCCCATTTTTCAGGTTTCTGGGCGGCGTGCTCGTGCTGGTCTCCGGCATAGACACGAAGCTTTTTAATCATGGCCCGGCCCAACCTGTTATGGGGGAGCATACCTTTTACCGCCCGGTAAACGGCTTGTTCCGGTTTTTTCTGCATCAGTTCTGCAAAGGTCTCGGCCCTGAGACCGCCGGGATATCCGGTGTGGCGATAGTACAGCTTGTTTTGCGCTTTTTTACCGGTTACAACCACCTTGCTGGCGTTGATGACGATAACGTGGTCCCCGGTATCTACGTGTGGGGTAAAGGTGGGCTTGTGCTTGCCGCGAAGTATGGAAGCGACTTCAGAAGCAAGCCGGCCCAAGGTTTGGCCTTCGGCGTCAACGACAAACCACCGGCGCTGGACTTGCTCCGGTTTGGCCATATAGGTGTTGCGCATTCTCTTTCCTCCTTGAAACAAATCCTGTATAATCCGGGGCTCACGGATTTATACACATCCTGATATATATTATTACAGCCGCGCCCGGCTGTCAAGGGACGGCCCGGCGCTTGTCACCAGGGACGGCGGCAGTTGCTCAGGGACGGGCGGTACAGCACCCGTTCCAGCACCAGCCCGTGGGCCGGGGCCGTCGGCCCGGCCAGCTGGCGGTCTCTGCCCGCCAGCACCTGGCCCAGCCAGTCGGGGCTGTGCCTGCCCAGGCCAATTTCCACCAGGCTGCCGACGATGATACGCACCATTTTGTAAAGAAACCCGTCACCCACGCAGGTAATCGTCACCAGCGGGCCCTGCCGCCGGCAAAACAGATGCCTGACAGTGCGCCGGGTATCCCGGACTGAAGAACCGGCAGCCTGAAAACTGGCAAAGTCGTGGCTGCCGATGAGGTACCTGGCGCCGCTGTTCATGGCGGCCACGTCCAGTTCTCCCGGCAGGTGCCAGCAGTAGCGGGAGACAAAGGCCGAGCTGGCCCTGCGGGTGAACAGGCAGTAGCGGTAGATCTTGCCCACAGCCCAGGTGCGAGGATCAAAATCCCGGGGCACGGTGCAGGCCCTGACGACGCGGATGTCGGCGGGCAGGTGCCAGTTGAGGGCCGGCGCCAGCTTTTCGGGCGGAAACGGGCGCGGCAGGTCCAGGGCAACCACCTGGCCCCGGGCGTGGACGCCGGAATCGGTGCGGCTGGCCGCCCGGACGGAAACGGGACAACCGAACAAATGGCCCAGTGCCTTTTCCACCCTGGCCTGGACGGTGTCGGCATTGTGCTGCAACTGCCAGCCGGCGTAGTTGGCGCCGTCGTACTCCATCACCAGGGCGACCCGGCCCTCTATACGCCCAGCCATATCAACACCGCCATGGCCGTGACGAAACCGGCCAGGGTCAGCCAGTCGGCGCCGGTAATCCGGGCCACCTTCATCCGGGTCCTGCCCTTGCCGCCCCGGTAGCAACGGGCCTCCATGGCCAGAGCCAGGTCGTCGGCCCGGCGGAAGGAGCTGACAAACAGCGGCACCAGCAGGGGCACCATGGCCCTGGCCCGTTGAATGAGGTTGCCGCTTTCGAAGTCGGCGCCCCGGGCCATTTGCGCCTTCATGATCTTCTCCGCCTCCTCCAGCAGCGTGGGGATAAAGCGCAGGGCAATGGTCATCATCATGGCCAGTTCATGGGCAGGGAAACCCAGGGGCCGCAGGGGACTTAATATGCTCTCGATGGCGTCGGTGAGGGCAATGGGCGAAGTGGTGAGGGTCAGCAGCGAAGAAGTGGTGACCAGCAACACCAGGCGCCAGGCCATGAGCAGGCCGGTGTAGAGGCCCTGGGTTTCCAGGGAAACCGGTCCCCACTGCACGAGCACCCGGCCCCCCTTGGTGAAAAAGATATGCAACAACAGGGTAAAGGCGATTATGAAGTAAAGGGGGCGCAACCCGCGCAGCAACAGCTTGAAGGGCAGCCTGGCAATTGCGATGACCGACAGGGTGGCCAGCGTCATGATCAGGTAACCCCAACCGGTGTCGAGGAGGAACAAAGACACCACATAGGCAGTGATAAGGCCGATTTTTATCCGCGGTTCCAGGCGGTGAAAAAAGGAATCGCCGGGGTAGTATTGACCAATGGTAATTCCCTTAAACATCACTGCTTCTCCCCTTTCACCAGACAGGCCTTCAGGGCCGCCCGGGCCTCTTCCAGGGTGAGGACGTCGGCGGGAAGCTCCATTCCCCTGGCGCGCAGTTCCAGCATCAGCCGGGTCAGGGGCGGCACATCCAAACCGATGGCGCGCAATTCTGTTCCCCGGCTGAATATTTCCCGGGGAGTACCCTGGGCATAGACGCTGCCCTTGTCCATGACGACGATGCGATGGACCATCGCCGCCACTTCTTCCATGCTGTGGGAGACTATAATCAGGGTGATGCCCCGCTCCCGGTGAATGCGGCGCAAATAGCCCAGCAGTTCGGCGCGGGAACGGGGGTCGAGACCGGCGGTGGGTTCATCCAGGATCAGCACCTCCGGCTCCATGGCCAGCACGCCGGCAATGGCCGCCCGGCGCATCTGCCCGCCGCTGAGTTCAAAGGGCGAGCGGTCTTTCACTGCTTCATAGTCCAGTTCCACTGCCGCCAGGGCGGCGCGCACGCGTTTCTCGACCTCGGCATCGGAGAGGCCCAAATTGCGCGGGCCAAAGGCCACATCGGCGGCCACGGTTTCTTCAAAGAGCTGATGCTCGGGATATTGGAATACCAGGCCCACCTTGCGGCGCACTGTGCGCAAGTCGACGCCTTTGGCGCCGAGATTGATGCCTTGAACGATGACAGTTCCGGAAGTCGGTTTGAGCAAGCCGTTGAAATGCTGGACCAGCGTGGATTTTCCCGAGCCGGTGTGGCCAATGAGACCGACAACCTCGCCGTCGGCAATTTCCAGGGATACATTGTTCAGGGCAACGGTGGCCCAGGGCGTGCCCGGGGAATATACGTGGGTCAAACCAGAGACAATTATGGACATAACAGGCTCACCATCTCTTCCACCGTCAGCACATCCCGGGGCACGGCATAACCGTCGTCGGCCAGCAGCTGCGCCAGGCGGGTAATGACGGGCACGTCCAGGTCCAGCTTCTGCAGCTCTTCTCTTCTGAGAAAGACTGCCCGGGGAGGGCCCTCCATAGCTATCCTGCCCCTTTCCATGACTACGACGCGCCGGGCAAGAACGGCCTCGTCCATGTGGTGGGTAATCCAAATGACGGTAATTCCCTCTTCTCTGTTGAGGCGCAGGACGGTTTCCAGCACTTCCCGCCGCCCGCGCGGATCCAGCATGGCAGTGGGCTCATCCAGCACCAGGCACTGGGGGCGCATGGCCAGGATGCCGGCAATGGCCACCCGTTGTTTTTGGCCGCCCGAAAGCAGGTGGGGAGCGTGGGTACGCTTGTCCAGCATGTCGACCTGGGCCAGGGCTTGCTCCACCCGTTCCCTGATTTGGGCGGGGGGGATGCCCAAATTTTCAGGCCCGAAGGCCACGTCCTCTTCCACCATGGTGGCGACCAGCTGGTTGTCGGGATTTTGAAAGACCAGGCCTACGTGTTGCCGGATCCACCAGTTCTGCTCCGGGTCGGCAGTGGTTTTGCCCATGACCGTTACCCGCCCCTGGCTGGGGATGAGCAGGCCGTTGAACATTTTGGCCAGGGTAGACTTGCCCGAGCCGTTGTGGCCGATGATGGCCACAAAATCTCCCCGTTCAATGGAAAGGTTTACATCGGTGAGGGCTGCGACCGGTCCTTCTTCGGCCTGGTAAGAATAGCTGACGTTTTCTACTCGTATCACTAGAATCCCTCCCACCCCGAAAAAAAGACAGGACCAGCAGTCAGCGACTTCAGCAAGTCCCCGACTGATTTCTGACCTGTCCTGGGCAGTTATTATACCAATTCCAGGATTGCCTGGGGCGCCCCGTCGCCGCGGCGGGGCGCGGCCTTGTAAAGCCTGGTGTACCCCCCGTTGCGATCGGCATAACGGGGAGCAATGTCCTGGAACAACTTGGTCACCACATCTTCTTCCAGCAAATAGCTCAGGGCCTGACGGCGGGCATGCAGGTCCCCCCGTTTGCCCAGGGTAATCATCTTTTCGACGATGGGCCGGATGGCCTTGGCTTTGGCTTCGGTGGTGATAATGCGTTCATTTTTCAGGACCGCAGTGGCCAGACCGCGCAGGAGCGCCCTGCGCTGGTTGGTGGGGCGGCCGAATTTAGAAAGTGCCATGGGACTCCCCTCCTTATTCGTCTTCTTTGCGCAAACTCAAACCCAGCTGGGCCAGTTTTTGCTGTACTTCTGCCAGAGATTTCTTGCCCAAATTGCGAACCTTGACCATTTCGTTTTCGGTCTTCTGGGCCAATTCGTGGACGTAGTTTATCCCGGCCCGTTTGAGGCAGTTGTACGAACGGACCGATAAATCCAGTTCTTCGATGGGCATTTCCAGGGTCTTCTCCCGCTCGTCCTCTTCTTTTTCCACCATGACCTCGATTTCGTTGACCGACTGGCTGAGGTTTACAAAGAGCTCCAGGTGTTCAATGAGGATCTTGGCCGACAGGCTGACGGCCTCGTCGGGGCGTGTGCTGCCGTCGGTCCAGACATCCAGCGTCAGCTTGTCATAATCGGTAATCTGGCCGACCCGGGTGTGCTCAACCTGGAAGTTGACCCGCTTTACCGGGGAAAACACTGAATCGACGGGAATGACGCCGATGGGCTGGTCTTCGGTCTTGTTCTTTTCTGCCGGGGCATACCCGCGCCCGGGGGAAACGGTGAATTCGCAGACAAACCTGGCGTCCTCTTCCAGGGTGGCAATGACCTGATCCTGGTTAAGGATTTCGATGTCGGCGTCGGCGGCTATGACAGCCGCGCCGGTGACGCGCCCCGGTCCTGACGCTTCAATGCGCAGAACGGCAGGTTCGCTTTGATGCAGTTTAAACCGCAGTTTCTTGAGGTTAAGAATGATCTCTGTTGTATCCTCAACCACCCCGGGAATGGTTGAAAACTCGTGCAATACGCCTTCAATTTTCACGCTGGTCACAGCGGCGCCCGGCAGGGATGACAGCAATACCCGGCGCAAGGAATTGCCCAAAGTAATGCCGTATCCCCGTTCCAAAGGTTCGATGGTGAACCGGGCGTAGGTATTGTCTGGCGAAGTTTCAACGCATTCAATGCGGGGCTTTTCAATTTCCAACACTAATCTTGACCCTCCCTTATATCACTACTGTATTACGAGGGCTTACCGTGAATAACGTTCGATAATCAGGTGTTCGGAAATGGGGATATCGTCGATATCTTCGCGCCGCGGCAGGGCAATGATTTTGCCGGTCAGGGTCTCAGCATTTTTCTCCAGCCATGCAGGGGATGTATGCTGGGCGGCAAGCTCGCGCAGCTCCTTGAATTTGGCCGAGCTGGCGCTCCCCTCGCGAACGGAAATTTCATCGTTTACCTTGCATTGATAGGACGGAATGTTTACTTTGCGGCCATTGACGGCGAAATGCCCGTGGCGAACCAGCTGCCTTGCTTCGGGGCGCGATGAGGCAAAGCCGAGCCGGTAGACGACGTTGTCCAAACGCAGCTCCAGGCGTTGCAACAGAATTTCGCCGGTGACGCCTTTGCGCCGGGCCGCTTCTTCATAGTAGCGGCGGAAAGGACGCTCGGTCAGGCCGTAAATGCGCCGCACTTTTTGCTTTTCGCGCAGCTGCAGGCCGAATTCCGACGGGTTCCGGCGCCGGGACTGGCCGTGCTGGCCTGGGGGATAGTTGCGCCGTTCAATGGCGCACTTGGGTGTATAACAGCGTTCGCCCTTGAGGAAGAGTTTGAGCCCTTCCCTGCGGCACAAACGACAAACAGGTCCTGTATATCTGGCCATATTTTATAACACCTCCTGTTGGAATTACATGCGCCGCCGTTTGGGTGGACGGCAGCCATTGTGGGGGAAGGGGGTAACGTCTTTAATGGCGGTAATTTCCAGTCCGGCTGCCTGCAGAGAACGAACAGCTGCTTCCCGGCCGGCCCCCGGCCCCTTGACCATTACTTCCACCGTCTTCATACCGTGTTCCATGGCGGCTTTGGCAGCAGCCTCGGCTGCGGTCTGGGCGGCAAAGGGGGTGCTTTTTCTGGAACCTTTAAAACCGTTGGCGCCGGCAGAAGACCATGCTACGGTGTTGCCGTTGACATCGGTTATGGTCACCACGGTGTTGTTAAAAGTGGACTGGATGTGAGCTATACCGCGTTCAATATTTTTGCGCTCCCTGCGCTTGGGACGTGCGCCTTTTCTTGCCAAGTTGTTTTCCTCCCTTCACCATTATTTCTTCCGCCTGACGCCGACGGTTTTCTTGACGCCTTTGCGGGTGCGGGCATTGTTCTTGGTATTCTGCCCCCGCACCGGCAATCCCCGCCGGTGACGAAGACCGCGATAGCAACCGATATCCATCAGGCGTTTGATGTTCATGGATACTTCCCGGCGCAAATCGCCCTCAACCCGGTAGTCTTTGTCCAGGGTTTCCCGCAGCCTGCCGATTTCGTCCTCGGTCAGATCCCGGACCCTGGTATCGGGGTTGATGCCGGTCTGGGCCAATACTTTTTTGGACAGCGTGGGGCCGATTCCGTAAATGTATGTCAAGGCAGCTTCAACACGTTTGTCTCTTGGCAAATCAACGCCAGCTATACGAGCCAAATGCAGTACACCTCCTGCTTATCCCTGTTTTTGTTTGTGTTTGGGGTTTTCGCAAATAACCATGACTCTCCCTTTGCGGCGAATGATCTTGCACTTTTCGCAAATGGGCTTGACTGAGGGCCTGACCTTCATCCTTCTACCTCCTTTGAGGGCCGGTGCTATTTGTGACGATAGGTGATACGCCCTTTGGTAAGATCATAAGGCGACAGTTCCAGTGAAACCCGGTCTCCGGGCAGTATTCTGATAAAATTCATGCGGAGTTTACCCTTGACGTAGGCCATTACCACATGGCCGTTATCCAGCTCAACGCGAAATGTGGCATTGGGAAGCGCATCTATGACACGGCCTTCGAGCTCAATGACGTCCTGCTTAGCCATTCATTTCCCTCCCTTATCTTCTCTTTGCGGGCTTTCCGTCATCCCGGCAAGGATATGTCTGATTTCAGCATCGGTTTTCACAAGAGTTTCTCCCGCGTTTACCATTTCCAGGTGCAGAGGATTTTTGGGCTTGGGATTGCTGACCTTGCGCTTATGACCATCGGCCACCAAGACCCGGTTTTGCTCAACGGAAAGCACATAGTACACAGTACCCTTATCTCGGCCGGCACGCGAACGTACGATGTTGCCGGGTGAAAAATGCATACTTATCCTCCTCAATCCGCTGATGTCAGGATTCTTGGGCCCTGGGGTGTGATTGCCACAGTGTGCTCAAAATGCGCTGACAGTGAACCGTCAACAGTCACCACCGTCCACCCGTCAGCCAGGGCCTTGACGTGGTATGTGCCCGCATTGACCATCGGTTCCAGGGCAAATACCATTCCTGCCTCCAGCCGGGGACCGAAACCGGGACGCCCAAAGTTGGGGATCTGGGGATCTTCATGCATCTGCTGGCCGATGCCATGGCCAACGTAGTCGCGAACAACCGAAAAACCGTGGGATTCCACCCATTGCTGTATTGCTGCAGATATATCAGACAGACGGTTGCCTTCCACCGCTTGCGCAATTCCCTGCATGAGGGCTTCAGCGGTGACGCTGAGAAGTTTTTCTGCTTCCGGGGAAATTTTCCCCACCGGGTAGGTTACAGCTGCGTCGCCAAAATATCCGTCATAGATGGCGCCAATATCGACGCTGAGGATGTCGCCTTCCTGCAGAACGACATCGTCAGAAGGTATTCCGTGCACCACCTGGTCGTTGACCGAGGTACAAATGCTGGCGGGAAATCCCCGATAACCTTTGAAAGCGGGGATGGCGCCAACTTTTTTGAAAAATTCTTCCACTAATCTATCCAGTTCCTTGGTGGTTATTCCCGGAGCGATGGCTTCCTTGACAATCTGGTGGGCCTGAGCAGTTATCCTGCCCGCCTTGGCCATCAATTCAATTTCCCGCGGTGACTTGAGAATGATCATCGCGAAACTCCCAAGGCGCTTAGGATGTCGGCAAAGACGGCTTCAATGGGCTGATTGCCGTCCACCGCAACCAAAAGCCCGCGCTGTCTGTACCAATCCTTGAGCGGACTGGTCTGCGCCTCATATACGTCCAGGCGTTGCCGCACCGTTTCCGGCTGGTCGTCGCTGCGCTGATACAGTTCGCCGCCGCACTGGCAACGCTGGAGGCTGGGGGGCGGGTTGAATTGCACGTGCCATGCCCGGCCGCACTGCCGGCAAATCCTTCTGCCGCTGAGGCGCTCGACCAAAATATCGCGCGGCACTTCGATGCTGATCACCGCATCGACCCGCGTATTGGTTCGTTCCAAAGCCAAGGCCTGCTCAACAGTCCGGGGAAAGCCGTCCAGCAGAAAGCCGTTTTGGCAATCGGGCTGGGCCAGGCGTTCGGCCACTATGCCCACCACAATGTCGTCGGGAACCAGCTCACCGGCCTCCATGTATTTTTCGGCTTGCTGCCCCAAGGGAGTTTTGGCAGCCCTGGCTGCGCGGAGCATGTCGCCGGTGGAAATGTGGGGGATGTTAAAATGCTCTTTAATTAACTCGGCCTGGGTACCCTTCCCGGCGCCGGGGGGACCCAGCAACACTAAGCGCATTGCCTCCGCCTCCTACATAAAGCCCTTGTAGTGACGCATCAGCATCTGGCTTTCGATCTGCTTCATGGTTTCCAGAGCCACCCCGATTACAATCAGGAGGGAAGTGCCGCCGATGCCGATCTGGACCCCCACCAGGCCTTGCAGGGCATAAGGCAGGGCATAAACCACGGCGAGGAACAGCGCGCCGACCAGGGTAATGCGGTTAAGAATTTGGGCAATATGGTCGGCTGTGGGCCGCCCGGGACGAATTCCGGGAATAAAGCCGCCGTTTTTGCGTATATTGTCGGCCAGTTCGACGGGATTGATGGTGATGGCGGTGTAGAAGTAGGAGAAGAATATAATCAGGATGGTGGCGAAAATTGTCCCCGTCACTGAGCCCAGCCTGAAGAAATTGGCGATGGCGTTAATAATTTTGTTGTCCCAGAAGCCGCCGATGGTTTGCGGCAACAGCAACAACGAAGTGGCAAAGATGACGGGAATGACTCCGGCCTGATTGACTTTGAGCGGGATGTGGGTGCTGGCGCCGCCGTACATCCTGCGCCCAATCACCCGCTTGGCATACTGCACGGGAATCCGGCGCTCGCCCTCGGAGACATAGATCATGCCGGCGATGACAACCAGGGCCAGGACGAGGATAAGGACGACCTGCAAAATCTGGATTTCGCCAGCCACCAGCAGGCCAATAATCTGGGTGGCCACCACCGGTATGCGGGAAACGATACCGGAAAAAATGATCAGGGAGATGCCGTTGCCGATGCCTTTGTCGGTAATCAGTTCGCCCAGCCACATGAGAAAGGCGGTACCTGCTGTCAGGGAAAAGATGATGACAATCAGGGAAAGGGCGTACCCGGCGCCGCTGGCGGCCCAGGCGGAGGTAATGGCCGAGCGGAACGCAAAGGCCATACCGGTGGACTGAATCAAGGCCAGCACGACGGTACCGTAGCGGGTAATCTGGGTCAGTTTTTTGCGTCCCTCGGGCCCTTCCTTGGCCCACTCCTCAAACTTGGGAATAACCGCCTGCAGCAGCTGCATAATTATTGAGGCGTTAATATAGGGGAAAATCCCCATGGCGAAAATGGAGAATTCGGAAAGAGCGCCGCCGGCAAAGACGTCGAACAAGCCAAAGAGGCCGCCCCCTTGCTGGCCGCCCTTGAGAATTTCGGCGACGATTTTAGGGTCAATGCCGGGAACGGGGATAAAGGAACCCAGCCGGTAGACCAGCAGCATGGCCAGGGTGAAGAGCAGTTTGCGCCGGATGTCTTTGATACGCCACGCATTGCGCAGGGTAGCAAATAATTGCATGCTA
Organism: Bacillota bacterium; assembly: GCA_012523545.1. Classification (GTDB taxonomy): domain Bacteria; phylum Bacillota; class Proteinivoracia; order UBA4975; family UBA4975; genus JAAYIH01. The sequence goes on from JAAYIH010000025.1 coordinate 10,773, forward strand.
TATCACCTCGACGCTGCCGCCGGCAGCCTTGATTTTTTCCTCGGCTCCTTTGCTGAAGGCATGAGCGCTGACAGCCAGTTTCACATTCAACTCGCCTTTGCCGAGAATTTTGACGCCGTCGCCGATCTTTTTGACCATGCCTGTGTCCAGCAACAATTGGGGGGTAACGGATGTGCCCGGCTCAAACCGGTTCAAGTCCTTTACATTGACCTCGGCATAGCGTTTCTTGAATTTGCTGGTAAAGCCGCGCTTGGGAATTCTCTGGTACAAGGGCATTTGGCCGCCTTCAAAGCCTGGCCTGGTTCCGCCGCCGCTGCGGGCGTTCTGGCCCTTCTGACCCCGGCCGGCTGTCTTGCCCAGACCGCTGCCGATGCCAATGCCCTTGCGTTTGGGGGCTTTGCGGGCTCCCCTGGCGGGTTTTAGCGCATGGAGTTTCACAATCTGCACCTCCTTATTCGACAACCTCAACCAGGTGGTTGACTTTGGCAATCATGCCGCGCACCTGCGGGTTGTCGGGCTTGCTGACGACTTTATTGAGCTTGGTTAGGCCCAAGGCCTTTAAGGTCAGGCGCTGATCCTTTGGGCGCCCAATAGGGCTGCGCACCAATTTTATCTGAATTTGCTTTTCCATGCCTGCCCCTCCTAACTACGAATTTCTTCAACGGTCTTGCCGCGCAGTCGTGCAATCTCTTCAGCAGTTCTCAGGCTCTTCAGGGCGGTCATGGTCGCCCCTACCATGTTGATGGGGTTGGATGAACCCAGGGACTTGGTGAGAATGTCGCGATAGCCTGCGGCTTCCAGGACAGCGCGGACGGGGCCGCCGGCGATGACACCGGTACCTGCGGAAGCGGGTTTGAGCAGTACCACTCCTGCACCAAACTTCCCGATGGTCTCATGGGGAATGGTAGTTCCATTCAGGGGAACCTGGATGAGGTTTTTCTTGGCGTCTTCGATGCCTTTGCGAATGGCTTCGGGCACTTCGCTGGCCTTGCCAAAGCCGCTGCCGACCCGGCCGTTTCCGTCGCCGACTACAACCAGGGCGCTGAAGCTGAAGCGGCGACCGCCCTTGACCACCTTGGCAACCCTGTTTATGCTTACAACCTTTTCGGTCAGTTCTGCAGTTGTTGTATCAATACCAGATTTCAAGCTGTTCCCTCCCTTGCCTAGAATTCCAAACCGGCTTGGCGAGCCGCCTCGGCCAATTCTTTGACCCGCCCGTGGTAGAGATAACCGCCACGGTCGAATACGACGGTAGTAATACCGGCTTTTTTGGCTTTTTCTGCGATGAGGCGACCCACAACTCTGGCAGCCTCTTTGTTGCCGCCGTAACCGACTTCCGCTTTCACCGCTTCTTCAAGGGTGGATGCTGCGGCCAGAGTACGGTGGGTTGTATCATCTATCAGCTGCGCGTAAATGTGGTTAGCGCTGCGAAAAACATTGAGACGGGGACGCTCCGAGGTGCCGAAAACTTTTTTGCGTACCCGCTGGTGTCTTTGCTTACGCGGACTTAACTTGCGCCCCAATCGGGCTCACTCCTTTCAGCACATTACTTCCCGGCTTTGCCGGCTTTGCGTCGGATCTGTTCGCCTTCATACTTGATGCCCTTGCCCAGGTAAGGCTCGGGTTTGCGGACGGCTCTGATCTCTGCCGCAATCTGTCCCACCGCCTGCTTGTCAATCCCCTTGACGGTGATCTTGGTGGGAGCGGGGACTTCGAACTCTATGCCCGGCGGCGGGCTGATTACCACGGGATGGGAATAACCGACAGTGAGGCTGAGATTCTTGCCCTGCAGGGCGGCCCGGTAACCCACGCCCACCAGCTCCAGGTTGCGCACATAGCCCTTGGTAACGCCTTCCACCATATTGGCCAGCAGGCTGCGGGTCAACCCGTGCAACGCCTTGTGCTGTTTTTCGTCCGACGGCCTGGTAACCAGCGCCTGGTTGCCATTAATTTCTATCTTCATGGCCCGGGGCATCTGTTGTTGCAACTGGCCCAGCGGACCCTTTACTGTAACCACATTTTCTCCCGATACAGAAATCTGCACACCGGCGGGAATATCAACCGGCATCTTGCCAATTCTGGACATGACTACACCTCCGTTGCAATGGGTTACCAAACGTAGCACAGGACTTCGCCGCCCAGGCCGGCTGCCCGGGCTTTTCTGTCCACCATAACTCCCTGGGAAGTGGAAATGATGGCGATGCCCAGTCCTCCCAAAACCCTGGGGATTTCGTCCTTCTTGGCGTATACCCGCAGGCCTGGCTTGCTGATCCGTTTGATACCCGTAATGACTCTGCGCTTTCCTTCTTCGTAGCGCAACTTAATCCGGATAATACCCTGTTTGTTGCCCGGGATAACCTCAAAATCTTCAATGTAACCTTCTTCTTTGAGGGTTTGGGCCAAGGCAATTTTTATCTTTGATGCCGGCACATCCACGGTTGGATGCAGGGCGATATTGGCATTCCTGATTCTCGTCAGCATGTCGGCAATAGGGTCTGTCATAGTCATCGCGATGGACCTCCTTTCCTAACGCTACCAGCTGGCCTTTTTAACGCCAGGGATCTGGCCTCTGTGAGCCAAGTTGCGGAAGCAAATACGGCACATGCCGAACTTGCGCAAATAGGCATGAGGGCGTCCGCAGAGCTTGCAACGGTTGTATGCCCTGACTTTAAACTTGGGCTCCCGTTTCTGCTTGGCAATCAGTGATTTTTTTGCCACCCGTTATTACCCTCCTTGTAGAGTTTATTTTCTGAAGGGGAATCCAAAGCCTTCGAGCAGCGCCCGGCCTTCCTCGTCGGTATTGGCCGTGGTAACGATTACCACATCCATGCCGCGCACCTTTTCAACTTTGTCGTAGTTTATTTCGGGAAAAATCAGTTGCTCCCTGAGGCCCAACGTGTAATTGCCGCGGCCGTCAAACGCTTTGGGGGATACTCCGCGGAAGTCCCTCACCCGAGGCAGGGCGATGTTAAGGAGCCGGTCCAAAAAGTGGTACATGCGCTCGCCCCTGAGAGTTACCATGGCGCCGATGGGCATGCCGGCGCGGATCTTAAATCCCGCGATGGCCTTTTTGGCCCTGGTAATCACCGGCTTTTGCCCGGTAATCAGGCTCAGCTCTTCCACGGCGTTTTCCAGGAACTTGGGATTTTCCTTGGCATCGCCGACACCCATGTTCACCACAATTTTCTCTATCTTAGGCACTTGCATAACGCTGGAGTAGTTAAATTTTTTCATCAAGGCAGGAGCGATTTCCCGCTGATAGATTTCTTTCAGTCTTGCCATTGTGTGACCTCCCTTCCGTTTGGGTCAGTTGCTTAATCGTTGACCTCACCGCAATTTTTGCAGAACCGCACCTTTTGTCCGTCGGCCAGGAACTTGCGACCGGTCCGGGCCGGCTTGTTGCAGCGGGGGCATACCAGCATCACCTTGGCGCTGTAAATTGGCGCCTCCATTTCGATGATGCCGCCCTGGGGATTGTCGCGGGTGGGCCGCTGGTGTTTCTTGACAATGTTAACCCCTTCGACGATGACCTTACCGGAACGGGGGAAAACCTGCAAAACTTTTCCGGTCTTATCCTTGTACTTGCCGGACAGGATTAGGACCTTATCTCCTTTTTTCACGTGAACTTTGGGTATTGTCACGTCTTCCACCTCCTTTTCAGGCTACAGGACTTCAGGGGCCAGAGAAATAATTTTCATAAAGTCCCTTTCCCGCAATTCGCGGCTGACGGGCCCAAAAATCCGGGTACCCCGGGGGTTCTTGGCTTCATTGATTATGACAGCGGCGTTATCGTCAAAGCGAATATGGGTGCCGTCCTTGCGCCGCACCCCGGTTTTGGAGCGAACGATGACAGCGTGAACCACGTCGCCTTTCTTGACAACCCCGCCGGGTGTTGCCTCTTTTACCGAGGCGACAATGATATCGCCGATATTTCCTCCGTAGCGTTTGGAGCCGCCGAGGACGCGTATGCACATGATCTTTTTGGCGCCCGAGTTATCGGCAACATTCAACATCGTCTGCTGTTGAATCACTGTATGCCCCTCCTTTCAACGCATCGAGCTATTGGACTTTTTGCAGTATCTTCACCAGGCGCCAGCGCTTGTGGCGGCTCAGGGGCCTGGTTTCCATTATTTCAACAATGTCTCCTACATTGCACTGGTTTTCCTCGTCATGGGCTTTAAACCTGTTGGTCCTTTTAACGGTCTTGCCGTAGGCAGGGTGGCGCAGGTGTGCTTCTACAGCCACCACAATGGTCTTATCCATCTTGGTGCTGACTACTTTACCCACAAGGACCTTGCGTTTGCCGCGTTCGGCCATGACCCAGCCTCCTTTCCAGACATTATTGCACGTTGATATTAAGTTCCCGTTCCCGGATTATGGTTTTTACCCGGGCAATATCTTTGCGAACTCGCTTAATTTGCATGGGATTATCCAATTGACCGGTGGCAAGCTGGAAACGCAGGTTGAAAAGCTCGGTTTTCAGCTCGTCCAGCCGGCGGTGCAGCTCAACGGTACTCAAGTCGCGGATTTCCTTAGCTTTCACTGGTCTTCACCACCCATATCGAAACGTTTGACAAACTTGGTCTTGATGGGCAGTTTGTGTGCAGCCAGCCGCATTGCTTCGCGGGCAACATCTTCGGGAACTCCGGCCAGCTCAAACATAACCCGGCCCGGCTTTACAATGGCCACCCATTTTTCCGGAGAACCTTTGCCGCTGCCCATCCGGGTTTCAGCAGGCTTGGCGGTTATGGGCTTGTGGGGAAAGATATTGATCCAGACCTTGCCGCCCCGCCTGATGTACCGGGTCATGGCAATACGGGCAGCCTCGATTTGCTGGTTGGTTATCCAACTGGGTTCCAGGGCCTGGAGGCCGTACTCGCCGTAAACGACTTCGGTGCCACGCTGGGCCTTGCCCTTGACGCCTCCCCGATGAGGACGCCGGTATTTCACGCGCTTGGGGATAAGCATGCCTTATTCTCCTCCTTCCACAGCACCTTCTGCTTTTTTCTGTTTGGGCAGAATTTCACCTTTATAAATCCAGACCTTTACGCCAATTTGGCCATAGGTGGTCTTTGCTTCTGTAAATCCGTAATCGATATCAGCGCGCAAAGTATGAAGCGGAACTGTGCCGTCGGTGTACCACTCGGTTCTGGACATTTCAGCGCCGCCCAAGCGGCCGCTGACCATAATGCGAACGCCTTTGGCCCCAGCGCGCATGGTTCTGCCCATAGCCTGTTTCATGGCCCTCCGGAAGGCTACGCGCTTTTCCAGCTGGGCGGCAACGGATTCGGCCACCAGCTGCGCATCCAATTCCGGAACCCGGATTTCCATAATGTTAATGTGGGTTTGCCGTCCGGTCAATTTGTCCAGCTCCTGGCGCAAGCGCTCAATACCGGCGCCGCCGCGGCCGATGACAACGCCCGGCTTGGCGGTGTGGATGGTTACGCGCATGCGGTTGGCGGCCCGTTCAATCTCAATTCTGGATATCCCCGAGTTGGGCAGTTGCCGGCGGATGAAATCCCTGACCTTGATGTCTTCGTGCAGGGTTTCGACAAACTCTTTGCCTTCGGCATACCACCTGGCGTCCCAGTCCCGGATAATGCCAACCCGCAAGCCGATGGGGTTAACCTTTTGTCCCACTAATTATCCCTCCTCTGCTTTTCCCCAACCATCACGGTGATGTGGCTGGTTTTTTTGTGTATTCTGGCAGCCATTCCCCGGGCCCGGGGCCGATACCGCTTGAGGGTTGGGCCCTGGTCGACATAGGCTTTGGTCACGAAAAGATTGTCGGCCTTTAAATCGTAATTGTGTTCCGCATTGGCCACTGCCGACTTGAGCACTTTTTCCACCAGAGGAGAGGCAGCCCTGGGAGTGTTTCTGAGGATGGCCAGCGCTTCGCCCACAGCTTTGCCGCGAATCAGGTCTACCACTATGCGCACTTTGCGGGGCGCTATGCGAACATAACGCGCACTTGCTTTAACTTCCATTCGATATCCTCCTATCTAAAAACACTATTTCAAGGCCGTTGAGCGCTCGGTATGGGCACCGTGACCTTTGAAGGTGCGGGTGGGAGCAAATTCACCCAATTTGTGGCCAACCATCTCTTCGGTGATATAAACGGGGACGTGTTTGCGCCCGTCATACACTGCCAAAGTATGGCCTACAAATTCCGGGAATATGGTGGAACGGCGGAACCAGGTTTTGATAACCCGTTTCTCGCCTTTTTCGTTCATCTGGCGAATTTTCTTCAGCAGACTTTCATCACAAAAGGGACCTTTTTTTAACGATCTGCCCATTTGCCTTCCTTCCCTCCTTCAGACGCTATTTGCGCCGCCTTACGATGTATTGATCAGATTTCTTCCGCTTTTTGCGGGTCCGATAACCCAAAGTCGGCTTACCCCAAGGGGTAACAGGAGCAGGCATGCCAATGGGTGCTTTGCCTTCCCCGCCTCCGTGGGGGTGATCCGCCGGGTTCATAACCACTCCGCGCACAGTGGGCCTTCTGCCCAGCCAGCGGGCACGGCCGGCTTTACCGATGGTGATGTTCTGGTGGTCCAGGTTGCCCACCTGACCAATGGTGGCCCGGCAATCCAGGTGGATTAACCGCACTTCACCCGAGGGCAGTTCCACATGGGCATAGTTGCCTTCCTTGGCCTTCAGCTGAGCGGCTGCGCCGGCAGAGCGGACCAACTGACCGCCTTTGCCGGGTTTCAGTTCCAGGTTGTGGATAAAGGTACCCAGGGGAATTTCCCTCAGGGGCAGGCAGTTGCCAACCTTGATATCTGAGCCAGGACCGGAATAAATTACAGTGCCCACCTCCAGATTGTGGGGAGCCAGAATGTACCGCTTTTCCCCGTCGGCATAATGGAGCAGGGCGATGTTTGCAGAGCGGTTGGGATCATACTCTATGGCTGCCACCTTGGCGGGGATGCCATCTTTGTTTCTGCGGAAATCGATTATCCTGTAGTTGCGTTTGTGACCGCCGCCCCGGTGCCGAACGGTTATGCGACCCTGATTGTTGCGGCCCGCGCGCTTCCGGAGCGGAGCCAGCAAGGACTTCTCAGGCTCGGTCTTGGTGATTTCCTCAAAGGTGGAAACCGTAGCAAACCGCCTGCCGGGGGAGGTAGGTCTATAGGATTTAATAGCCATGACTTACCCTCCTTGGAGCAGAACTATTCATAAATTTCTATGGGCTTGGAATCTGCCGTCAGTTTGACCACAGCCTTTTTCCAGCTGGGACGGCGCCCCTGAAATACGCCCATGCGCTTCAGCTTGCCCCGATAATTAGCAGTATTAACTGATTCAACGCGGACATTGAACAGCTTTTCCACGGCGTGGGCAATTTCGATTTTGTTGGCATCTTTTCTGACCACAAAGCTGTATTTCTTCTCAGCCATGAGATCGTTGGTCTTCTCGGTGATTATCGGCCGGATGATGATGTCACGGGCGTCGCGCATTAAGCAAACACCTCCTCGATCCTGGCAACAGCATCCCGGGTCAAAATCAGGGAGCCGCTGTTGAGCACCTGATAAGTATTGATATTATCTGCTATTCCGGTGCTGACACCGGGGATGTTGCGGGCAGATTTATACACCGCCGGAGAGGGGTCTGCAGTAATAAGTACAGCCTTGCCCTCTACTTTGAGGTTCTTCAGGAGCTGAACCACATCCTTGGTCCTGGGCGTTTCCATGGACAGTTGATCCAAAACGATGATTTCGTTGTTGTTGTACTTGGTTGTCAAAGCCGAACGCAGCGCCACCCGCTTCAGCTTTTTGGGCAGGCGCACGGAATAATCCCTGGGATGGGGACCAAACACGGTGCCGCCGCCAGTCCAGATAGGAGACCTTATAGAACCGTGGCGTGCCCGGCCTGTGCCCTTCTGGCGCCAGGGCTTGCGGCCGCCGCCGCGGACCATGCCGCGGGTCTTGGTGCTGGCAGTTCCGCGCCGCTGGTTGGCCAGATAAGCCACCACCACTTCGTGTACGGCTGCTTCGTTGACGGGAGCGGCAAAAATGGCAGGATTGAGCTCCATTTCTCCCACTTGCTCGCCTTTGCTGTTATGAACCGCTATCTTAGGCATGTCCTGTGTCCTCCTTTCCTCAACCGCTATCTGTTCTTGACCGATTCTCTGATGCGCAGCACGGCGCCGCGGATGCCGGGCGTGGAACCTTTGACCAGCATCAGGTTGCGTTCTGTATCCACCGCCAGCACTTCGAGATTTTGCACCGTAACCCGTTCGCCGCCCATGCGTCCGGGCAGCGGACGGCCCTTAAATACCCGGGCCGGGTCGATGGAGCCCAACGAACCGGGACCCCGATGGTAATGGGAACCGTGGCTCATAGGCCCGCGCCTCTGGCCATGGCGTTTAATGGAACCGGCAAATCCCTTTCCTTTGGAAATACCGGTAACGTCGACACGGTCGCCGGGTTGAAAAATGTCTACGCGCAGTTCCTGGCCCACTTCGTATTCGCCGGCGTTGGCCAGCCTGAATTCTGCCAGGTAACGGGTGGGCGCCACATTGGCCCGCTTAAAGTGCCCGCGCTCGGGCCTGTTCAGTCTCTGTTCTTTCTGGGGCATAAAGCCCAGTTGAATGGCGTCATAACCGTCAGTGGCAACGGTTTTCTTTTGCACCACAGGGCAGGGGCCGGCCTGCAGCACCGTTACGGGTACAGCATTGCCGTGTTCGTCGAATATCTGGGTCATGCCGATTTTCTTTGCCAATAATCCCTTTTTCATCTTCGCCACCTCCTTAACACGTTAAACTAGAGCTTGAGTTCGATGTCTACCCCTGCGGGGAGATCCAACCGCATCAAGGCATCCACCGTTTTGGGGGTGGGTTCCAGAATATCGATCAAGCGCTTGTGGGTCCGCATTTCAAATTGCTCCCGGGAATCCTTGTATTTATGGACAGCCCGCAATATGGTATAAACGCTCTTGTCGGTAGGCAGGGGAATGGGGCCGGAAACTTTAGCTCCGGTGCGGCGGGCTGTTTCCACGATCTTTTCTGCCGATTGATCCAGCACGCTGTGATCGAAAGCCTTGAGCCGAATTCTGATTTTTTGTGTGGCAGCCAATTGCTTTCCCTCCTTTTGCCCTGGTAGGCATTAACTCCGGTTGATTATTTGCTCGGCAATGCTCTTGGGGACCGGCTCGTAATGGGAGAACTCCATGGAAAATACGCCCCGGCCCTGGGTGCGGGAACGGAGATCGGTGGCGTAGCCAAACATTTCGGCCAGGGGCACCTTGGCCCTGATTACCTGCACGCGGTTGGCCGCCTCCATTCCTTCTATGCGCCCGCGCCTGGAATTGAGATCGCCCATGACATCTCCCATGTATTCCTCGGGTACTGTGACTTCCACTTTCATCACCGGTTCCAGCAAGATGGGGTCGGCCTTTTGCAGCCCCGCCTTAAAAGCCATGGAGCCTGCTATCCTGAAGGCCATCTCCGAAGAATCCACGTCGTGGTAACTGCCGTCGTAAACGGTGACGGACACGTCGATGACCGGATATCCGGCGAGGACGCCGTTTAAGGCGGCTTCTTTTACGCCGGCTTCCACAGCGGGGATGTACTCCTTGGGCACGACGCCGCCGACAACTTTATTGACAAATTCAAACCCGCTGCCGGGCTCCCTGGGGGCCAGTTCCAGCCAGACGTGACCGTATTGACCGCGGCCGCCGGTCTGGCGGATAAACCTGCCCTCGGCCTGGACAGTCTTGGTGATGGTTTCTTTGTAAGCAACCTGGGGTTTGCCGACATTGGCGCCCACCTTGAACTCGCGAATGAGGCGGTCGACGATGATCTCCAAATGCAGCTCGCCCATTCCCGAAATGATGGTTTGCCCCGTTTCTTCATCGGTATAGGTCCTGAAAGTGGGGTCCTCTTCCGCCAGTTTCTGCAGCGAAAGCGACATCTTTTCCTGGTCTGCCTTGGTTTTGGGCTCAATGGCCACGGCGATGACGGGCTCCGGAAACTGCATGGATTCCAAAATAACCGCACCTTCTTCGGCACAAAGAGTGTCGCCGGTGCTGGTGTCCTTCAGGCCCACAGCAGCAACGATGTCGCCGGCGCATATGGATGTTATCTCCTCGCGATGGTTGGCGTGCATTCTGAGCAAACGCCCGATGCGCTCCTTCTTGCCCTTGGTTGAGTTGAGCACATAGCTGCCGGAAGACAGGACTCCGGAATAAACCCTAAGGAAGACCAATTTGCCCACGTACGGATCAGTCATTACCTTGAAAGCCAAGGCAGCAAAGGGCTCCTCATCCGCCGACTTGCGAATGACCTCTTCCCCGGTTGCGACGCTGATGCCGCGTATATCGGCTACTTCATTGGGGGCGGGCAAATAGTCCACCACTGCGTCCAGCAGTGGCTGCACCCCTTTGTTTTTATAGGATGAACCGCACAGAACGGGAACCAGTTTGTTAGCCAGGACACCTTTGCGCAAGGCCGCTTTTATTGCGGAACTGGTAATCTCCTCCCCCTCCAGGTACTTGCTCATCAAGACCTCGTCAAAATCGGCGACAGCCTCAATCAGCTTTTCCCTGTACTCCTGGGCCTGGCTCAGCAATTCCGGAGGGATGTCGTCCACCTGACTGCGGGTGCCCAGCTCATCGATATAAATTATTGCTTTCATTTCAATAAGGTCAACTATACCGCGGAAAGAATCCTCACTGCCAATGGGCAGTTGTATGGGGACAGGGTTGGTTAACAGCCTTTCCCGGATCATGTTGACAACCCTGATAAAATCGGCTCCGGCGATATCCATCTTGTTGACATAGGCGATGCGGGGAACATGGTATTTATCGGCCTGGCGCCATACCGTTTCGGACTGGGGCTCGACCCCGCCCTTGGCACAAAAGACGCCAATGGCGCCGTCCAGGACCCGGAGGGAGCGTTCCACTTCAACGGTAAAGTCAACGTGCCCTGGTGTGTCGATAATGTTTATACGATACCCTTTCCAATGGGCAGTGGTGGCCGCTGAGGTAATGGTAATGCCGCGCTCCTGTTCCTGAACCATCCAGTCCATGGTGGCCGAGCCGTCATGGGTTTCTCCCAGCTTATGCACTCTGCCGGTATAGAACAGGATTCGCTCGGTGGTGGTGGTCTTTCCGGCATCGATGTGGGCCATAATCCCTATATTTCTTGTCTTTTCCAAAGCAATTTCTCTTGCCAATGCGCATCCCTCCTTTCAGTGCAGTATGGCGCTGTACTTGGCAAACCGGTTACCAGCGATAGTGGGCGAAAGCCTTGTTGGCTTCGGCCATTCTGTGGGTATCTTCCTTCTTCTTCACCGCCGCGCCGGTATTATTGGCGGCATCCATCAGTTCTGCCGCCAGGCGCTGGGCCATGGTTTTTTCCCCGCGCTGACGGGCATAGTTGACCAGCCAGCGAATGGCCAGGGTGCGCCGGCGTTCGGGGCGGACCTCCACAGGCACCTGGTAGTTGCTGCCGCCGACCCTGCGCGCTCTAACTTCCAGCACAGGCATGACATTATTGATGGCCGCCTCGAAGACTTCCATGGGATCCTTGCCTGTCTTTTCCCTGATTATGTCCAGCGCGCCGTACATGATGGACTGGGCCAAGCCTTTTTTGCCGTCACGCATTATTTTGTTGATAAAGCGGGAAACCAATTCGCTTTGATAAATCGGATCCGGCAGGATCTCCCGTTTGGGCACTGCACCTCTTCTGGGCATAGCTATCCCTCCTGTTCCTTAGGATTTCGGCTTTTTGGCGCCGTACTTCGAACGTCCCTGGTTGCGATTTTGTACCCCCGCAGTATCCAGGGCGCCGCGGATAATGTGGTACCTTACCCCCGGCAAATCTTTGACCCGGCCGCCGCGCACCAGCACCACTGAGTGCTCCTGCAAATTGTGGCCAATGCCGGGAATATATGCAGTTACCTCGGTGCCATTGGTCAAACGCACCCGGGCAACTTTGCGCAACGCAGAGTTGGGCTTTCTGGGCGTCAAAGTGGAAACCCTGGTGCACACGCCGCGCTTTTGAGGGGAACCCTCCAAGGCCGGCGAAGCGGATTTATGGGTCAGTTTTTTTCTGCCTTTGCGAACCAGCTGGTTAATGGTTGGCATTCCTGCACCTCCTTCCCGGATTGTTAAATCCGCCCGGCCGCCAAGGACCGGGCGGGTATTCTATTTTCTCACCATTGCTGCTGAAGAGGCGCCAACCTGAATGCCGCAGGCCTTGCCCAGTTCCCGCATACTGGGCACCTCGATTACCGGCAGCCCCAGCCGGGAACAAAGCCGGAGAATGGGTTCCACCACTCTCTCTTCGGCGTCCTGGGCAACGAAGACTTTTACCGCCGCGCCCCTCTCTATGGCAAGTCGGGTCTGCTTGGCGCCTACGGTAAGCTTATACCCTTCTTCCAGTTCCGGTATGGCCATCAGCACACCTTACCTCCCAGCATGTTGTAAAAATACACACTTTATTAGTTTATCATCGGAAGCAAACTGTGTCAATTGCTTTCCGGCGCTTCTTCTTCAGTTTGAGGCTCTTTGACAATGGTTATGCTGCTGTACCTGGACATCCCAGTGCCGGCAGGAATCAGCTTGCCGATGATTACGTTTTCCTTGAGGCCAATGAGGGGGTCCACTTTGCCTTTGATGGCGGCATCGGTCAGCACCCGGGTGGTTTCCTGGAATGACGCTGCCGACAGGAAGGAATCGGTTGCCAGAGATGCTTTGGTGATACCCAGCAAAAGCTCCCGGCCGGTAGCCGGTTCCCCGCCTTCGGCAAGGCAGCGGCTGTTTTTCTCCTCAAACTCAAACTGGTCGACAAAGGCGCCGGGAAGCATGTCAGTGTCGCCGGGGTTATCCACCCGCACCTTGCGCATCATCTGACGCACGATGATCTCGATGTGCTTGTCATTGATGTCTACGCCCTGGTTGCGGTAAACCTTTTGCACTTCCTGAGTGAGGTAAGACTGCACCGCCTCTGCACCCTTGACCTTCAAGAGCTCGTGAGGATTGATCGGTCCTTCGGTCAGGGGACTGCCGGCCTCGATGTGCTGGCCGTTGCGCACCCGCAGTCTTGCGCCGAAAGGAATGGTGTACACGTGAGACTCGCCGTCGGCGGTTTTCACCGCCACTTCGCGCTTGGTCCTGGTGTTGTGAACGTGGACAACGCCGTCCACTTCACTGATAATCGCCTGTCCCTTTGGCTTGCGGGCTTCAAAAATCTCTTCCACCCGCGGCAAACCCAGGGTAATGTCGTCTCCGGCAACTCCACCGGTGTGGAAAGTCCTCATGGTCAGCTGGGTACCGGGCTCGCCGATGGACTGGGCAGCAATTATGCCCACCGATTCTCCGATATTGACCACGTTGCCGGTGGCCAAATCCTGACCGTAACACTTGACACAGACGCCGTACCTGCTCTTGCAGGTCAGCACCGTGCGGATGCGGACAGAATCAAAGATGGCGGCAAGCTTTTCCCCGGACAGTACCCGCTGGCCGTCATCCACATACAGGGTATGTCCTTCGAGCTTGTAGGTGTATACTTCGCCGTCGTCTCCGTTGACCTGCAGCTGATCGCCCTGCACGGTTACGGAACCGGTAACCGGAGCAGTGATGGCTCCGTAGTTGGCGATTTCCCGGGCCACCTCCGGCTCGATGAGCTGGTTTTTGGCCACCAACAGGCGGCCGTCGGGGGTAACGACATCCTCGGCAGCGAAGCGGCCGGCCAGGCGCTCCTCCAGCGGCTCAATAATGCTGCGCCCGTCCCGGATTTCGGAAACGGCCAGGCTGCGGTCGGTGCCGCAATCCTCATCCCGCACAATTACATCCTGGGCAACATCCACCAGGCGGCGGGTCAGGTAACCGGAGTCGGCTGTCTTGAGGGCGGTGTCGGCCAAACCTTTTCTGGAGCCGTGGGAAGATATGAAGAACTCCATAACGGTAAGGCCTTCCCGGAAGTTGGCCTTGATGGGCAGCTCGATGACCTTGCCGGTGGGATCGGCCATCAGCCCCCTCATGCCGGCCAGCTGCGTAATCTGGGCCTCGTTGCCCCGGGCGCCGGAAACGATCATCATGTAAATGGGGTTGAAGGGGTCCAGTCCGGCCATCAGGCACTTGGTGATTTTATCTTTGGCTTTGTTCCAGACGGAAATCACCTGTTCATAGCGCTCTTCTTCGCTGACCAGACCGCGACGGAAATTGTTGTGGATTTTCTCCACTTCAGCCTCGGCCTGGGCGATGATTTCCGCTTTTTCCTCAGGCACGGCAATGTCGGTAACAGCGATGGTGATGCCGGCCTGGGTTGAGTAGGAATAGCCCATGGCCTTGATGTGGTCCAAAATCTCCGCCGTCGCCGTGGTCCTGTAGCGCCGGTAACACTGGGCGATGATTTTGCCGATGATCTTGACAGTGATTGCGCCCACCGGCTCCCTGGCCGCAATAAGCGCGGGAATATCGCTGCCAGGCGGCACAATGTCTTCGGCGGGCACGCTGTCGTCGAGTTCAGGGCGGTTGATATACGGGAAGTCCCTGGGAAATACCTCGTTGAAAATCAGTTTGCCGGCAGTGGTCAACAGGTAGCCGCGCTCCCTGGCGTGGGGGCCCAGATTCTTGCCCGCCAGGGCCTGCACATGAATGGCTATACGCGAATGCAGGGTGATGGCCTTTTCATGGTAGGCGCGCAAAACCTCTGAATAGTCGCCAAACACTTTGCCTTCGCCGCGGTCCCCCGCCCGTTCCATGGTCAGGTAATAGATGCCCAGGACGATATCCTGGGTGGGAGTAACCACCGGCTTGCCGTCCTTGGGGTTGAGGATGTTGTGGGCCGCCAGCATCAGCAGGCGGGACTCGGCCTGTGCCTCAGCCGACAGGGGCACGTGCACAGCCATCTGGTCGCCGTCGAAGTCGGCGTTGTATGCCGGGCAAACCAAGGGATGGATTCTGATGGCCCGGCCTTCCACCAAGACAGGCTCAAAGGCCTGGATGCCCAGGCGGTGCAGAGTGGGCGCGCGGTTTAACAGAACCGGGTGTTCTTTGATAACTTCCTCCAGAACATCCCAGACTTCGGGTTCCACCCTTTCCACCATGCGCTTGGCGTTCTTGATGTTGTGGGCGAGGCCGTCGTGAACCAGGCGCCGCATGACAAAGGGCTTGAACAGCTCCAGGGCCATTTCCTTGGGCAGGCCGCACTGGTACATCTTGAGTTCCGGACCCACCACTATAACCGAACGTCCCGAATAGTCCACCCGCTTGCCCAACAGGTTCTGGCGAAACCGCCCCTGCTTGCCCTTGAGCAGGTCGCTGAGGGATTTGAGGGGACGGTTGCCCGGGCCCGTTACCGGGCGGCCCCGGCGCCCGTTGTCGATAAGAGCGTCTACGGCTTCCTGCAGCATGCGCTTTTCATTGCGCACGATGATGTCGGGAGCGCCCAGGTCCAGCAGCCGCTTCAGCCGGTTGTTGCGGTTGATGACGCGGCGATAAAGATCGTTGAGGTCGGCAGTGGCGAAGCGGCCGCCCTCCAATTGCACCATGGGACGCAAATCCGGCGGCAGGACGGGGATGGCCTCCAAAATCATCCACTCGGGACGGTTCCCGGAAGCGCGAAAGGCCTCCACCACTTCCAGGCGGCGCACAGCCCGCAGGCGGCGCTGACCTGTGGACTTTTTGATTTCCGCCCGGAGCTCAGCAGCCAATTGGTCCAGGTCAATTTCCTCCAGGAGGACTTTAATGGCCTCGGCGCCCATTTCGGCCCGAAAACCGCGCCCCTGGCGGAAGAGATCGGCGTATTTTTCATAGTTTTCCCGGTACTCGGCCTCGGTCAGCAGTTGCTTTTTGGCCAGGTCGGTGTCGCCGGGATCCAGCACCACATAGCTGGCAAAGTACAGCACCTTTTCCAGGGCACGGGGAGCCATATCCAGCAACAGTCCCATGCGGCTGGGGATGCCTTTGAAGTACCAAATATGGGATACGGGGGCGGCCAGCTCGATGTGGCCCATGCGCTCGCGGCGCACCTTGGCCCGGGTGACTTCGACCCCGCAGCGGTCGCAGACCACCCCTTTATAGCGGATGCGTTTATACTTGCCGCAATGGCACTCCCAATCCTTTTGGGGGCCAAATATCTTTTCGCAGAACAAGCCTTCCCGCTCAGGCTTGAGAGTCCGGTAGTTGATGGTTTCGGGTTTTTTAACTTCTCCCCGAGACCATGCGCGAATTTGTTCCGGGGAAGCCAGCCCTATCCGCAGGGAATCAAAATTATTGACATCCAGCAAGGTATATCCCCCTTTTTAGAAATGGTGGTTGTCAATCATCAAATTCCTCGTCTTCATCCAGGTCCAGGACGCGTTTGGGTTTCTTGCGCCCTATGGACCTGCCCAGACTCTCAAAGCTTTCTTCCATGTCAGCGAAACGCTCGAAGTCATCGTCCAAAGCCTCGTCCAGGTCGTAGAAGTCACCTTGTTTTACCGGGACATCCTCTTCTTCCTCGACATCCGTGAGTTCTTCTGCATCTTCATCGGCTTCGGCTTCGGTTTCGGCTTCCGGTTCCGCTTCTTCCTCTTCGTCCAGATCCCGCTCGAAGTTGACTTCCAGCTCCCTGGGCTCGTAATCATCGTCTTCGGGGATTTCCACTTCTCCGGCGCCTTCGCCCAGGACCTTGACATCAAGGCCCAGGCTCTGCAGTTCCTTGACCAAAACCTTAAAGGATTCGGGCACGCCGGGCTCGGGGATGTTTTCCCCCTTGACGATGGCTTCGTATGTCTTGACCCGGCCTACGACGTCGTCGGATTTGACAGTGAGGATTTCCTGAAGGGTATAGGCGGCGCCGTAAGCTTCCAGCGCCCACACTTCCATCTCCCCAAAGCGCTGACCGCCAAACTGGGCCTTGCCGCCCAGGGGTTGCTGGGTGACCAGCGAGTAGGGGCCGGTAGACCGGGCATGAATTTTGTCGTCCACCATGTGGGCCAGCTTGACGATGTAGATGATACCGACGGTAACCCTGTTGTCAAAGGGTTCGCCGGTACGGCCGTCGAACAGGATCTCTTTGCCGTCCGCGGGCAACCCGGCCTCCTGCAACGCATTTAACGCATCTATTTCCGATGCCCCGTCGAAAACAGGGGTGGCGATTTTAATGCCCATGGCCTTGGCCGCCCACCCCAGGTGGGTCTCCAGGACCTGCCCTATATTCATACGGGAGGGAACGCCCAGCGGGTTCAGGACTATATCCACCGGGGTCCCGTCGGGAAGGAAGGGCATGTCTTCCACCGGCAATATTTTGGAAATAACTCCTTTGTTGCCGTGGCGGCCGGCCATTTTGTCCCCCACTGAAATCTTGCGTTTTTGGGCGACATAGACCCGCACCAGCTGATTGACGCCGGGCGGCAGTTCATCTCCGTCCTCACGGGAAAAGACCTTGACATCCACCACTATGCCCGACTCTCCGTGGGGCACGCGCAGGGAAGTATCCCGCACCTCCCTGGCCTTTTCGCCAAAGATGGCGCGGAGCAGGCGTTCCTCTGCCGTCAGTTCCGTCTCGCCCTTGGGAGTCACTTTGCCCACCAGGATGTCATTGGGCCGCACCTCGGCGCCAATCCTGATGATGCCGCGGGCATCCAGGTTTTTGAGGGCATCTTCGCCGATGTTGGGAATGTCCCGGGTAATTTCCTCGGGGCCCAGTTTGGTGTCCCTGGCTTCAGCCTCGTATTCTTCTATATGGATGGACGTAAACACGTCATCCTGGACCAGCCGTTCGCTGATGAGGATGGCGTCCTCGTAGTTATAGCCCTCCCAGGACATAAAGGCCACCAGGACATTTCTGCCCAGGGCCAGTTCGCCGTGGTCGGTGGACGGGCCGTCGGCGATAATTTGGCCGGCTTCTACATAGTCACCCTTGGCCACAATGGGGCGCTGGGATATGCAGGTGCCCTGGTTGGAACGTTGAAATTTGGTCAGGCGGTAATAATCGCGGCCGCTCACAGTATCCTGGATAAACACTTCACCGGTCATGCCGCTGATAACCGCATCTGCTTTGTTGTCGCCGCGGTTGATGACGATTTCGGTAGCGGTAACCCTTTCTACTGTGCCGGAATTCCTGGCTACCACCACCACCCGGGAGTCCCTGGCCACTTTGCCTTCAATACCGGTACCGACAATGGGGGCTTCGGCCACCAGGAGAGGCACTGCCTGTTTCTGCATGTTGGCGCCCATAAGGGCCCGGTTGGCGTCGTCGTTTTCCAAAAAGGGAATCAGGCTGGTGGCGACGCTGACCAGCTGTTTGGGCGAAACGTCCATAAAGTCGACTTCGTGGGGAGATCTGGTGGTAATTTCGCTGCCCAAACGCACGCTGATGGCGGATGAAGTGAAATAGCCGTTTTCGTCCAAAGGCGCGTTGGCCTGGGCAATGGCGTATTGATCTTCGTCGTCGGCAGTGAGAAAGACGATCTCGTCGGTCACCCGCCCTTTGGCCTTATCCACCTTGCGGTACGGCGTCTCGATAAAGCCGTACCTGTTGACGCGGGCATAGGTACAAAGGGAGCCGATGAGGCCGATGTTGGGGCCTTCGGGAGTCTCAATGGGGCACATGCGCCCGTAATGGGAGTGGTGCACGTCGCGCACCTCGAAGCCCGCCCTGTCCCGGCTCAACCCGCCGGGGCCCAATGCGCTGAGCCGGCGCTTGTGGCTGAGTTCGGCCAGGGGGTTGGTCTGGTCCATGAACTGAGACAGCTGGCTGCTGCCAAAAAACTCTTTCATGGCCGCGATGACCGGGCGAATATTGATGAGGGCCTGCGGGGTGATGGCGTCGACATCCTGGATGGTCATGCGCTCCTTAACCACCCGCTCCATACGGGAAAGTCCAACCCGAAACTGGTTCTGCAAAAGCTCGCCAACGCAACGCAGGCGGCGGTTCCCCAGGTGGTCTATGTCGTCAATCTCGCCGATTCCCTGGCAGAGGTTCAGCAAATAGCCAATTACCGCCACGATGTCCTGGCGGGTAATGGTATTGGTGCCGTGGGGCGGCTGTCCGTTGCACACCACCCGCACCGGCTCGCCGTTATCATTGTATATGCTGAAAACCGTCGGCGGCATGTCCAGAGCGAAAATTTTATCCAGCAGCTCGTCGTCAAGCACTACGCCGGCATCGACAATAATTTCCCCGGTATTGGGGTCAAGTACCGGGGCGCTGAGCTTGCGATGGCGCAAACGCCGGCGGGCACTGAGTTTTTTGTTTAATTTGTACCGGCCCACGTGCGCCAGGTCATAGCGCTTGGACTCGAAGAACAGGTTTTCAAACAAGTTCCTGGCGTTGTCGACGTTGGCGGGCTCGCCGGGCCGCAACCGCTTGTATATCTCCAGTAATCCGGACTCGAAAGAGTCGGTGTGGTCCCTTTCCAGGGTGGCGTTGAGCACCTTGTTGTTGTCGCCAAAAAGCTCCAGAATCTCGGCATCAGTGCCGTAACCGATGCAACGCAACAGCACCGTCAGGGGCAATTTGCGGGTCCTGTCCACGCGCACCCAGGCCACAAAATTGCTGTCGGTTTCAAACTCCAGCCAGGCGCCGCGATTGGGGATCAGGGTGCCGAAATAAAGATAGTTTCCGCCGGAATCTATTTGCCGGCTGAAGTATGCGCCGGGGGATCTGACCAGCTGACTGACCACGACCCTTTC
>JAAYIH010000026.1 GCA_012523545.1 Bacillota bacterium
GAAAAATCTGGTAAAAACAGGTAGGATAGTATTGTAAGCATCTGGCTGAACGACTTTACTTGCCTGATGCTGCACACGGCCTGGCGGAAATGGGTTAACGCCCATTTAGTATGCTACTATAATAAAGGGAGGTATGCTGCTATGAAGGGAAACCAGAAACTCATTGAGACGCTTAATGCTTTGCTCGCGGACGAGCTTGCCGCAATCAACCAGTACACAGTCCACGCAGAAATGTGCGAGGACTGGGGCTACGGCAAGCTGCACGAAAGCTTTGAGAAGCGGGCAAGAGAGGAAATGAAGCATGCCGAGCAACTCATTGGAAGAATTTTGTTCCTGGGCGGAAAGCCTATCGTAACTGAACTGAGCAAGATTCATATTGGCGAGAACGTACCCAAGCAGGTGGAATTTGACATTGCCGCCGAGGAAGGCGCAATCAAAGCATACAACGACGCCATAAAGCTTGCAGGTGACGTCGGCGACCATGCAACACGGGACATCCTTGTAAACATCCTCAATGACGAAGACAGGCATATGGATGAACTTGAGGAACTCAAGGATCAGATTGAGCAGATGACCCTGCCCATATTCCTGACCACTCAGGTTGAATAGTTCTGCTCGCAAGGGGCTGTATAATTTACAGCCCCTTCTATGCTTTATAATGAGGATAAGATAGAGGCCCATAAATTTTTAAGCGCTGGCCCGGAAGTTAAGCAGAAGCTGTGGTAGCGTAATCTAAAAGAGAATGGAGGGAGGTATATTATGCTCTTTGTATGCTATCCGAACTGCACCACTTGCCAGAAGGCCAGGAAGTGGCTGGAAGCAAAGGGGATAGCCTTTGCCGAAAGGCATATCAAGGAGGACAATCCTTCTGTTGAGGAACTGAAGGCATGGCATATAAAAAGCGGCCTGCCGCTGAAGAGGTTTTTCAATACCAGCGGGATGCAGTACAGGGGGCTGAGGTTGAAGGACAAGATCCCGACCATGAGCGAAGATGAACAGTTAAGCCTGCTGGCATCTGACGGCATGCTGGTCAAGCGTCCGCTTCTGGTTGGCGATGATTTTGTCCTGGTTGGCTTTAAGGAAGCTGACTGGGCAGCTGCCCTTGGCATTGACTAACTGATGCAACGGCGCTTGCGGTGGGAGGCAGGTCATGTGGTTTTTGAGGACATAAAACTGGTAATAATGGCCGACCCCATGAATGCAGCCTATACGCAGCGGGGCATTCCGCCTTTATTCAAGGCGTCCCCAAATGCCCGGATTGTCATCGTGGGGCAGGCGCCGGGGCGCAGGGCGGAAGAGACGCGCACGGTCTGGAACGATTTAAGCGGCGACCGCCTGCGGGAATGGATGGGGGTGTCGAGGCAGGAATTTTACTCAAGCGACCGCATCGCCCACATGCCCATGGACTTCTATTACCCGGGCAAAGGCAGGCAGGGGGACCTGCCGCCCGGCCGGGGATTCGCCGAAAAGTGGCACCCGCGCTTGCTGAAAGAGATGCCCGGCATAGAGACGCTCATTCTCGTCGGCAGTCACGCCCAGAGATACTACCTGGCCGGGAGCAGAGAGAAGAGCTTGACGGCAACGGTGAGAAACTTCAAAAACTACCTGCCCCGGTACTTACCGCTGGTTCATCCTTCGCCGCTCAACATCGGCTGGTTCAAGCGCAACCCCTGGTTTGAAAGCGAAGTGCTGCCGGTATTAAGGGAGATAGTGCGAAAATGTCTCAGCTAATGCCGCGGTTGCAGCGGGCCGGGTCCGGACGGCGCCGGCAGCAGCTTCTGTTGACATCTGCGCTTTTTTGTGTTAGTTTTATTACAAAGCGAGAACAGAATAACCTTTTGCAAGGTGTGTTACTGATGCAAATCAGGCATAAACCTGTACATACAAGTTTATGCCTTTTTTAGTCCTTCCCTTGGGGGTAGCGGCATGCCGGAATATACAGTTGTCAAGACGCTGAATAACAATGTCATCCTGGTTACCGACAGGCAAACTAGCCGGGAACTCATTCTCATCGGTAAGGGAATCGGCTTTGGCAAAAGGGAAGGTCAGGCAGTCAGCATACCGGATGAAGATATTGAGAAGTCTTTTGTCGCCTACAATGAGAAAGACAGGCACGCGTATTACCAGCTGATAAACCAGGTGGACAGCAAAGTCATTGGCGTCAGTGAAGAAATCATAGCCTTGGCCGAACAGCAACTGGGCCGTCAGCCCCAGGGTTCTCCGCTCGGGCGATGTTTAAGAAGGGTTAAGAGCAGGTTGTCAAGCAATGCATTGAGAGACCGGCATAGCGCCGGTCGATTTTTCTGTGCGTGAGTGCCGCAAAATCAACTGCAGTGAAGCTCATCAATATTCACCGGGAGGCTACCATGGTGGATGACAGATATGTTATAACTGAAGCCGAGAGGAAGAAGGGGCTGCAAGGAGAAAAGGAAAATTATCATCCTGCAACCGATGACTATGTTACCGTTAGGAGAAAGGTCTGACCAGGCGGGCAGGCCTTTTTTTCTTTGCGGCGAATTAACAATATGGCGAGTAAAGTGTACGAGGAGGCGGAAGATGCAGTACCGAAATGCGCGGATTGAGGATATCCCCGGCGTGGCCAGGTTGCAAAGCATGTACCACGTGTCCACCATCAGCCCGGAGGACAAGCCCGACGGCTTTGTCACCACCTTGTTTACCGAAGCCCAGTTCCGGGAATTAATCGAAGCGGAAGACGGCCTGGCCATTGCCTGCGCCGGGGATGAGGTTATCGCCTATGCCATGGCGGCGTCATGGCACTACTGGTCGGCCTGGCCCCTCTTTCAACACATGATTGAAGACCTGCCCAACGTCGTTTACCTGGGCCAGCGGCTGTCGACGGAAAACTCGTATCAGTATGGACCCATTTGCATCCGCCGGGATTACCGGGGTACCGAGGTCCTGCCCAACCTCTTTGAGTTTTCCCGCCGGCAGATGGCCAAAAGGTATCCCATCCTCATTACCTTTATAAACACCCGCAACCCCAGGTCTTTCAGGGCGCATACCAAAAAACTCGGCCTGGAGGTAATAAAGACCTTTACCTTTAACGACAACCTGTACTACGAACTGGGCTACGACATGTCCAAACCGACGCCCAATCATACCCTGGGGCCGGAGTAAGGGCAAATTGAGGGCAAAAAAAAGAGCCGGCTTTGCGGCTCTTTTTTGTATCAGTTAAAGGTCTGTTCGGTGCGCTGGATGATTTCATCCTGCAAGGTCTTGCTGAGGTTGTGGAAGTAGTCGCTGTACCCGGCCACGCGGACGATGAGGTCGCGGTACTCTTCGGGGTTTTGCTGAGCGGCCAGCAGGGTGGCCCGGTCGACGATGTTGAACTGGATGTGGTGACCGTCCATGTTGAAGTAAGTGCGGATGAGGTTGCTCAGCTGCAACAGCCCTTCCTCTCCGCTGACCACCGCCGGGGTGAATTTCTGGTTGAGCAGTGTGCCCCCGGTGGAGAGGTGGTCCATCTTGGCGCAGGATTTTATCACGGCTGTGGGACCCCGGCGGTCGGCGCCCTTTTCGGGGGAAATCCCTTCGGAGACGGGCATATGGGCTCGGCGCCCGTTGGGGCTGGCGCCCATGACCTCGCCGAAATAGATGTGGCAGGTGGTGGGCAGCATCTGGATGCGGTAGGTGCCGCCCCGGAC
This sequence comes from Bacillota bacterium, assembly GCA_012523545.1. GTDB lineage: Bacteria > Bacillota > Proteinivoracia > UBA4975 > UBA4975 > JAAYIH01. The sequence goes on from JAAYIH010000026.1 coordinate 3,666, forward strand.
GGTGGGCCGGCCGGTGACGTAGTCCCGGAAGAGCCGGAAGACTTGCTGCATGATTTCGTCGGCGAAGTCGTCGTCGTTGCCGTACTTGGGGGTGCGGTTGCTGACCAGGGCCAGAATACGTTCGTGGCCGACGAAATCGTCTTTCAAGGCTTCCATCAGTTCCTGCATGGTGATGTTCTTCTTGACAAAGACGTTGTACTTGATGGCGGCCAGGGAGTCGGTGATGGTGCCGATGCCCACCCCCTGAATGTAATTGGTGTTATACCGGGCGCCGCCGGCGTTGTAGTCCTTGCCGTTCCTGATGCAGTCCTGGGTGACGGTGGAGAGGAAGGGGACGGGCATGTACTCGGCATACAGCCGCTCGATGATGTTGTTGCCCCTGAGCTTGATGTCCAGGAAGTGCTTGACCTGGGTGGAGTAGGCGGCAAACAGCTCCTCATAGGACCTGAAATCCTCGGCCCTGCCCGTGCGGGGCCCCAGTTGTTGTTTGCTGACGGGGTCATAGCCGTTGTTGAGGGTGATTTCCAGGATCTTGGGCAGGTTAAAGTAGCCGGTGAGGATGTAAGCCTCGTAGCCAAAGCATCCTGTCTCGACGCAACCGCTGGCGCCGCCTTTGCGGGCATCCTCAATGGTCTTGCCGGCATTGAGGAGCTGTTGGATGATGGCTTCGGTGTTGTAGAAGGCCGGCTGGCCCCAGCCCTTGCGGGCGATTTCCAGGGCCCGGAGCAGGAACTTCCGGGGCGTCTTGCGGCTGATCTGGACGTTGGAAGAGGGTTGCACCAGCCGCATCTCGTCCATGCATTGCAGGATGAGGTAGCTGACGGGGTTGACCCCGTCGCTGCCGTCGGGGGCGATGCCGCCGGTATTAATGTTGGCAAAGTCTGTGTACGTCGAGCTCTCCTTAAGGGTGACTCCCACCTTGGGCGGAGCGGGCTGGTTGTGGAATTTAACCCACAGGCATTCCAGCAGTTCCAGGGCCTTGTCGTCGTCCAGCAGGCCTGCGGCCACGTCCTGCTTGTAGAAAGGATAGAGGTGCTGGTCGAGGCGGCCGGGGCTAAAGGCGTCCCAGGGATTGAGCTCAGTGGTTACGCCGATGTGGACGAACCAGTACATCTGCAGGGCCTGCCAGAAAGTCCTGGGCGCGTGTTGGGGAACGACGCTGCAGTTTTCGGCAATCTGCAGCAGTTCCTGGCGCCGGACGGGATCTGTTTCCTTTTCGGCCAGCTCCAGGGCGTAATCCCGGTAGCGACGGCCATAGAGCATGATGGCGTCGCAGGCGATGGCCATGGCCCGCAACTGTTCGGCCTTGGCGCCGGCTTCCATGTCCCGCAGGTAGTCCAGGGATTCCAGATGGGCCAGGATCTCCGCCTTGAGGTCCAGGAAGCCCTTTTTATAAAACACGTCTCCGCCCACGGTGTGCCCGGGGCCACGCTGGTCCATGAACTCGGTGAAAATCCCGGCCCGGTAACAGGCCAGCCACTCTTCATCCATGTGCGCAAAGATGCGGGAGCGCATGGAGCGCTTTTCCCAGTAGGGGATAATCTCCTCGGCCTGAATGCGCTTGACTTCCGGACTGACCCGGAAGAAGATCTTTTCCCGGGTGTCCAAAATCTCCAGGTCTTCCAGGGTATGGCAACAGAGTTCGGGGAAGGTGGGCGCGCCCTGGGGTCCATCGCCTTTTTCGCCGACAATCAGCTCGCCGGGGTTAATGCACAAGGGGCGATGCTGCATATAGTGGTAAAAGGCCTTGGCCCGCAATTCGGGAACCGAGACTGTGCCTTCGTAAAGCTTGTACGCCTCGGTGTAAAGCCGGGCGCGGGTGATATCTATATACGGCACAGTTTCCAGACTCTGTTTTCTCAGCATGGCGACTCTTTCGTTCATCGGTCTATCCCCCTATCTTGGCAATATAGCCGCTCTGTTCAAACATGGCTTTTATTTCTTCCAGCCGCCGGGGCGCCGGCGGCGCCATGGGCGCCGATTCCCGGCCCAGCCTTTCCGCCTTGTGGCGTCCGAAGTCGTGGTAGGGCAACAGGTACACCCTGCGGATGTTCAGGGGCTGCAGGAAGCGCAACACCGCCTGAATATCCGCATCGCTGCAGTTGACCCCTGCGATAAGGGGCATGCGGATGTAAATGTTGGCGCCGGCTTTGCTCAATTTGACCAGGTTGTCCAGGATGAGCCGGTTGGAATGCCCGGTGTACTGCCGGTGCCTGGCGTCGTCCATCAGCTTGATGTCGTAGAGGAATACGTCGACGTACTCCAGCACCCGCTCAAAGTTTTTGTACGGAGCGTAGCCGCTGGTATCGATGTAGACGGAGTAGCCCCGCTGCCGGCAGCGCCGGAGCAATTCCACGACAAAATCCATGTCCCCGGCCATTACTTCGCCACCGGACAGGGTCACTCCGCCCCCGGATTGCTCGTAAAACATGGCGTCCTGGTCGATTTCGGCCATGATTTCTTCGACGGTCATCAGCCTGCCGGCTGCCTGCCGGGCTTCCTGCAGGCAGGCTTCGGCGCAGGCGCCGCAGGCCGGGCAGGGAATATCCTTTTCTGCGATTTTGCCCAGCGCGGGATTAAAGTAAAGCCTGCGGGCGGGACAGGCTGACACACAGGCCATGCACAGGCTGCACTTTTCCTGCTGGTACATGATCTGGGGGGCAAAGCTGTGGCTTTCCGGGTTATGGCACCACTGACAGGAAAGGGGGCAACCCTTGAAAAAGACCACTGTTCTGATTCCTTCTCCGTCATGAATTGAGAACTTTTGAATATTAATTATTAGCGCCCGGGACACCGGCATCCCCCCAAAAATTCATCTCTGTTTCTAATATAGTCTATTTATGCTTCCCCGGCAATTGCACAGCAAAACTGCTTAGTCTGGCGAAATACTTTTTCGTTCTGAAAAACCTTTTCTCCTTCTTGGCCTGACCTAAAAGGCTCTGCCAAAAATTCCAAGAGAAATTTTTAGCTTAACATGGAAAAATCTCTCGACTCGAAATATCAAGCCTTTATAATGGTAACATGGGGAAGCGTTAAAGTCTCAAATACTTTACGAGGAGGAAGGGTTAATTGAAAAAGGTCCTGTGTTTCCTGATGGCATTGTCTATCGTCTTTTTAGCGACGGCGTGCAGCCAAGGCCCGGGAGAAGGAGAAAACTGGAAAATTGCCATTATCACTAACACTGTCTCCCAGAACGAAGAAGAATACCGTTCTGCTGAGTTCGTCGTGAACAAGTACGGCAAGGACAGGGTCGTCCACGAGCTTTGGCCGGACAACTTCATGAACGAGCAAGAGCAGATGATCAGTGTGCTGACCAAACTGGCGGCGGATCCCGACATCAAGGCCATTATCATCAATCAGGCCGTTCCCGGCACCAACCCTGCCGTTGATAAATTCCTCGAAGTCAGAGATAAGGATGACGTTCTCATTATCTACGCTTCTCCGCAAGAGAACGCCCCTGACGTCTCTGCGCGGGCAGACATTATCCTGCAACCGGACGAGTTGGCCATGGGCGTAGCGATTCCCCGGCAAGCCAAGCGGCAAGGCGCCAAGACTTTGGTCCACTATTCTTTCCCGCGCCATATGTCCATCCCCATTCTGGCGGCACGGCGCGACATAATGAGGGAAGAATGTGAAAGACTCGGCATCGAATTCGTCGAAGCCACCGCTCCCGACCCGACCAGCGAGGCCGGCGTAACCGGTGCCCAGCAGTTTATCCTGGAAGACGTGCCTAAGATGGTGGAAAAGTACGGCAAGGACACTTCTTTCTTCTCCACCAACTGTTCTATGCAGGTTCCGCTCATCGACGCTGCTTTCAAAGCCGGCGCTATCTACACTCAGCCCTGCTGCCCCTCTCCCTACCACGGGTTCCCCTCCGCTTTGGGTCTGGATGTGCCCGAGGACATAGTAGGCGGCTTGCAGGATGTCATTGAGCAGACCACCAAGATTATTGAAGATGCAGGTTTGGGCGGCCGCTTCTCCACCTGGCCTGTGCCTGCAGCCATGATGTCCACCATCGCCGGTGCCGAATACGCCATCAAGTGGATTGAAGGCGAAACCAACGGTAAGGTCGACCTGGAAGTTCTGCAACAGTGCATGGCTGACTATGCCGGGATGTCTATTGAACTCAACCCCTATGTTGAGAACGAAGTGACCTACGATAACTACCTGCTGTTCCTGGTGGACTTCCTCACCTACGGGGACCTTCCCGAGCAAGAATAAGCTGAGCATAATCTGGGTTGCCTGTAAGCAATTGATGAATGAGGATGTTTCTCAATACAATTGGCTTGAGGCATCCTCATTCTTTTTCATACCCTGCTAGGAGGTATAACCTTGAGCGACATCCTTCTCAGTTTCAGAAACATCGCAAAGGAGTTTTCAGGTAACCGGGTTCTAAACAATATAAACCTGGACATCAAAAAGGGCGAAATCCACGCGCTCATAGGTGAAAACGGAGCAGGCAAGTCCACATTGATGAATATCCTCTTTGGCATGCCGGTAATTCACACCACCGGCGGTTTTGAGGGCAGCATCGAGATTGAGGGCGAAAAAGTCCAGATCACCTCTCCCCATGAGGCCATGGCCCGTGGAATTGGCATGGTGCATCAGGAGTTCATGCTCATACCCGGCTATACCATTACTGAAAACATCAAAATCAACCGCGAACTGACCAATCCCAATCCCATCAGCAGGATTTTCGGCAAGCAACTGGAAACCCTGGACATGAAGAGGATGAACGCCGACGCCCGCAAGGCCCTGGACATCATGGGTATGGACATTGAAGAGTACACCATGGTGGAGGGGCTGCCGGTGGGGCACATGCAGTTTATCGAAATCGCCCGGGAAATAGACAAGTCCGGCGTCAAACTCCTCGTCTTTGATGAACCCACCGCCGTCCTCACCGAGTCCGAGACGCAAAACCTCTTGTCCGTCCTCGAAAAGCTGGCGGCGACGGGAATTGGCATCATATTTATCAGTCACCGTTTGGACGAGGTCATGCAGGTTTCCCACAGGGTTACCATTCTGCGGGACGGCGAGCTTGTGGTGACCAAGCCCACCGAGGACACCAACAAGCATGAAATCGCCGAACTGATGGTGGGACGCAAGGTTATCATGGAGCGTTCCGGCTCCGACAAGCGCAAGATCAGCGACGATATTATCCTCAGCATCAGGAATCTCGAAGTCAAGATGCCCGGCGAGGAAGTAAAGGGCTTCAACCTGGAGGTAAGGAAGGGAGAAATCGTCGGCATTGGCGGCCTGGCCGGCCAGGGCAAGCTGGGCGTAGCCAACGGCATCATGGGCATTTTCCCGGCCCGGGGAGAGGTCATTTTTGAAGGACGTCCCCTGGAGCTGAACAATCCCAAAGGCGCCCTCGCTGCGGGGCTGGCCTTTGTCAGCGAGGACCGCAAGGGTGTCGGACTGCTCCTGGACGATTCCATCGAGCTCAACACGGTTTTCACCAGCATGCAGATTCACAACCAATTTCTCATCAACCTGGGCTTCGCCAAATTTATGAATGCCCGGCGCATCCGCCGGCATACCCAGGCCATGATCAACGATTTGGATATTCGCTGCACCTCTTCCAAGCAAAAGGTGGGCAGCTTGTCCGGAGGCAACCAGCAAAAGGTCTGTCTGGCCCGGGCGTTGACCCAAAACCCCAAACTGCTTTTGGTTAGCGAACCCACGCGGGGCATCGACGTGGGCGCCAAGAAACTCGTTTTGGACTTGCTGAAAAAGCTCAATGAAGAACAAGGTTTAACCATCGTAATGACTTCATCGGAGTTGGCCGAACTCCGCAGCATTTGCGATCGGATCGTTATTGTCTGCGAAGGCAAGGTGGAGGGAATCCTGCCTCCCGACGCATCCAACACAGAATTTGGTTTGATGATGTCCGGCAGCCGCGCCGGCTCCCAGCAAGGGGATGGTATAGCATGAGTGTAAAAATAGCCAAAAAGAACAACGGAGTCAAGAGAGGCCTGGCAGCTTCCATTATCGATAAAATCGGTCTGCCAACGCTGATTATCGCCGCTTTCTTTGCCGCGGTCATGATTACGGCAGTTGTTCTTAAGCAATCGATACCCGTTTTAATCAGCGATATTCTGCGGCGCTTTGGCATGAACGGCGTGCTGGTTTTGGCCATGGTGCCTGCCATCAGATCCGGGACAGGCCCCAACTTTGCCCTGCCCGTTGGCATCATTTGCGGCTTATTGGCATGGACCATTGGCATTGAAATGGGCTTAACAGGTATAAAGCTGGTGCTTGTGGTCGCCCTCATGGCTACCGTTTTTGCCGTCATTGCCGGCTACCTCTACGGCAGGCTCCTCAATGCCGTAAAGGGAGCCGAGATGGCCATCGCCACCTATACCGGCTTTTCCATCGTCGGTTTTATGGCCCTGGTCTGGCTAATAGCGCCCTTTAAGAGCAAGCAGATGGGCTGGATGATGGGCTCTGGTCTGCGGGAGACCATCAAGCTGGAGGGCGTAGGGGCAGCCCAGATTTTCAACAAATTCCTGTCCTTTGAGGTGCTGGGCATCACTGTACCCACCGGCATGCTCCTGATTTTCTTTGCCTTCTGCCTGTTGATCTGGCTGTTCTTCCGGACCAAGACCGGCATAGCCATAACCGCCGGCGGCAACAACCCCGAATTTGCTGCTGCGTCGGGAATCAACATCGACAGGAACAGGATAATAGCCAACATCATCTCCACAGTCCTGGGCGCCCTGGGGATTATCATCTATTCCCAGAGCTACGGGTATTTCCAGCTTTATTCCGGGCCGCTGATGATGGCATTCCCGGCGGTTGCCGGCGTTCTCATTGGCGGGGCCACCGCCTCCAAGGCCAATGTTTCCCATGTAATCATCGGCACCTTCCTTTTTCAGGGCCTGCTTACCGCCTCGGCGCCGCTGGCCAACCAGCTGTTCGAGGGCAGCGACCTCTCGGAAATACTCCGCATGGTGCTGCAAAACGGCATTATCCTCTATGCCTTGACCCAGGTTAAAGGAGGCGGCAAGTGATGAAAAAGGCTAAAGGTTTACTGGCCAGGTTCAACACATCGTACCTCATCGACAACATCGTGCCCATAATTTTTATCGGCTTCACTTTGGCGGGCTTCATTGTTGCCAAAGGCCTGCCCATCAATTTCTTCCTGTCCGAGTTGACCAGCCGTTTCTATCGCAATGCCTTCCTGGTGCTTTCCCTCCTGATACCGGTAGTTGCCGGTCTGGGGCTCAACTTTGGCATTGTCATCGGCGCCATGAGCGGCCAGCTGGCCATCCTGATTGTGCGTTACCTCAGCATTGACTACCTGCATCTCAGCGGGACCTGGGAATTGATTCTCTGCTTTGCCCTGGCCCTGCCTATTGCCGCTTTTGTGGGCTTCCTCACCGGCCGGCTCTTTAACAAGACCCGTGGCCAGGAAATGATCGCCAGCCTCATTGCCGGCTTCTTTGCCAACGGAGTATATCAATTCCTGCTCCTGTTTGTCGTGGGGGTAATCATTCCTGTTCGGGCCACCCACCCCATCATCAAGCCCGACGGCGTCGGCGTGCGCATGACTGTGGACATGGGTGGACTCCACTACGCCCTGGACAGAATTTTCCGGGTACCCTTCATGTGGGCGGTTCTCGTGGTGTCCCTGCTGGTGCTGGCCCTGGTGGTGGTTATGTACCTGGTGCGGAGAAAGCGCGGTCAACAAGGCAGCCTGGTTTCCTTTATCATCAAGGTGGCTTTGCTGGCGGGTCTGGCCTGCTTCAGCCTGTATTCCATCGCCACCAACAGCCGGCTGATGTACGTCAGGCAGGTGCCGGTGGTAACCGTGATTCTCATCGCGTTGCTTTGCGTCTTCAATGAACTGATCATGAAGACCAAGCTGGGCCAGGATTTTCGCAGCGTCGGCCAAAGCCAGCACATTGCTGCCGCCAACGGAATCAACGTGGACAGAACCCGGGTTATTGCCGTGGTCATCTCCACAGTCCTGGCCGCCTGGGGGCAGATTGCCTACGTCCAGGACATGGGCACCCTCAATGTCTACGGCGCCCACAGCCAGATTGGCATGTTCTCGGTGGCGGCGTTGCTGGTGGGAGGGGCTTCGGTGCGCAAGGCCACCGTTCCTCAGGCTCTGATCGGCACCCTGCTCTTCCACTCCATGTTCATCATGTCCCCGGAAATCGGCAAGGCGGTATTCGGCAACGCCCTGCTGGGCGAATATTTCCGGACTTTCATGGCCTATGGCGTCATCGGTCTGGCCCTGGGCATTTACGCCTGGAATGCCAACCGCAAGTCCCGCATCACCCTGGACCCCGAACCAGTGAAAGAAGCAAACAGTTAGGGGCGACAGCATGAAGAAAAACAGGCTGGAAAAAGTCATTGGGAATATGGAGCGCATGGGTCTTGACCAGCTGGTGGTCAGCGACCCTTCCTCCATCTATTACCTGACGGGGATATTCATCGACCCCGGCGAGCGCCTCTTCGCCCTGCTGGTAAAGAGTGACGGCAGCGCAACGCTTTTCAACAACCGGCTCTTTCCGCTGGCGGGGCAGGAAGGACTGCAAATTGTCTGGCACAGTGACGGCGAAGATGCCATCGGCATGCTGGCCGAAGCAGTGGCCGACGGCCCCCTGGGCGTGGACAAAGCCTGGCCTGCCCGGTTCCTCATCGAACTGATGGCCAGACGCGGCGGCGCCAAACCGGTGCTGGGTTCGGCAGCGGTGGACGACGCCCGCATGTACAAAGACGCCGAGGAAATCGAGCTGATGCGGGCAGCTTCCCGGGTTAACGATGCCGCTATGGCCGAGGCCATTGCCGCCCTGGCCCCGGGCATCAGCGAGAGCAAGATGGTGGGGATTATCGGCGAACTGCACGTCAAGCACGGTGCCGACGCCGCCCTGCCCCAGCTGGTGTGTTACGGGGCGGGCTGCAGTGAACCCCACCACGAATCCGGGCCCGCCACCCTGAAGCCCGGCGACAGCGTCATTCTGGACATCTTCGCGCCCGTCAACCGTTACTGGTGCGACATGACCAGGACGGTCTTCTACAAGTCGGCCACCGACGAGCAGAAGCGGGTCTATGAAATTGTCCGGCAGGCCAACCTGGCCGGCATAGCTGCCGTGGCACCCGGCGTTCCCCTTAGGGACATCGATGCCGCCGCCCGCAAGGTCATCGAAGACGCCGGCTACGGCCGGTACTTCACCCACCGCCTTGGCCACGGCATCGGCCTCGACGTCCACGAGCCGCCGGACTGCAGCGCGGTCAGCGACGCCATTGCCCGGCCGGGCATGTGCTTCTCCATCGAACCCGGCATTTACCTGCCGGGACAGTGGGGAGTGCGCATCGAGGACCTGGTGGTGGTCACCGAAGACGGCGTTGAGGTTCTCAACTCTTACACCAAGGAATTGCAGATTATCGAGTAACTCGCCCGTTAAGCACAACAAAGACGGCTCCTGGCTGCGGTCAGGCGCCGTCTTTTTACTTTTTTCTGCTTTTTTTGCTTTTTTCTCCCAACCTGGGAGGAAAAAGGGCGGGATGTCTCGAAAAATGGTAGTCAACAGGCAGAAATGGAGGGAATGCAAAGATGAACGAAGGCATCCGGCCCAGGGCGTACATGGGCATAGTGTATTTTATCTTAGTCATGATAGTAATGATTTTCACCTTCGGGCCGTTGCAGCTGGCCTGGGGGGCATGGGGAGCGGCCTTATGCGAATTGGTGCTTCTTTTCCTGGCAGTTGTCCCGGTCCTGTTGTTTCGGTGGGATGTAAGGGAAGTTTTCCGGGTGCGCATTCCGCCGCTGCGGCAGGTATTTGGCGCCCTGCTGCTGTGGCTGGGCGGCTATATCTTCTCTTTCACCGCCGCTGCGGTGCTCATATATTTCTTTCCCGAGAGTATGGGCGATGTCAGCGAGGAAATGGTGGACATATTCACCAGCGTGCCCTTTGCCGCCAGGCTCCTGATTATTGCGGTGCTGCCGGCCGTTTGTGAGGAAGCGCTGCACCGGGGCTTCATCTTCCACACCTTTAAAAACGCCGGCAAGTGGACGACGGTTATTGCCATGGGGATTATTTTCGGGCTTTTTCACCTGCATCCCCTGCGCTTTGTGGCGACGGCAATTCTGGGCGCCGTGCTCACCTACATCATGCTGGAAACGCGCAATCTGCTCCTGCCCATACTGGTCCATTTTGTCAACAACGCCCTCAGCGTGATCTTAACTGTCGACGCTACGCCTGGCGGCGAAACGGTGGCCCTGCCCCTGGCATCATTGGGGATACTGTTGCTCCCGGCTGTTGTGGCGCCTTTCCTGCTCATGGGCGGCAGCCGGCTGCTGCTGGCCAAAGAGGAGCGCAGAGCCAGGCCTGTTTCCAAAGCGGTGTGGGCCACCGCCATCATCACGGCGGTGGTAGTGGCGATAACGGGGTTCACCCTCATTGTCCAGGGGGTCATGGACCTGTTGGATGAAATGGAGCTGGTCTTCGAAACCACCTTTGCCCAGGAAATAAACCGGGATACCCCCGGTCAGGAGCTGGACTTCACCGTGGAGGAGGCCGGGACCTATGTGCTGGATCTCAGCATCCAGAGCGCCCAGGGTGTGCTGACCCAAGTGGTCATATCCAGCGTGAATGGCCAGGAGGTGTACAGCACCACCGTCCGGGAGGTATCCGGCCAAAACAACATCGAGCTGGCGGCGGGAACATATGCGGTTAAGGTCAGTTTCATCACCGAAAGCCAGGAACCCCTGCCCGTCAGCGTGGAAATCGTGATTTTTAAAAGTTTACCCATTGGGTGATTCCCAATGGGTAATTAATATTCAGGCCCGGCTGTGGAGTTCACTGATTTTGAGGATGACCTCCACGGCCTTGCGCATGGAACTGACGGGAATATACTCGTACTTGCCGTGGTAGTTGTGGCCGCCGGCAAAGATGTTGGGACAGGGCAAGCCCATATAGGACAGCCTGGCCCCGTCGGTGCCGCCCCGGACCGGGGTAATGAGCGGCGTGACCCCCACTTCTTCCATGGCCCTTTTAGCCAGGTCAACGATTTCCAGCACCGGCTCGATCTTTTCCTTCATGTTGTAATACGTGTCCGTAATCTCCAGCTCTACCGTACCGGAGCCGTACTTGAGGTTGAGGAAGTCCGCCGCTGCCCTGAGGACCTGCTTCTTCTTTTCGAACAGGTCCCGGAAGTGGTCCCGGATGATGTATTGCAGCCTGGTCTCTTCCACGTCGCCGTTGATGCCGGTCAGGTGGAAAAAGCCCTCGTAGCCGTCGGTATACTCCGGCCTTTCTCCGGGGGGCAGCAGGGAATTGAGCTCCATGGCGATGAGCATGGAATTTACCATCTTGTTCTTGGCGGAGCCGGGATGGACATTCCGGCCCTGAATGCGAATCCTGGCCGAGGCGGCGTTGAAGTTCTCGTACTCCAGTTCGCCCAGGGGACCGCCGTCGACGGTGTAGGCAAAGGCTGCATTGAACTTCCCGACGTCGAAGCGGTCCGCCCCGCGGCCGATTTCCTCGTCGGGGGTAAAGGCCACCTTGATTTCTCCGTGTTCAATCTCGGGATGGGTGAGGAGGTACTCCATGGCGGTGATGATTTCCGCTATGCCCGCCTTGTTATCGGCGCCCAGCAGGGTGGTCCCGTCGGTGGTGATTAAAGTTTCTCCTGCATAGTTTTTGAGGTCGGGGAAATCCGCCGGGGAGAGGATTATGTTCTTTTCCCGGTTGAGGACGATGTCGCCGCCGTCATAGTTCTCCACCAGGACGGGGCGCACGTTCTTACCGGACATGTCGGGGCTGGTGTCCATGTGGGCGATGAAGCCGATGGTGGGAATGTCTTGGCGGACATTGGCAGGCAACGTGGCCATGACATAGCCGTTTTCATCCAGGGTGACGTCCTGCATGCCGATTTCTTCCAGTTCCCGGACCAGCAACCGGGCCAGGTCCAGTTGCTTCGCGGTGCTGGGAAAAGAAGACGATTCCGGATCCGACTGGGTGTCAATCGCAACGTACCGCAAGAAGCGCTCGACAACTTTTTCCACTTACTTCACTCCTTTGCTTAATGCTCCGGGCCGCGCCGTACCGCCATTTCCCGGGCAGGCGCCGCCCGGACAAAATTCCGTTTACCTAAAGTATACAGGAGCCAGGCAAAGTATTCCACGGGCCGGCATTCCGACAAAAAATACATAATCAGGTTAGAAATATATGGAGGTGTTCTTAATGGAGCAACCCTTCGTGGTGGTAGAGTTTGACATGGATTATTCTTTGTACCGCAAGTTTTTCAAGTTTCACAGCAACCGAGGGTTTCTGAAATATTTGTCGGCATTTGTTTATATCCTTCTGGCAGTGGGCATCATAGGGACCGGCCTGTTGCTCTTACTTTGCCCCGGGCTGAGATTGCAGTTTTATTTAATTCTTTTTCTGGTTGTCCTGGGCTTAAAGTTACTCATGGACTATGGTTTGCCCAAACTAGCCTATAAGAACACATTGGCGGCATTTAAGCAGACGGTGCGGCTGTTTTCTGACCACTTCATTACCGAGGCCCACAGAGAAAATCACTCTGGCCAGTCCACAACCCAGTACACTGCTTTGCATAGGGCGTATGAGAACAAAGAAATGTTCTACTTGTACATAGCCAGGGGACAGGCCTTCCTGTTGCCCAAGGCTGCCATGGCGGAAGAAGCGATCGAACAGCTTCGCAACGCTTTGCGCACCCATCTGGGTTCCAGGTTTAAACAGGTGCGCTAGCCAGGCTGACAGGCAAGTACCGAAAAAGGGAATACTAACTCCGGGGCCGGTATGTATAACAAACGAGCGCCGGCCCGGGGAGGTAATTTATGCTGCGCAGCATTGCACTGGGCTTGCTGGGCATTATGCTCCTTGCTTTTCCCAGCTCCGCCACGGACCCGGATGAAGTTAAAGTGGCCAGGCTGGCAGAGGAATTTGGCCAGCGTTTAAAGCACGTCTCTCTCCTGGCGCCGGCAGAGGTTGTGGCAGAGAGCATGCGCCGGCAGTACGGGGAGTATGTAACCCCCGAGCTGCTGGAGGAGTGGGTGCACAATCCCGGCAGTGCTCCCGGGCGCAGAGCGTCCAGTCCCTGGCCTGAACGCATTGAAGTAATCCGGATTACCCGGGGCGCCGGCAACACATATCAAGTCGACGGGGCAATAGTGGAAGTGACCAGCAGCGGCGAGGCGGCCAGGAGGGCAGTGGCCCTGACGGTGGAAAAGAGGGATGGGACCTGGCGTATCAGTGCTGTGCACTGGCCGCCTGAGCCAAACAGAATTAAATGCACAAAGACGGGTTGGGGCAACCCGTCCTTTATTTTTTGGGCCGGTTTTCTATTCTCTGCGCAGTGTCACCACCACCAGCTCCGGCCGGTTGAAGAGGCGCAAGGGGAAGATGCTGTTGCCCAGCCCCCGGCTTACCACCATGGCGGTATCGCCTTCCTCATACATGCCGCTGGTGTACTTGGGGAACAGGCCCTGGTGCGGGGCCACCAGACCTCCGATCAGGGGCAACCGGAACTGGCCTCCGTGGGCATGGCCGGCAAAGACCAGGTCGATGCCCTGGGCGGAATATATGTCTATTTTTTCGGGCCGGTGGGAGAGCAATACGGTGAACATCCCCGCGTGGCCTGCCATCAGGCCGGCCAGGTTGCGGGCAAAGATTTCTTCAGCATCAAGGGCGTAGTCCAGAAAGGCGGGATCGGCCAGGCCCAGCAGGGCAACATGTTCTCCCTGCCGTTCCAGAGTGATGCCGGCGTTGTCCAACACCGTTACCCCAGCCGCTGCGAGCAGGTTGCGAAATTCCCCATAGTCCAGGCCCTGTTCGTGATTGCCGGCCACATAGAAGACCGGTGCAATTTTGGCCGCCTCGGCGGCAAAGGACCGGGCCACTTCGACATTGGTCTGTCTCTTGTCCGCCAGGTCTCCGGTGATGACCACCAGGTCCGGCCGGGCTTCGCGGATTGCCGCCAGCAGGCGGGCGTTGCCTCTGCCGAATTCCTTGTTGTGCAGGTCGGAGACCTGTACAATCCGAAAGCCGGCAAAGGCCGGGGGCACCTTCTCATTGATGTACTCCATCTCGGTGACGACCAGGCCGTTGTTCTGCCACCAGCAAAAAAGGCCGGCGCCCAGGAGGGCCAGACTGGCCAGGACCAGTTTCTTTTTCACACCGCTCACCTTCTTGGCTGTTCTGGGCGTGAAGCCCGGGCGGGGAAGTCCATGGGCATTCCCCGTGGGAATATTATAACTGTACTTCCTTGCCCGTGGGGAGGGATTTAAAAATACAGTGCGGGTGACGGGGAAAGAGCGGAACAGGGATTTATACCGGACAAATTAGCTATTAATTTCTTGAGCCAATAGCTAATTTCTTTTATACTGGGCGCAGGAGGTGGTACTGTGCGGGTCAATTCCACAGATCTGCAGAATGCTTTTGGCAAGTACCTTGCCCTTCTGGAAAAGGAGGATATTATTATCCTCAAGAACGGCAAAGCGGTGGCCAGGATGAGCCGGTATGCCGAGCCGGATTTCGCCATCCTCCACGAGGAGGCCAAGGACTGCAAGACCACCCGGAAGATTACATATGCAGAATACCAGGCGTTGGTGGAATCCTCCGACCAGCGCTTCGAACTGATAGACGGCGAGGTCTATCTCCTGGCTTCCCCCAGTTACGCCCACCAGGTGGTGGTCAATGAGATTGCCTGGCGTTTCCACAATTATTTTAAAGGCAAGCCCTGCCAGTCTCTGACGGCGCCCCTGGACGTGCGCCTTTTCGGCTTTGCCACCAAGTTCGAAGAGGACTCCAATGTGGTGCAGCCCGACGTCGTCGTCATCTGCGACAAGGACAAAATCGAGGGCGGCACGTACTGCGGCGTTCCGACGCTGATAGTTGAAGTGCTTTCCCCTGCTACCAGAAGCAAGGACCTGTCTGCCAAGCTGCAGCTGTACATGAAGAGCGGCGTCGCCGAATACTGGATTGCCGACCCCGAGGAAAGGCGGGTGCTGAATTACGCTTTTACCCCGGAACGGGAGATCGGCATATTTACCGTTTGCCATGAAGGAGATACCGTGGCGTCGGCGGTGTTCGCGGGGCTGGCCCTGCCGGTGCAGGATATCTTCGCCGAAATTTAAGCCTTTCTTAACCCGGAGTTAACGTTCCATAGGGTACAATATAATTCTGCGCAGGGGGGATGCAAGTGAAGCTGTTGATCGTCGAAGATGAATTATCCCTGCAGAAGGCTCTGTGCAAGGGGTTTGCCAAACTGGGCTACGCCGTGGACGCGGCCGCCGACGGTGAAGAGGCCCTGGAGCGCTATTACAGCTCCTTTTACGACGTCATTGTCCTGGACCTCAACCTGCCCAAACTGGACGGCATCGAAGTCCTCAAGGAAATCCGCAAAGAAGATCCCGAGACCAGGATCATCATCCTCTCGGCGCGCAGCGAAGTGGAGGACAAAGTGCTGGGACTGGACCTGGGCGCCAACGATTACCTGGCCAAACCCTTTCACTTCCGGGAATTGGAGGCCCGGGTGCGGGCCCTGTTGCGCCGGGATTTTTCCGTCATCAGCGCCAAGATTACCGTATCCGGCATTACAGTGGATACAGCGCTGAAAAAGGTCTTTTGCCGGGGGAAGGAAATCCCCTTAACCAGGAAGGAATACGGCATTCTCGAGTACTTGTTCATCAACAGGGGCAGAGTGGTGAGCAACGAGACTCTGCTGGAGCATGTCTGGGACAGCAATGCAGATTTGTTTTCCAACGCCTTGCGGGTGCACATCGCCTCTATACGCAAGAAGCTGCCCGGAGACATCATTAAGAACGTGAGGGGGCAGGGATACTATGTGGAATAAAGCATCCCTTCGCGCCAGGGTGGCGGCGCTGGCCGCCCTGGTCTGCATAGCGGTGTGCGGCCTTCTGGTCGGCGCCCTGGTGCATAGCGCCGGGGACACATTCCGGCCTGGGGCCGGGGAACAGGGGGAGGTTACCGCCGGGGGCATGGCCGCCGATTTGTACAGGCTCGCCGCCGCCGCGGCACAGCAAGAGCGCCGGGCTTTTGCCCGTCAGAGCTTAATCTGGCTGGCCGCCGCCGCAGCCATAGGCGCGGGCGCTGCCTGGTTTTTGGCGCGGCAAGCCATCCGGCCCGTCAGCGAGCTCAGCCGGCGCATTGAGAGCATCGACGTCAACAACCTGGCCGAGCCTGTCCCGGTGCCCGGGAGCAGGGATGAGGTGGCGCGGCTGGCCCGCTCCTTTAACAACCTGCTGGGCAAGCTCCACGACGCCTTCGAGGCCCAGAAGCGCTTTGTCCAAAATGCCGCCCACGAGCTCAAGACCCCGGTGACGGCAATCCTGGCCAACATCGAGGTGTTGGAACTGGACGAAGAACCCAGCATCGAGGATTGCCGGGAAGCAATCAGGGCGATTAAGGAAAATGCTTGGCGCATGTCGGCCCTGGTTGAGGACCTGCTTATGTTCAATGTCCAGTGCCGGGAGTTTTGCGCCCGTTTTTCCTTCCGCCAGCTGGTGGAGGAGATCCGGGCGGAACTGGCCACGGAAAGCGACAAGCGGGGCATTGTCTTTGCTGTCAGCGGCGACACGGAACTGGTGGGTAACCGGGCGCTGCTCAAGCGCGCCTTCCGCAACATCATCCACAACTCCATCCGCTACAACCGTGACGGCGGCCGTATCGACATCAGCTGCCGGGACGGGCAGATTGTCGTCGCCGACACCGGCATCGGCATCCCCGCCCCCCACGTGGACAAGGTCTTCGAGCCCTTTTACTGCGTCGACGCCTCCCGTTCCCGCCAGTTGGGGGGAAGCGGGCTGGGTCTGGCCCTGGCCAAGCAGATCTTCGACCAGCACAAGTACAAGGTAGAGGTGAGGAGTGCCGAAGCTCAGGGAACCCTGTTCATCATTTCCCTACCAACTTAACCAAATCTTAACCTCCTCTTTGCTAAGCTGGACAGCGGCAGGAAGTTCCTGTAAACATACAGTAAAGGAGAATCGGCATGAAAAGACTGTTCACCTTATCTGTAATCTTCATCCTTACCTTTGCCCTGGTTGCCTGCAATTCCGACAAAGGGGGCAACAACGGCGGCAACGGCGAAGGCGAGGGCCTGGAAGGCACCCTGGAAGAGATCTTGGAGCGCATCTATGCCTACGAAGGCCTCAGCGACGAATTTAAGTCCTTTGCCAAGGACGGCCTGATCGTCTCCGAGATTACCGACGAAAACATGGAATACCACCTGGGCAAGGCCGGCCTGGAGTTTGAAGAAGGCATCGTTTCCGAGCCCATGATTCAGCCCGGAGCTTACGCTCTCTGCCTGTTGCGGGTGGGCGAAGGTACCGACATCGAGCAGCTCAAGCAGGACATCAAGGACAATGTTAATCCCCAGAAATGGGTATGCGTCGGCGTCGACCCCGACAACATCATCGTGGACAGCATCGGGGATATCGTAATCCTGATTATGAGCGATACCGACGCCCAGGATCTGCACCAGGCCTTCCTGTCCCTGAAGAACTGATTTAACATACCGGGATTGAACAGCAGTAAGGGCCGGTCTCCGGCCCTTATGTCTTTGGAGGTGCATTATGCCCTTTACCAGCGCCAGCTTTTTGTACTTCTTCTTGCCCCTGACTCTCATGCTATATTTTGCAGTGCCCCGGTGCCTCAAGAACCCGGTGCTGGGCCTGGCCGGCCTGGTATTCTTTTTCTGGGGCGAGCCCCGTTGCTGGGCGCTGCTGCCTGCCGCCGCCCTGGCGGGCTACGGTCACGGACTGTGGATTGAAAAGGCCCGGGGCCGGCGCTGGCAAACTGTGCCGCTGCTTTCGGCCCTGGCGGTGCACGCGGGGCTTTTGTTTCTGGTCAGGTATACAGATATACTCAGGACCAACGCAAATTCATTTTTCCGGGCCGAGCCGGCCCTGCGATTTCTGCTCCCCCTGGGCGTGGGCGTCTTCACCCTCCAGGTCCTGAGTTACTGCCTGGACCTGTACCGGGGCCGGGCGGTGGTGCAGCGCAGTTTCTCCGACTTTGCCGCCTATGTTTGCCTGTTTCCCGTCCTCATTGCCGGGCCCATTGTTCCTTACCGGCAGATTGAAGGCCAGTTGCGGCAACGCGGCCATTCCTGGGCCGGCGCCGCCGCCGGTATCCGCACCTTTGTCATCGGCCTGGCCAAGAAGGTAATCCTGGGCAACACCCTGGCCCAGGTGGGATATATTTGCGCGCGCCTGGAGCAGCCCACCGTCCTCTTCCACTGGCTGGCGGCAGCGGCCTTTGTGCTCCAGATTTACTACGACCTGTCGGGTTACAGCGACATGGCCCTGGGGCTGTTGCGCACCTTGGGCTTCCAGGTGCCCCGGAATTTCAACTATCCCCTGGCGGCCCGGAGCATCACAGGGTTCTGGCAGCGGTGGTTCATATCCCTGGGCACCTGGGTGCGGGATTATATTTACGCGCCCCTGGCAGGCAGGACCGCTGGCGGGGCCCGGGAGGCAGCGGCCCTGCTGGCGGCGGGTGTCCTGCTGGGTATGTGGCACGGGCCGGGCTGGAACATGCTGGCGTGGGGGCTGGTCTTTGCCGGCCTCATCCTCCTGGAGCGGCTTTTCCTGGGCCGGGTCCTCAACCGCCTGCCCCGGTGCGCCGGACATGTATACGTCCTCCTGGTGCTGGTGGTGAACTTTACCCTGTTTCGGGCGCCGGGACTCCAGGGCGGCCTGGCCAGCCTGCGGGGCATGCTGGGCCTGGCCGGTCTGCCCTGGTCCAGCCCCGAGACCATTTTTTACCTGCGCTCGTTTTCCTTTACCCTGGTGCTGGCGGCCCTGGGCGCTGTGCCCCTGTTGCCCAGGCTGGCAGCCGCTGTGCGCCGGAGCAGGGCGGGAGAGAGGGCCCTCAGCCTGCTGGAGCCCGTGTTGCTCATCGCTTTGTTCCTGCTGGCAACGGGCTGCTTAATCGACGGTTACTTCAGTCCCTATGCCTTCTTTAAACTGTAATCCCGAGGAGGAACAGCCATGGCCAAGGATTGGAAGCACAAAGCAATATGCCTTAGCTTTATCCTGGTCCTCGCCGGGTTTATGCTGGCCCACATCCTCCTGCCTCACCGGGAAATCTCCTATACCGAGGGGAGGACCTTCAGGCGGCCGGAATTTTCCCGGGAAAAGCTTTTTAGCGGCAGGATGGCGCTGGAGTACGAAAAATACGCCCTGGAGCAGTTTCCCCTCCGGGACCGGTTCCGGGGGCTGAAGGCGCTGACGGCATTTTATCTCCTCCGGCTCGAAGAGCATAACGGCGTCCAGGTGCTGGGGGACGGGATTTACCTGCGGGAATACCCGCTGCGGGAGGATTCCGTCCGCGCCGCGGCGGCAAAGTTCCGGGAGGTGTATTCCCGTTACCTGGCGGGGCAGCCGGTGTACTATGCCGTCGTCCCCGACAAGAACTGCTACGTGGCGGCGGAAAGGGGCTGGCTGGCCCCGGACTATGAGCGGATGCTGGACATCCTCCGGGAAAACCTCCCCGGGTGGACGTACATTGACCTGTTTGCTGAGCTGACCATTGCCGACTACTACCGCACCGACGGCCACTGGCGCCAGGAGCGGCTCATCCCCCTGGCCGACACAATCCTGGCCCGCATGGGCAGGGAGCCGGTGCAGAGGGAATACCAGCGGCACGAACTGTACCCGTTCTACGGCGCCTACTACGCACGCTGCGGCCTGCCCCTGGCCCCGGACACCATCACGTACCTGACCAATCCCGTCCTGGAAGCAGTCCGGGTGTGGGACCAGGACGGCAGGGACCTGGGCGGAATCTACAACCCGGAACTCTTTTCCAGCCTCAACCCCTACAATTTCTTCCTGTCGGGACCCGTGCCGATCATCACCATCGAGAACAGCAGTGCTGCCGACGACCGGGAGCTGGTCATCTTCCGTGATTCCTTTGCCAGCAGCCTGGCCCCCCTGCTGGTGGAGGGGTATGCCCGGATTCACCTGGTGGACCTGCGCTACATCCCCGGCGACCGGCTGGGAGAGAAACTGCAGTTCGGTCCCAACCAGGACGTGCTTTTCCTCTACAGCATTCCCGTCCTCAACAACAGCAGCATGCTGAGGTAATAACTGCCGCCCGGGATTAGGCCCGGGCGGCAGTTATTTGTTAGCGGGCGAGATTACGTATCCAGCCAGGGAGAAGTGCTGTGCCCATACCGGCTCTAATCCGGGATGGCTTCGGGCGAAAACAGATAATCCGGAATTAGGTCCAGGTTTCCAATTTAGCAAATATGATATAATTTTTGCCAGGTAACCAACTTGACTGTTTTAAGGGGGAGTTGCTGGCCACTGGTTTGCAGCTGGCCTTGATGATGAACAAGCTGGACACCGGAAATCCTGTTCAGGAGCTTCAGTAGAGCAACGAAAATTTCCCAGTGCATACCCAGGGGGCCGACAGGGCCCCCTGTCCCTTTTAGTGCGAGCCTGTTTCCGGTGGCGCAGCACTGGGA
>JAAYIH010000027.1 GCA_012523545.1 Bacillota bacterium
ACCATTTGCATTTTGAGGTACAACGCAACGGCAAGCCCATCGATCCGTTGCAGTTTTTCCGGCCCTAATAACCCTGCTGTACAGGCAGGGTTTTTAAATGCCAGGGCAGAATAGTTATGTAAACCGTAGGTGTGGCCGTACCCGGCAAGCCGGCGGTTTGACGGGGACTGGCGGAAGAATTATTATTACAGTGAGGAGGACAAGCCGGTAAGTGCAAGGCGCAGGCGCCGGATTAATCAGACCTGCGCAAAGAGGAGGGGTTGCAATGGCGAAAGCCTATAAGATTTTAATTGTCGAAGATGAGAAGCCCATTGCCGATATCCTGGAGTACAACCTGGCCAAAGAGGGGTATGACGTTACGTCGGTATACCTGGGAGACGAGGCGGTAGAGGTCGCCCGGGCCCTCAATCCCGATCTGATTTTATTGGACATTATGTTGCCGGGGATTGACGGTTTCAACGTGTGCCGCCAGGTGCGTCAGTTCACCAACTGCCCCATCATCATGCTGACGGCCAAGGATGCGGAAATCGACAAGGTGCTGGGGTTGGAATTGGGCGCCGATGACTATGTAACCAAGCCCTTCAGCACCAGGGAGCTCTTGGCCAGGATTAAGGCGCAATTGCGGCGGAGCAGGCAGATTGAAAAGGAACAATCTCAGCAAACCCGCGAAAATCCCCCCCTGGAAATAGACAGGGACTTTTTTACCGTAAAGCGGGGCGACCAGGTCATTAACTTGACCCACAGAGAGTTTGAATTGCTGGATTTTCTGGCATCCAATCCCGGCAAGATTTTTACCCGGGAAGACCTGCTGAAAAAGGTATGGGGATATGATTATTTCGGGGACGTCCGCACGGTGGATGTCACCATTCGCAGATTGAGGGTAAAAATCGAAGAAGATCCCGGCAACCCCAAATATATCCTGAGCCGGCGAGGTTTGGGCTACTATTTTAAGAGGTGAAGGCAATGAAGAGCATCCAGTGGAAATTGGTGCTGATTTATATTCTCCTGCTGGTCTTTGCACTGGAGCTCTTTGGCGTGTACATGCTGTCTTCGGTGGAGAAACATTTCACCGAAGACCTGCAAAAGGGATTACACAACCAGGTGCGGCTCATCTCATTGCTGGCGGAACGCTATTTTGCTCCCCAGCCGGATTCTGCCGGACTACAGCAACTGGTCAAGCAGTACAGCAATTTGGTGGGCAGGGAAATTTACTTGCTGGACAAGTACGGGATTGTGGTGGCCGCCCCGCCGGGGCAGAAGCTGATGGAAGGGAAGAAAATCGTCCAGCCGGAAGTGGTGTCGGCTGTCCAGGGGACAGCCGACAGTTCCATTCGTTTTGATCCCCACACCGGGTACAGGGTTTACTACTACTCTGAGCCGATATACCAGCTCAACAGTCTGGTGGGCGTGGTGTACGCCTCCGCCTCGCTGCAGAACATAGATCGCGCCTTAAACACCATGCGCAATATCCTGCTCACCGGGGCGGTGTGGACCCTGCTCTTGTCTGCCATCCTGGGGCTTAATCTTTCCAGCACCATCACCCGCCCCCTGCAGAAAATCACCAGTCGCGCCGAGGCGATGAAGTCGGGGGATTTCCGGCAAAAAATCGACATCCGCAGCCGGGATGAGATCGGGCGTTTGGCGGAGACCTTTAACGATTTGGCGGCAAAACTGCAACAAAGCTGGGATGAAGTTATTCAGGAAAAAGATAAGATCGAAGGCATCCTGGCCAACCTCAGCGATGGCCTCATCGTGTTCGACCACTCCGGAAAGGTTATGCATATAAACTCCACAGCATGCAATTGGTTTGGCCTCAACAAGCAGGTCATGCTCAGTCAGGGCACAGCGGCTGATTTTCCCCAGCTGGAAAGCGGGCGGGGGATAATCTACCTGGAAGGCGAGATGGGCATCGTGTTGCGGCAGCAAAGGCTTCCCTTTTTGCAGGCCGGCAAGAAACAGGGAACCATTGTCGTGCTCAGCGATATCACCGAACAACACAGACTGGACCGCATGCGTCAGGAATTTGTGGCCAATGTGTCCCACGAATTGCGGACGCCGCTGACCACAATTAAAACCTACCTGGAGGCTCTGCTGGAAAATCCCGACGAAGACAGCGCAATCCAGCGGAAATTTTTAAAGGTCATTGACTCCGAAGCTGAGCGCATGGTGCGCATGGTGGAAGACCTGTTGATTCTGTCGCGGAGCGAGATTAGGACCCAGGAGTTTAAACTGGTTTCAATAGGTGACATAATCCGGGACATCGTCCAGGGCGTGGAGGTGGAGGCCGCCAACAAAGGGCTAATGCTGGAAGTGAGAATTCCCAAAGATCTGCCGCCAGTGCTGGGAGACAGGGATCAGTTGTACAGGTTGTTTTTAAATATTGTCAACAACGCCCTCAGTTATACTGCCGAAGGGTCGATAAAAATCTCTGTGTTCAGCAGAAACAAGTACGTGGAAGTGACCGTCGCCGACACCGGCATCGGCATCCCCGCCCACGCCCTGAGCAGAATTTTTGAACGTTTTTACCGGGTGGACAAAGCCAGAAGCCGCAAGGCCGGCGGAACGGGGTTGGGTTTGTCCATCGCCAAGCAGATTGCCGAATTGCACGGCGGAACCATAAACATCATCAGCCGGGAGGGTCACGGCACAGAGGTCATCGTTCCCCTGCCCGTTGCGCCAGAAAACGTGCTGGAGAGTGGAGCCCATGTCTAAAGCAAAGACGGGATTATTGGCAATTATGGTGATCATCAGTTGCGTGCAGGCTTATTTAATAATGTCGGGGCAGCATCTGTCCGGTCCTTCCCAGCCGGGGGAAGCGGTTTGGTTTGGCCCCGAACCGGCTCTGGGCGAGGTGTGTCTCCCCGGCCGCATATATATTGCCCTCAATCCGGAGGAAGTGCTGTTGGTGGAAACTTTTTCAGATACCTATTCCGCTCTGGTCAGCGCACTGGGCCAAGCTGATTACGCCGGGGCAGAATGGTTTGCAGTGGAGCTCATTCAGCACCGGGAATTCGCTCCGGGAATTTTATTTAAATTTGATTATCCAGTGTCCAAAAAGCTTCTGACCAGTTTGTTGCCGATGTTTTATGAGACGGACTTTCCCTTTGCCAGCATAGATTGTATTTTTGTGCCCAAGGAAATGGGCCCTGTTCAATTTATCAACACAGCAGAACGGCAGGCGTGGCAATTTCAACCCGATCTGTCCTGGCATGTGTTTGCCGCAGCAGTCGCCGAACCTGGCGACGCCCTGGAGATCCGGTGGACGCCTCTGCCCGCTTCTGACAGTTATTCCGTTGCTGCCGGTGTCTACGACATAGCCGGGCCGGCGCTGCTGGCGGTGCCGGATTGGGAGAGTGAAGAAATAGACTTTGAGGCATTGGTGCGCTCCTTTTATCTGGGTCCAGAAGTTATTGAGGAAAGCGATGGAACGGAAATCTACACCGACGGGGTGAGGGCGTTGCGCATATATCCCCATGGCGCCGTAGAGTATACTCTGGTCAGTGCGGAAAATGGACAGGGACAGCTTACCCAGGCCGACCTGCTTAAAATGTCCTTGAGCTTTATTGCCGGTCACGGGGGGTGGCCCGGCAGGATGTTGCCGACAGAGCTGGAGAACAGTCCTGCAAAAAAGCGGGTTAAGTTCGCGGATTATGCAGCGGGTTTGCCGGTGGCGGCCGAAGACACAGGTGTGGCAGTGGAAATAGACGGGCTGACCGTCAGCCGCTACCAGCGCAAGCTTATCAGGGCAAAGCCCGGGTCTGTGTCTGAGCATGTTGAGGTCAGGCCGTTCGCCTGGCTGATATCCCAGCCGACAACCAAAATCCATCAGCTCTTTGTCAACCAGGACGCCCGTATCCACATAGCGGATTTGGCTCTGGTATATTATTGGCATATGGACACCCTGATTCCGGCCTGGAAAGTGACGCTGGGCGACCGCATTGTCTATGCCGGAGCTGCCGACGGACGGGTTCTGGCTGCCAGACCGCTTAGGGGGAATTAACATGGATTGGGAACGCACCAAGACTATTTTGCTCGTGGCCTTTTTTTTGCTGAATTGCGGGTTTGCCTATGTGCTGTGGATACATCCGCTGGTGGATTCCGAGATGTATATCAGTATGCAACAGATTGAGCAAGTCACTGCAGAATTGCAAACCAAAAATATTCATATGGCCGTGGAAATACCCCGGCGTTTGTACAAAAAGCGCTTTCTCTCCGTGCGCAACGGCGGTCCATATGGCCGCAAGGAAGCAATGGCGCTGCTGGGGGAAAGGGCGGCGCAATTACCCGGTTTCACCGAGTACCAAAAATTTATAGCCGATACCGGCGAAGTAGAGATTTTCAAGGACGGCAGGTTGCACTATACTTCTCGGCTTAACGCCGCCCGGTCAGAGTTGACCCAGGCGCAGGCCTGGGCCCGGGCGGAGGCTTTTTTGGTGCAGACCATTGGGCTGCCGCCGGATGCGGTGCGGGGCCGGGCAGTGCAGCTGGACAACGGGGTCTGGCTGATGGAGTTCTGCCAACAGTGGCACAAGTATCGTCCGGATATATCCAGAATTACCGTTCATGTCGCCGAAAACGGGGTGCTGGAAATGGATTGGTACTGGGTGGAAATTCTTGGATTTGAAGGGGAAAAGATGGTAACGGTTCCGGCGACAGGGGCGTTGCTGGTTGTTTCGGATATACTGCCGCCGGATTCCGGCATAACGGGAATATACATGTCCTGGTACAGCCATCCGGCAACGGCTGAAAGATGGCGCGCGCACCCGGTCTGGGTGGTGGAGAGCAATACGGCGCGTTTTTACGTCAATGCCTTCACGGGGGAACTGGAAGGAAGCAGCGCTTTGGGCAGGAAATCCCCTTTGCATGTTGAATAAGGTATGTAGTAACTATTCAGCGGGGGCGTAAACATGGGCAGTATTATAGAAATAACAAAATCGGCACCCCTTTCGGGGTCGGTGCGCATCAGCGGGGCCAAAAATTCTGCAGTGGCGATAATACCGGCTACTGTATTGGCCGGCGGCCCCTGTGTTTTGGAAAACGTTCCACCCCTTACCGATGTCTACAACCAGTGCAGAATCCTGTCATATTTGGGCGCAAAAGTTGAATGGCTGGATGCAACCACCGTTTCCATCGACACCACCGCTTTGCGCAATGAAACCCCGCCGGATCGCCTCGCCGGCAAATTGCGGGCGTCTTACTATTTAATGGGTGCATTGCTGGGGCGATTTGGCCTGTCCAGGATTGGTCTGCCCGGCGGTTGCAAGATTGGCCCGCGCCCCATCGACCAGCATTTAAAAGGGTTTCAAGCCCTGGGCTGTAAATGTGACATTAATGACGGCTATGTTTTGTTGGAGGGGAACGGCCTGCACAGCGGCCATGTTTATTTCGACCTGGTCAGCGTCGGCGCCACCATCAATGTCATGTTGGCCGCCGCCGGCGTTGAGGGCACCACTACTATAGAAAATGCCGCCCGGGAGCCCGAAATCATTGACCTGGCCAACTTTCTCAATAAAATAGGGGTGACGGTCAAAGGTGCGGGAACCGGAACGCTGCGCATTACCGGCAACCGGGACAGGGGTTGGTCGGAACACAGCATAATTCCCGACCGCATCGAGGCCGGAACGTTTATGATTGCGGCCACAGCCACCGCCGGGGATGTGGTGGTTAAGGGAGTAATAACCCGGCACCTGGAATCGGTTACCGCAAAGTTGCGGGAAACCGGGGTTACCATCGAAGAGGGAGAGGACTGGTTGCGGGTATCGGGCCCTGCCCGGGGCAAAGCCGTCGATGTCAAGACCTTGCCCTATCCCGGCTTTCCCACCGACCTCCAGCAACCTCTGACCGCATATCTGACGCGCTGTGCTGGGACCAGCGTCATTACGGAAAATATCTTTGAAAACCGGTTCCGCTATGTGGATGAGTTAAAGCGAATGGGTGCAAATATCAAGGTGGAAGGCCGTACTGCCATTGTAGAAGGGGTAGAAGAGCTCCGGGGCGCTACGGTTCAAGCTTCGGATTTGCGGGCCAGCTCCGCCCTGATTATTGCCGGATTGGCGGCCCGGGGCAGGACCAGGGTGCGGGGGATCAGTTATCTCAAGCGGGGCTATCACGATTTTATTGGCAAGCTGAGACAATTGGGTGCGGAAATTGATCTTGTCTGAACCGGGGTTTTATCCCCGTTTTTTTCTGGAGGGAAGAAGAGATTGGAGATATACTCTTTGGCCAGCGGCAGCAGCGGCAATTCCTATGTAATTGTACATAACAAAAGGGCGCTGTTGTTGGATGCAGGCTTGAGCGGAAAGAAATTAATCGGCGCTCTGGCGGATGTGGGCGTAGATCCTGCCTGGATTGAAGCTGTGTTGGTCAGCCATGAGCACAATGACCATGTGGCGGGAGCGGGAATAATCAGCCGCAAACTCAACGTACCGGTGTACATGACCCGGGGGACCTGGATGGCGGCGGCGGAGAAATTGGGGCCGTTGCCGCGGGGAAAAATAATCATTCGCTCCGGGACTTTTTTTCGGGTGGCCGATTTGCTGGTCACCGCTTATCCCATTTGCCATGATGCCAGGGAGCCGGTTAACTATGTATTCAGCACGGGCGCGCACAAAGCGGCGGTGCTTACCGATACCGGTTGCGTCACCCGCTCCATGCTGCATACTTTGGCGCAATGCCATGCCTTAATTTTGGAAGCCAACCACAGCGCCGAAATGCTTTTTGCCGGCCCGTATCCATGGCCGCTGAAGCAAAGAATCGCCAGCCGTCAGGGGCATCTGTCCAATGCCCAGGCTGCCCGTATCGCTGCCTGGCTCTCCGCGCACGGGCAACTGAGACAGGTGCAGTTGGGCCACCTCAGCGCCGTCAACAACACCCCGGATTTGGCCCGCGGCGAGGTGGCCGAATACTTGGCGCGGCAAAGGGTGTCCAGGGCCCTTTGCCGCAACGTGCAGGTGCTGCCGCGGCAACAGCCGGGGCCAATATTGCAGGTAAAATAAAAAATCTGTTACAATTCCCTTGGAGGTGTGTGGGCCAATGGAAGAGTTTTATTATACGCAACACCGCCGCAAGTCCCCCGGAAGGTTTTTGGAACTGCTGGTGGCAGCTGTAGTGGGGGGACTGCTGGTTATGGCAACCCTGCCGTTTATTTTGCCGCATTTATTGCCCGAGGCAGAGCCGATATTGCCCTGGAAATACAAAGACGATACAGACTACGAGGGACCGGACCTGGAGTACCAGCAAACCGCTGTGGTAAAAGCCGTCCAGCGCGTTTCGCCGGCGGTGGTGGGAGTGACCAGGATTTCGCAATCCCGGGACTTTTTTGGCCGCTTGCTGCCCCCTGCTCCATCGGGTTACGGCAGTGGAGTAATCATTAGTCCTCAAGGGTACATAATTACCAACTATCATGTGGTTGAAAATGCGACGGAGGTAATTGTTTCTCTCAGCACCGGCGAGGAGCTGGAGGCGGAAATCGTCGGCGTCGATCCCGGTACCGACCTGGCGGTGCTGAAAATCGATGCGCTGCCCGAACTGCCCTGGGCGGAGCTGGGCGATTCCGACAAACTGACGGTGGGCGAATTCGTGGTGGCCATTGGCAATCCCGGCGGGTTGGAGCTGGAGAGGTCCGTTACCCTGGGGATTGTCAGCGCCACCGACCGCAGTTTCGACGTATACGACTGGGTCTTCGGTTTAATCCAGACCGATGCCGCCATCAACCCCGGGAACAGCGGAGGGCCGCTGGTAAACTTGCGCGGTGAAGTTATCGGCATTAACAGCGTTAAGATTTCCGATGCCGAGGGCCTGGGTTTCAGCATTCCCAGCAACCTGGTCAAAAGCATTACCGAAACCCTCATTGCCCACGGCAGGGTGATCCGGCCGATGCTGGGAGTCAATATCAGGGAGATTTCCCCTTCCCTGGCTGAGGCCTTTGGTTTGAGCAGCGAGTACGGGTTGCTGGTGGTTAACGCCGCGGGCCCGGCTTATCAGGCCGGCATCCGGCCCGACGACATCATTGTCGAAGTGGAAGGCCAAAGAATCGTAAGCATCCGGGATCTGCGCAGAATAATGAGTGCGAAAAGCGTCGGCGACCAGGTAGAGGTAAAAGTTGTACGGGGAAGAAACGAAATGACTTTTACCGTAACACTGACGGAATTAACTCCCCAATAAGCGGAGGGTTGCCCATGTACGTAGTTTGCCCGGAGCATTTGGACCAGGCCATTGATGAATTTGTGGAGGTCTACGAAATGCCTCCCGATTTGTACCTCCTGGACAAAGTGTCATTTACCGACTGGACCGCGCCGCAGCACTGTGATTTCTGTCAGCGCGCGCCGGTATACCTGGTGGTTTAAAAGTGCGACGGGTAACTGCGCAAACCGGCTGCCCAGGGCAGGCGTGACAGGCGCCGGGAAAACCTGCAAGGAGGGGCTGGGATGAAGGAGTACTACAAGATCTTGGGACTGAACCCCGGTGCTCCGCCCGAGGTAATTAAAGCCGCGTACCGGGCCCTGATGAAAATTCACCACCCCGATGTGGGCGGTGATCCCGAAAAAGCCAAGGAAATTGAAAAGGCATACCGGTATCTGACCAGCGCCATGGTCAAGGCCGATACCGTGCCCGTGCAACCGCAAAGGTCCGAACAACGGGCTCGGGGGCACCTGGTCAGGGTATGCTCCGCCAAGGGCAAGTATCTGGAAGTTGCTGTTTTGGAATTGCTTCCCAATCAGGTCTTTGCCTGCCCGCGGGAATGCAGTTTTTACCGGCGCAGTTGCAGGTTCAAACAGCAACTGTCGCTGGTCAGCCAGGATCAGTACGCTTTGCGTGCCACCACCCTGCTGGTGCAGATGCGAAACCCCGAAAACTACAGCCAGCAAATCGACTGCCGTAACGGGCGCTCTGTCCTGGTCGACCAGTTGGGCGATTTTTATAACTGCACAGACATCTGTACGTGGCTGCATCCTCCCGCTTACAAAGGGGCAAGGGTGGAAATGTTTCCCGGCACCAGGGCAACCATAATGCTGTGGTTCCCCCAGTTGCCGGCGGGCAGATATATCACCCGCTTTTTCTACAAACACAAAGTGTTGGTGCGGGACGTGCACGGCGACTGGCTGGACGAAGAGCTAATGGAAATGGCGTTGGCATGACCTGTGGACATATGTCCGCGGGTCATTCCCTTGTGTGCCGGATTTCCCAGTGAATGAGCAGGCTCATGGCGCCGCGCAACAAGACAATGGCGCCCAAAACCATGACTTCATTTAAGGTGCGAATGGCGGCGGTGCGCAAGATTTCCCCGCCCAGTTTAAACTCCAAACCCAGGGCCAAACCCTGGGCCAGGCTTACCCTCAGCTTTTCCGTTGCCCCGGACAGGCGCCGCCAAAAGTTGATGAATACTACACCGGCGGTGGTGAATATGACCAGGGCGCCCAGCAAATCCAGAGCCGTAGCCATCCACAGGACAAAGTCGCGGCTGAAGGAGGGCACCGCTATTCGCTCCAGCGGTAATAATCCGCTTGTCTGTCCGGGCGATGGGGAATGACGTCGCCGGGCTCCATGTTGCCCGGAACATACCGCAACTGGCTTATTACCCGGGTAACGCCCCGGACTTTGCGTGCGGCGGCAACGGCTGCCGCTTCCTGTTGCCGGTCGTATATTTCGCCGTTTAGAAACACGGCGCCGGCAACGCACTCCACGCCGATGCTCAAGCCGCGGAGATCGGGGTCGGCAGCCAGTTCCTCCCGGGTTTCCCAGGCAATTTGCTGGTCATTCACCTGCCCGTCGGTGCAAATGCTGGTGGCATCTACAAATTTGTGCACGCCGTGCCCGGCCAGAAGACGCTTGAGATATTCCTTTTCGGCCAGGGTATCGACGATGCCGGTAATCTGAAGGGCATTATTGACAAAACTGGCCTTGAGGCCGTAGCCGGACAGGTTTTTATCGGTGTCCAGACACCGCTGCAGTTCCCACAGGCGCCGGGGCACCTCTCCCCTGAGGGCGGTGTCGTGAACGGACCCCGGATGCTCCTTGGTTCCGTCTTTAACGGCCATGGGCCATTTTACTCCCTTTTCATTGCCATGGGGGTGATTTTTCAACTGGGCCAATTGGGAACGGACCTCGCGCGGTGTGGGACGGCCTTTGGGTTTCGGCACCGGCACCACCTCCTTTTCATAGTATGCCCGCGGCAATAATGCTATAATAACCAGCAGAGGTGGGGACTGTGCATGAGTGGTTTTCCCGGGAAATAGTGGACGAATTGCGCCGGGAGATTGCCGCGGCGGATAACAACGAAGTGTATTTTTGTGCCCGTCTGCAACAAGGCCGCCTGACAGGCCTGCATGTTCTTGCCCGGGGGAACAAAGAGTGCGTTCCGGCGCCTTTGCCCCCGGAAGGGGGCGGCGGCGTGGTGGTAATTCACAATCACCCGTCGGGAGATTTGACTCCGTCGGGTGCTGACATTGCCGTTGCCGCGCGCCTGGCCCGGGAAGGATATGGTTTTGTCATTATCAACAATGAGGCGACCAGGTATTACGTAGTGGTGGAACCCTGTGCTGTTTCCCCGCCGGTGCCGGTAGAACAGCACCAGATTGAAGAGATCCTGGCGCCCGGCGGACTGGTCAACAGAGTAATGCCTGGCTTTGAAAACCGGCCCCAGCAGGTGGCAATGGCCGCCAGTGTGGGGCGCGCCCTCAACGATGGCCGCCACGCCCTGGCTGAGGCCGGGACGGGGACGGGCAAAAGCCTGGCTTATTTGGTGCCCCTCATCCTGTGGGCGCGGGCCAACAAAAAGCGGGGGGTTGTTTCCACCAACACCATCAACCTTCAGGAACAATTGCTCTATAAGGACATTCCCCTGTTGCAAAAAGCAATTCCCGGGGGTTTTAAGGCTGTACTGGTCAAGGGCAGGTCCAATTATCTCTGCCGCAGGAAGTTCAGGGACCTGATTCGCCATGGTGCAGACCTGGTGGACGAAAAGGACATCCCGGTGCTGCAGGATCTGGTGCAGTGGGAACAGCAGACCGGGGACGGTTCCCGGTCAGATCTGCCTTTCGTGCCCAGGGGCGAACTGTGGGAATTGGTCTGTTCCGATGCCGACGCCTGCCTGCGGTTAAATTGTCCCCATTTTCGGGACTGCTTTTTTCACAATGCCCGCCGGGAGGCCATCGATGCGCACATCTTAATCGCCAACCACAGCCTGCTCTTCGCCGATATCGCCTTGCGGAGCAAAGGGGCGGATACAGGCGTGTTGCCGGAGTACCATGCCATTGTCCTTGATGAAGCCCACAACATCGAACGCGTTGCTACTGATTACCTGGGAGCCAGAGTCACCAGGCTGGGGCTGATAAGGCTGTTGGGACGCCTGCGCTCGGCGCGGTACAATAAGGTCAAAGGGTTGTTGCCCTGGCTGGAACGGACCCTGGCCGCCAGCCTGAGCGGGGGCGACCAACAGGTGCAAGGGGTGCTGAAGGCAATTCAGCACAACCTGGTGCCCGAGCTGTTGCGGCTGGAAGAGGAAGTGAACGGCTTTTTCGCAGCCGCCGAAAACTTTCTGGCGCAAATGGGCGCTCAGGAAATAAAAGCGCGCCTGACTGCAGACCTTGTCTCTGCTCCGGGCTGGGCAACGGTGGCGCAAAAGGGCAAGGCGCTTTTAAGCCATTTGGAGGAAGCGGTCCGGCACTTGGGTGCTCTGTATCGAAGCCTGGAAGGGCTCGGACCGCAAATATTTGAAGCGGTGCTGTCCCAGACTCTGGAGTTGGCGGCCATCGGCAAAAAATTGGCCGACCAACACACGGCTCTTAAAGAAATTCTCTTCGGCACCGATGCCGCCCTGGTTCGTTGGGCGGAACTGGATTCAAGCCGGACAGGGACGCAAGCGCAATTTAATTTTGCTCCTCTGGCGGTCGGCGCGGTGCTCAAGGAGAATGTGTGGCGGAAGTACAGTTCCGTCGTCCTTACTTCGGCAACCTTGACGGTGGCAGAAAGTTTTAAATATATGCGGGACAGGCTGGGTCTGGACGCCGACCTCAGCGTCCAGGAACTGCGCTACGGCTCTCCCTTTGACTACCAAAAGAACGCGGTGCTGGGCGTTGCCACCGACCTGCCCGACCCCGAGGAAAGGGCATTCCCGCAAGCACTGGCGCCGGCCATTCTGGCTTCCCTGACGGCATCCCGGGGCAGGGCACTGGTCCTGTTTACCTCCTTTTCCCTGCTCCGTGCCGTGGCCGACGCAATCAGAAACCAACTGGCAGCAGAGGCCATAACTTTGCTGTGCCAGGGAGAAATGCCCCGGCATTTGCTGCTGGACAAGTTCAAAGCCGATACGCGTTCGGTGTTGCTGGCCACGGCGTCCTTTTGGGAAGGCGTGGACGTGGCCGGAGAAAGCCTCAGCAGTTTAATCTTAACCAGGTTGCCCTTTACGGTTCCCGACGACCCGGTGGTTCAAGCCCGGATGGAGGACCTGCGCAGTCAAGGCAAAAACCCCTTTTACCACTACCAGCTTCCCCAGGCTGTACTGCGCTTTAAACAAGGATTTGGCCGTCTGATCCGGAGCAAACAGGACAAAGGCGCAGTTCTGGTGCTGGACAAGCGCATTGTCACCAGGTCTTACGGGCGCTGGTTCTTGAAAGCGCTGCCCCCTTGTCCTGCCAGGTGCGGGCCGCTGGCGGAAATACTGGCATGGCAGGCCGAGTTTCTCAACCAATAAAGGCCGGCAGGGCAGGCATATCAAGAGCAGCCGTCGATGAGCGGGCAATTGCCTGAGCAGTCCCGGCACTTCTCCGGCAGGGCGTGGGTGCCGGCAGGTTGCCGGCTTTGAAACAGTAGGCGCATCAGTCTGTTTCGTAGCACTGTATCATTGCTCCTTTCGCAATGGCCTGTGCATTAATCAATCGTCGTTATTTTCATCCTGCTCCCGGTCATCGTTTTGGCTTTCCTCTTGCCTGTTCTCCTCTTCCCCGTCGCCGCTGCCGGGCGTCGGGCCGTGGAGCCAGCACTGCAGGTTGTGCATCCACGGCTGGCGCCGGACCTGTACTCGCAGGTGAGCGGGGCAATTGGGATTGGCTGGCAATCCCGTGGCCGAACAAATTTCCACCATGTCGGCGTGCACGGTGCAATAGGACTGGGGTGCCGAGCCGGGGATGTATATTTCGGCGTAGGGGTGCGGGCACAAGTGCGTGGCCAGCAGTCCGCTGTCGGAGCAAACCGTTGCCTTTTCCAGCCCCGCCGGCTCGGCAAAGGGCGGGGGTTTTTTGTTGCCGTAGTAGCGTTGAATAAAATCCCGCCAGGCCGGGGCGGCAGTCTCAACGGCGTTGCCTATGTCGCTGCCCTCTTGTTTCCAATTGTCAAAGCCGAAGAATACCGTGGCCAGGATTTCCGAAGTGTAGCCGACAAAAACGGTGTGGTACTCCTCGCTGGCAGTGCCGGTTTTTCCGGCGACGGCAAAGGGCACGGTGCGGATGCCCTGGACGCCCCTGAGCATGTCGGTAACAATATAGGCCAGGCGTTCGTCAAGGACTGGCCGGCGCTGGGGCCGTGCCTGGTACAGCCGGTTCCCGTCCCGATCAAGGATTTCTGCGACGGTGTAAGGCGTCACCGAATAACCGCCGTTGGCAAAAGGGGCATAGGTCAGGGTCAGGTTCATGGGGGAGGCTTCGGGTCCCAGGGGCAGTTGCAAATGAGGGGCGCCGATGTTTTTCTCGGCCAGCCGGGGATTGAGGCGGGCGATCATGGCCAGGTATTTGTCCAGGCCAACTGCCTGGCCGGTCTTTACCGCCACCACATTGCAGGAGACTTCCAGAGCTTCGCGGATGCGTAACGGGCGGTTGTGCCAGCTGCGGTCAAAATCGTGGGGTTTATACGGATTGGGCTTGCCTCCGGGGTTTGGGAATTCAGTCTCTTCGCATACAAAGGTACTGGAAGCGGTAAAGCCGTTTTCCAGGGCGGTGGCGTAAAGGGCGCCCTTGAAAGAGGAGCCCAGATTGTAGACGGCGTCGCCCCTGAGATAGGTGCCCGTCAGTTCGATGCTTTCGGCAATGGCGCGGATGCCGCCGCTGGCGGGATCGATGGCGATTATCACCCCCTGCACATGGGGGTTCTTTTCCCGAAGGGCGGCGCCCCGGTCCTGCAGGACCTGTTCGGCTGCAGCCTGGGCGGCCAGGGACAAGGTGGTTTTGATGGTCAGCCCCTGGTTATAAATCATGTTGCTTATTTCCTGCTCGCTGAAGTGCGGGAAAAGATCGCGCAGAATTTTCCGCACCTCGCTTTCTACCCGAATCCGGAAGTGGCTGGCCCGAACCGGCCTTTCCTGGTGTTCGACGGCGCGCAACACCCGGTTCTGGGCTTCCTGGCGCTGCTGGGCGGTAATATAGCCCAATTCTTCCATGCGCGCCAGCACTACATCCCGGCGCTGGTGGGCGAGCTCGGGGTTGCTCCGCAGGGAATAGATGCCCGGACCCTTGGGGATGCCGGCCAGCAGGGCGGCTTCGGATAAGTCCAGCTCGCGGGCCGACTTGCCGAAATAATACTGGGAGGCGGCTTCGACTCCAAAACGGCCGTGCCCAAAATAAATGCGGTTGAGATAGCGCTCCAGAATTTCGTCCTTGGTAAAATTTCTTTCCAGCTTGATGGCGTAGATGGCTTCCTGGATCTTTTTATCCAGGGTGCGCGCCGGTCCCGTTACTCCCAAAAAATACTCGTTTTCGGCCAGCTGTTGGGTAATGGTGCTTCCGCCTTCCACAATTCTGCCTTTGACCAGGTTACGCCACAGGGCCCGGAGGATGCCCCGGGGGTCGATGCCAAAATGTTCATAGAACCGGGAGTCTTCAATGGCAATGATGGCCTGGATCAAGTACGGAGAGATATCGTCAAGGCTGACCACCGTGCGAATTTCGGAGGAAAACCTGCCTATCTGCTCGCCGTCCATGTCGTAAAGTATTGAGGGCTCTTCCAGTTGGCGCGTCAAATCCAGGCTGTGATAGGTTATGAAGAAGTATGCCCCGCCGGCAAAGGCCAGAAACAGGGGCAGAACGACAAAGATTAGGAACAGGATTCTCCGCTTGCGCCGGCGCAGGTTCACCACCTCCAGCTGAATCTGTCATTAGTATCCCGAATTCAGGAAAAGATTATTGTAGAGAACCGGAAAAAGAATTTGTTTTACACGCAGCGGCAATTTGGTATAATTATGCTCAGCTTCAGTAAGAGGAGGAAAAACATCATGTTGCCAACACCGAAGAGGTTTAAAATTGTGGCCGGCAGCGCTGAAGGTGATACACTGCTAAATTCCTTTGACAATGCATTGCTGGAGGCAGGCATTGGCAATGTAAACCTGGTCCGGATCAGCAGCATTCTGCCCCCCCAGGCGGAATACGCCCCCGACATGGTCATCCCGCCGGGCTCACTGGTGCCCACCGCTTACGGCTACGTTATTAGCGAAAAGCCCGGGGAGAAAATCGCGGCCTGTGTGGGCATTGGTTTTAGCAGCGATACCTTCGGCGTGATTATGGAATACGCGGGAAAAGGCAGCAAGGAGGATGCTGAGGCAAAAATTAAAGCGATGCTGGAATCCGCCTTCGCTGCCCGCAACATGCCCCTGGTGGATGTCAAGCTGGCTTCCACCGAGCATGTCGTCCAAAAAACCGGTTGTGCCTTTGCCGCTGTGGCACTTTGGTACTAGGAGAGATAGCATTGGAGCTTTGGTACACTGAAAACCAGACACCCGCCATTCGCTTTTCCTGCAAGGTCAACAAAACCCTGCACACCGCCAAAACGCCGTACCAGGAAATAGCGGTCCTGGACACCGAACCCTTTGGCCGGATGCTGGTGCTGGACGGAATGGTGCAAACCTGTACAGAAGACGAGTTTGTCTATCACGAGATGATCGTCCACGTGCCCCTTTTTACCCACCCCCGGCCCAGTGATGTGTTGGTTGTGGGCGGCGGAGACGGCGGGGCCATTCGGGAGATTCTCAAACACGAGCCGGTGGAAAAAGCGGTATTGGTGGAAATTGACCGGGAAGTTGTGGAGTGCGCCAAACAGTACCTGCCGGAAATAGCTTCCGGCCTCAATGACCCCCGGGTTGAAGTAATAATTGAAGACGGTATAGTCTATTTGCAGAATAATCCGGGCCAGTTCGATGTAATCCTGGTGGACTCGACGGAGCCGGTGGGTCCGGCGGTGGGGTTGTTCACTGAAGATTTCTACCGGTTGGTGTACGCTGCCCTCCGCCCCGGCGGAATTCTGGTGGCGCAAACTGAGTCTCCCTTCTATAACGCCGACATTCTGGTCAAGGCTTATACGGGGATGAAGGCGGTATTCCCCCGGGTGGCTACATACCTGGCCAACATTCCCACTTATCCCAGCGGCCTGTGGAGCTTTACCCTGGCGGCCAAGCAGGACGCTCCTCTTCCCCCGTCCAGGCAACCGGCGCCGGATTTTGCCAGCAGGTATTATACCCCGGAACTGCACAGCAGCTGCTTCGTTTTGCCCAGGTTTGTCAAGGACATGCTGGAGAAAGCGCGATGAAGTGGGGTAAGGACAGCATCCGGGGTTTGAGCTTTCTGGGCGCCTGTGCTGACGCAGGGGCGCCCAACGTGTTGCTGGGCGCCCCCATGGATTATTCTGCCAGCTTTCGTCCGGGCTCCCGCTTTGGGCCGGAAGCCATACGCCACGCATCCTGCAATTTGGAAGAGTACAGTTTGCAATTGGAGAAAAGCCTTGAAGAAGTGCGCTTTTTCGACGCCGGCGACCTGCTGTTGCCCTTCGGCAACGTCACCGGTTCGCTGGCGTTGATTGAAAAAGCCGTGGAGCAAATATTGGCCGGGGATCAGCGGCCATTCGTGCTGGGCGGCGATCACCTGGTTTCTCTGCCCTGCCTGCGCGCCTGTGCCCGGCGTTTTCCGGGACTCAAGCTGGTGCATATCGATGCCCACGCCGACCTCAGGGACCAGTACATGGGGGAGCACCTGTCCCACGCCACTGTGGTGCGACAGGCTCTGGACACCCTCAACCTGGGCGGGGTGTGGCAATTTGCCGTGCGTTCGGCCACCCGGGAAGAACACGATTATGCCCGGAAACACACCAAATTTTATCCCTTTGAGCTGGTCCGGCCTCTGCGCCAGGCCGCAGCAGATTTGACCGGCCCCGTCTATGTCACTGTGGACATCGACGCAGTGGACCCGGCCTTTGCGCCGGGAACGGGCACTCCCGAAAGCGGCGGCATTACTCCCGCTGAACTCCTGGAAGGCCTGGCCATCCTGGGGGAATGCCAGATCGTCGGCTTCGATCTGGTGGAAGTGGCCCCGGCCTACGACGGCGCGGGGATTACTGCTGCCCTGGCGGCAAAAATAGTGCGCGAAGCCCTGATAATCTTTGGCAAGCAACCGTGAGGTTGCCTTATTTCTGGGCATGCTGCCCAAAAATGGGCACAACCCAGCAAAAAAATTGGCATGGAGGTGGGGCCATGAGCCTGGCAGAGGCTGTATTGGCAGTGGTCTTGCAGCAAAGCAATCACGGTATACACATGGTGGACACAGAGGGGATCACCCGTTACTACAATGGCGCCGCCGCGGAAATGGACGGCCTGGAGGTCGCCGATGTCCTGGGCAAACACGTGCTGGACGTGTTTCCTTCCCTCAACAAAGATACCAGCACCCTGCTCAGGGTGGCGCGAACGGGGAAGCCTATTATTGATCAGCACCAGGTGTATACCAATCTCAGGGGCGTGGAGATTGAAACCATCAACACCACGTTGCCCGTTTTTGGGCGGCAGGGTGCGCTGCTGGGCGCCGTGGAGGTGGCCAGGGACATCTCGCAAATCAGGAAGCTGACGGAACAGATCGTCGAGCTCAGGCGCCGGCTCTCTGCCGGGACCGGCTCCCCAGACAGCCGGCAGACAGCCAGGTACCGCTTTGACGATATTGTCGGCTCCAGCCCGGCACTCAGAGACGTGGTGGCCCGGGCTGCCCTGGCGGCGCACACAGATTCGCCGGTGCTGGTAATTGGCGAAACGGGGACGGGCAAAGAATTGCTGGTGCAGGCCATTCACAACGAAAGCCCGCGCCGCAACATGCCGTTTGTGGCGCAAAACTGCGCGGCGTTGCCCGAGAGCTTGCTGGACGCCCTTCTCTTCGGCAGCGTCAAAGGCAGCTTCACCGGAGCCAGGGATTTGCCCGGGCTGTTTGAGCTGGCCGACAAAGGCACCTTGTTTCTCGACGAACTGAATGCCCTGCCCCGGCCGCTGCAGGCCAAACTGTTGCGGGTTTTGGAAACCGGGGAGTTGCGCCGGCTGGGCGACACCAAAAGCCGCAAGGCGGATGTGCGGATTATTGCCGCCATGTCCCGGGACCCCAGCACAACCCTGCGCCCCGACTTGTACTACCGGCTCAACGTCGTCAGCCTGACCCTGCCGCCCCTGCGGCAAAGAAAAGAAGACATCCCCCTGCTCTGCCGGCACTTCCTCGCCAAACACAATGCCAAGCTGGGTACCAGGGTGACGGGCATCAGCGCACAGGCGCTGGAGCTGTTAAAGGCGTGGCCATGGCCGGGCAATATCCGGGAATTGTCCAATTTGCTGGAGGGGGTGCTGAACTTCCGCAGCGCCGGCCTCATTGAGCCCGAGGACCTGCCGGAACAGTACCGGGCCGGCGCTGCGCCCCAATCACTGCGGGCAAAGGTTGCAAAATACGAAGAGAACCTGATTCGTCAGGCCCTGCAGGCCAATGGGGGCAATATCAGCCGCACAGCCGAATACCTGCAGATACCGCGCCAGACCCTGCAGCGCCGGCTAAAAGACTACAGTTGGCATGATAGTTGCATATAATCAAGGCAGCAAAAGGAGGTGCTTTGGCGTGTACAAAACAGGCGGTTGCCGCTATGGCAGCCACAGAAGCATTGAACCTGCCGGTTCCCTGCCCCAGCCGGCCTGGAAACTGGACAATTCGCCGGCCATCTGGGACAATGAAATTCTCATTGCAGCGGAAACGCTGAATATCGACGCCGCCAGCTTCCGGCAAATGTCCCGAGAGGCCGGAGGAGACGTCGAGGGAATCAAGAAGATCATCCTGAAGACTGTGGCGGAACGGGGGAAACAGCACAACCCCGTAACCGGTTCCGGAGGCATGCTGATCGGCCGGGTAGCCGACATCGGCCCGGAACTGAGGGGACGCGACCTGGCTGTGGGGGACAGAATTGCCACCCTGGTGTCACTGTCTCTGACGCCGTTGAAAATAGACAGGATTCTCGCTGTCCGCCCGGAAACCTGCCAGGTGGACGTCGTGGGCCAGGCCGTTTTGTTCGCCAGCGGCATCTATGCCAAAATGCCCGCGGACTTGCCGGATAAACTGGCCCTGGCAGTGCTGGACGTAGCCGGCGCCCCCGCGCAAACAGCCAAAATTGTCTCCCCTGGCGCCACAGTGCTGATCATTGGCGCGGGGGGCAAATCCGGACTGCTGTGTTTGCATCAGGCCCGGAAGCGCGTAGGCAGCGCCGGCCGGGTAATTGCCCTGGACTATGCCGAAGCTGCACTGGACAGAGTTGCGCAACTGGAGGCGGCAGACGTAATAATCCAGGCAGATGCCACCCAGCCGCTGGCGGTTTTGCGCAAGGTTGAGGAAGCTACTGCCGGCGACCTGGCCGACGTCACCATAAACTGCGTGGATGTTCCCGGGACGGAAATGGCTTCTGTTTTGGCCACCAGGGACGGGGGACTGGTTTACTTTTTCAGCATGGCCACCAGCT
Organism: Bacillota bacterium; assembly: GCA_012523545.1. Taxonomy (GTDB): domain Bacteria; phylum Bacillota; class Proteinivoracia; order UBA4975; family UBA4975; genus JAAYIH01. The sequence continues at coordinate 19,720 of JAAYIH010000027.1, forward strand.
TTACCGCTGCCGCTCTGGGCGCCGAGGGGGTTGGCAAAGATGTGCAGATGCTCATCGGCAACGGATATACCGCCGGCCACGCCCAGGTGGCCCTGGATTGTGTGCGTGAAAACGACACGCTGAGAGAATTGTTCACCAGCCTGTATGCATAAGGGGGATGAAGATGACGGCTTATAAACGCATTGCGTTATACAAAGATGTGACCCCGGACCAATGGAACGACTGGCACTGGCAGTTGCAAAACCGCATCACCGATGTGGAGACGCTGAAACAGGTCATCAATCTGACCGCCGAAGAAGAAGACGGTATCCGCCGGTGTCTGGAAACGTTGCGCATGGCCATAACGCCCTACTATGCCAGCCTGATGGATCCGGATGACCCCAACTGCCCCATACGGCGCCAGGCGGTGCCCGTTGCCCGGGAACTGAACATGGGCGCCGGCGACATGGACGATCCCCTGGCAGAAGACGTGGATTCGCCGGTGCCGGGCCTTACCCACCGCTATCCTGACCGGGTGCTGTTTCTTGTCACCGATCAGTGCTCCATGTACTGTCGTCACTGTACGCGCAGGCGTTTTACCGGCACCACCGACAAGGCATTGCCCCGGGACCGGGTGGAAAGGGCTCTGGAGTATATCCGCAACACCCCGCAAGTGCGCGACGTCCTGATATCCGGCGGCGACGGGTTGCTGATTTCCGACAGCCACCTGGAATCAATTATTCAGCGGCTGCGGGCCATAAAACACGTGGAAGTAATCAGGATCGGGACCAGGACGCCTGTGGTCATGCCCCAGCGCATCACCGCTGAACTGGTAAATATGCTCAAGAAATACCACCCCATCTGGATTAATACCCATTTCAACCACCCCAAGGAAATAACCCCCGAGTCCAGCGCCGCCCTGGCCCGCCTGGCCGATGCCGGCATTCCCCTGGGGAACCAGTCGGTGTTGCTGCGCGGAATCAACGACTGCGTCGGCGTAATGAAAAAATTAGTGCACCTGCTGGTGATGAACAGGGTCAGGCCTTATTACATTTATCAGTGCGACCTGTCCAGGGGTATCGAACACTTCCGCACCAGCGTAGCCAAGGGCATTGAGATAATTGAGGGCCTGCGCGGGCACACCTCGGGGTTTGCCGTCCCCACCTATGTAATCGACGCTCCGGGCGGAGGCGGCAAGATCCCGGTCATGCCCCAGTACTTGATTTCTCAGTCGCCGGAAAAAGTTGTGCTGCGCAATTACGAAGGGGTTATTGCCACCTACACGCAGCCGGCGGATTACCGTTCCCCCGTCTGCGACTGCGAGTATTGCCGGGATGCTCTGGGGGTGCACGGCCTGCTGGCGGGAAAGGAAGTAAGCCTGGAGCCCCGCAACCTGGAGCGGGGAAGGCGGCGCCAGTGAAAGAATTGCTGGACCGGGCTGTGCAGTACAAGAGCATAGCCGTGGTCGGCCTGGCCAAAAACACCGGAAAAACGGTGACGGTTAACTGCCTGCTGGACGGATTGAGCAACCGGGGCCTCACGGTGGGGCTGACATCCACGGGCAGGGACGGAGAAAAGGCCGATGTGCTGACGGACCTGCCCAAACCTCCCGTGGTCCTGCCCCGCGGCGCCGTAGTGGCCACCGCCGGCGGGTGTCTCGGCCAGGGCACCGCCCGCCTGGAAATATTGGCGTCCCTGGACATCAGCAACCCCCTGGGCGAAATTGTGCTGGCGCGGGTGCGGGAGCCGGGGACGGCGGAAATCAGCGGTCCTGAGCGCACCAGGGATGTGCAGGCCGCCATAGATGCTCTGCTGGACTGGTCCGACCTGGTATTAATCGACGGCGCCCTGGACAGAATTGCCGCTTCGGCGCCTGCGGTAACAGAAGCGGCGATTCTGGCCACGGGGGCGGTGCTCAGCTACGACCTGGAGCGCGTGGTGGAAAGCACCGTCTTCTCGGCCCGGAAATTGCTGCTGCCGGCATCTGTCCGCCTTACCCCGCAAGGCGCCGGACTTTTGGCCGCCGGCAGATCAGGAGTGCAAAGCCGCGACGGCACCGTCAAGCCCCTGCCCATGGCCACCTTAATCGATGGGCCGGTGGAGCTTTTGGATTACCTGGACGCCCAATGGAGTTGTCTTCTGGTGGGCGGAGCGCTGACCAATGAGCTGGCGCGGTTGCTGGCGGCAGCTGCACAGCGTATCCCCGGGCTGGAAGTCGTCGTCAGGGACGGCACCAGGATTTTTGCAGATATCAGGCAGTGGCAGGAACTGGAAAGGAACGGGGTGTCGGTTACGGCGGCGGCTCCCATCAACCTATTGGGGGTCAGCGTTAATCCGGTGGGGAAACACGGGAGAAGGATTCCCGGGGCGGCACTGGTGGAGGCCATTGCCAAAATGCTCCCCGGGGTGTTGGTCGTCGACCCTTTGGCGTGAGGTGAAAACATGAATTTTATCGATGACGCCAGTGCCGAACGCATCGGCCTGACCAGAATCAGGCAACGCCTGCAGCCCCTGAGCCCGTATGGCCGTTTGCTCAAGAGCCGGATGCCGGTATTCTTGCCTGGTTGCGAGGAACTGGTCCGGGCGGAATGGGCGCTGGTGCACGGCGTCCTGGCGGCCCGGGCCCTGGAGCCCGCTGCCGTTGACGCTGTAGAAATGCGCCTGCGCTCGCTAAAAGATATCCGGGGTATTGTCCGCAAGGCCAGGGAGGGCCTGGTTCTGGAGGATGTGGAGCTGTTTGCGGTCAAACGTTTTTTGCAGTTAACGGAACAGCTGGCCCAGCTCCTGGCCCCTGCGGACTGGCTTCCCCGCCGACTGCAACTGCCGGATTTGTCCCGCTTGCGGGAAGCGCTGGCTGCCGGCAGCAATTCCGGCTTTTACATCGGTGACAGCTGCGCGGCGAACCTGGCGGCCCTGCGCCGGGAACAACGCCGGCTCAAAGACAGGCTGGCGGAAATGAGAAAAAGGAGCCGGCAAGAAATTGAAGCGCTGACCGGGAGAACCTTCAATCACCAGGGCCGCCTGCGGGTTAACAAGCTGGAAGGGGAGTTGCTGGCCAAAGTGGCCGGGCTGCCCCAGCTGGTTTTGGCTGCAGAAACATTTAGCGAGGCGGAGTTTGCCTTAAAACCCAGCGCCGAGATGCTGGCGCTGGAAGAGCACATTGGCCGGCTGGAAACGGATATAAGTGCGCTGGAACAACAGGTGCGGCAAAAACTGAGTCGGGAAGTTGCCGTTGCCGGGCCAAGACTGCTGGCGGCGTGCCGCCGTCTGGGACGCATAGATTTGTTGCTGGCCAAGGCCCGCCTGGCCGGGGAAACAGGCTGGTGCCTGCCCCGGCTGACCGGGGACAACTGCATCCGCCTGGCGGAATTTACAAACCCGGTAATCGGCGAGCACTTGGCGGCACAAGGCCTGTCTTTTCAGCCCCTTTCTTTGGAACTGGGCCGCACTCCGGTAACGGTTATAACGGGGGCCAACATGGGCGGGAAATCTGTCACCCTGAAGTCGGTGGGCCTGGCGGTGGCCATGGCCCAGCTCGGCCTGCTGGTGCCGGCCAGGGAGTTTGAATTTTCCCTGCGCGCATTTATTTATTATTCGCTGCAAGGCGAGGATGCCGACCGCGGGCTCAGCACTTTTGGCGCCGAAATCCAGGCGCTGGCGGCCTGGTTGCCCCACAAGAACCGGCACGGGCTCTACTTGCTGGACGAACCGGCGCGGGGAACCAACCCCTGGGAGGGGAGCGCCCTGGTCAGGGCCATCCTGCACTGGCTGGCCGGGGGCAACAGCCTGACCCTGGCGGCGACCCATTTCCCCGGGGTTGCCGGGATGCCGGGGGTCACCCATTTACAGGTTGCCGGACTGTCTGCGGCGGACTTGCAGACTGTATTGGCCCGGGGCGCCGGCGGCACAGAAGCCCTCCGCAATTTGATGGACTACAGCCTGGTGCCCGGCACCGGCGCCGTCCCCAGAGATGCATTGAAGATCGCCGCTTTTTTGGGGCTGGAGCCCGAGGTGCTGGCCCTGGCGGAAAAAGAACTTGGACGCAAGCCCTGGAAGGAGTTGAGAGAATGAAATTGAATCTGGATTCCGGCCTGGTGGAAAACTGCCGCGCCGCCGCCCAAAAAATAGCCGCCGATGTACAGGATTTCATCAGGGATAAAACCACGGTGGCGGTGGAGAGGGCCATTTTGCGCCTGCTGGGCATAAACGACGCCGCCGACGGCGTGCCCCTGGCCAACATCGTAGTGGACGCCATCGCCGCCCGGGGCGAACTGAATCTCGGCGCGGCGTACTGGGTGGGCAACGCCTGCAAACAATTGGGCTTGTCCCCGGCCGCTGTGGCGCAACAGGTGGCGGCGGGAGAGCTGGATTTGTTCGCCCTGCCCCGCTTTGCCCCGGAAGAACTGCATCCTTACCTGCGCCAATTGGCCCGGCCCGGTTTGCAAAGGATTGCCGACCGGCGCCGGGAACGGGAAGAAATGCTGGCCCGGTTGCCCATGGGGCCGGCGCCCTGGCTTTACGTCATTGTAGCTACGGGGGATATTATGCAGGATGTGGTCCAGGCTCAGGCTGCGGCCGAGCAGGGAGCGGACATCATTGCCGTCATCAGGACCACCGGCCAGTCTTTGCTGGACTACGTGCCCCACGGGGCGACCAGGGAAGGGTTTGGCGGCACCTATGCCACTCAGGAAAACTTCCGGATTATGCGCAAAGCCTTGGATGAAGTTGGCGAGAGGCTGGGCCGGTACATCATGCTGGTCAATTACTGTTCGGGCCTGTGCATGCCGGAGATAGCAGCCCTGGGGGCGCTGGAGCGGCTGGACATGATGCTCAACGACGCCCTGTACGGCATACTTTTCCGGGATATCAACATGCAGAGGACTTTGATCGACCAGAACTTTTCCCGGACCATCAACGCCTATGCCGGCATAATTATCAATACCGGCGAAGACAACTATCTCACCACCGCCGACGCCGTCGCCGAGGCGCACACCGTTACGGCATCCCAATTTATCAACGAACAGCTGGCGTTGGCAGCCGGTCTCCGGCCCTGGCAGATGGGATTGGGCCACGCCTTTGAGATTGACCCGGATTTGGAAGACGGCCTGCTGCTGGAAATTGCCCAGGCTTTGCTGGCCCGGCAGCTTTTTCCCCAGGCGCCATTGAAATACATGCCCCCCACCAAGCACATGACCGGCAACATATTTAAAGGCTATCTGCTCAACGGCCTGTTCAACCTCACATCGGTGCTGACCGGTCAGGGCATCCACCTGCTGGGGATGCTGACCGAGGCCATTCATACTCCCTTTCTGCAGGACCGTTACCTGGCTCTGGAGGGGGCCAAGTACGTCATGAACAACGCCCGGCATTTGGGTCAGGAACTGGAAATCAGGGCAGGAGGCAAAATCGAAGGACGCGCCCGGGAGGTCTTGGCCAAAGCTGCGGAATTTCTGGCCCGGGTGGCCGACATCGGCCTCTTTGCCGCACTGGAACAGGGGATGTTCGCCGCTGTCAAGCGCTCCAGGGACGGCGGCAAAGGGCTGGAAGGAGTCGTCATGCAGGCTCAGGGATACTGTAATCCCTTCCTGGAGGAAATGAGCACTGAACTGAGGGAGGCGCAGCGCAATGACGGAAACAAAGCGGATTAAGGCATATGGCGATGCCCTGGACGACGGCGCCGTCCAGCTGTCCTTTACCCTGCCTGTGGATGCCGGTCCCCTGGCCAGGGCGGCGGCGCTTAACCTGGCTGTACAGATGGGACTGGAGCATGCCGAAATTGCATACATGACCCCGGTGAGCCAGGGATTTAGCTTTTTTGTGGTATACGGACGCTGCCGTCATTCCGTTGACCTGTCGCGGCTGCAGGTGGCGGAGGCGGGGCTGGAGGAAATGGACTTCTTTGAGATCAACGATTATATCAAAGAGCACATAGGCCGCAAGATCAACGTGGTGGCCGCTTGTACGGGAACCGATGCCCACACGGTGGGCATAGACGCCATCATCAACATGAAGGGATACAAGGGCGAATACGGGCTGGAGCGGTATCCCTGGATCAACGCGTGGAACATGGGCAGCCAGGTGCCCAACGCCGCACTGGTGGCTGAGGCAGTGCGGCGCAAGGCCGACGCTATTCTGGTCTCCCAGGTGGTTACCCAGCGCGACATCCACATCCCCAATTTGACCGAACTGGTGGAGATGCTGGAGGCAGAAGGGATTCGGCACAAAGTGGTGCTGGTGGCTGGCGGCCCCCGCATTTCCCATCAATTGGCGGTGGAACTGGGTTACGATGCAGGCTTTGGCCCGGGAACTACTCCGCGCCAGGTTGCCAGTTTTATTGTCCGGGAAATGGTGCAAAGAAAACTGGGCAACTAGCAGGCAAATGGTTTGCTTGCCCCGGCAAGAAAAGATACAATAGGGAAAGAAAAAGAGCAGGAAGGGGAAGTAGGAGTCTTGACCAAGTATATATTTATTACCGGCGGAGTAGTTTCATCTCTGGGCAAAGGCATCACTGCAGCTTCCCTGGGCCGTCTCCTCAAGGCCAGGGGGCTTAAGGTGACCATCCAAAAGCTTGACCCGTATATAAACGTCGACCCCGGAACCATGAGCCCTTTTCAGCATGGCGAAGTGTTTGTCACCGACGACGGGGCGGAAACAGATCTGGACCTGGGGCACTATGAACGCTTTATTGATATAAATTTGTCCAAGACCAACAACATCACCGCAGGCAAAGTATACTGGTCGGTAATTCAAAAAGAGCGGCAGGGAGAATACCTGGGCAAGACAGTCCAGGTCATTCCCCACATTACCAACGAAATCAAGTGCCAGATTTTGAGGGCCGGCGAGGAAAAGGATGCCGATGTGGTCATTACCGAAATCGGGGGCACTGTGGGGGACATCGAAAGCCTGCCCTTTCTGGAAGCTATTCGCCAGCTGCGCAGCGATATCGGCCGGGAATCGGTGATGTACATCCACGTCACGCTGATTCCCTGGCTGGAAAAGGCCGGCGAACTGAAGACCAAGCCAACCCAGCACAGCGTCAAGGAATTGCGCAGCATCGGGATCCAGCCCGACATCATAGTGTGCAGGACTCAGCACCACCTGGATGAGAGTATCAGGGCCAAGATTGCCCTGTTCTGCGACATCGACGAGAAGGCGGTTATCGAAAACGCCGATGTCGAACATATTTACGAAGTTCCTCTCCTCCTGGAAAAACAGGGCATGGCGGACCTGGTCTGCCGCAGACTGGGTTTTGAAGTGCGCCCCCCTGATTTAACCGAGTGGGAAAACCTGGTGCAAAGAACACGCAATCTGTCGGAGAGGGTAAAAATCGCCCTGGTGGGCAAATATGTTTCCTTGCGCGACGCCTATCTCAGCGTCGTAGAAGCCCTGTACCACGCCGGTTTAGCCAACAATGTGCAGGTGGACATTGTCTGGACCGACTCGGAACAGCTGGAAACCCAGGGTTGCGGGGTTTTGCAGGACGCTGCGGGAATAATCATCCCCGGCGGCTTTGGCGACCGGGGCATTGAGGGCAAGATTGCTGCCTGCAATTTTGCGCGCACAAATAACGTGCCCCTTTTCGGCATCTGCCTGGGCATGCAGTGCATGGTCATTGAGTACGCCCGCAACGCAGCGGGTCTGGCCGGTGCCCACAGTACCGAATTCGCAGATACAGCTCACCCGGTAATCACGCTGATGGAGGAACAGAGAAATGTCAGGGGCCGGGGCGGCACCATGCGTTTGGGTCTGTACCCCTGCAAAATTCAGTCCCAAAGCCGTCTCCACGATATTTACGGTGAAACGCTGGTGTACGAGCGTCACCGGCACCGCTATGAGTTTAACAACGCCTACCGGGATGTGCTGGCCCAAAAGGGTTTGCGCTTCAGCGGGCTGTCCCCCGACGACTCCCTGGTGGAGGCGGTGGAGTTGCCACAACACCCGTGGTACATTGGAACCCAGTACCACCCGGAGTTTAAGTCCCGACCCAACCGGGCCCATCCCCTCTTCAGAGATTTCGTGGCAGCCAGCATCAGGTACTCCAGGCTGGCAGGAAAAGCCGGCCTTTAGTAGAAATAGTGAGGGGGAGGCTGTCGCACAAAGGCTGAGGGGGAGAGGTTTTGGCTAAAAAACTGATTGTGGTGGCCGATGACCAGCCGGGAGTAAGGCGCATACTGGCGGAGGTTCTGAGCAAGGACAAATACGAGTTGATGGAAGCCGCCAGCGGCGAAGAGGTTATCGAAATCATGCAGGAGCGCAGGGTGGACCTGGTTTTTTTGGACGTAAAAATGCCGCGCCTGGACGGAGTGACGGCTTTAAAGAAAATTGTTGCGCAACCAAAACATCCCCCGGTAGTAATGATGACCGCCCAGGGCCAGGCTGACCTCAGGCAAAGGGTCATGAGCATGGGCGCCAGTGCGTATTTGGAAAAGCCCTTTGACATGGATGCCGTCCTGCAGCTCTTGGAAGAGTTAACGGATGAGTTAACATAGAAGGGGTGTTGTTGATGGAATTTACTTTGCGGGTGCGCATGAGTGCGCAGGATGCCCATTACGGGGGCGGTCTTGTTGACGGGGCCAGGATTGTGGGCCTGTTCGGAGATGCCGCCACTGCCTTGCTGATCTGTACCGACGGGGATGAAGGCCTGTTCGTGGCTTACGAAAACATAGAATTTACCGCCCCGGTATATGCCGGCGACTTTGTGGAAGTAACAGCCAGGCTGGAAAAGGTGGGTAATACTTCCCGAACCATGCATTTTGAAGCCAAAAAAATAATTGCCGCGGCCCCTGAAGCCGGTCCGTCGGCCGCAGAAAAACTCCAGTCGCCGATACTGGTGGCCAGGGCGCGAGGTACCTGTGTCGTGCCCAAAGAGCGCCAGAGAAGAGTGATATGATGGAAAAGCTGATTATAACTGCCGCCCTGACCGGCGCCGAAACCACCAAGGAAGCCAATCCCGCTTTGCCGGTAACCCCTGAGGAAATCATTGAGTCGGCGTTGCGCTGCGTCCAGGCGGGGGCCAGCATCGTCCACCTCCACGCCCGCAACCGTGACGGCAGTTCCACACAGGATCCCGCCGTGTACAAAGAAATAATCGACGGCATCCGGGAGCGCAGCGACGTCATCATACAGGTCTCCACCGGCGGCGCCGTAGGCATGAGCGCCCAAGAGCGTTTGCAGCCGGTAGACCTGAGGCCGGACATGGCCACCCTTTCCACCGGCAGCGTCAATTTTGGCGAGGACATTTTTGTCAATACCATGGAAGATATCCGCACTTTTGCCCGGGCCATGGTTGAGCGGGGCGTGACGCCCGAAATAGAGGCTTTTGACTCCGGCATGATCAACAACGCTCTGACCCTGGTCAAGGAAGGCATTTTGCAACTGCCCCTGCATTTTGATTTTGTCCTGGGCGTGCCCGGCGCCATGCCGGGAACGCCGGAAGCCCTGATGTACATGCGCAGCCTGTTGCCGCCGGGTTGCACTTGGTCGGTGGCCGGCATCGGCAGGGCGGAACTGCCCCTGGGCGTAATGGCCATTATTTTGGGCGGGCATGTGCGTGTTGGCCTGGAAGACAACATATATTATAAAAAAGGGCAGTTGGCCAAGGGCAATGAAGAGCTGGTGGCGCGCATTGCCCGACTGGCGGCGGAATTGGGCCGCGAGGTGGCCACCCCGGCGGAAGCCAGGAAAATATTAAATATTGGAGGGTTGTAGGTTGTCTTTTGTACCGATGTCGTCTCTGTTGGAGCGGGCCCGGAAGGACGGGTACGCCATAGGCGCTTTCAATGCCAACAACCTGGAAATCGTCCAGGGTATTGTGGAGGCGGCCGAGGAAATGGAAGCGCCCGTCATTTTGCAGGCCAGCCAGGGCGCCATCAAGTATGCCGGGCTGGACTATATCGTTGCCATGGTCAGGGCGGCTGCTGAAAAGGTCAAAGTGCCCGTTGCCCTGCACCTGGACCACGGTACCAGCTTTGAGCAGGCAGTTCAGTGTATCCGGGCGGGGTTTAGCTCGGTGATGTATGACGGTTCCAAGCTCCCGCTGGAAGAAAACATAGCCGCGACGCTGGCAGTAGTTAAGGTGGCCAGAGCTGTCGGCGTGTCGGTGGAAGCCGAGCTGGGCCGCATTGGCGGCACCGAAGACGATATCTCCGTCAGCGACCGGGAAGCGACGATGACTGTTCCTGAAGAGGCGCAGGAGTTTGTCGCCCGCACCGGCGTCGATGCCCTGGCCGTAGCCATTGGCACTGCCCACGGTGTTTATAAGGGCGAACCCAAGCTGGATTTCGACCGCCTCAAGGCCATTGCGGATTTGGTGGATGTTCCCCTGGTGCTGCACGGAGCTTCCGGTGTGCCCGACGAGGCCATAAAGCGGGCCATATCCCTGGGGATATGCAAGGTCAACATAGATACCAACCTGCGCCAGGCTTTTGTGGCAGCCATCGTCCGGGTTCTCTCCGAAAAACCCGGCGAAATCGACCCGCGCAAGCTGTTGGGACCGGCCCGGGAAGCGCTGAAACAGGTGGTCAAGGAAAAAATCTCCCTGTTCGGCAGCGCCGGGCGGGCTTAGGAGGAAACCATGCGGTTTTTTATCGACACAGCCAACGTTGAGCAGATTAGGGAAGCGTGGGAGCTGGGGGTCATCGAGGGCGTTACCACCAACCCCACACTGGTGGCCCGGGAAGGCAAGGATTTTCAACAGCTCCTGCAGGAAATTATCGCCATAGTCGACGGCCCCATCAGCGCCGAGGTCATTAGCCTGGACAGCCGGGGCATGGTGGATGAGGCGCTGGCCCTGGCCCGCCTTTCTCCCAACATCGTCATTAAAATACCGATGACGGCGGAAGGGCTTAAAGCCACCAAGATCCTCACCGCCAAAGGAATAAAGACCAACGTCACTCTGATCTTTTCCCTCAACCAGGCGGTGATGGCCGCCCGGGCGGGGGCCACCTACGTCAGCCCCTTTGTGGGGCGCCTGGACGATGTCAACGCTGACGGAATCGGCCTGGTCCGGGATATCGTCGATGCCTTTGCTCATTACGGTTTGGACAGCAAGATCATTGCGGCCAGCATCCGCAACGTCGGTCACATAGCCGACGCCATCAGGGTCGGCGCTCATTACGCCACCGTTCCCTATGACATTTTGCTGGCGGCGACGAAACATCCCCTCACCGACCAGGGAATTGCCAGGTTTTTAAAGGATTGGGAAAAACTGAAATAGCCGGGTGTCCCCGGCTTTTTTGCAGGAATTATATCGGCGGGCAGAGAATAAGTATGTCATAAAGGGATAAATGTGATATACCGAAGGAGTGAGAGTGCGGATGGAAAGGGAACTGGCCCTGGAGCTGGTGCGGGTCACCGAAGCAGCCGCCCTGACCTCTGCCCGCTGGATGGGGCTGGGTTGCAAGGAAGAAGCCGACGGCGCGGCAGTGGATGCCATGCGGAGAATGTTCGATACCGTGCAAATAAGCGGGACAGTGGTCATCGGCGAGGGGGAAATTGACGAGGCGCCTATGTTGTACATAGGCGAAAAGGTGGGTTGCGGCGGGCCCGAGGTCGATGTGGCGGTGGACCCCGTGGAGGGAACCAACCTGGTGGCCAAGGGGTTGCCCAATTCCATTGCCGTAGTGGGCGTGGCGCCCCGGGGTTGCTTGTTGCACGCTCCGGATATCTACATGGACAAGATAGCGGTGGGACCCTGTGCCGCAGGCAAAATCAATCTCGACGATCCGCCGGCCAAGAACCTGAAAGCGGTGGCCAGGGCTTCCAACAAAGATGTGCGGGACCTGGTGGTGGTCATACTGGACCGCCCCCGCCATGAAGAAATCATTGCCAAAGTGCGGGAAGCCGGGGCCAGGGTCAAGCTCATCTCCGATGGCGACGTTGCGCCGGCCATATCTGCTGCCGTAGCCGGTTCCGGCGTCGACATGCTTTTGGGAATCGGCGGGGCGCCGGAAGGAGTGCTGGCCGCCGTGGCTCTCAAGTGCCTGGGCGGAGAACTCCAGGGGCGTCTCTGTCCAGCCGACAAAGCCCAGGAAGAGAGAGTTCGGGCCATGGGCCTGGCCGAACCCAGGGCGCTGCTGACCATGGAGGACTTTGTGCGGGGCGATGACTGCATCTTTGCCGCCACCGGCATCACCGACGGCGACCTGTTGCGGGGGGTCCGTTTCCACGGCGAGACGGCTTCCACCCATTCCATCGTCATGCGCTACAAGACGGGCACGGTGCGCTATGTCGATGCCCGGCACAATATGGCCCGCAAACCCCTGGTATTTGAAAAATGCAGGTAGGCTGATGCTTTGGCATCAGCTTTTTACTTTGCCTCCGAAAACAGCGGGAGGTATACTGTACAAAAATGTATTCTGACAAGGAGTAGAGGAAAATGTTTTTATTGTGGATGCGGTTTATTATTTCCGCCACGGTGATCATAATCGCAGCCATCAACTTGTCCCGGAATGCCGACATAATTGCCGAAAAAACCGGAATGGGGAGGATGTGGGTTGGCGCCATGCTCCTCCCCCTGGCCACGTCCTTGCCGGAAATTGTGACCAGTATCCAGGCCGCAGTTATCGGCAACCCGGACATTGCCCTGGGCAATGTTTTTGGCAGCAACATGTTCAACATCGTGATAATTGCCGTGGTGGACGTGGTCCAGGGTCGCGGGCCGGTGCTATACTATGTCAGCAAAGGCCATATCCTGACTGCCTCCATTGGCATGTTGTTGCTGGGCTTGAGCTGCATCGCCATTTTGGGCGGGACAGGCGTAACAATACCTGGTGTGAAAATCAGCCTGGACAGCTTGTTGATATTGCTCATCTTCATCGGCGGATTGCGCCTGATTACCCGGTATGAGCGAAAAAACGGCGAAACCGGGCCGGATGCACCCCAGTACCGGGACAAGTCCCTGGCCCGGGCGCTAACAGTATTTATTTTTGCCGGAGCGCTCATCTTTCTGTCGGGGCGGCAACTGGCGGTAACGGCCGATGAATTAAGCGTGGTCACCGGTTTGGGAGGTACTTTTGTAGGCTCTTTCTTTGTGGCGGTTATAACTTCTCTGCCCGAGCTGGTGTCGACAATGACTGCCGCCCGGATGGGCGCCCTGGATTTGGCCATCGGCAATATTTTTGGGGCCAATGTCATGAACATATTCATCCTCTTTGTCGCCGACCTGTTTTATCGGTCTGGCCCCTTCTTAAGCGCCGTGTCTCCTGCCCACCTCGTTACCGGGCTCCTGGCCATGGCGTTGATGGCAATCGCCGTCATCGGCTTAATATACAGGTCGGAGAAAAGCGTTTTTAACCTGGGTTTCGATTCCATCGGCATTGTCATCCTTTACTTGCTGGGCGCAACTTTGGTGTACAAGGCCGGTGTCCTGGTCTGATGCGTATATTTGGAAATTTGCCGGATATAATAGGGCTGGGTTTGGAAAAATTTCGAAAAACCGTGATGAGGTGATCTGACAATGTTCAAGCTCAGCGCGCCCGGCATAATTGCGGCAGTCCTGATTCTTGCCCTGCTGCCGGCCGGGACGGCGGCCGCCCAGTCCATTGAGGATGTGGAGGCTATGGTAACTGAACTGGCAAATTCAGACTACCTTTCACCTGAATTGTGTTTGCGTTATAAGGAGTACAAGGAACAGCGTGAACAGGTCATAACCTATGTCGTACAAAAGGGAGATACCCTTACAGCCATTGCCGCTGCTTTTGGCGTCAGCGTGGCTTCCATTGCCGCCAGCAACGGCATAGCCAATCCCCATTTGATTTATCCCGGCCAGGAGCTGAAGTTTCCGGCGGTGACGGGTCTGCTGTACACCGTTGCCCCGGGGGATGAACTGGAAGCCCTGGCGGAAAAATACCAAATTGACGTGGAAACCATTTGGTTTGCCAACGCCCTGGACAGCAGCGAACTGCAACCCGGTTCCACGCTGATATTGCCCGGAGCCAAATTGCCGGAACCTCCTCCCTTTGCCTCGGTCGTCAGCCGCAGCCCGTCGTTGCGGTCGGTGCCTGGTTTGATTTGGCCGCTGAGGGGTCGCATTACTTCCGGTTTCGGCATGCGGGGAAGGAGTTTCCACGGCGGCATCGATATTGCCGGCCCGACGGGCAGACCAATTTATGCTGCTGCGGCAGGAGTCGTCACCGACTGCGGTTGGCGGGGTTCCTACGGGTACATGGTGGAAATAAGGCACAATGAGCAGACAGCGACGCTGTATGCCCATGCCTCGGAAATACTGGTGAAAAAAGGAGAGCGGGTGCAACAGGGCCAGCTGATAGCCCGGGTCGGTTCCACAGGAAATTCCACAGGACCGCACCTCCACTTTGAGGTTCGGGTCAATGGCAGACCCGTCAACCCCCGGCTGGTGTTGCCGTAGCGTTTAGCAGGGAATTTCCCCCCGGGAAGAGAATATAAACCCGACTGAGATTTCTTTGCTGGGGGGTATTCCATGCATCTAATGAAAGACATGGGCTGGGTAGAGGTAATTTGCGGCAGCATGTACAGCGGAAAAAGCGAAGAGCTTATCCGCCGCGTCAAGCGAGCCAAAATAGCCCGCCTCAAGATCCAGGTATTCAAGCCTTTGCTGGACAACCGCTATGCCGATAACAACGTCGTCTCCCACACCGGCTCCCAGGAGGAAGCCGTGGCCGTGGAAGACTCGGGAGTCCTGTTTGCCAAAGTGGAGCCGGATACCCAGGTGGTTGCCATCGACGAGGCGCAGTTTTTCGATATGGGGCTGGTGGACGTGTGCCGGCGCCTGGCAGACCAGGGCAAACGGGTAATCGTGGCCGGCCTGGATATGGACTTTCGCGGCCTGCCCTTCGGTCCCACCCCCGCCCTCATGGCCACCGCCGAGTATGTGGACAAGCTCCAGGCAATCTGCATGAAATGCGGCAATCCCGCCAATCGCACCCAGCGTCTTGTCAACGGAAAGCCTGCCCGGGCCAGCGAGCCGACCATTTTGGTTGGGGCTTCGGAAGCCTACGAACCCCGGTGCCGCCGTTGCCACGAGGTTCCCAGATGAAGCGGGACGCCATTGGCGGCCAGGCCGTTTTGGAGGGCGTGATGATGCGCAGCCGGGACCGGCAGGCCCTGGCGGTCCGCGCCCCCGACGGCAACATCATTACCGAAGCGGTTGAACTTCGGCCCCTGGCGCAACGCTGGCCTCTGCTGAGACTGCCCGTATTGCGCGGCGTCGCCGCCCTGGCTGATTCCCTTGCGGGAGCGGTTTCCAGCCTGGGCAGGTCGGCGCAGCTGCTGGACGAAGAGGAAATTCCATCCTGGCAACTGGCGGCCGCTGTTGCCTTTGCGCTGGTTCTGGTCATCGGCCTGTTTTTTTTGTTGCCGGCGGCGCTGGTCAACGTGTTGCGAAGCGCAAAGGACGTTGCTCCGGTGTTGCTGAACATGGCCGAAGGGCTGTTGCGTATTGTATTCTTTGTGGGGTATTTGTTGCTTGGCAATCTTTCTCCGGATATCCGGCGCACCTTTCAGTACCACGGCGCCGAGCACAAAGCCATCCACTGCTGGGAGCAGGACCTGCCCCTGACCCCGGAAGCGGCGGCTGGTTGTTCCCGGCTGCACCCCCGTTGCGGGACCAGTTTTTTGTTGTTGATTGTGGTGTTGAGCACTCTCCTGTTTTCCCTTTTTAATCCTGCTGCCCTGGGGGCAAGGCTGTTGCTCCGGCTGGCCATGCTTCCGGTACTGGCGGGACTGGGGTATGAACTGACCAGATGGACGGCCAAAAGCAACAGCCTGGCAGCGCGCCTGGCCAGGGCTCCGGGTTTGCTGCTGCAAAAGCTGACCACCCGGGAACCGGATTTGGCTCAACTGGAAGTGGCGCTGGCAGCCCTGGGGCAAGTGGTTGACCCCTCGCAGCGCGAAAAGATATAATTATGCAGAAATATATTCAGAAGCAAAAGGTGTGATGGCTATGCTGGACAAGTTGGAGGCGCTGCTGCAAAAATACGAACATCTGGAAAAAGAACTCTCCGATCCCGAACTGGTCAGCAAGGACCACAAACGCTGGCTGGAACTGACCAAGGAGCACGCCTCTTTGAGCGAGACGGTGGAAACCTACCGGCAATACAAGCAAAAAAAGCAGGCCCTGGCGGAAGCCAGGGAAATAATTGCCGAAAAAGCCGACCCCGAATTGGTGGAACTGGCCAAGGAGGAGGCCGGGACACTGGAAGAGCAGCTGGAGGAACTGGAGCAGCGCTTGAAAATGCTCTTGCTTCCCAAGGATCCCAACGACGAAAAGAACGTGATCATGGAGATTCGCGGCGGCGCCGGCGGCGAAGAGGCAGCCCTCTTTGCCATGGAGATTTTCAAAATGTATTCCCGCTATGCCGAAGCGCGCCGCTGGAAAACCGAAATATTGGACGCCCACTACACCGATATCGGCGGCATCAAGGAGATCATTTTTGTCATTGAAGGAAAAGGTGCGTACAGCAGGCTGAAATTCGAGAGCGGCGTCCATCGGGTGCAGCGGGTTCCCGCCACCGAATCGGGCGGGCGGATTCACACTTCTACGGTGACCGTGGCGGTGTTGCCGGAAGCCGAAGAGGTGGAAGTGGAAATTAATCCCAATGACCTGCGCATCGACTTGTTCTGCGCCACAGGTCCCGGCGGGCAGAGCGTCAATACCACCCAGTCAGCCGTGCGGATAACGCACTTGCCCACGGGCATAGTGGTTTCCTGCCAGGACGAAAAATCCCAGCTTAAAAACCGGGAAAAGGCCATGCGGGTGCTGCGCTCGCGCCTTTACGAAAAACTGCAGGCCGAACAGCAGGCCGAGCTGGCGGCGGAGAGGCGCAGCCAGGTGGGGACCGGCGAGCGCAGCGAGCGGATCAGGACATACAACTTTCCCCAGAGCCGGGTAACCGACCACCGTATCGGCCTGACCACCCACCGGCTGGATGAAATCCTCAACGGCGACCTGGACGAGATTATCGATAACCTCATCACCGCCGACCAGGTGGCGCGCCTGGCGAGGATGGAATAACATGGTTACGCGCAGGCAAGCCCTTGCTGCAGCCGCGGCCAAATTAAAGGCGGCCGGGCTGGAAAGGCCGTGGTTTGAGGCCCAGGTGCTGCTGTCGGCACGCCTGGGCCTTTCCGCCGCCGAAATTATCGGTCACGACGAGGAAGTCCTTTCCCCTGCCCAACTGCGCGACTACGAGGAAGCCGTGGCGCAGCGGGTCCGGCGCAGGCCGGCGGCTTATATCATCGGCAAGAAACCCTTTCTGCGCTGGGAGTTTATAGTCACCGAAGACGTCCTCATCCCCCGTCCTGAAACGGAAATCCTGGTGGAGACGGCGGCGGCGGAGACGGCCAGACAGTTCCCCGCCCAGTTCCGCCTCCGGCTGGCAGATATCGGGACGGGCAGCGGCGCCATTGGCCTCAGCCTGTTAAAAATGTTGCCTGGCGCCTGCCTGGCGGCCGTCGACTTGTCGGAGCGGGCGTTGCAGGTGGCCAGGGAAAACGCGCGTTTGCTGGGCGTATTGGAGCGGGTGATTTTTTACGCCGGCGATTTGCTGCGCCCGTTGGCCGGCTGGCGGGAGCTGGGGTTCCACTGTATTGCCGCCAATCTGCCTTACTTGTCCCGGGCGGAGTACAAAACTTTGCAGCCCGAAGTGCTCCATGAACCTCCCCTGGCTCTGGTGTCCGGCGCCGACGGGCTTTTCCATTACCGCCGTTTGCTCCGCAACGTAAAGGAGTATTTGGCGCCTGGCGGCCTGCTGTTTGTGGAAATAGGCGACGGGCAGGCCGAGGAGGTTAAAAAACTCTTTATCGCCGGCGGTTTCCCCCGGCCCAGGGCCGAAAGGGACCTGGGCGGCAAAGAGCGGGTGGTGTGGGCAAAGGCTGCCAAATAAAAATGCCGCAAGGCATTTTTTTATGTTTAAAATAAGGGTATTTCTGGCAATACTATTGGGCGAAGGAATATTGGGAGGGATTGCCAGTGCAAAACCGAAGGGTAACGGTCAGCGGCATCGATACCTTCGCCCTGCGCGTTCTGTCTGCCCAGGAAATGGACAGGTTGTTCCAGCAGAAGCTCCAGGGGAACAAGGAAGCCCGGGAGAAGATAATCCGCGGCAATTTGCGCCTGGTACTGAGCGTGCTCAAGCAGTTTCACAACCGGGGAGAAAACATCGACGACCTCTTCCAGGTGGGCTGCGTGGGCCTGGTCAAGGCGGTGGACAATTTTGATCCCGGCATGGGTGTGCGGTTTTCCACCTACGCCGTGCCCATGATTCTTGGAGAAATTCGCCGCTACCTGCGGGACAACAATGTAATCAGGGTCAGCCGCTCGCTGCGCAGAATAGCCCACAAGGCCCTGCAGGCCAGGGAGCAGCTGGCCAAGCGTATCGGCCGGGAGCCTACCATCGAAGAAATTGCCGCTTCCCTGGAATTGCCTCCCGAGGAAGTCGTTCATGCCCTGGATGCCAATTTTGATCCCATTTCCCT
This sequence comes from Bacillota bacterium, assembly GCA_012523545.1. Taxonomy (GTDB): domain Bacteria; phylum Bacillota; class Proteinivoracia; order UBA4975; family UBA4975; genus JAAYIH01. Next base: position 38,152 of record JAAYIH010000027.1, read on the forward strand.
CCACGAATCGGTCTATAACGACAGCACCGACCCGCTGTACCTCATGGACCAAATCCGCGACGCCGGCAACGACGACACCAGCTGGATGCAGAAACTGTTGCTCAAGGAGGCCCTGGATAAGCTTTCGCCCCGGGAAAAGGAGATACTGCACAAGCGCTTTATGGTGGGCATGACCCAGGTCCAGGTCGCCAGGCTGCTGGGCATTTCCCAGGCCCAGGTGTCGCGCCTGGAAAAAGGCGCCCTGAGCTTTATCAAAAAGCATATGGGGATAGAAAGATGAAAAGACAGGTAAAAGTAACCGGCGCAATCCTGTTGCTGTTGGCGGTGCTGGCCCGGGGTACGGCGCTGGCGTCCCCCGACATCATCCGTCTGCACGTAATCGCCCACAGCAATGCCCCGGCAGATCAGCGGATTAAGGAAGCGGTCAGGGACAGGATTATCGGGGAACTGGGGCCGGTTGTGGCGCAAATGAGCGCCGAAGAAGTCATGCGGTGGTTGCCCAAAAACACCGGCAGGATAGCAGACCTGGCCGGACAGGTCCTGGCAGAAGCAGGCGTCGACCATCCGGTGCGGGTCAAATACGGTGTGACCGTTTTTCCCACCCGGTCGTACGGTTCTGCAATCTGCGCCGCCGGAAAATACCGCACGGTGCGCGTGGAGCTGGGCGCCGGCCAGGGCCGCAACTGGTGGTGCATCATATTCCCTCCCTTATGTTTTGTGCGGGGCACCGCGGGGGTCGACGGGGAATCCCCGGAATCCTCCGCAGTGGAAGTCCGCTTTTGGCTGTGGGAGAAGCTCAGGGCGTGGCTGACAAACATCTTTTAGTCCAATGGCGACAAGGCCGGATTTTGCCGGCTTTTTTGTTTGCAAATAATTGACAGCCCCCAAAAGGCTGTGCTAAAATAATCCCGAGTAAAAGAGTATGTTTTGGCCGCGCCCTACGGAGGTGGAGAATGTGCGCATATCAACCCGGGGAGAATATGGTCTGAGGGCGATGTTGGTTTTGGCGGAAAACTATAATAAGGGACCCTACCCTTTGCGTGAAATCGCCAAGTTGGAGCAGATATCCGAACAGTACCTGGAACAGCTGTTTCGGAAGCTGCGCAAAAGCCAACTGGTCGTGAGTTACCGCGGGGCCAGGGGCGGATATGTTCTGGCCAGGGATCCCGCTGATATCAGCGTAAACCAGGTGCTGACCGCCCTGGAAGGACCTTTGGCTCCTATGCAATGTGTGGCCGAAAACATCAAAGATGAAAAGTGCAAACACAGGGGCAACTGCTCGGCCAGGGTGGTTTGGGAGAAACTGAAGGACGCCATCAACAAGATACTGGATGAGACCACACTGGCTGATTTAATCGCCAACGCAACAGAGGAGTGAGACACCATGCGGAGAGTCTATTTGGATTACGCTGCCACCACGCCGGTGCGCAGGGAAGTTTTTGAGGCAATGGTCCCGTACTTGACTGAGAAGTTCGGAAATCCCTCCAGCGTCCATTGGTTCGGTCGCGAAATTCGCAAGGATGTGGACGAAGCCAGAGAAAGGGTGGCCGAGGCCCTGAACGCTTCGCCGCAGGAGATATATTTCACTTCCGGCGGCACCGAATCGGACAATATGGCGATTTTGGGGACGGCGGCCGCCTTGCGCAACAAGGGGCGTCACGTCATCACCTCTGCAGTGGAACACCATGCCGCCCTGGACGCCTGCCTGTCTCTGGAAAAGCAGGGCTATCGGGTAACGGTGTTGCCGGTAGACAAGTACGGCATGGTCGACCCGGCGGATTTGGAAGCGGCCATTGCCGAGGACACCATCCTCGTCAGCATCATGCATGCCAACAACGAAGTGGGCACTATCCAGCCTATAAAAGAGCTGGCCGCCATTGCCCGCAAGCACGGAGTATTGTTTCACACCGATGCCGTGCAGACAATAGGCGCTATTCCCGTGGACGTCCGGGAACTGGGGGTCGATCTCCTGTCCCTGTCCGGACATAAGATATACGGGCCCAAGGGAATAGGGGCGCTTTATGTCCGCAAAGGTGTCAGGCTCAGTAACATCGCCTTTGGCGGGGCACAGGAGCGTAAGCTTCGGCCGGGCACCGAGAACGTCGCCGGAATTATGGGGCTGGCCACGGCGGTGGAATTGGCTGTGGCCGAACAGCAGGAGACTTATGAAAAACTGGTCGTCCTCAGAGACAAGCTCATTGACGGCCTGACGGCAGTGCCCGACGTCAAGCTCAACGGCCACCCGCAACAACGGTTGCCCGGGAATGTCAATGTCAGCGTCGAAAGGGTGGAGGGGGAATCCCTTATCCTCAGCCTGGACATGGCCGGCATCGCGGTATCCAGCGGGTCTGCCTGCACATCCGGGTCCCTGGAGCCTTCCCACGTGCTCATGGCCATGGGCCTGGATCATCAGTCCGCGCACGGCTCATTGCGTTTGACCCTGGGCAAGGGCACCAGTGCCGAAGATATCGATCACGTCTTGTCGGTGTTCCCCGGCGTCGTCCAGAGGCTGCGGGACATGTCACCGCTGAGAAAATCCGGAGAGGAATAGGGTGGTATAATGTACAGCGAAAAGGTAATGGACCATTTCCAGAATCCCCGCAATGTGGGCGAAATAGCGGACGCCGACGGCGTCGGCGAAGTGGGCAACCTGAGATGCGGCGACATCATGAGAATTTCCATCAAGGTCAAAGACAATGTAATCGAAGACATTAAGTTCAGGACCTTTGGCTGCGGAGCGGCCATTGCCACCAGCAGCATGATTACAGAACTGGTCAAGGGCAAAACCCTGGAGGAAGCCGAAGAAATTTCCAATCGTCATGTCGCCGAGGCCCTGGGGGGCTTGCCTCCGGTAAAGATGCACTGCTCCAATTTGGCGGCCGACGCCTTAAAAGCCGCCATCGCCGATTACAAAAAACGCACACAACAGCATGGGGGCTAGAGGCCCCCTGTTTGTTGTGCCCGGGACGCAACTTGTCCCTCTGTTGACAAGTCTCGTCCCGCTTGGCTAACATAGTAGCTGACGAAATTCGCACATTGCTGGGAGGCTGACGGATGGGTGCGCAAATGATAATAACGGTGCTGGGCGGCCTGGGCCTGTTTATTTTGGGCATGGACATGATGTCCCAGGGCCTGCAGCAGGCTGCCGGGGACAGGTTGCGGCGCGTGCTGGAGTATCTTACCTTTAACCGGCTTGTGGCCGTATTTACCGGTATCATCATCACTGCTTTAATACAAAGCAGCAGTGCCACCACCGTCATGGTGGTGGGATTTGTCAATGCCGGCCTTATGAGCCTGCACCGGGCGGTAGGCATAATCCTCGGCGCCAACATCGGCACCACCGTCACCGGCCAGATTGTCGCCCTGGATATTACCGCGGCTGCCTTGCCGGCCATTGCCCTGGGCGTGGTCATGGTGCTCTTTGTCAAAAGGCGCGTGTACAACAACCTGGGCAGGGGTATCCTCGGTTTTGGCCTTCTCTTCCTGGGGATATCCATAATGGGCAGTGAATTAAGCTCCCTCAGGGACATCCCGGGGGTCGTCGATTTGCTGGCCAAGTTCGGGCAGTACAGGTTGCTGGGCGTAGTGGCGGGAGCGCTGTTTACCGGTATCATGCAAAGCAGCAGCGCCACCACTGCCATCGTCATCGTCCTTGCCGGCCGGGGTCTGCTGAACCTGGATGCGGCCATGGCCATGGTCCTGGGCGCCAATATCGGCACCTGTATCACGGCTCTTTTAGCCAGCATCGGTACCGGCCTCAATGCCCGCCGGGCGGCAATGGCCCACCTCATCTTCAATGTTACTGGTGCGGTAATTTTCTTTTTCTTCCTGACCCCATTCACCGGCCTCATCCGGACCATAACCGGCAGGCTGGCCAGCCAGGTGGCCTGGGGACACACCCTGTTTAACGTTGTCAACACCCTTCTCTTCCTGCCCTTCCTCCCGGCCTTTGTCAAGCTGATTACCAAAATAGTACCCGGACAGGAAGAAGTGCTGGAGGCGGGGCCCAAGTACTTGGACCGGAATATGCTTAAAACCCCCGCCCTGGCCCTGGGTGCAGCCGAGAGAGAGCTGGGCAGAATGGCGGATCTGGCCCTGGAGATGGTCGACGATACCATGCACATGCTGGTTAAAAACGATCTCGGCATCCTTCGGAAAATCGCACGCAAAGAAGATGTTGTCGACGAGCTGGAAAAGGACATTGCGGTGTACTTGTCAGAAATGAGCCAGTACGGCCTTACCCTGGAGCAAAGCCGCCTGGTGGCCAGTTATCTCCATGCCGTCAACGACATCGAGCGCATTGGCGACCATGCCGACAACATCGCCGCATTGCTGCAGGAAAAGATAGAGAGGGGGTACCCCTTCTCCGAATCGGCGGTGGAGGAACTGAAAGAAATGCACTCAAAGGTGCGCAATATGGTGGCCCGGGCGGTGGCTGCCTTCAGGTCCAAGAACCTGGCCCTGGCCCGCGAGATCATCGCCGAAGACACTGACGTCGACCGGATGGAGAAAAATCTGCGCCAGCGCCATGTGAGCCGGATAAACGAGGGACGCTGTTTCCCGCCGTCGGGAGTGCTGTACCTGGACATTATTTCCAACCTGGAACGCATCGGCGATCATTCCGTAAATATTGCCCAGATTGTCCTGGGAGATTTTTAGGGCCGTATCGGCCCTGTTTGTTTGCACTGCATTAGTCCAACAAGTATAATTAAACAAGAGCGGCCAAGGCGACAGCCTTTGCCTGAACAGCCCAGCGGGGGTGTGGGAAGTGGATGATTTGCTGGCCCGGGCCAGGGAAAAACTGGCCCAATTGGGGTATAAGTGGACCGACCAACGCCGGGACATAATTGCGTACTTGGCCGAGGACCTCAACCAGCATCTCAGCGCCGAAGAACTCTACGCCATTCTCAAAGAGCGGGGAGAACAAATTGGCCTGGCCACGGTGTACAGGACATTGGAGCTCATGGTGGAGGCCGGCATAGTGCACAAATTGCAATTCGGAGACGGGCGCAGCCGGTATGAAGTGGCCGACGCCGACCACCATCACCATCACCTGATTTGCAACCGGTGCGGACAGGTTTTTGAAGTGCCCATGGACTGGCTGGAAGAGCTGGAGCAGAGCATAGAGAAGGATTACGATTTTGAAATCACCGGACATCACCTCAAAATTTACGGCATTTGTTCTGCCTGCAAAAAAGCAGCTGGAGGGGAGAAGGGCGATGAAAAACCGCTTTAGGCTTGGCATAATACTTATCGTTGTACTGGCGGTCTTGGGGGCGGGTTCGGCGTCGGCCCAGGGAGAATACGAAGACTACATGCCCGAATTTGATACCGAAGACGCCCGGGGCGTGGTCTTAGCAGTGTCCGAATACGAAGAAATCGAAGACGACTGGTTTTTTGTCGGGCGCCAGATGTTGACGGTGGAAATACTGACGGGGAAGTTTAAAGGGCATATCGAAGAAATTGAAAATACCTTTACCGGCAATCCGTACCGGGACCTGGAAGTGCGGCCAGGGGACCAGGTAATCCTCTTGCTGGAGGTGGACCAGGGCCGCCTGCTCAACGTGCACCTCAACGGCCTGGCCCGGGACAGGCACTTATACATAATGGTCGCCGTTTTTATTTTCACCGTGGTAATAATTGCCCGGTTCAAGGGAATCAAAGCCCTGGTTACCCTGGTTCTGATGGGTTTTGTCATCCTGCGCTGGCTGTTGCCCCTGATACTGGAAGGGTACAATCCCCTTTTGCTGACGGTGTTGTTTACCAGCCTGATAACCGGTGTCACCCTGGCCATCGTCGGCGGAATAAATGCCAAAACCGCCGCCGCCATCCTGGGCACCATTGGCGGCGTGGGCGCTGCGGGCTTGCTGGCCTGGATCTTTGGCAATCTCACTCGGATTACCGGCATCAGTGAAGAAGCGCAAATGTTGTTCTTTGCCGACCTGCCCGTGGATTTGGATGTGCGCGGTCTGCTGTTTTCCGGTATTATTATCGGCGCCCTGGGCGCAGTCATGGACGTCGCCATGTCCATTGCCTCTGCCATTGCCGAAGTTAAGCAGGCCAATCCCCGGCTGGCCTTTTCAGGCCTGTTCACGGCGGGCTTCAACGTGGGGCGGGATGTCCTGGGCACAATGGTCAATACCCTGATTCTGGCCTATGCCGGAGGAGCTCTGCCCCTGTTGCTGTTGTTCATGGCCCACAACATCGATTATATGAACATAATAAATCTTGATCTGGTGGCCACCGAAGTTGTCCGCTCCATTGCAGGGAGCTTTGGCCTCCTGATTACCGTTCCCCTGACCGCTGTTCTGGCTGCCTTGCTGATGTCCAGAGCAAGAAAAAAGGCGACGACTTAATATATCAGGTTAATGGAACAACAGCCATTGCATATAACTGCCATGGGGGAGTATTTATGAAAAACAGACTCCGCCTGTCCCGGACAGGCGTAATTATTGTGTTGCTGGTGTTGCTGATGCTGTTGGTTAACGGCTTGCGCATCTGGGGCGGGGCATTGGCAACGCTCAGCAGCACGCTGCCCCGGCAGTTATTGCCCCTGCTCCTGCTGGCCGCCGCCCTGGGGACCGATGCCATGTCCCTGTCGGTGGGCATAGGCCTGCGGGGGGTTACCCTGCGCGAGATTCTGAGGCTGAGCGGGGTCATCGGACTGTTTCACGTGTTCATGCCCCTCATCGGCGCCTGGGGCGGGCAGTATCTGGGTCAGTTGGCCGGCGAACCTGCCCGCTGGGTGGGGGCGGCTGTGGTGGCCTTTATCGGAGTACGCATGATCAGGGATTGCCTGGGCAACGGGGACGGCGACAAATGCCAGTACGTCCTGACAGGATTGCCTTTGCTGCTCCTGGCCGCCAGCGTCAGCATCGATGCACTCTCGGTGGGCTTCAGCCTGGGCGCCCTGGGTTACAATATATTTGTGGCGGCAACCCTCTTCGGTCTCGTTGGGGCCGCCATGACGGCCGCCGGGTTGCTGTTTGGCGGAAGGATTGGCCGATCCATCGGCGACCGGGGCGGGGTGCTGGGCGGTTGCGTCCTGGTGGCCCTGGCCGTGCACATGCTTCTGGAGGGGTGATAAGGTGAAGGTACTCTTTGTCTGTACAGGAAATACCTGCCGCAGCCCCATGGCGGAGGTGCTGTTGCGCAAAGAACTGCAAGCCATGGGCTTGAGCGGCATTGAGGTCGCCTCGGCAGGGATTGCGGCGGCGCCGGGCAGTCCTGCGTCCTGGGGCTCGCGCTCGGTTATGGATGATCCGGGGGACCTGGCGGGACACAGTGCCCGACAGGTGGACGCGGCTATGGTCGCCGGGGCCGATGTCATCCTGACCATGACGGCTGCTCACAAGGAAAGGCTGGTGCAGCTTTTTCCCGACCAGCAAGCCAGGATACATACTGTAGAGGAATATGCCTGGGGCAGGGAACAGGATATCCCCGACCCCTTCGGCGGCGGCCGGGAGGAATACCTGGCCGTCCGGCAGCAACTGGAAAAGGCGGTTAAAGAAATTGCCCGCCGCCTGGCGGATATCTACAACCAAGGGGGTGTCAAAAAGATGAAGATTGCCCTGGCCAGTGATCACGGCGGCTACCGGCTTAAGGAGGAACTGAAAGACGTCATTGTCGCATTGGGCCATGAGTTCGTCGATTACGGCAGTCCCTCGGAAGAGCCGGTGGACTATCCTGATCTGGCCGGACTGGCCGCGCGGTCGGTTCAAAAAGGAGAAAATGATTTGGGCATCCTGGTGTGCGGAACGGGCCTGGGCATGGCCATTGCCGCCAACAAGATCAGGGGAATCAGGGCGGCAAATTGCACCGACTGTTATTCGGCCAAGATGGCCCGGGCGCACAATAACGCCAACATCCTCACCCTGGGGCAAAGGGTGCTGGGTTCGGACCTGGCCAAAATGATCGTGGAAGTCTTCCTGACAACTCCTTTTGAAGGCCAGCGCCATCAGCGCAGACTGGATAAAGTCGCCGCTCTGGAGGAGGAATCCGGGCGGTGATTGGGGAAATTAAGGAGCAAATTCGGCAAATCCTGGTCCAGCTCAATGCCGAGGCGAAATTACAGCCTGAAGACCTGTTGGTAATCGGGTGCAGCACCAGCGAGGTGCTGGGCAAACGCATAGGCACTGCGTCCAGCATGGAGGTGGCGGCCGCGCTGGTGGAGGAAATTCTCGCCTTTTGCAGGACGCACAATATCAATCCCGCCTTTCAGAGTTGCGAGCATTTAAACCGCGCCCTGGTTTTGGAGCGGCGAGCGGCCAGGCTTTACGACCTGGATGAGGTTACCGTCCTCCCGCACCCCAGGGCAGGAGGCGCCCTGGCCGCCCAGGCCATGGAAAAGCTGGAGGACCCCGTTGTAGTCGAGCACCTTGCCGCCCGGGGCAAGGCGGGCATCGATATCGGCCATACCTTAATCGGCATGCATCTGCGGCCGGTGGCGGTGCCGGTGCGCACTGCCGTCACACATGTCGGCAGGGCATGCGTGGTGTGCGCCAGGACCAGGCCCAAATTAATCGGGGGCAAAAGGGCTTTATATCCTGACAAGTAAAGGAGAGTGGAGCGTATGGAAAGAACCTTGCACAGGGTCGACCCGGACATATACCACATCATCCAGCGAGAGCTGGAGAGGCAGCAACAGCATTTGGAACTGATTGCTTCCGAGAACTTTGTCAGCCCCGCCGTTCTGGAGGCCCAGGGGTCGGTACTGACCAACAAGTATGCCGAGGGATACCCCGGCCGCAGATATTATGGCGGCTGTCATGTCGTCGATGAGGCTGAAAACCTGGCCCGGGAGAGGGCAAAGGCCCTGTTCCAGGCAGACCACGCCAACGTGCAGCCTCATTCCGGCGCTTCGGCCAACCTGGCCGTCTACCTGGCTGTGCTCAAGCCCGGAGACAAAGTATTGGGGATGAACTTGGCCCACGGCGGTCACCTGACCCACGGCAGTCCCGTCAACATTTCCGGCCTGTACTTTGATTTCCATGCCTATGGCGTGGACGAAACCGGCAAGATTAACTACGACCAGGTGGCCGAAGCGGCCAGGAAAGTGAAACCGCGCCTCATCGTGGCCGGCGCCAGCGCCTATCCCTTTGTTCTGGATTTTGCCCGCTTCCGGGAAATTGCAGATGAAGTGGGGGCCTTGCTCATGGTGGACATGGCCCATATTGCCGGCCTGGTGGCGGCGGGACTGCATCCCAATCCGGTTCCCCACGCCCATTTTGTCACCACCACTACCCACAAGACACTGCGCGGCCCCCGGGGCGGGATGATCCTGTGCAGCAAAGAGTACGCCAAAGCCATTGACAAAGCCGTTTTCCCCGGATTGCAGGGCGGCCCGCTGATGCACATCATTGCCGCCAAAGCGGTGGCCTTTAAGGAGGCGGCGCAACCGGAGTTTAAGGAATACGCCGCCAGGGTCTGTGCCAACGCCAAAGCCCTGGCCCGGGCGCTGATGGACAACGGGCTGCAGTTGTCGGGCGGGGGAACAGATACCCATTTGATGCTCGTCGACCTGCGCAACATAAATATTACCGGCAAAGCAGCCGAGAAATTATTGGACAGCGTGGGTATTACCGTCAATAAAAACGCCATTCCCTTTGATCCCAAGAGCCCCTTTGTAACCAGCGGCATCCGCATCGGCACTCCTGCGGTTACTTCCAGGAACATGGGGCCGGAACAAATGAAGGAAATCGGCGAAATCATAGCCGCCACTCTCAAAAACCCCGAGGATAAAGAAATTCACAACCATGCCCGCAGGCGCGTCGCCGCCTTGTGCAAACAGTTTCCCTTATACTGATTCCGGGAGGATGCAAAAATGAGCAAGGTTACTGTCATTGATCACCCTCTGGTGCAACACAAACTCAGTCATATACGCGATAAGAACACCGGTCCCAAGGAGTTTCGCGAGCTGGTGGAAGAGCTTTCCATGCTCATGGCTTACGAAGTGACACGGGATTTGCCTCTGCAGGATACCGAAATTGAAACGCCCATCTGCAAAACCAAGGCCAGGATTCTGTCCGGCAAAAAAATCGGCATCGTTCCCATCCTCCGGGCCGGACTGGGTATGGTGGACGGGATTTTGAAACTGATACCCGCAGCCAAAGTGGGCCATATCGGCGTATACCGGGATCCCGACACTTTGCAGCCGGTGGAATACTACTGCAAACTGCCCGGGGACATCGCCGAGCGGGATTTAATCATCGTCGATCCCATGCTGGCCACCGGCGGTTCGGCCTGCGCCGCCATCGATTTCCTCAAGGAACGGGGCGCCGCCAACATCCGCTACATGGGTTTAATTGCCGCGCCGGAGGGTTTGGAGCGGGTGCAACAACAGCATCCCGACGTGGAAATTTATGTGGCTGCTGTGGATGAATGCCTCAATGAGCATGCGTACATCGTCCCCGGCTTGGGCGATGCCGGCGACAGATTGTTCGGGACGAAATGAGCCGGCCCAGCTGGGACAGCTACTTTATGGAAATAACCAGGGTGGTGGCCACCCGTTCCACCTGTCTGCGCAGGCAGGTGGGGGCGCTTCTGGTCAGGGACAAGCGTATTCTCAGCAGCGGTTACAACGGTGCACCCCGGGGGCTGGACCACTGCCTCGACGTCGGTTGTCTCCGGGACAAGCTGGAAATCCCCTCAGGCCAGCGCCAGGAGCTGTGCCGGGGTCTGCACGCTGAGCAAAACGCCATCGTCCATGCCGCCTACCACGGCATAAACATTGCCGGCGCCACCCTCTATGTAACCCATCAGCCCTGTATTACCTGTGCCAAAATGATTATCAATGCCGGCATTGTCAAAGTAATATTCGCCGGAGACTATCCCGATCAGCTCAGCCTGGAGCTGCTGAACGAGGCGGGAGTGGACCTGATTCCCTTCGCCCCTTAGGAGGGAGTGAGTGCAGATGAACTGGCGCCGCGGTCTGGGCATTTCCCTGACCCTGAGCATTGTTGTCGCCATGGTTTTGGTCTGGAAAACCTTCGATGAAGGTACGCTGACTAACCTGGGTTTATTGGAGCCCAGGTTTTTGGCGTTGGCGGTGTTGTTTCTGCTTGTCGCCATTGCCATTGAGGGCCAGCGCATCCGGCTGGTGGCTGCGGCCATGGGCGCGAGGATAAACTGGGCCAGGGGCTGTCTGATCTTCCTCAGCACCATCTTTGCTGGCCTGGTAACGCCCATGGGCATGGGCGAGATTCCCGCCCTGACCTACCTGTACAACCGGGCAGGGCTGAACCTGGGCGCATCCCTGGCAGCAGCCATTGTCCGCGGTTTTGTGACCAAGCTGGTGTTCCTGACCGGGATAATCTGGCTCTTTGGGCTGGCCCGGGGCCGTGTGCAGTTCGGGCCGGTTACCGGGGATCTCTTTACCGTGGTGGCCCTGGTCTTTGCCGCCACCACGGTGTTCAGCGCCGCCTATGTCCTTTTCCCCGGCCTGCTCCAGGGTCTGTTTGCCAAACTGCCCCGGCGCTGGCAGCAGGGTTTTCTGAGCAAATGGCAACAGCAGCTGGAGCTGGAGGCCCGGGAGTTTGACCGGGGACTGAGGATTATGTGGGGGCGGGGTCCCTGGAGCCTGTTCCGAATTGCTTTCCTTACACTGGGCTATTGGACTGTCTGGTTTGGCATTCTCCCGGTGCTGGCCCGGGGCCTGGGGGTTAAGGCCGACCCTGCCCTGCTCATCAGCCGCCAGTTTGCTCTTACCCTCGCCCTTCCCTTTATTCCCGTTCCCGGGGGCAGCGGCGCGGTGGAGCTGGCCATGGCGGGAATGTACCAGGGGGTTGTGCCCCGCAACGTGCTGGGCATTTTCATCCTCGCCTGGCGCCTGACGACCTATTACCTGCCCCTGCTCCTGGGCGCCATGGCCGCGCTGGGTTCCCTGTGGGGATACCAAGGCAGGAATACAGAACACTGAAAGCGAATTATTGCAAAGGGGGGTGGCGGTATGAATGAACAGTACATATTTGCCATAGACATCGGGACCAGGTCTGTTGTGGGCCTGCTTTGCCGTGCAAAAGAATCCGGCGGCATAAGCGTCGAGCACTGCATTGTCCGCCCTCACCCTCAGCGGGCTATGCTGGACGGGCAAATCCACGACGTGGGTCAGGTAAGCGCTGTCATAGCCCAGGTTAAGGAAGCTCTGGAGGAGAGGGCGGGTTGTACCCTGGACAGGGCGGCCATCGCCGCCGCCGGCCGCGCCCTCACCACCCGGCGCACCGCAGCGGAGTTAAAATTGCCTTCAGCCCGGGAAATTGGCGAAGGAGATCTGCACAACCTGGAAGTGCTGGTGTTGGCCAAAGCCAAGGAAGAAATGGCCAGGGAGCAGGAATCTCTCTACTGCGTAGGCTACAGCCCGGTGGCGTACTACATCGACGGCATCAGAATAGACAACCTCCTGGGTCAAAAAGGTAGCAGTATCGGCATTGAAATCATCGCCACTTTTCTGCCCCAGGTGGTAATCGACGGCCTGTTCAGCGCCCTGGCCAAGGCGGGGCTGGCCGTGGACAGCCTGACCCTGGAACCCATTGCCGCCATGGCGGTGGCGGTGCCCCCCCATTTGCGCTTTCTCAACCTGGCGCTGGTGGACATCGGCGCCGGAACATCGGACATAGCAGTCAGCCGTCACGGGACCATCATTGCCTACGGAATGGTGGACATGGCCGGCGATGAGATTACCGAAGCCATTGCCCAGCATTACCTGCTGGATTTCAATACCGCCGAAGCGGTCAAGGTGGCTCTGAATGAGCAGGAGCAGGTGGAATTTACCGATGTCCTGGGCAATAAGTATCGGGAAGACAGGGAGAAAATACTGGCGGTAATTGAGCCGGCAGTGGAAAAGCTTTCCCGGGCCCTGGCCCGGGCCATCAAAGCCAACAACGGCGGCGAATCCCCGGCTGCCCTCTTCTGCGCCGGCGGCGGCAGCCTCACGCCGCTGCTCAGGGATTACCTGTCCCTGCACCTGGGCCTGCCGGCGGAACGGATTGGGATTCGCACCCACGCCCATCTGGAGGGCATCGACTACTGCGGCGACGAGCTCATTGGTCCTGAAGCCATCACGCCGCTGGGTATTGCCCTCACTGCACTTAAACCCCGGGGCGAACAACTGATCCGGGTGTGGGTCAACGGTCAGGAGGTAAGCCTCTACGCTGTGCAGCAAACCACCGTGGCCCAGGCCCTGTTACACTGCGGAATGGGTCCGGATACCCTGGGCGCGGAGGCAGACAGGCTGGAGTTTACCCTCAACGGCCGGCGGCGCGTTCTGACCGGGGAGATGGGCAAGGCTGCGACCATTCGCGTTAATGAAATGGAGGCAACCCTGGATACCGAACTGAAAGCGGGGGACCGCATCGAAGTTATCCCCGGAACCAGGCCGGAGCTCACGCCAATCACTCTGGGTGAAATCGCGGCGGAATTTGAACCCGTTGCCGTGCAGGTCAACGACACTGAGCTCCACGTGCCGCTGGTACAAAAGATAAACGGCCTGCCGGCCACTGCCGATACCCCTATTCACCCCGGAGACAATGTGGAGATCAGGCCCCCGGCCAATGTAGGCGAACTGGCCGCCATGATGGACCTGGATCTCACCCAACTGGCGGTGACGGTGGACGGAGCGGTTGCCGATCCTTCCACACCCATCACGCCCGCTTCAGTCATTGCTGTGAGCGCCGTTGCCGGGGTGGCGGCTGCGGCTGCGGTTGCGGACAGCGCCATTGCCGTCACAGTCAACGGGCAGCCCTTTACCCTCCCCGCCGAGCAGGCGACGCTGTTCTATGCTTTGGCCCAGGCGGGCATCGAGTACGGCGAGGCCCGGGGACACCTGCGCATCACCCTGAACGGGGCAGAGGCGGATTACACCAGCCCCCTGAAAACCGGGGACAGAATAGAGGTTTTCTGGGTTCGGGAACAACAGTGACCGAGGTTGCAAAAAGCCTGTTCCTAAAGTATAATGTCCTTTGTGGAGTGGGAAAATGAAACCTGCACAATGGCTTGAAGTACTCCGCTACCTGTCCCTGATCACCGGCATTGGGGTAACCTTTTGCGCTGCAGTCCTTTTGGGCTGGCGCTTGGGTTCCGCCCTGGGCGGTTTGTGGGTGGTTCCCGGTCTCCTGGCGGGGATCGGCGCCGGCGTGCTGACGGTGTATTCCCTGCTCAAGAAATTTTTGCCCGGGGAGTGAGCAGCGTGGACGAGGTTGCCGTATTGCAACGTCGCTTGATATCCCAAGCGGCTGCGGCCTCTTCCGTTCTGGCCGGGCTGGCCCTGCTGTCCGGGCGCAGGCCGGAAGCATGGGGTGTGCTGCTGGGGACTGTGGTGGCCATCTTCAATTTTTCTTTGCTGGCCCGGAGCATCCGCAGCCTTTTTGCCGTCCATCCCCGGGCGGCGAGGGTCAAAGGCAGCGTGAGCTATATAGGCCGCTACCTGCTGACGGCGTCGGTGCTTTATTATGCCTTTACGTCTCCTTTTCTCAATATGTACGCTGTGCTGGTCGGCCTGCTGATGATTAAGGTGCTGATCCTGGGAAAGGCGGCGCTGACCTACTGCAAAGAACGGGCGGCTGAGTTTCTAAATTCCGCCCATGGGGAAAGAGGTGATAAGTAACGTGGAGGCAATTCTGGAGGGCCCGCGCACGGAGTTTACCATATTTGGCTTGCCCATCACCGAATCGGTGGTCAATACCTGGCTGGTCATGGCTGTGCTGATAATTTTGGCGCTGATCTTCCGGCGAAACCTGCAGGTTTACCCCGACAAGCGTCAAAATGTCGTCGAGGCAATTGTGGAAGCCGTGTCTGGGCTCGTAAATACGACCATGGGTCAGAAAAACAAAGGCTTTATGCCGTACATAGGCACTTTGTTTTTTCTGCTGTTATTTTCCAACCTGCTGGGTATCTTTGGGTTGCGTCCGCCCACAGCAGATTTTAGCGTTACCATCGCCTATGGAATAGTAACCTTTTTCTGTATACATTATTTTGCCATCAAGGCAAAGGGTTGGTCTTACATCAAGGGGATGGGAGAACCCTTTATTTTTCTTCTGCCCATGAACCTGATCGGTGAAGTCGCTAAGCCCTTTTCCCTGGGCATGCGTTTGTACGGCAACCTCCTGGGCGGCTCGGTGATAATGGCCATGATTTCCGGAGCGGTAGCCCTGTTCGTTCCGGCAGTGGCCAGCATTTACTTTGACCTTTTCTCTGGCATCCTGCAGTCCTTTATTTTTGTCATGCTCACCATGGTGTTCATCACCCTGGCCAAAGACGATGATGAGTAAAACTAATTGTACAGGAGGAGTTATAAAATGGTATGGAATGAACTCGCAGTTGCAGCTTTTGCTGTCATTGGCGCCGCCATTGCCATGATCGGCGGCGGCTTAGGTCCTGCCATTGGGCAGGGCTATGCTGCCGGCAAGGGCGTTGAAGCCGTTGGCCGTCAGCCCGAAGCCCAGAGCAAAATCATGACCACCATGCTGCTGGGCCAGGCTGTAGCCGAAACCACCGGTATCTATTCCCTCGTTGTCGCCCTGTTGCTGTTGGGCATCGTCAACAGAATACTATAACTGCAGGGATGGGGAATGGGGAAACCCATTTCCCATCTTCCATTACTCCGGAAGGAGGAACAACATTGCTGGACATACTTCCTACGACTTTCATATTTACAATAATAAACCTGATTACCCTGTTCCTTATCCTGCGCTTCCTTTTCTTCAAACCGGTGGGAGATTTTCTGGAAAAGCGCCGCCAAAAAATTCATGACGACCTGAACAATGCGCGGCGGGAGCGGGAAGAGGCCGCAAGACTCTTGGATGAGCACCGGGCCATGCTGGCCCAGGCCAAGGCAGAGGCCGCAAGGGTTGTGGAGGCTGCCCTGGCCAAGGCCGAAGAGCACCGGGAAGAGTTGATTGCCAAAGCCAACGCCGAAGCAGCGGCTATCCTGGAGCGCGCCAAAGCGGAAATCCGCCAGGAGCAGGCCAAGGCAGTGGAGCAGTTGCGCACCCAAATTGCCTCGCTTTCGGTGGCGGCGGCGGAAAAACTGCTGGCCCGTTCCATAACCGCGGCGGATCAGGACAAGATTTTTGAACAGGTCCTGGAGGAGCTGGATTCGGCTTATGAAAAGTACAGCAGCTAAACGCTATGCCGAAGCCCTGCATGCCCTCGCCCGGAGCAATATGCGCAGCCGGGAATTTCTCGAACAACTGGAAGCCATGGCCGCAGTTTGGCGGGATAACGCAGAGCTCAGGGTACTGTTGACAAGCCCCCGGGTCAGCCTGGACAATAAGCGCCGGGTATTGGCGGCGGTGGCCGACGGCCTCGGATTTGAGTCTTACCTGGTCAACCTGCTCAACCTGATGCTGGACAAAGGAAGGATTCAAATGATCCCCGCCCTGACGGAAGAATTCCGTAATCTTGACGACCAGGCATCCGGCCGTGTCCGGGCCCGTTGCCAGTCCGCCCGTCCCCTTACCGAAGCGCAGATGGAGGCCTTGCGGGCCAAGCTCATTAAAATAACCGGCGCCCGGGATGTCATCGTTGATCTGAAAATTGAGCCCCGGCTGTTGGCGGGTTTTGTCGCCAACATCGACGGCAAGATTATAGACGGCAGCCTCAAGGGCCGCCTGGAGCGCCTGAAGCGTTCCCTGGTCCAGAAAGAGCAAGAGAGGTGACAAGCGGTGCAAATCAGACCGGAGGAAATAAGCAGTATTATACGAAAGCAAATTGAAGGCTATCGCGCTGATATCGATATCACGGAAATGGGAACGGTGGTCTACGTCGGCGACGGCATCGCCCGCATCCACGGACTGCAGAAGGCCATGGCCGGCGAGCTCCTGGAGTTCCCCAACTCTGTTTACGGCATGGTCCTCAACCTGGAAGAGGACAATGTCGGCGCCGTTATTCTCGGCGATTATACCGGCGTAAAAGAGGGCGATACCGTCAAGCGGACGGGCCGGATCGCCCAGGTGCCGGTGGGGCAAGGGCTGATCGGGCGCGTAGTCAACGCCCTGGGCCAGCCCGTGGACGGCAAGGGACCCATCGAAGCGGAAGCCTATCGCAACATTGAGAGTCCCGCCCCCGGAGTGACCCAGAGGCGGCCGGTGCACGAAGCCCTGCAGACCGGCATAAAAGCCCTGGACTCCATGATCCCCATCGGCCGGGGACAGCGGGAACTGATCATCGGCGACCGCAGCACCGGCAAGACGGCGTTGGCCATAGATGCCATCATCAATCAGCGGGATTCGGACGTCTACTGCATTTATGTGGCCATAGGCCAGAAGAACTCCACCGTGGCCGCAGTGGTGGACGTTTTGCGCAAAGCCGGCGCCATGGATTACACCACCGTGGTGGTGGCCACAGCCAGCGAGCCTGCGCCCATGCTGTACATTGCGCCTTATGCCGGTTGCGCCATGGGCGAGCACTTCATGTACAACGGCAAGCACGTCCTGGTGGTTTACGACGACCTGTCCAAGCATGCCGTGGCATACAGGGAAATGTCCCTGTTGCTGAGACGCCCGCCCGGCCGGGAAGCTTACCCCGGCGACGTCTTCTACCTGCATTCCCGCCTGCTGGAGCGGGCGGCCAAGCTGGACGACGCCTGGGGAGGAGGTTCCCTGACGGCGTTGCCCATCATCGAAACCCAGGCCGGAGACATCGCGGCTTACATCCCCACCAACGTCATTTCCATTACCGACGGCCAGATTTTCCTGGAAACCGACCTCTTCTTTGCCGGAATTCGGCCTGCCGTCAACGTGGGCATCTCGGTATCCCGGGTAGGGGGCAGCGCCCAGATTAAAGCCATGCGCAAAGTGGCCGGCCGCTTGCGCCTCGACCTGGCCCAGTTCCGGGAGCTGGAGGCTTTTGCCCAGTTTGGCACCGATCTGGATAAGACCACTCAGGCGCGAATTAACCGGGGCCGGCGCGTATCGGAGATCCTCAAACAGGGGCAGTACGCTCCCCTGCCGGTGGCCAAGCAGGTGATGATTATTTACACCGCCGTCAACGGATACCTGGATGATATTGAGCTGGACCGCATTGCCAGGTTCGAACAGGAATTTTATCGCTTCCTGGACCAGCATTATCCCCATCTGGCTGCCGATATCGAGAAAACCGGCGACCTCAGCGAAGAAACCGAAGCCGCCCTCAAGCAGGCGATACAGGAATTCAAAGAGCAGTTCGTGGCCTAGGGGGTGCCGACGTGGAAAACACCCGCGACATAAAGCGGCGCATAACCAGTGTACGGAACATTCAGCAGATTACCAAGGCCATGGAAATGGTGGCGGCGGCCAAATTGCGCAGGGCCCAGGCCAGCGTTCTGGCCGCCCGGCCTTATATGACCAGGCTTGCTCAGGTCATGAGCAGAATCCTTCAGTCCAACCCCGAAACAAGCAATTCGCTGCTGGAGTCCAGGGAAGGTCCCCCGGCTTACATCGTCATCGCTGCCGACCGGGGCCTCTGCGGCGCATACAACACCAATGTGCTGCGCTTTGCCCGGGAAATCATACTGAATAACCCGGGCCCGGTGACAGTGGTTGGCCGCAAGGCCAAAGAGTTCATGCGCAAGCGCAGCTTCGAAGTCATCGGCGAATACGGGCTAAAATTCGAAAACCCCACGTATAAGGACGCAGCCGGCATTATGGGTCCCCTCTTCAGCAACTTTGCCGAGGGAATTTTCGGTTCTCTGCACTTAATCTATACGGAATTCGTCAGCGTCCTCACCCATAGACCCAAAATAATTCAGCTGTTGCCGGTGGTCGGGCTGGCTGCCGGGGAAGAAAGCCCCGGGCTCTACCTGTACGAACCTTCCCCCGCAGCTGTTTTGGACGCCATGCTCCCCCGTTATGTCACCAGCCTGCTTTACCAGGGCCTCCTGGAGGCCAAGGCTTCGGAGCTGGGCGCCCAGAGGGCGGCCATGAAATCCGCCACCGACAATGCCAATGAGATGATCGACGAGCTGACTTTGTCGTACAACCGCGCCCGTCAGGCGGCCATAACCCGGGAAATCCTGGAGGTCGTCAACGGGGCCCAGGCTCTGGAAGGATAAGGAAGGAGGAAACGCGCTTTTGAATACGGGAAAAGTCGTACAGGTCATCGGGCCTGTTGTTGACGTCAAATTTGAAGAGACTTTGCCTGACATTTATAACGCCCTGGAAGTAACCTCTGCCGACGGCAGAGTAATCGTCATGGAGGCGGCGCACCATGTAGGCGGCGACATCGTCCGTTGCGTGGCCATGTCTTCCACCGACGGCCTCATCCGGGGGGCCGAGGTCCGGGACACCGGCGGCCCCATCACCGTTCCCGTGGGCCGCGCCACTCTGGGCAGGCTGCTCAACGTCCTGGGCCAGCCCATTGACGAGGGCGAAGAAGTCCGGGGCGCAGAGCGCTGGCCCATCCACCGCCCGGCGCCCAGTTTTGAAGAGCAGCGCCCGGCTACCGAAATCCTGGAAACGGGGATTAAGGTCATCGACCTTCTCGCCCCGTATTCCCGGGGCGGCAAGGTCGGCCTCTTCGGCGGTGCCGGCGTGGGCAAGACAGTCTTAATTATGGAGCTCATTCGCAACATCGCTTATGAGCACGGCGGCTTCTCTGTTTTTGCCGGCGTCGGCGAAAGGACCCGGGAGGGCAATGACCTCTGGCTGGAAATGAAGGAAGCCGGCGTCATCGACAAGACGGCCATGGTCTTTGGCCAGATGAACGAGCCGCCGGGAGCGCGTCTCCGGGTCGGGCTGACCGGGCTTACCCTGGCCGAGTACTTCCGGGACAAGGAGGGGCAGGACGTCCTCCTCTTCATCGACAACATCTTCCGTTTCACCCAGGCGGGTTCCGAGGTGTCGGCTCTGCTGGGGCGTATGCCTTCGGCGGTAGGGTACCAGCCCACCCTGCAGACCGAAATGGGACAGCTCCAGGAGCGGATTACTTCCACAACCAAAGGTTCTATTACCTCGGTGCAGGCAATTTACGTCCCCGCCGACGACCCCACCGACCCTGCGCCGGCTACCACCTTTGCCCATCTGGACGCCACCACGTACCTTTCCCGGGCAATCTCCGAGCTGGGCATTTACCCCGCTGTGGACCCCCTGGAGTCTTCATCGCGAATCCTGGATCCCCAGGTCGTGGGCGCTGAACATTACCGCGTCGCCAGGGAAGTGCAGGGCGTGTTGCAGCGGTACAAGGAATTGCAGGACATCATTGCCATTTTGGGCATGGATGAACTGTCCGACGAAGACAAGCTGATCGTCGCCCGGGCCAGAAAGATACAGCGCTTTTTGTCGCAGCCCTTCTTTGTCGCCGAAATGTTTACCGGGACACCGGGGGTTTACGTGCCCCTCAAGGACACCATCCGCAGCTTCCGGGAGATACTCGACGGCAAACACGACGACTTGCCCGAAGCGGCCTTTTACATGGTGGGTACCATCGAGGATGCCGTTAAAAAAGCGGAAACGCTGTAGGGGGTCGTAATAATGAGCGACAGGACCTTCGACTTGACGGTGGTCACTCCCGAACGCCAGGTGTTTCAGGGGCCCGTCGCCATGGTCATAGTGCGCACCGTGGACGGGGAGATTGGTGTCCTGCCGGGACACGCTCCCCTGGTGGCGCCCCTGGCCATTGGCCCGATGACCATCAAAACACCTGCCGGTGAACGCAAAGCGGCAGTAAACGGCGGCTTCATCGAAGTCACGCCCCGGCAAGTGACCATCCTTACTGAAGCAGCCGAAATGGCTGAAGAAATCGACGTCCGCCGGGCCGAAGAGGCCAAAAAGCGGGCCCTGGCCCGGCTGGAAAAGAAACGAGCGGACATCGATTATGCCCGTGCCCAGGCCGCCTTGCAACGAGCCATAGTGCGCCTGAAGGTGGCGGGACGTGAGGGGTAACAAATTTACCGAGAAATCCCTGTTGGAACAAAAAGTGCTGACGGGGCTCCACGGCGCTCCTCAGCTCAAACGGGAGGAGCGGCAGCGCTATTTGGGTCAGTTCCGCGAACGGGTCATCAAAGTTCTCACCGTCGAGCAAATCAACGAACCCGGAATCTATGAAGAAATCCGCGCGGCCATGGCTCATCCCAAAGCGCGCAAACTGCTGATCAGCAGCAGGGCCGATTTGGCAGAGGCGGCCGAGTATATTCGCCTGGCCCGGCAGCACAACCTTTCTTTCACTGTTGTCAACCTCCCGGAATACAAGGGACCGATAGGCCTGGTTGTGGCCGCCGATGAAGCTGTGGATGTGGAGGACATCGCCGTTCCCGACAGAACGGAACGGTTGCTGGCAGCGGGCGTGCCCCTGGAAGTCATACACTCCCGGGGGCAGCCCCTGTGCAGGGAATGCATGGAATTGCTGCGGCGGGCCGATCCGGCCGAGGTTAAGAATTACCGCAAACTGACTTTTCTGGACCGCCTGTTGGGCCACCGCTGCCCGTGCTTCAAAAGCAAGAGCTAATCAGGATCCTGAGATCCTGTTTTTTTGTGGCCCGGGGAATATAATGGCAAAAATGTGTCAACCCTTATTAACGAAAGGGAGGGGTGACACATGAAAAAACTGACGGCAATCATGCTGGTTATTTTGGTGCTTACCGGCTGGTATCTGAAAAGGGAAGAAACGGGCCCGGTCGCCGAAGACCTTTCCGACATCCAGTTGCTCAGCGCAGCTTTTGCCGCCACCGGAGCGGTGGCGGATGCGGCAGAAATCAGCGCCTGGGCTGTTGTGGCCCCCAGCCATTACACGCCGCGCCAGGCCGAAGCGGCGGTGGAAACCATGGCGGAAGCCTTTGAGCTCAACAGGCTGGAATACAACGTTCAGTTGCGTTCCACCGGCCATTACGGATATGCATTGCTGGACTACGAGCTGTCCGATACCGTCCACCTGCGCATCCAGGTCCAGTCCCTGGATACCGAAACCATTGCCTGTATTGAAATAAGGCAGACAGTGCACCGGGGACTGGAGACCATGCACCGGCAGACGCTGCAAGCTTTTGCCGCCCTGGGCATAGCGGCCGAGGAAGTTAAAATTACCTCTTGTCTGGAGGGCCATGTCAATGCTAGACTAAGAGACAGTGACAAGCTTAACCTGGTTTACTCTGCATTCAATGCAGTGGATGCCGCCTATCAGGAAGGCGTAAATGCCAACGGGGTTGCCGTTTGGAGCGGCTGGTCTCCCCGGTTCGCCCAGTCGGTACATACCGGCATTGGCGAGGTCAACTTTGGCGTGGCTTTACGCCGGCAAAAAGACAGCAACCGGACGGTGGTGCGCATTGCCACGCCGGTATTGCCGGGAAGTTTTTAAAACAGGACTGGCCCTGCCCCATGGGAGGAAATAGCATGGAGAAAATATACATTCGGGGCGGAAACGCCCTGAAGGGGACTGTAAAAATTGACGGTGCAAAAAATGCAGCTTTGCCGGTTCTGGCCGCCTCGCTGCTTACCGACGGCATTACCGCCATCGAAGGGGTCCCTCCCTTAAACGATGTCCAAACCATTTGCATGTTGCTGGAGCGGCTGGGGGCAGGGGTAAGCTGGCAGGGCCAGGGGCAGTTGCAGATCGACGCCAGTACGCTGAAGACTCACGAGACTCCGTACGAATTGGTGCGGAAAATGCGGGCGTCCATACTGGTTATGGGACCGCTGCTGGCGCGCCTGGGCAGAGCCAAAGTGTCGCTGCCGGGCGGCTGCAACATCGGAACCAGGCCCATCGACCTGCACTTAAAAGGCTTTATGGCCCTGGGGGCGGAAGTAATTATGGGGCACGGTTACATTGAAGCGGTGGCCCCCCGCCTTACCGGAGGCAGGATTTATCTGGACTTTCCCAGCGTCGGCGCTACCGAAAACATCATGATGGCCGCCACCCTGGCGCGGGGGACGACCATAATTGAAAATGCCGCCGCAGAGCCGGAAATCGTCGACCTGGCCAACTATCTTAACGCCGCCGGGGCGCAGGTGCGCGGGGCCGGGACCAGCCTCATCCGCATCACCGGCGTCGACGCCCTCAAGGGTACCCGCCACACCGTCATTCCCGATCGCATTGAGGCGGGAACCTTTATTGCCGCTGCGGCCATAACCGGCGGTCAGGTCCTGATCAAAAACGCCCTGGCCGACCATCTCAAACCAGTGATTGCCAAATTTGAAGAGGTGGGCGTCAAAATACTGGAGCGGGAAGACGGAATGCTGGTCATCGGCAGCGACTCCCTTTCCGCCACCGACATCAAGACTTTGCCCTACCCGGGTTTCCCGACGGATATGCAGGCCCAGGCCATGGCCGTGCTCACCATCGCCCGGGGTACCAGTGTCATAACTGAAACCATTTTTGAGAATCGCTTTATGCATGTGGATGAACTCAAACGCATGAATGCCAGGATTAAGATCGAAGGACGCAGCGCCGTCATCGAAGGGGTGCCGGCGCTCACCGGCGCACCGGTAAATGCCACGGATTTGCGGGCCGGCGCGGCTCTGGTTTTGGCCGGCCTGGCCGCCGAAGGCATTACGGAAGTGGGCAATGTCTACCACATAGACCGCGGTTATCATAATTTGGTGGGCAAGTTAAAAAACTTGGGTGCAGATATCTGGATACGCTGAGCATGCCGCCGCAGGGCGGCTTTTTTGTGTACAAGTCTAGATTGCCTGTCCCCGGCATATACATAGCGCCGAGGGGGGAAAACGGTGCGGGTACTAAAGAAGATAGTCTTCACCCTAACGGCAATGCTGCTTTTGTTAATTGTTTTGCCGGCGCTGACTGTGTGGAGCTGCAGGCGCGGCCTGCCGCCGGCCGGAGAAAAAACGGAGCGGATAACGACAAAGGTGTGGAACCACCGGACTCAGGAACTAATGGCGTTGCCCCTGGGGGAATACCTGGCCGGAGTGGTGGCGGCGGAAATGCCGGCCCAATTTCATCAGGAAGCGTTGCGGGCCCAGGCCATTGTGGCCAGGACCTACGCCCTTGCCCGCCTGCGAAGCGGCGGCGGCCCGGGGTGCGACCGGCATCCCGACGCCGACGTGTGCACCGACAGCACCCACTGCCAGGCCTGGATTAGCCAGGAACAGGCCTATTCCCAATGGCCTTTCTTCCGGCAAAGGGTGTACTGGAACAAGATCTGGCGGGCCGTTACGGAAACCGGCGGGCAAGTCATTACCCACCAGGGCAGGCTGATTGACGCCGTCTTCCATTCCACCTGCGGCGGCAGCACCGAGAACTCGGAAGATGTCTGGACCAACGCCGTGCCCTATCTCAGGGCGGTGGCATGTCCTTATTGCTCCCATTCGCCGCGGCTGACGGAAACGGTACGGCTGAAACGGGAAGATGTGGCTGCCCGGCTGGAAGTGGAACCGGCGGTCCTGCGCCTGCAGGTGCTCCGCAGCACCCCCAGCGGGCGCATCATTGACGTCGACGTGGGCGGCAAAGTTATGCGGGGACTGGAATTTCGCACCAGCCTCGGCCTGCGGTCCAGCAAAGTGTCCTGGCTGGAAGAGAACGGAACCTTTTCCTTCACTACCATGGGTTATGGCCATGCTGTGGGCATGTGCCAATACGGCGCCGACGGCATGGCCCGGCTGGGGCATTCTGCCGAGGAAATAATTGAGCATTACTTTACCGGCGTCTCGGTGCAAAGGGTGCGGTGGGAAGAATAATACAGCCTGTCCGGGGCAGAATATGCCTCGAGGTGATAGGCAAGTGAAGAAGCTGAAAAGCAGTGTAAAGACAATGGTCGGCAAGCTCGCAAATACGGCGGCGAAGCTGAAAAGGACAGCCAGCGCTCACTGGCGTTCTCTGTCCCCGGGCTTGCGTTATGCGCTGGTGTACTCTCTTTGCGCCCTGTGTATTTCGGGCCTGGCGTGGTGGCAGTTGCGGCCGGAGCCCGGTTACGTCTTTGTCCCTGGCCCTAACGGGGAACAGGAAGAACATCAACACCCCCATGAGCAGGATCCGGGCGAGGAAGTCCCGGCAGAGGAAACGGCCTTTGTGCCCGAACGGGGGGACAAACTGCTGCTGCCCCTGGAAGGCGAGATATTGGCGGCGCCGGGTGATGGCTTTCAGCCTGCCCCCGGGACGTACTGGACGCTGGCCGGGCTGCACATCGACGGGCTGGCAGGGGATGCCGTGGCGGCAGCCCTGAGCGGAACGGTGACCAAGGTCGTACATCCCGACATTCAAGAGTCGGGTAAAGTGGAAATCGCCCATGGCGATTGGATCACGGTGTACGTCAACCTGGACAACATCTGCGTAACCGTCGGGCAAAGGGTAACAGCAGGGCAGAAGATTGGCGAACTGGCCCCCAAGCCCTGGGGGAATTACGCCGGTGACTTTTTGGAATTTGAATTGTGGGGGCCCGACGGGGAAGCCCATGACCCCAGGGATTACGTCGGGGCAGAGCAATGACCGCAATTGGTTGCCAGAAAGGTCTAACACCTTCAGGGGGGACATATAAATTGAACAGTATAAAGGTTAGGAGGGCAGCGGAGTGAATGATTATATCTGGCAACGGGTTATCGACATTGCCAACCACGTTCTCAATACCGGCGATACCGTGCGGGCAGTGGCGGAAGCCTTTGGGGTGAGCAAGAGTACGGTGCACAAAGACTTGACGGAACGCCTCTGCCAGATCAACCCCGCGCTGGCGCAACAAGTCAGGCAGATCCTGGAGACAAACAAGGCCGAACGGCACCTGCGCGGCGGGGAAGCGACCAGAAGAAAGTACCGGGAAAAGCGGGAAAAGGTTGGCTAAATAAAGGAGTTTCTTCCGCCCTTGTAGAATATTATTCCAGTGCTTTCAGCGGCAGTCGCGGCAAAGGAGGAGTATTTGTGATTAGCCTATCTAGGGACATTGGCATCGACCTGGGAACCGCAACAGTACTGATTTACATTAAAGGCAAGGGCATTGTCCTGCACGAGCCCTCGGTGGTGGCGCTGGATGCTCAAACCAACCGGGTGCTGGCAGTGGGGGAGGAAGCCAGCCGGATGATGGGGCGGACGCCGGGCAACATCAGGGCCATCCGGCCGCTGCGCGACGGCGTAATCGCAGATTTCGACGTCACGGAAATAATGCTCAAACACTTCATCTCCAAGGCCTGCGGCAGCATGCTCCGCAAGCCAAGGGTAATGGTGTGCGTCCCTGCAGGCATCACCTCGGTGGAGGAACGGGCAGTCCTGGAAGCCGTCAAGAAAACCGGGGCCAGGGAAGTGTACTTGATTGAAGAGCCCCGGGCCGCCGCCCTGGGGGCGGGCCTGGAGATATTCCAACCCTTTGGCAGCATGGTAATCGACATCGGCGGCGGCACATGCGATGTGGCCATAATGTCCCTGGGCGATATTGTGCAAGGCGCCTCGATCCGCATTGGCGGCAATCGCTTTGACGAGCATATAATCAGGTACATCCGGGACAAGTACAATGTCATCATCGGAGAGAGGACTGCTGAAGATATTAAAATTAACGTGGCGTCGGTTCATCCCCAGGGACGCAATGAAAAGATGGAAGTGCGGGGCAGGGATTTGGTCACCGGCCTGCCCAAGAGCCTGGTCATCACTTCCAAAGAAGCCGGCGAAGCCCTGGCCGAACCCGTCAACAGCATTCTGCGCAGCATTGCCCAGGTGTTGGAGGCGACGCCGCCGGAACTGCACTCGGACATCATGGAGAGGGGCATAGTTATGTCCGGGGGCGGCGCTAAATTGCACGGTCTCGATGCATATTTTTCACAAGAAATAGGAGCCCCAGTATTACTCGCCGAAAACCCCATTTCCTGCGTCGTCAACGGTACAGGCAGGGCTTTGGAATTATTGGACTACATAAGGGATACTTTAATAAGCGACAAAATTATCAGCTGAGGCATGCCCAACCAGGACGACAGCACCTTGCCGGAAGGCAGGGTGTTTTTTTGTCCCGGCAGGCAGGGGCGAAAAGTGACGAATTATCTGGGCAAGAGGAGGAAAAACCAGAGGATTTACAGAATAATCCAGTGTGGCCACAGACAAAGGGGGGTTGAAAATGGGCAGAATCAAGGTTGTCCATACCGCCGATTTGCACCTGGGCGCACCCTGCCGGGGCCTGCCGCCCAGTATTGGCAGGCAGCGCCGCAAGGACTATATGCAGACCCTGGCCAAGATTTCGGAAATATGCAAGGAAGAGCAAACCGATTTGCTCCTCATTGCCGGCGACTTGTGGGAAGAGCAATACGTCACCCGGCCGCTGGTGGATTTTGTCGCCGATCAGTTTCGGCGGATACCGGAGACAAAGGTGGTTATTGCTCCGGGCAACAGCGACTTCAACCACCCCAACAGCTTTTACCGGGAATATCCCTGGCCGGACAACGTCCATATTTTTCACGAACCGCACCTGTCCAGCATCTGGACTCCCCATCTCAATGCCAGGATATACGGTTGCGCATGGCGGCAGGAGCGCGGCGGGCTGGACTGGGAGCAGCTTAAGGACAGCGCGGGCGCCCAGGTCGTAGTCGTTGCCTACGGGACGCCGGAAGACCTGGCCATTCCGTCGTCAATTCTGGAGCTCAGCAATCTGGCTTACGTGGCATTGGGCGGCGCCCATGAGCACGTGGTGTGGTCGCCCAAAATGCTTGCTCCCGGCAGCCCCGAACCGCTGGATTTTTCCTGCCGGCAGGGCCACGGCATTTTGAAAGGCAGCATAGGCACTGCGGCGGCACTGGAATTTGTCAGCGTGGCCCGGCGCAGGTTTTATACCCTGGACCTGGACACCGACGGTTGCGCCGCCGAGGAAGAAGTGGCCCAACGCATCCTGGACGCCGTGGAAGCGCTGGCCCCGGCTGAAAATCTCTTTGCAGTCCGCCTGGCGGGGCAGGCAAAGTGGGACGTGCTGAAAGTGCAGGATTACCTGGACGGGGTATTCTATATCTCCATTGCTCAGAGCGCCGGAACCGGTTACGACATCGAGACCATCAAAAAAGAGCACAGCAGAGGGGTCGTCGGCAGGTATATAGCGGCCATTGAACAAACCCAATGCCCTGCCGAAGTCGCAGCACGGGCGCTGCGCTTTGGCCTGGACGCTTTGCTGGCGGGGAGGGTTGAAGCATGGTAACGGTGGACAGGCTCAAACTCTACGGATTCGGCCGCTTTCAGGATACCGAATTCACCCTGTCTCCAGGGCTCAACGTGGTCTTTGGCGGCAACGAGGCGGGCAAGAGCACAGTCCACAGCTTTATCGAAGCCATGCTCTTTGGCTTTTGGAAACCCAATCTCCCCCATAAGGAGCCTGAGCCCGGCTGGGAAAAATACCGCCCCTGGCAGGGCGGCGCGTACGGCGGCGAGCTGGAATACACCTGGTCCGGGGGCCGGGTAAAGGTCGTCCGGAACTTCGCCGACAACACGGTGCAGGTTTTCAATGCCGAGGACGGGCGGCCAATTGCCGATTTGCCCCTTAACAGCTGGGGCGAACCGGATTTTGCCCGGTTGCATTTCGGATGCAACAAACTAATATTCCGTAACACCATAAGCATCAGCCAGCTGGGGTCGGCCACCGACACCGCCGTGGTTCTGGAGGTGCGCAAACTCCTCAGCAACCTGGCCCAGTCTGGGGGAAGCGGTATCTCGGCGGAAAAGGGCCTGGAAATCCTCCAGGAGGCCAAGGGGCAATTGGATTTCGAATTGATGAAATCCCGGACCTTGCTGGAGCAAGTCAAGACCCGCCTTGCCCAGGCCCGGAGACAAACTGAGGAGGCGGCACGGCTGGAAACAGAGCAGTACCGCCTGGCCCGCAAGCTCAGCAACCTGGAAGGGGAGCGGCGCCGGCTGAAAAGCCTGGCCCGGGAAGCAGAGAGCCGGGCGGCGCAACAAAAACTGGAGCGTTTGGATGAGTTGCGCAGGCAACGGGATTCCCTCCGCGGCCTGTGGCAGGAATTGTCCCGGGCCAGCATAGCCCCCGATTGGCACCAGCAGTGGCAGAGTTTGCAAGCTGAGATAGAAAAGGCCGAGGAGCTTAACAAGATTCTCAGCACAGCCTGGGCTGAAGCTCAAGAGCGCACAAAGCAACTGGAGGAACAAATTGAGGCGCTGGCGTCGTACCGGGCATTCGACAAGGATACCCTGATTGAGATGAGTTCGGCCTGGCAGATGCAGGTCAAGGGCCGGCAGTTAATCGACGAACTGCAGAGCCAGCTGGAGGCGCTGAGCCGGGAAATTCGCGAAGTCACCGGCCAGCTGTCGGCCCTGCCCTATTTCCGGCCCGATACCCTGGAGCAGGCTGCGGCCTTGCAGGCCCAAACCCGTGTCCAGCAAGTGGATGAATCCCACGACGAACTGACCGCCGAACTGGATGCCCAGGAGAGCAAGCTCAGCAAGCTGGCGACGTTGCGCTGGCTGTTACTGACGGCGTTGCCGGTTACGGCGGCAATTGCCTGGCAGGTGCAACCCATGGCGGCGCTGTTGGCCGTTCCGCTGCTCGGGGCCATCATTGCCGTGCAGGGCGAGACGAAGAGGGTAAACCTGCGCTGCCGTACTTTGCGGCGGGAACTGTATACGCTGGAAATGGAGTTTGTTAACAGCCAGCGCCGGCGGGAGCAGGCGCAGCGCGAACTGAAGGGGCTGTTCAGCCGGGCCGGCGTGGGCAGCATGGAAGAGCTGGAAAAGAAATTCCAGACCTTTGTAGAGCTCAGCGACCGCCATCGCGATCTGCTGCGGGAGCAAAAATACCTCACCGAAAAGCTGGAGAGTTACCGGCAGGAAAGCGCCGAGAAGAGCCGGGAGCTGGCGGAGATCCTGGCCAGCGTCGGCCTGGACGATATGGCAATGGAGGAAGCCCTTGCCTGTTTCCGGGTCAATCTGGACAAGTACCTGGATGCCAGGATGTTTCTGGCGCAGTGCCAAGAACAGGAAGAAGCAGCCCGTTTGCGCGCCCGGCAAGCCCAGGAAGACCTGGCTGCGCTGCAGGCCCGGGCCCAGGAGATGATGGCAGAGCTTTCGGTGCAATCCCCGGCGGAGGTTGAAAAACTGGCGGCCAATTATACCCGCAGTCAGGAATTGCAACAGGAAATCGCCGCCCTGGAGCAACGGATTCAGGATATGCTGGAAGGCAGCGACGAAGATTCGCTGCGGGAACAGGCGGCAGCGTTGCCTCCCGACGCCGGGCCGGCAAGTTATGCCGACATCGGCGAGCGCCTGGAAAAGCTGGACAGCGAAATCCTGGCCCTGCAGGCGGAAAAAAGCGAGGGGCTGGGCCAGCTCAAGGGCCTGTACTCCGAACTGCCTTCTTTGGCT
The DNA here is from genome assembly GCA_012523545.1 of Bacillota bacterium. Taxonomy (GTDB): domain Bacteria; phylum Bacillota; class Proteinivoracia; order UBA4975; family UBA4975; genus JAAYIH01. The sequence goes on from JAAYIH010000027.1 coordinate 68,335, forward strand.
GAATTGACCGAGGAACTGTGGCAACTGGAGGCCCGGCACCAGGACCTGGAGCTCAGCATGCAAGCCCTGGAGCTTGCCCAAAAGACGATATTGGACCTGGCCCAGGAAATGCACAGCCAACTGGCGCCGGAACTCAATGTCATGGTCTCTTCGCTGGTGGAGAGGATTACCGGGGGCAAGTACAATGAGTTGCAGGTGGAGAGCGACATGTCCATCAATGTGCTGGCTCCCGAGCGGGGGGACATGGTGGACTTGTCCCAGTTGAGCGGCGGAACGGTAGATCAGTTTTACTTCGCCTGCCGGGTGGCCATTGCCGACCTGGTAACGGGCGGGGACCTGCCGCTGTTCCTGGACGACAGCTTTGTCCAGTACGACGACCGGCGCCTGCGCAGCATGTTAAGCTTGCTGGTGGAGCTGGGCCGGTCCAGGCAAATAATTCTGCTTACCTGCCAAAGACGGGAGCTGAACGAACTGGCGCAACTGGCGCCGGGACGCTACCGGGCCATTGATTTGGAAAATATGGGCTAAAATAAAGAGGGCGCTTTGGCGCCCTTTATTCTTCCAGTTTGAACCTCTTCATCATCTGATCCAGTTTCTGGACCTGCTGGGTCAGTTCGGCAACGGTATCCTCGATGTCAGCCAAAATTGCCACCTGTTCTTCCAGAGTGGCACCCAGCTCCTCGGACCCGGCCGAGGTTTCCTGGGTTGCCGCGGCAATGTTGGCGATGGCTTCCCGGATGGCGTTGCTGTTGACGGCCTGTTCCGCCGCCGCTTCGGCGACCCGCAGGATTTTTTGTTCCACGTTGTTGATGCTGGTAACCACGTTCTCTATGGTGGTCATGGTCAACCGGGACTTGTCTTCGGCCTGATGAATGAGCATATTGCTCTTCTGGACGGCTTCGCTGGTGCTGTTCACCTTCTGGCGTATGTCCTCAACCAATTCGGCGATTTCTTCAACGGCGTGGGTGCTTCGCGTGGCCAGTTTGCGCACTTCGCTGGCAACGACGGCAAAGCCCTGACCCATCTCTCCTGCCCGCGCAGCTTCGATAGCGGCATTAAGGGAGAGGAGGTTGGTTTGTTCGGAAATCTGGGTAATCAGTTCCAGCATTTCTTCGATGCGCTGGGCCGAATCGATGAGGTTTTCCACCAACTGGTTGACCTGTTCCGAAGAAACGCTGATTTCGGTCATGGCTTCTACAACCTCGGTGACGGCCTGATTGCCGGTATTGGCCTGGTGGACGGCAGTGGTACACTCGGTTACCGCCTCGCTGGTCAGCTGAGAGACCATTTGGGCGCTGTCTGCCACGTACTGGACAGCGTTCTTGGTCTGGTCGATGGAGGCTGCGTTCAGCTGCATGTTGCTTCCGATTTCGGTGGCCAGGTTGCTGGACTGTTCCAGGCCGCTGGTGCTTTCTTCAATGGATGCTGCAATTTGCTGGCCCGAAGTGACGATGATGTTGGCCAGCTCTTTAAGCTGCCGGATCATACCAGCCAGGCCGTCGGCCATGAGGTTAGCGTAGCGGGCGGTCTGGCCCACTTCGTCGTCGGAGACCACGTCCACCTTTTGGGTAAGGTCCCCGGTGGCGATGTCGCCCAGGACGGTAACCATTTGCCGCAGCGGCCGGGTTATGGCCTCTGCCCTGAGGTAGATAACGCTGCTGACCAGGGCGACAGCCAGTAGGTTGCTGAAAACAAGCCAGGTCCTGGTCTGGGTCAGGGGCCGGTTAAAGGCCCGGGCCTGGGCGGTATAAATCAGAATCCAGCCGTCGGTGCCCAGGATGCGGCGGAAATAAGCATATTCGGCGCCGGCACCCTGGTAGGCGACTACGCCGTAAGGGTGCTGCAATATTTCTTCGGCCTGGGCGCTGATGCCGGGAATGGCCTGGGTGGTTTGAATGTTGTCCCGGCCGGCCAGGGAAGCATCGGGGTGGGCAATGATGGTGCCCATGTTATCGACTATAAACGCATACTGGTTATACTCCGGCTCAATCAGGTCGGACAGCATGGCACTGAAATCCTGCATGCGCAGGGTGGCGGCCAGAAGTCCCACCAATTCTCCGTTACTGGAAAGGATGGGCGATGCGATGAGGATGACAAAGCTGTCGGTGAGGTCGGAAAGGAAAGGACTGCTTATATGTTGCTGGCGGGACTCCAGGGTGTTAACCAATGTTTCGTAGGCAGGGTTGTCCTTGGTAAACTGAAGGGCCTGATCGCGGAAATACCCCTTCAATCCGGCGTCGACAAAAATTATGTTTTCGTAAGTGCTGAGGTGGTCGGCATGTTGTTGCTGAAGAAAAGCTACTCTGGACTCCACATCGGCGGGGTCAGGAGTAACCAGCTGGGGATGAACGGAAAGGTACTGGACTTCCTGCCGTTTGCTGGACAACCACAGAGTGAGGTGTTGGGCGCGTTCCTGAACCAGGGTGGTTCCGTGTTGATCGATTTGTTGCTGAACGCTACCCCCCACAAGGCGCAACTGGGCCAAGGTGGAGACCAGGAAGGTGCCCACCAGGGTGATCAAGACAGCAAAAAGCAATTTAGCCCGGATAGATCGCACTGGATCGCCCCCTTAAGAGGAATTTTGTCTGCCAAAATCGCACGGGTCTGAACAGGGACAAGGGCGGGTCGCCGAATCAATTTCCTTTTCGCCCAGGACGGCGTCGAGGACGGAAAGGGCTTTTTGAAATTCCGCCTTCCTGCCGGAGAAGGCAAGGGTGGTACTTCCGGTACAGTTGCCAACGCCGCCCTTGGCCGCCACTGTTACCTGACATCCGCTGAGCAAGGCCAAAGCTTTGTCTTCGCTGATTACAGTGGCGCCTACGACTATTTGCATGCCGCAGGGCATACCCCTGGAATAGTCCATGCGGCCGATTCCCAGCAACCGGGCCGATTCTGGTACCGAGGGCACAAGTTTTTCCAGGCCCACCGGCGCGACAATCTCGACGCCCCGCGCTGCCAGGGCGCCCAGGGCGGCGCCGATGGTGCCGCCGCGGGGATTGCCCAGAAGTATGCCGACGTTGCCCTGGAGGTCCAGGGCGTTGCCTCCCTTGATGAAAATATCCCCGGGTTCCAGCTGTTCCAGGGCTTGGGCCCACGGAATGTCAGCCGGCGCGCCTTTGCGCAGGATTAAAGGGGGAATACGGGTATCGGCAACGGAGACACAACAGCGCCCGCCGCAAATGACTCCGGCGGTGTAGCGCCCCTTGTCAATGGTCAGGCCGGTCAGTTCTTCAGCCACATAGGCGTTGGTGGTGCCGCCGGCCACCAGTACGGTGCCGTTGGTCAGGGCATTTTTAACCTGGGGCAGGGCGGCTACTCCTTTGGCAATCAAGCGCTTGGCCTCGGCCACCGTCAAAGTGACCATACCTTGTTTCGTGTCCATTCCATCAACTCCGCCATATTCCTTACCCTATATAATTCTTGATAAAGATTGGAAATCCTTTTTCTCTTGGGAGCAATCGGCTAAATTAGCGGGCAAGCGTGAGACAGGCGGAGCAGGAATTCTCCCGGCGCGGGGCGAATACACTGGACAGAGACAAAGAAAAAGGAGGCAATACGGTGGAACTGCTGAAAAAACTTTCCCAGACTCCGGGAATCCCCGGCCGGGAGGAAAGAATCCGCGCCGTGGTCAAGGAAGAACTGGAGAAGCTGGCCGATGAAGTAAGGGTCGACGCCATGGGCAACGTCATCGCCCTCAAGAAAGGCAAGACAGGCGCCAAGAAGATTATGATCAGCGGCCACATGGATGAAATCGGCTTCATCGTCGCCCAAATCGATGACAAAGGGTTTCTGCGCCTCAATCCCGTGGGCGGTTTCGACCCGCGCACCCTGGTAGCCCAGCGGGTGGTGGTCCACGGCCGCCAGGATCTGCCGGGCGTTCTCATGCCGGGGTTAAAGCCGGTACATATCATGACGGCGGAAGAGGCCAAGGCCCCGCTGAAGCTAACGGACTTTTTTGTCGACGTGGGATTGCCTAAAGAAGAAACGGAAAAACTGGTCCGCATCGGCGACCCCGTTACCCTGAACCGGGAATTCGTCGAAATTGGCAACAATGTTTCCGGCAAGGCCATGGACGACCGGGCCGGGATCTGGGTCATGCTGGAGGCCCTGCGCCAGGTTGGGGACCACGAAGCGGATATCTACGCCGTGGCCACGGTGCAGGAAGAAGTGGGGCTTAGAGGCGCCACTACCGGCGCTTACGGCATCCGCCCCGACATCGGCGTGGCCCTGGATGTCACCCTGGCGGTGGACACCCCCGGCGGCACGCCCCAGTTTCAGGTCACTGCCCTGGGCGAAGGCGCGGCCATCAAGGTCATGGACAGCGCTTCCATTTCCAACTACAAGCTGGTGGACTTTATGCGCGACCTGGCGGAAAAGCACGGCATCAAATATCAGATGGAGATCCTGCCCAGGGGCGGGACTGATGCCGGCGCCATGGAAAGGGTCCATACCGGCTGTCCCGTCATCACTTTGTCTGTGCCCACCAGGTACGTGCACAGCAATGTGGAGACCATCAACAAAGAAGACATCCGGAACACTGCCAGGCTCCTGGCCAGGTTCCTGGAAACGGCCCATACCGGAGACTTTTCCCTCTAAAGACAGCCCGGGGTTTCCCCCGGGTTAGTTTATGGTGCCGGCACAACCAATTTTGGCGTCGGCATCATTTATAATAAAGGAAACAGGTTGCCCTGACGGGAGGGGTGTTTATGAAGGAAGTCGTTTTATTGCCCCTGGGGGAACAAAGCCACATCGACGCTCTCCTCAGCCGCCTGGCCGGCATGGTGGAAGCCGGCCGGGAAGGCGAATTTGCCCTGCTCCTGCCCTCGGCCCAACTCCTCCACCAGTACCGGCACCGCCTGGTGTGCACGGCGGCGCGGCAATTGCACTTAACTACCTTCGACGAACTGGCGGCTGAGGCCCTGGCAGCAGCCGGCCTGAAAATTACGGAAGTAGACGGCTGTACGGCGACAGAAATTATTGCCCGGATTCTGGAGGATCAGGCCGGAGTTTTACCCCGGTTAGGCCGCTATGCAGGTTCGCGGGCAATGGCCCGGGAGCTGGCCTATGCCCTGAGCCAAATGCGGCGATCCATGCTCACCCCCGGGCAATTGAAAGCTGCCCTGGTCCAAAACCCGGATCCCCTCCTGGGCGACGTCCTCAGGGTTTGGGAAGAGTATCTGGCTTTTATGCACAGCCGCGGAGCGGCAGATCTGGAAGAGCAATACCTCCTGGCCGCCCCGCACCTGGCGGAAATTCCCTGGCTGAAGGAAGTCCGGGAGCTCCACCTGTGTTGGTTCTTTGACTTTGAGCCCTTGCAAATGAATATCCTGGACAACCTGCCCGGGGAATTAGCCGTCACGGTGTGGATGCCCTTTATGCACCCGGCCCACGCTCCGTACATAGAGGAGACGGTGCAGGCGTTGGCCAGCAGAGGGTATGCCGTATCGCGCCGGGCCGGTCCTGTTTCGCCGTTGGCGGCGAACCTCTTCTGCACGCCGTCCCGGCCCTGTCCGGCGCCCCGGGTGCGGGGCCTGGCGGCGCCGCGGCTGGGGCAGGAACTGGAATTAATCGCCCGGGAAATAAAAAGGCTTGCAGCCGCAGGAACTGAACCCGGGGAGATATGCCTTGTGGTGCCGGAGCCGCGCCTGTACCTGCCCCGGCTGCGCCAGGTTTTCCAGGAGCACGGCATTGAGGTGGCCGTGCCCATGGTCACCGACCTGACCGCGGTGCCGTGGGTCAGGGAAATCCTGTCCCTGTGGCGGGCGGCGGCGTCGGGCTGGGACAGAAACGGATTGGTGCACCTGGCGGCAAGCGCGTATATAACTGCACACCTGCCGCCGGATTATGACGGGGATGCGGTGGCCCAGGCCGTGGCCAGCCTCAGCGGACCCATCCGGGGTCAGGAATGGTTGCTGAGGATGGACCGGGAGCTTGAGCGCCTGAACCGGCAACTGGAGGAAGACGCCGAACCCGGGGCGCGGCAACGCGCCGAAGCGCTCATGTCCCTATACCGGGCCGCCCGTGCCGGAACAGAAGCCTGGCTCAGGGGCATGGAGGCTCTGACCAGGTCCCTGTCCCCCCGGGAGCACTGCCAGTTCCTGCAGAACCTGCTGGAGCAAAATGCCCACCGCATTGCGCCGGCCGGCGAAGATGCCGAGGCGGTCAGAGACCGGGCGGCGCTGGATAAATTCCGCAGGGCGATTGAAGATTACCTGGCGTGTTGCCGGCTGTTAAAGCGCACGGCGCCGGTGGCGGCGGGGCGATTCATCGACGATTTTGCCCCCTGGCTGGAACGGGACCTGGCGCTGGAGCGCAGCAATCCCGGTGCTGTACAAATCCTTGCGCCTTCCCAGGTGCGGGGGCTTAAATTCAAAAACGTCTTTTTCCCCGGCTTAAACCAGGACGTCTTTCCCCGCCCCGACCGGGGCCATTGGCTGCTGGACAGGGTGGCGCAACGAACCGGCGTTGTCCTGTCCAGGGCGTCGGCACTGGTCCGGGACAAGATATTCTTTCATACCTGCGTCGCTGCCGTTGAAGACTGCCTGTACATTTCCCGGCTGTTGCCGGGGGTTGGACAGGAAGCCGGCCCCTCCCCCTTTTGGCGGGACGTGGAAGCGGTGGCGGAGGGAATGGAGTTAACAACCCTGGCCAGTTCGGATCTCCTGCCTCCTCCCGAGCCTGTGGCCATAACTTCTGCCCGCCGGTTGCGCCAGAGTCTGGTCTATGCCCTGGCTCAAAACCAGGAAGTTCCCGAAGCAGCGGAGGCCTGGCTGCGGGCAGGAGAGGGGTACAGCGACCTGCACATGGCCAGCAGCATAGAACAGCGCCGGGAGAGCCCATTGCCGCCCGATAACATGGATGGCGTCCTGGCGCGCAACGCAGGTATTCTGGCGGCCGATCCGGCCGGGGCGGTATATTCCATCAGCCGCCTGGAGCAGTATGCCCGTTGTCCCTTTTCCTTCTTTGCCCGCTATTGCCTGGAGCTGGAACCGGCGTTGCAGGACGTGCCGGACTACTCGGCCCTGGAGCGGGGCACGCTGCTGCACTGGCTGCTGGAAAAGTATTATGCTGAATTTTTTGTCCCTGCCGGGCACCGTGGGGCGGAAATCCGGGATGTGCTGGAAATGCTGGCTGAGCAGTGGCTGCACAAATACGGACGGGACAGGCAAAACCGGATGTGGCAGTTGCGGGTCAGGGATGCCGTGGACATGGTCCAGGCTTTGGTGGAGTCCGACCTGCAGTGGCTTGAACGGACAGGGTTGCGGCCGGTATTGCTGGAGGCTTCCTTCGGCCTGCCCGGATCAGCTGTGCCCGCCGTGAGGCCGGGCGGCGGCCCCGTCAGCTTTCGCGGCAAGATCGACCGCATCGATGTGGTGGAAAAGGACGGAGAGACCTGGGCAGTGGTCTACGATTACAAGACTTCCCAGCCAGTTACCAAAAAGGACATTCTGGCGGGCAGAAGCCTGCAGATTCCGGTGTACATGGCGGCGGCGCCGGCGCTGCTGGGGCGCCTGGGCTACACCAATGTCCGGGTCATGGGCGGCGGTTACTACGTTATCAAAAAGGGCAAGCTGGAAGGCGGTATCTGGCACAAAGAATTTACCGTCTGGAGCAAAAAAGGCCTGGGTGCCCTGGAGGCCGACGAGTTTCAGGTTCTGGAGCAAAACCTGGCCCAAAGGGCGGCGGAGCTGCACCGGGACATTACGGCCGGCCGCTTCCCGCCCCAGCCCAGTCCCGGGGCCTGTACCTATTGCGAATACCGGCGCTGTTGCCGCTATGACAAAAATCGACTTGGCCTCAAAAAGGGGGTGGAGAGCAATGCAGCTCAGTCCTGAACAGCTGGCAGCCACAGCCATTGACGACAACCTGGTAGTCAACGCCGGCGCCGGTTCCGGCAAGACCACTGTCCTTACCCGCAGGTATGTGCGCCTGCTGGAAGAGGGCGGCCTGACCCCGGAGCAAATTGTGGCCATAACTTTTACGCGCAAGGCGGCCCGGGAGATGCGGGAAAGGATAGACCACAGCCTGGCCGCCAAAGCGGCGGGCGGCGAGGAAAGGTGGAAGCGTATGCGGGACGAGCTGGTCACAGCGCCCATCGGCACCATTCACTCCTTCTACGCCAGGATCCTCCGCGCTTTTCCCGTGGAAGCCGGCATCGACCCGGGGTTCCGTGTGCTGGATGAAACGGAAGCGGACATGCTGCTTACCCAGGCCCTGGACACAGTCTTTCAGCAAGCGGGGGACGCGCCGGGCCTGGACGCCGTGGCCGCTGTCCTGGGCGCCCAGGCTCTGGAGGCAGGCAGCGGTTTTGCCCGGGAACTGGGCAATCTGTACCGCACCCTGTTGAACCGGGGAATTCCGGCGGAGCAGGCGCAGCTGAGCAGCGCCTACGCTTCCCTGCCCTCCTGGCCGGAGTGCCGGAACCAGTTCATCGGGATTGCAGCCCGGGAACCGGCTGTGGCTGCCGCCCTGGGCGACAGGGATAAGCCCGAGCTGGCCGCGGTGCGGCATGACCTGGTGCAGGCGGGGAAGATCCTGGCCGGCCTGCAGGATCCCCGGGAGGCACTGGCCGTTTATCGCCGCCTTTCGCCCCTGACCCAGCTCAAGGGCGGGCGGACCAAGGACCATAAGGAGTTCGTCGCCGAGGCCACGGAGCAACTGTGTATGTTTCTCACTGCAACCCTGGCCCCGCAACTGGCAGATGGGGTGCGCCTGCTGCTCCTCAGCCTGGACAGGACTTATCAGGCCGCCAAGGCCAGGGCGGGCGGGCTGGACTTTAACGATTTGCAGCTGACAGTCTGGCGCCTGTTGCACGATCACCCCGAAGTCATCGTCGCCCTGCGCAGCCGCTATCGCACCTACATGATCGACGAGTTCCAGGATACCAACCGCCTCCAGTACGCCATTATCAGCAAGCTGGTGGAAGAAGACGGGAACATTCCCCCCGGCAGGCTGTTTGTGGTGGGGGATGAAAAACAGTCAATTTACCGTTTCCGGGGCGCCGAAGTTCAGGTCTTTGCCCAGGTGCGGCGCAGGCTCACCGAAACCGCTCCCCAGCGGGAAAAACGGATAACATGCAACTACCGTTCCCGGCAGCCCCTCATCAACCTGGTCAACGGCCTCTTTTCCCGGCTCATGGACAAGTCCGCCGGCAGCGAGATCGAATACATTGACCTCAGCGCGCAACGCCCGGGACCGGGTCCATGCGCGGAGCTGCTGGTCTGCGCTCCGGCGGAGGAAGAAACTGTCGCCGAGGCCGAAGCCCGCATGCTGGCCGCGCGTATCGCGGAAATGGTGGCGAAGCGGGAAGTAACTGTCGGCGACCGCGACGGCGCCCGTCCCGTTCGCTTTGGTGACATCGCCGTCCTTATTCGCTCCCGCACCCATCTCAAAGAGTACGAACACCACCTGCGCCTGGCGGGGATACCGTATACAGTAGTGGCCGGGGCGGGTTATTATAACCAGCAGGAGGTTGAAGACATAATTAACCTGCTCCGGGCTGTGGACAATCAACGGGATGAGCTGTCACTGGCTGCGGCGTTGCGTTCCCCCTTTTTCGGTCTCGACGACGACAGCCTGCTGGAGCTGGCCCGGGCCAGGCGGGAGCGGGGCGGCAGCCTGCTGGACCAGGGGGCCGTGCTGGAGGGAGAACCCCGCCGCCGCCTGGAACGGGCGGCGGAAATCATCGCCACCCTGCACCGCAGCCGGGGGCGCCTGGAACTGCCAGCATTAATTCAACGGGCCCTGGATTTGACCATGGCCCGCGAAATCAACCTCACCCGCTTTGCCGGACTGCAGCGCTACGCTAATCTGGAGAAGTTCATACACCTGGCGGAGCAATTTGCCGGCGCAGGCGGGCAAAGCTTGCGGGCATTTCTGGGCTGGCTGGAGTACGCCGCAGCACAAAATGAGGCCGAAGCGCCGGTGGACAGCGAGGAGACCGATACCGTCAAGATAATGACCATTCATGCCAGCAAGGGGCTGGAGTTTCCCGTAGTCTTCATCCCTGCCTGCTCCGCTGCAGTACGGGGCCGGTACGGCAGCTTGCTGGCTGGTGAAGACGGAGGCCTTGTCTTTCGGTTTCCCTGGTCCTGCGCCGTCTGGGAAGGGATGTGCGCCCAGGAACGCCGGCGGGAACTGGAGGAACACAAACGCCTGCTGTACGTGGCTGTCACCCGGGCCCGGGACTGGCTGGCTGTACTGGTTCGGGATACCTATGACGGCGACGCTTCCTTCAACACCTGGCTGCGGGATTTTGCCGGCCGGGCCCCGGAGTATTTTCTCCCGGAGCAAAGGCCGGCGACGGGAAAGGCAAATATCAGGCTCCCCCGGCCGTTGCCGCCGCCTTGTCCCGGGCGAGACAGCGACATCACGCAGCTGTTTCCTGGCCTCAGGGTCTGGGGAAGCGGCCGGCGTGCCCTGCGTTACTTCAGTATTTCCCAGTTCATGTTGTGGCGCACCGACCGGGACGAATTTGACCGCCGCTACCTGTCCCAGCTGCTGGTCACAGAATCCGCGGCGGATATCGAGCAGGAACTGGGCTGGGAGCATGAACCCGGCGGCGCCCGGTTTGGCTCGCTGTTGCACCGCGCCCTGGAGGTCGTCGGTTCCGACACCGATGTCGACGCAGTGCTGGACAAGCTGGTGCCGGAATTTTTCCGGCTGGCGGACGAAGCATTGCAACGCCGGGTCCGGCAATCGGCCGGCGCCCTGCTGGCGGCCTACCAATTGGAGCCCGGGCTTCAGGGCGACTTCCGGCAATCCTTCAGCGAACAAAAGTTTTATTTCCGCCTGGAGGACGCCCTGTTCTATGGCCTCATCGACCGGGTATTGGTGGCCGACGAATTTGTCGCAGTCCTGGATTTCAAGAGCAACAGGATTCCCCCGGAGGGGATTGAATCCTTGCGGGAAAGCTATGCGCCCCAGCTGCAATTTTACGCCCTGGCGGCGGGGAAAATTTACAAGAAACCGGTGCGCGCTTTTTTGCAAATGCTGCGCCTGCCGCCCGGCCGGCAGCTGGTGGAAATAGACGTAACGGCGGAAGCGTTGCGCCGCCTGGAGGAGGAACTGAAACAGTTTGTCCGCTATTGCCGGGGCTGAGCGCCGGGTTGAGGGCAAAAAAAACACCCCTGCGGGGTGTTTTAGCTTTTCAGCAAAGGTTTTAGCCAGGAAGCCAGGTCACCAAACCAGGCCAGGTCGCCGTGGCCGCCGTCGGCATGCTCCTTGTAAACCGGTTGGGCGCCCTGTTCCCTGAGGGCGGCGACAATTTCCCGGACTGGTTCTACGGGGACGACGCTGTCCTTGGCCCCGTGTACTACCAGCAATGCCATCTTCCTGGCGTTGGCGCTGAAATCCAGGGGATTGAACGTGTACGCTGCGCCAAAATCTTCCCCCGCCAGGGGCAGGGCGGGGATGCCGGCAATGGCGGCCAGGCCGGCAAAATGATCGGGATGGCGCAGGCCGATATGCCAGGCGCCAAATCCGCCCTTGCCCAGGCCGCCCACAAACAACTTGTTCCAGTCCAGGGGCAGGCGCGTGCGCAGCAGAGCCAGATTGTGCATTACATCGGCCTCGTCCAGGTCGAGATACAAGCTGCCGGCGGTGCGCGCCCGGGGGAAGAGCAGGATTAGTCCCAGCTTGTCTGCCAGTTTGTGCAATTCGGCTTCGCCGGCCAGTTCCTGCTCGGTTGTTTCCTCGCCGTGGAGCAGCATCAGCAACGGCCACTTGTGGTCGAGGTCAAAACCTTTGGGCAAGTACAGGCTGTATGGCTGCAAGCTGCCGTCCACCTGGGAGCGAAAAGCATAACGGGACAGTCCCGGTTTGGGCGGCAGAGGGTTGAGGCCGTTGCGGAGGTCATCCCTGATGCGGCGGGCTTCCGCCAGTTTGCTCAGATCCGGGGGCGCCCACGTGCAGGCATCCAGTTCCTGAGTCAGCCACTCCAGTTGGGCCAGCGCGGTATGGACGGCGCCGGGATACAGGCAGTTGATGTCCTCTTCCAGTTTGAGCAGATCTTCTTGCAGGGAGCTCAGTTCCTGGGGATTGAGCACGTAAATGGCGTGTTCCTTTTTAAAGTGTTTGCCTCCGCCCTCGCCGCGGATTTCCAGGGTGTACTCTCCGGTGGGCAGGGGGCGCTGGGGGCTCCAGCGCAAAGTCCAGTGGTGGGCGCCGTCGGCCAGTTCGACGGAGGAACTGTGGTGTTCCAGAATGCGTTCCCCGTCCCTGATGCGCAGCTCCAGTTGGGCGGGACAGGTGCAGGGGTTCAACAGCCCCACATTGATTTGCACAGGACTGGCGCCCCGCCAGCAATTGCAGGTCAAATAGGACTGGGCCAGCGGGCGGGTTGTCGTCCCGAAACTAATCCGGACGGGAACGAGGCGAGGCAACTGCGGGGCCGGGCTGTCAAAATTCGGATCGGTTATAAGCTGGAAGAATTGCCGGCCCGGTTGCCGCACGAAGGTAAGGTTGACTGCTATAGTTTCATACAGCAAAGGCCGCAACGGCGGCAACAGCGACCAGGGAACGGTTACGGAAAAAACGGCCGTGCCGTTGCTTTTTTGCAGGCGGTATTTTATTTTGGACCAATCTGTCAGAGGCGCGCAGTTTCCGTTGCTGGTGACTGTGGCGTGGATTTGGGGCGCCTTGGTGGTTCCGGCCAGTCCCAGGGTGAAATAACAGGGCGTCGACTGGCAATCGGTTTGACGGGACAGGGTCAGGACCATGCCATCACCGTGCCGCCATGCCTGGGGCCCCGCCGGGTCCACCGCTCCCTCCACAGCAACGGCGAGATACAGGTTGTCATAATCACAGGCCCAAAATGAAGGGATTGTTTGTTCCGAGGTGGTTCCCGTCGCCGTCAGGGGGAGCAGGGCCATCTCATCCCGGGCGGGAAAGCGCTTGTGCTCGGCGGAAAACGGTACGGAAAAGGCCGCCCGCGGTCCCGACGGCGTTGGATACAATTCAAAGGCCATGCCGGCCACCTCCTTAACGCATATATATTTCGCTTCCTGCCAGGTAAAGTCCTGCATATTTGCAGCAACGACGGCGGACATAGTATAATTAAAATTGTTGAGCCCACAGGTTTTTGACCGCTGCCAGCAACCTTTTGGGTATAAGCGGGTCCTGTTGGGCCTGGCTTGCCAGCAGTTCCTTGATGTGCTGGCGTTTGCTGTTGCCATTGGCCGGACAAGGGTTGTGGACAACGGGCAGGCCCAATTTTAGGGCCACCTGCGCCGTTGTTTTTTCGCTGACGTACAACATGGGCCGGATGAGGCGGAGGCCGGCGCGGTCCAACAGTGTGACGGGCTGGAAACAAGCAATCCGGCCGGCATAAAACATGTTGAGAAAGACGGTTTCAATGGCGTCGTCGCTGTGATGGCCCAGGGCCACCACATTGCAGCCCAGTTCTCTGGCGGCTTCGTTGAGGGCGCCGTGGCGCAGTTTTGAGCACAGTGAACAGGGGTTGGTTTCCTTACGCAGCTCAAATAATATGGTTGCAATTTGCGTAGGAACAATTTTACAGGGAACGTTGTATTCGTTACACAGGCGGACCACTGCAGTCCAATCGCTGCCGGGCCAGCCCATGTCAACAATTATCGCCGTCAGGGAAAAGCGCACGGGAATCATGTGCCGCAGTTGGGTGAGGGTGTACAAGGTGGTCAGGCTGTCCTTGCCTCCCGAAACTCCCACTGCCACCCGGTCGCCTTCTCTCAGCATGTCGTACTCCCAAACCAGCCTTTTAACCGGCGGGAACAGGTGTTGATGAAAGGGCAAACCCATTTTTTCACCCCCGCTGAGATTATAGCACACAGCAATTGCAATCGGGACCAGGCAAATTCCGATGCACAAAAAAGGAGGCATGTTTATGCGCTACAAAAACTTGGGTTCCACAGATATCAGAGCTTCTGTCCTGGGGTTTGGCGGCATCCCCATCCAAAGGGTGAGCACAGAAACGGCTGTGGAAATACTGGCGGAATGCAAAGCCCATGGCATCAACTTCATTGACACGGCGCGGATGTACACCGACAGCGAAGATAAGATCGGGGCGTATTTCCGGGCCCATGGCCGCCAGGGCTGGTATGTCGCCACCAAGTCCCCGGCCAGGGACTATGCAGGTATGCAGAAAGATATTAATATCAGCCTGGGCAAAATGGGCTGCGACTATATCGACCTGTACCAGCTGCACAATGTCGGCACCCTTGCCGATCTGCAAAGAGCTCTGCAGGCCGACGGCGCCATGGCGGCACTGGAAGAAGCCAGGACCAAAGGCCTGGTGCGCCATATCGGCATTACCGGTCACAAGCCGGAAGTCCTTGAGGCGGCGGTGGATACCGGCCGTTTCGCCACCATCCAGATTCCCTTCAGCGCCCTGGAACAGCAAGGCATAGCGGTGATGAAAAAAGCCAGGGAAAAAGGCATGGGCGTCATTGCCATGAAGCCGCTGGCCGGGGGCGCCTTGACGGCGGCTGCCGCGGCCCTGGACTTCATTTTCAACAGCCCGTGGGTCGATGTGGCCATCCCCGGCATGGATGCAGTGGAACAAGTGCGGGAAAACTGCAGCGTGTTGGAAAAGGGCGCCACGCCGGAACAGAAGCGGGAATTGGACGAGCTTATAGCCAGCCTGGGTTCCCAGTTTTGCCGCCGCTGCGAGTACTGCCAGCCCTGTCCCGCCGGTCTGAAAATACCCTCCATGTTTTTGTTTGAAGGGTACTATACCAGGTACAATCTCAGGGAATGGGCCCTGGAGAGGTACGTCTCCTTGCCCGTCAAAGCTTCGGAGTGTACGCAGTGCGGGGTATGCGAAACCCGGTGCCCCTATGAGTTGCCCATCCGGGAGATGCTGAAACAAGTTGCAGCCACCATGGAAAAATAAGCAGGGTTTTTGCCCCAATAAAAAAGTAACAGCCCGGCCGTTACTTTTTTATATTGTTTATATTGAGCACGTCGGCGTATTCCTTTAAGGCCTGACGGCCAAGGTCGCTGAGGCGGTAGTGCCCCCGTTCCGCCCGCTCAAACCAGCGGTAGTAATTCTTTTGCAGTATAGAAGGCGCCCTGGCAATGCCGGTGGCGGCGACGATGTCCCGGGGACGCTGCAGCCCTGCATCTACGGCCTGGGCCACCAGCAGGGCCTGTTCGCGGTAGGCTGTGACCAGGGGGCGGCCGCTGCTGCCGCCGGTGTTGTAATCTCCCGACCGTGCGGCAATTTCCCGCAGCAACAGTTTATGGGCGCCGGAATCCCGGCGCGGGGTTTGCGCAACCGGATCGCAGACGACATCCACCAGCCCCCGGGAAGAAACCGTCATCAGCCCCAACCCCAGCGCGCGGCACAGGCGCACGATGCCCCGCCAGCGCCTGGTCCCCATGTTGTCCGGGCGGGGCACGGCCAGGAAGACATTGCTGCAAATGCGCTGGCGGTCTATACCCTGCAGTACCAGGTCCAGGTTAAAGCGGGTTTTGAGCTCGACGATGAGCAGTTCTTTTCCCCGGGTTGCGGTCAGGTCGCAGTTTCTGACCTCAGCGCGGACGAGAAAGCCCAGTTTTTCCAGGTGGTTTTTTACCGGTTGGTACAGCTCCGTTTCTTTCATACCCTCTCCCCCATTCGGTATCCCGGGCCACCCGGCACAGGGATATCGGGTCAGATTGCCTTTTGCCTAGATTATACCAGTCCCGCTCCCGGGTGCAATGCGCAGGTTCCTTTTCCCAGGTGCCCGGCGAGGAACCCCGCCCGAGTTTTGCCGGGGGCGGGGATTTGCTATAATGTACAGGAACTGGGTGCAATAGCGAGAAAAGGGGGATTTACCTTTGCAAATACTGATCAATGCCAAAATCAGTCCCGAGCATCTGGACAAGATCCGCGCCGGTTTTCCCGGCGTCGAAGTGTTGCAGGCGGAAAGTGCCGCCGAGGCCGTGCGCCTGGCGCAGCAGGCCGAGGTCATAGTGACATGGGGCCATAATTTTCGGGAAGAATTTCTGGCCAGCCCCAGCCTGCGCTGGATTCATGCCCTCAGCGCCGGAGTGGAAGGGTTGCTGTTGCCGCCGGTGGTGGAAGGCAGAATCCTGCTCTCCAATTCCAGCGGCATTCACGGGATACCGATTGCCGAACATACCTTTGCCCTTTTCCTCTCTTTCAGCCGCGGCCTGTACCGCTTCGGCAAGTACCAGGCTGAAAAGCGGTGGCAACGGGATGTGCCCCTCAGCGAGTTGCGGGGCAAGACCCTGGGCATCGTTGGCCTGGGCCGCATTGGCCTGGAAGTGGCCCGTCTGGGCAATGCCTTTGGGATGAGGGTGCTGGGGGTTAAGCGCAATCCCGGCCAGCCCCCCGAAGGGGTCAACCGGGTGGTGAGCATGGAGGGATTGGAACTGGTGCTCAAAGAGAGCGATTTCCTGGTCCTAACCGTGCCCCTGACACCGGAAACCCGCGGCCTGATAGGCGCCAAAGAACTGGCTCTTATGAAGCCCACGGCGATACTGGTCAATGTCGCCCGGGGCGAGACGGTGGATGAGGCCGCCCTGGCCGAGGCCCTGAAAAACGGGGTCATAGCCGGAGCGGGGCTTGATGTGTTTGCCACAGAGCCACTGCCCGCTGACTCGCCGCTCTGGCAACTGGACAACTGCATCATTACTCCTCACTGCGCGGCCCAGTCCCCGCAGTACATGAGCAGGGCCACCGACTTGTTCTGCCGCAACCTGGATGCGTACATCAAAGGCGAAGCCTTGCCGACCCTGGTCAATCCACAGCGCGGGTATTGAGGCCATGAAGCATTCCGAAGTTGTTGTCGTGGGCAGCATTAATATGGACCTGGTCTTTGCGGTGCCGCAGCTGCCCCGGCCGGGAGAAACGGCGACGGGGGCACAGTTTTCTTCCTGTCCCGGCGGCAAGGGGGCCAATCAGGCCGTTGCCGCCGCCCGGCTGGGCGTAAACACGGCTTTGGTGGGCTGCGTGGGCGATGACGCCTGCGGCCGCAAAATGCTGGCGTTGCTGGAGCAGGAGGGCGTGGATTGCACCCGGGTGACCAGGGTCCCGCAACCCACCGGTTGTGCCGGCATCTTTGTGGATAACCGTGGAGAAAACTGCATCGCCGTTGCCGACGGGGCCAATGCCCGGGTCAGCGCCCAAACCATTGTCCGGGCAGAAGCTGTCATTGCCGGGGCCAAGGTCCTGCTGGTGCAGCTGGAAATTCCCCTGGAGGCAGTGCGGGCGGCTCTGCAAATCGCCCGGGCTGCCGGCGTAATTACCATCCTCGACCCCGCCCCCGCCCGGGAACTGGACGAGGACCTGCTGGGCCTGGCTGATTACCTCACCCCCAATGCCGGGGAGGCTTCGCAACTCACCGGCAGCCACGTACATTGCTGGAACACCGCGGCCGCTGCCGCCCGGGAATTGCGGGCCAAGAGCGGGGGGACGGTGCTGGTCACCATGGGCAAGTACGGGGCATTTTTCAGCTCCCCGGCGGGCGAAGTGCGGATAACCGCTCCCAGGGTCGCCGCCGTGGACTCCACTGCGGCGGGGGATGCCTTCAACGGCGCCCTGGCGGTTGCTCTGGCCAGGGGCGTTGAGCCCGACCGGGCGGCGGATATCGCCGTCGTCGCAGGCGCCCTGGCGGCAACCAGGGCTGGCGCCCAGCCCTCTTTGCCCACCCGGGAGCAGTTGGCAAAGGCTGTGGCGTTGCCATGGTAACCAAACTCATACTGGATGTCGACCCCGGCATCGACGCTGCCCTGGCCCTGGTGACGGCCTGTTGCTGGGACAAAGCAGAACTGCTGGGCGTGGGCGCAGTGGCCGGGGCCCGGCCCCTGGACGAAGCCGTGGCCAATGCTGCCGGTATCTTAAAGGAAATGGGCTGCCCGGCGCAGGTTTTCCCGGGCGCCTCTCTGCCCCTGCACGGAAAGCGGCAACAGGCTTCCGGCCTGCGCGGGCTTGGCGGCCTGGGCCACTGGCGCGCGGCGCCCGACCCGGACAGGGTTTCTCCAACCCACGCCGCCCTATTTATCGCCCAGGCGGCGCGGGCCCATCCCGGCCAGGTGGCCCTGGTGGCCGCCGGACCCCTGACCAATGTGGCGCTGGCTTTGGAATACCATCCCCAGGACGTGGCGCAATTGGCTGCCCTTGTGCTCATGGGCGGCGTTGTCAACGGCGGAAAGACCGTCACCCCGGCGGCGGAGTACAATATTTTTGCCGATGCCGCTGCGGCGGACATTGTCCTCAATTCCGGCCTGAATACAGTGGTAATCGGGCAGGATACAGCCCGGGAGGTTTTTCTGGACGCCGGCGATATCTGCCGCCTGGCCGGCGGCGGCAAGGCGGCCCGGGCCGTGGTCGCCTTGGCCGGTCCCTGGGTGCGGGAATTGTCGGCCCTGCCCCTCCACGCGCCCCTGGCCTTGCTGGCGGCGGTGCAGCCTTGCCTCTTTGCCTTCGGTGAGGCGGCCGTTGCGGTGGAGGCCCGGGGCGATTGGACCAGCGGCTGCATCCTCGCCGATTGGGAGGGCAAGCACAATTGGCCCAACAAGGTGCAAATCGCCCTGCAGGTTGATGCCCGGCGGAGCAAGGAATTGCTTTTGGACCTGTGGACCCGGTGTTAGCGGCGCCGGGTCTTTGCATATACATAGAGAGAGTGGGACGCCCGCTATTGGTGCGGGTTTCTGTTTTGGAGGGATGAAGATGAAAAAGGGGCTGGCCTGGCTGGCAGCCTTAACCCTCCTTGGCCTGTGGCTCGGGGGATGCGGCAGGGAAGCGCAGATTTGGCGCAATTACGGCGGCGACGGGGGCCGGACACTGACCGCCCGGGGGAGGGGACCCAACAAACCGCGCCTGCTCTGGGTAACCGACCTGGAGGGGATCAACCCCGGCAGCCCGGTGGTGGACGAAAAGGAAAAAATCTACGTGCCCCATTCGGGGGGCAGCCTCACCCAAGTCGACAAAGACGGCACAGTTCAGTGGCGCTTTGACAGCTGGGTCAGCGGCAGCAGCACTCTGCCCCCCTACCTGCTGGTGCAGCCCGGCGGCAAAATTCTGATGTCTACCCAGCCTCCCCACGAAGAAACCTTTCAGCTCAGCCGCAGGGGTGAAACCATATTGGGGGTGGGCTGGCTGCCCTGGCCGGCGGCAGTCAGTCCCGTTTCCACCAGCAGCGGGTACACCGTGGCTTGCCACCAATACGTTACTGAGACGGGCTTAATCGCCTTGCGGGTGTTCGGCACAGTCAAGGGGGGAGAGGCGCTGTGGCGGCGGGACTTTTATGCTCCCGACCGGTCCTTTTTTGCCAGCAACCCGGCGGTTCTGGAAGACGGCAGGTCCTTTGTGTTCGTCGAGACCGACGTCGGGGACAATTTCCTGCTGGCCATGGACGGGGCGGGACAGGTTTTGTGGCGGGCGGAGTTCCTGCGCGAGGAAACCCGGGGCGTGGGCGCCGCCATAGCCGTCGCCCCGGACGGCACGGTGTACTTTGGCACCCCGCGCATCGAAGATATTGCCAGGGTCTACACCCCCGGCTGGCTCTATGCAGTGAAGGAGGGCCAGGTGCTGTGGCGGGCCGAAGCGGGGCAGCACATTGAGCAAATAATGGTGGCCCCCGGGTTGGTGGTGGCCAACGTGTTGCGCACCAAGCTCCTGGCCCTGGACCCCGGCGGCAAGGAGCTGTGGCAGCACCGGCTGGAGGGCTGGGAAAGCAATGGGGTCATGGACAGCCGGGGTTGCATTTACATGGCCGGCGTCAAAAACGGCACGGTGCAGATCAAGGCCATTGATGCCCGGGGCCGGGAAAGGTGGACCTTTGACACCCGCCAGCGGGCCGAAGCCGTTTCATACCTGGTGCTGGTCAACAAAAGGCTTTACCTGGCCAGCGCCGACGGCAAGTTAATGGCCATTTCCGATTAGCGCAACCGGCAGCCGGGAAGTTCCCGGCTGTTTTGCTGCCCGGCCGGATTATTGAGAATTGCAGGTGACTGTGGCATAATGAGAGAGAAAACAGATGGGAGGGAAGAGAATGCCTGGTACTAAAATGCCGCCCCCCTGGCGCATAAAAATGGTAGAACCCATAAAAATGATTCCCCGGGAAGAACGGGAAAGGCTGCTGGAAGAGGCCGGTTACAACCTGTTTGCCTTGCCGTCGGAGGCGGTGTACATCGACCTGCTTACCGACAGCGGTACCTCTGCCATGAGCGACGCCCAATGGGGCGGCTTGATGCAGGGAGACGAAGCCTATGCCGGCAGCCGCAACTTCTACCACCTCCAGAGCACCGTGGAAGACATAATGGGATTCAAGTACGTAATCCCCACGCATCAGGGCCGGGGCGCCGAAAACATACTCTTTCAACACCTGATCAGGCCGGGACAATATGTCCTGGGCAATATGCATTTCGACACCACCAAGGCACACATTGAATGGAGACAGGGCCGGGCCGTCGACCTGGCCGCCGAGATTGCCCACGACACCCAGGCTTACCATCCCTTTAAGGGGAATATAGACCTGGAGGCGCTGGAGGAATTTATTCAGCAAAAGGGACCGGATCAAATCGCTTTCATTCTCGTTACTGTTACCTGCAACAGCGGCGGCGGTCAGCCCGTTTCCATGGCCAATATGCGCGGCGTGCGCGCAATTGCAGACCGCTATGGCCTCAAGGTCTTTATGGATGCAGCCCGTTTTGCCGAAAATGCCTGGTTTATCCGGCAGCGGGAAGAAGGCTACCGGGACAAAACCATCAAGGAAATTGTCCGGGAGATGTTCAGCTATGCCGACGGCTGCACCATGAGCGCCAAAAAAGACGCCCTGGTCAACATCGGCGGCTTTGTGGGCCTGCGGGACGAAGAACTGTACAAGGAAGTTTCCCGCCTGGGCGTTGTCTTTGAAGGATTTCCCACGTACGGGGGGCTGGCCGGCCGGGACATGGAAGCCATGGCCCTGGGCCTGAAAGAAGTCATACAACCCGAATACCTGGCGTACCGCATTGGCCAGGTGGAGTACCTGGGCCAGCGCCTGCGCGAGGCGGGGATCCCCATTGTGGAACCGGTGGGCGGGCACGCCGTATTTGTCGATGCCCGCAAGTTTCTGCCCCACATCGAAAAAGAGAAGTTTCCGGCCCAGGCCCTGTGCATTGAGCTCTACCGGGAGGCCGGCATCAGAAGTGTCGAAGTCGGAGGAGTGCTGGCGGGCAGAGACCCCGAAACCGGGGAAAACCTGTACCCCAAACTGGATTTGCTGCGCCTCACCATCCCCCGCCGGGTGTATACCAACGAACACATGGACGTCATCGCCGACGCCTTTATCGCCATCAAAAAGCGCCGGGACAGCATCCGGGGCGTCGCCTTTGTGGAAGAGCCCCCCATTCTGCGCCACTTTACGGCCAGGTTTAAACTAGTTTAAATTTCAGGGAGGATAAGGAAATGGACAAAACCGTCGTCAACACCGACAAAGCTCCTGCAGCCATCGGCCCGTATTCCCAGGCCATCCGGGCAGGCAACCTGCTCTTCACCTCCGGCCAGATCCCCATCGATCCCGCTACGGGAGAATTGGTCCGGGGCGATATCCAGGCCCAAACCAGACAGTGCATGGATAATATCAAGGCCATCCTGGAAGCGGCGGGTACCAGCCTGGAAAACTGCGTGAAATGCACCCTCTATATCAAGGACATGAACCAGTTTGCCCAAATTAACGAAGTGTACGGCCGGTACTTCGGCGCCAATCCCCCGGCCAGGGCCTGTGTGGAAGTGGCCCGCCTGCCCAGGGACGTCGACGTGGAAATCGAAGCCGTTGCCCTAATCGAATAAAGGGCCGGCTTGCGCTAGGCGCAGCGCTTGGGGGTAATTGAGGTGCAACGATATTTTCAAGCCGTGGCGGATTTTGTGCAAAAATACATGGAGTCCACCCAACGGCCGGAACTGGGCGTGCGCCGGACCGCCGGCTTTCGCTGGCGTCACACATTGCGGGTGCTGGCGGCGGCCAGAGAGATTGGCAAAGCCGAAGGGGCCAATTTGGACATCGTAGAAATGGCCGCCCTCCTCCACGACGTGGCCAAGCTGGACCAGCGTTGCGACCAGGTGCATCATGCTGTTTTGGGCAGCGAGATTGCCCGGGATTTCCTGCACCAACTGGGATTGTCCCCGGAAATGGTGGACCGAATCGCCGAGGCCGTTCGCTACCACTCCTTCGACACCCATTGCGACGGCCTGGCCCTGGAGACCCTGGTGCTGAAAGATGCCGACCGCCTGGACGAGGTGGGCGCCCTGGGCGTCATCGCCGCGGCTGTCCGGGCCGGCCGACAGGATATGGATTACAGACATTGCCTGGCGTACGGTCTTGAGGATTTGCAAAACCTGAAAGCGGTGCCCTTTTACACCGCCAGCGGCAGAAAAATCTTTGCGCAGCGTTTGCGCTTCATGGCTTCCTTTTGGGAACAGGCCCGGGCGGAGCTGGCCGGGGAAAAAATTTTCTCCGGCAAAAATGCGCCGGACGGCGCATAGCCCGGTTTGCCCCGGGGCATACTAGGGATGGCGGCAAGCGGAAGCTTTATTAAGCAGGCTGTAAAAGATCTGGAAGATCACAGCTGGGAGGAAAGTTCTGCTTGCCGCTTTCTTGTGCCTGACCAGAACCGGGGCGGACAAAAAATATGCGGCAGAAACCGCTGTCTGCCGCTTTTTGCTGTACGCCTTGCCAAGTGCGGCATAATCTGTTTTCATTAAGATGTAAGCAAGCCCAGACTTTTTTCCCTTGACGGCGTCTGTACATAGAGCAGACGTTAAGGAGGGGTGGCATTGACCCAGGATACGGAACTTGTCCGGGCAATACTTGCGGGAAACGATGCTGCCTTTGCTCGCCTGGTTGAACTCTATCAGCAAAAGCTTTACACTGTTGCCTACGGCGTAACGGGCAACAGCCAGGATGCCCTGGACGTGGTGCAGGACACCTTTATCAAGGCATGGTGCAACCTGGCGAGCTGGCGCAGCGAGGGGCCCCTCTCGGCGTGGCTTTGCCGCATCGCCACCAATCTGGCTTTGGACCATTTGCGCAAGCGCAAGCGGCTGGTGCCGGCGGAACAACTGGAGTGGAACCGGGCAGGGGCTGATGTGGAAGCGGAGGTCATTGAAGCCGAAACGGCGGCGGAGCTGAAACGCGCCGTGGATGCTCTGCCCGAAGCTTACCGCCTTTTGATTGTGTTGCGCCACAGCGGGAATTTTTCTTACCAGGAAATGGCCGATATGTTGGGCATTACTTTGAGCCAGGTGAAAAACAGGTTACATAGAGCGCGCAAGATGTTAAAAAAACGCCTCTGGGGGGGACAGGTCGATGGAGAAATGTCATCAGTGGCAGAGTCTCATTGAGGCGGAGCTGGACGGAGAGCTGGCGGACCGGGACAGGGAACTGCTGGCCCAACATATGGCCACTTGTGCCAGTTGCCGGGCGTATGACAGGGAGTCCCGGGCCCTGCAGGCTGCGTTGCGGGCTTTGCAGTTTACCCCTCCCGTCGATTTACGGGAGCCCGTTATGCGTGCCCTCCAGCGGCGCAGGAGGTGGCGCCGGGCGGGAATCGTCGCCGTCATCCTGACCGGGCTGTCCGGCACTCTTCCTGCCCTGGTCTGGGGACTGGCTTTGTTCCGGGCAGTTTGGCGCGGAATTGACTGGGCCTGGCTGCTCCGGCTTGCCACCACCGTCGGCAAAGCCGTCCTGATTTTGGGCAAAGGATGGTCGGTGCTGATCCAAAGCTTCCCGGTGCAGTTTTGGCTGGGCCTGGTTGCGTTGACGGCATTTAATGTGGTCGTCTGGGCAGGATTCTTTGCCCGCGGGGCGGAGAGGGGGGCGCGTTGACATGCCGGCTCCCCGGTTGGCGGCGGCCTGGGCAAAGCCCGGGGAGCAAAGAACAGCCCCGGCAAGCGGGGAGGCCCGGACGCCCGGAGAAAACAAGCGCAGAATAAAGGAGGTACTTGGCTGATGGGAGTTGTAAAAGTTCTGCCCGATATATGGCTGGTAGGGGCGGTGGACTGGGACATCCGGTCTTTTCACGGGCCCTCTTATTCCACCCACCGGGGGACCACTTATAACGCATACTTGATAGTCGATGACAAGACCGCCCTGGTGGATACCGTCCTCGATTCTTTTGCCCCGGAACTGCTGGCAAATATTGAGCAGGTCTGCCCCGGCAAACTGGACTATGTCATTGTCAACCACATCGAGCCGGACCATTCCGGCGCCCTGCCCCAGGTGATGGCGAGAAATCCCGACGCCATTGTGGTCTGTACAGCCAGAGCCCGGGAGGGGCTGGACAGCTACTACGGCGGCAACTGGCGTTACCACATAGTAAAGAGCGGGGACAGCATAGAATTGGGTCGCCACACCCTGCAGTTTATAGAAACGCCGATGTTGCACTGGCCCGACAACATGGTTACATATGTGCCCCAGAAGAAGCTGCTGTTGTCCAATGACGCCTTTGGCCAGCATCTGGCCTGGTCCCATCCCTTTGACGACGACAATGACCTGGACATAATCATGACCGAGGCCGCCAAGTATTACGCCAACATCCTTACCCCGTTCAGCCGCATCGTCGCCAAAAAGCTGGATGAAATCGCCAATCTGAACATAGAGATAGAAATGATTGCCCCGTCGCACGGCGTAATCTGGCGTCGGCACGGCGGGAAAATCCTCAGCGCCTACTCCCGTTGGGCCGCCGCCGAAGCCAATCCCAGGGTGCTGGTGGTCTACGATACCATGTGGGGGAGCACCGAAAAAATGGCCCGGGCCGTGCTGGAAGGGGTGGCCCAGGCCGGAGTGCCCGCCAGGCTGTTCAAAGCCTCTGTCAGCGACCGCAACGATATCGTTGCCGAGTTGCTGGAGGCCAAAGGCATCCTCGTGGGTTCGCCCACCATTAACAACGGCATGCTGGTTCCCGTCGGCTCAGTGCTGGAAGAATTGCGGGCCCTGAAGCCGGCCGGCAAGCTGGGGGGCGCCTTTGGTTCCCACGGCTGGAGGGGCGGCGCCGTGGCGGGCATCGAAAAGTACTTGGCTGAGGCCGGCATCCAGCTGGTTGCGGATTCTTTGCAAATCAAATG
Source organism: Bacillota bacterium (assembly GCA_012523545.1). Taxonomy (GTDB): domain Bacteria; phylum Bacillota; class Proteinivoracia; order UBA4975; family UBA4975; genus JAAYIH01. Next base: position 93,368 of record JAAYIH010000027.1, read on the forward strand.
GGCGCCCGGCCCCGAAGTGCTGGAGCAATGCCGCCGCTGGGGTGCGGAATTTGCAGCCAAAATAAAAGAACAATAAAGGCTCGACTGAGCCTTTATTTTATATATCTTCCCTTTCCAGGGGCAGGCTCATGCAGCGGGGGCCTCCCCGGCCCCGTACCAGTTCCGAACCCTCAATTTCAATAGTGTCAATGCCTGCCTTGCGCAGAGTCCTGTTGGTCAGCTCGTTGCGGTTATACACAATGACCTTGCCCGGGGCGACAGCCAGGGTGTTGGTGCTGTCGTTCCACTGCTCCCGGGCCGACTCAAAACTGGTGGAACCGCCCGAATAAATAATTTGCACGCTGTGCCCCAGGGCCTGTTCCAGCCCTTCTCTTATTGAGCCCAGCTGCTCGGCATGGACGGTGTTGCCCTTGCCTCTGGTGAGGCGGTACATATAGACCATGTCCCGGATGCCGGGGAAGAAGAGGAATTTGTCGTAATCGACCATGGTAAAGACGGTATCCAAATGCATGTAGGCACGGGCAATGGGAATTTGCATGACCAGGATTTCTTTGAGCACCGGCCTTTCAATGAGCAGGCGTTGCGCCAGCGTCTCGATGGCTTGTTCGGTGGTGCGCTGACTGAGTCCCACCAGGATAGTGTCCCTGGTCAGAACCAGAACGTCGCCGCCCTCGATGCCACGGGGCATGGGTTCCACCGGCAGGATATCCACGCCTTTAAAAAGCGGGTGATGGCGGATGGCGTACTTTAAAAAGAGGGGCTCTCTTTTGCGGGCATCGTTGAACATGGTGCTGACGATGATGCCGTCGTTGAGCATGATGCCGTGGTCGCGCATAAAGTACATGCTGGGCAGGGGAGGCAGATAAAAAGGGAAGCCCACAGGAATCAAGTCACTGAGGGTCAGGGTATCCTTCAAATCCCGCACTTTTATTTTGGCCAGTCCGCCCGTCAGCAGTTCCGCCGTCTCCCGGTGGGGCAGGTCCTGGAGGTAATCGGCCACAACCTGAAAGGTTTCCGGCGCCGCGATGTTGCTCAGCTGCAAGTGCTCGCGGATCAGCTGCCGCTTTAGTTGGGGATCTGCCATGATTTCGGTTACCAGGTCCTCGATATAGTACACCTGGGCGCCTGCCCGGGTCAGGGCTTTGGCGAACTCGTCGTGTTCCTGCCTGGCTCTTTCCAGCCACGGTATTTCATCAAAGAGCAGGTCTTCCATATAAGGGGGCAAAATATTTTCCAGCTCGGCGCCGGGCCGGTGGAGCAATACCTTTTTTAACGGGCCGATTTCCGATGTCACCCGCATGCAATATCCCTCCTCGCAGTCATGTTTAGTATCTTCTGTTTCCCCCCTAATATAGCACAGAACAGGAACAAAGTGCCAAGGGACAGGTTTGCGCCGGCAAACGCAACAAAGGTATGGAGGAATTCCGCTATTTTGCTTATAATAATAGAAATATCGGCACGTCGGAGGAATGGCCATGCAGAAACTCTTGTTCATAATTTCAGGGCCTTCGGGCGCCGGAAAAAACACCGCCATGAATTACATACGCAAGGTGTTTCCGGAGGTCAAGAAGGCAGTAACCTACACAACCCGCAAACCCCGTCCCCATGAGACAGACGGCGTTGACTACCGGTTTGTGGGCGAGGAGGAGTTTTTTGCCAGGGTGGAACTGGGCGACATCCTGGAATACGAACAGGTATACAACGACTACTACTACGGGTCGCCGGCAGACATTTTCACCGACGGCAGCATCAAGATTATGGAGATGGATTGGAAGGGGCACAGGACGTACCGGGAAGTGTATAAGGACGTGCGCATTGTATCCGTATTTCTCGTCCCTCCCTCGCTGGAAGAAATAAAAAAACGGATACTGAGCAGGTCGAAAGTTGACAACCTGGATTCGCGGATGCGCAACGCTCTGGAGCAACTGGAACATGCCGGCGAGTACAGCTACGTCCTGGTCAACGACCGCAAGGAAAAGATGCTGGCCGAACTGGAAGCAATTGTCCGGGCAGAACTGTTAAAACTGCAGCGGCAGCGGAATCTGGCATTTGCCGAAGCGCTGATTAAGCAATATGGGGAATAATAGATTTAAGCTTCGCCGACACGGCAATAACTGCGACAAGGAGTGACAGTACATGACTACCCAGGAATTGGTTGCCCTGACCGAACAGTATTGTGCCCCCAATTATCTGCCCCTGCCCATTGTCGTCGCCAAAGCGGAAGGGGTGTGGGTGGAAGATCCCGAAGGCAATCGTTACATGGATATGCTCAGCTCTTATTCAGCCCTCAACCAGGGACACCGGCATCCCAGGATTATTCAGGCCGTCAAGGACCAGCTGGACAAGGTGACGCTTACTTCCCGGGCCTTTCACAACGACCGGCTGGGTCCCCTGTGCAAAAAGATTGCCGAGCTGACGGGCAAGGAAAAGGTCCTGGTCATGAACACCGGCGCCGAGGCTGTGGAAACCGCCATCAAGGGCGCCCGCCGCTGGGCATATGCCGTCAAAAAAGTGCCGGACAACCAGGCGGAAATCATTGTTTGCCAGGGCAATTTCCACGGCCGGACCACCACAATAATTTCCTTTTCTTCCGATCCCGAATACCGCCGCGGCTTTGGTCCCCTTACCCCCGGTTTTAAAGAAATCCCCTACGGAGATGCCGCAGCGTTGCGCCGGGCCATTACCCCCAATACTGCTGCATTCCTGGTGGAGCCAATTCAGGGCGAGGCCGGCGTAGTGGTGCCTCCTGCCGGTTACCTGCAGGAAGCGGCCCAAATATGCCGGGAGCACAATGTGCTCCTCATTGCCGACGAAATTCAGACCGGTTTCGGCCGTACCGGCAAGCTCTTCTGCTGTGAATGGGAACAGGTGGAGCCCGATATGTACGTCCTGGGCAAGGCTTTGGGCGGTGGGGTTATTCCCGTATCGGCGGTGGCCGCCGACAGGGAAATAATTGACCTGTTCAACCCCGGTTCCCACGGCTCCACCTTTGGCGGCAATCCCCTGGGTTGCGCCTGCGCCCTGGCGGCCATCGACGTCATCCTGGAAGAAAAATTGGCGGAACGCTCGCTGGAACTGGGGCGGTACCTCATGGACGAACTGAAAAAGCTGGACCACCCTGCCATCACGGAAGTGCGGGGCAGGGGACTCTTTATTGGGGTTGTCCTCAACACAGCGGCCAGGCCCTTCTGCGAGCGGCTCAAGGCCGAAGGCGTTCTCTGCAAGGAGACTCACGAAAACGTCATCCGCTTCGCGCCTCCCCTGGTTATTACCAAAGAGGAGCTGGACTGGGCCCTGGCCAGGATAAGGAAAGTGCTGGCCTGAGCGTTTTTGGGGCCAAGCGCAGAAAAGGAGTGATGAGCTTTGGCGAAAGTCTACGTCACCCGCCAATTGCCCCCGGGGGGCCTGGCCAAACTGGAGAAAGAACACCAGGTGGATGTAAACCCCCGGCAGCGCCCCCTGACCCGGGAAGAACTGCTGGAGACTGTCAGGCACTATGACGCCGTTATTTGCCTGCTCAGCGACACCATCGACGCCCGGGTCATAGAAGCCGCCAGGGGCCGGGTGCAGATCTTTGCCAATTACGCCGTGGGGTACGACAACATAGACGTCGCCGCAGCCCAGGCGGCAGGCATATATGTCAGCAACACCCCGGGCGTGCTCACCGAAGCCACCGCAGATTTGGCGTGGGCGCTGATGTTGGCGGCGGCCCGCCACATCGTTGCCGCCCATAACTTTACCGTTGCCGGCAAGTTTAAGGGCTGGCATCCCACCGAATTCCTGGGGCGGGATTTCTGCGGCGCCACCCTGGGCATAGTCGGCGCGGGCAGAATAGGACAAGCCACGGCGCGCAGGGCGCTGGGTTTCGGCATGAATATCCTCTACTACAACCGTTCCCCCAAGCCCCAATTTGAGGCTGAGTGCGGCGCCAAAAGGGTGGAACTGGAGGAACTGTTGCGGCAAAGCGATTTTGTATCGCTGCATTTGCCCCTGACGCCGCAGACCCGGGGCCTCCTGAACAAAGAGCGCCTGAAACTGCTCAAACCCTCGGCGATTATCGTCAATACCGCCAGGGGGGCGGTGCTGGACGAGGCTTATTTGGCGCACATGCTTAAAACAGGCAGAATTGCCGGCGCCGGTTTGGATGTCTACGCCGAAGAACCCAAAATCCACCCCGACCTCATTGGCCTGGACAATGTCGTGTTGCTGCCCCACATCGGCAGCGCTTCTTGGCAGACGCGGCTGAAAATGGCAGAAATGGCGGCAGACAACGTCCTGGCAGTGCTGGCCGGCAAAGAGCCCCTGAACCCTGTCCGTCCATAGGCACTTTGCCTCTTCGGCGTCCAATGCATAAGCAAACTTCCCCTGCCGGGCATATTCTGTAGCACGAAAACAGTTTCGGGCAGGGAGGGGAGAAGTGTGCCCAGGAAGACCAGACCTAAAAAAACCACCCAGAGAAAGATTAAAAGCGAAAAAACAAAGAAATAATGCCTCGGGGAAAGGCTTGCGTCAAGCGGCCTTTCTTTTTTGAAAAGAAAAAAGCCCAAAAAAAAAGGAATTTGCCTGTTAGTTGGCCAATTAAGAAAACAGCCTGTGTAGACGGGGTGATGGCCGTGCGTGCCGGAAAAACCATGTGGTTAATTGATGCCGCTTACCTTTTTAACGCCCAGGAATCTGTGGGCGCTGAGTACAATTTCGACTACCTCAAATTGCGCCTGTACCTGGAGGAACGCGGTCCCATTGCCAGCGCGTGGTATTTTAACAGCACGCAAAATCCGCCCACCGACAACCAGAGCGGTTTCCACGCCTGGTTGCAAACTCCCCTCCCCCATGGTCCCGGCCTCAACGTCTGTTTGTACAAGCTGAAATTCCGGGATTACGAATGTCCTTTTTGCCAGCGCAAGTTTACCCTGCAGGTGCAAAAGGGCGTGGATGTGGGGCTGGCGACCTTAATCGTGCGGGGTGCGGACCAGGAAGAGTACAACACCCTGATTCTGTCCTCGGGCGACGGCGACCTGAAGGACGCCCTGGCCCACGCACGGAACCAGTGCGGCAAGCGCATCGAGCTGTGCGTCTTTCGGTGGGGTGTATCGCCGGACCTGCTCAGCCTGGCGGACAAAATCTACTGGATCGACGATTTTGCCCGGCAGGTGGCCAAAAAGAGTTAAAGGGCCGGATTTCCCGGCCCTAAGTTTCTATTATATTGGGACCGGCTGCTTTTTGCAGCCTGTCCATAATGGCCCTGCCCAGGTGTTCCCGGGGCAGCTCTTCGATGAGGATGACGTCGCAGCCCATGGCGTCGGCCTGGCGCAACAGGTGGTAGATCCTCGCCGCGGCAACCTGGAGGTTGGCTTTGCTGCCCAGGGCGAGAAAAATGACCCCGGGATAATTGTCCCGCGATTCATCACAGGCCATGACGGCCACTTTTTTGCCTTTTTGGCCATGGCAGGCCGCCAGGCGCCGGATGTTTTCGGCAACTCTTTTCCCCGTTACCAGAATTACCTGGGCGGAAGGCGAATAGTGCCTGTATTTGACGCCGGGAGAAAGCGGCGCCCCCGAGGTGTGCAGGCCGCTGTTCGCTGTTTCCACCGGCGCCAGCCTGCGCAGATCTTCCAGGGTGATTCCCCCGGGTCTGAGCAGGCGAAAGGGCAGCCTGGTGCAGTCGAGCACGGTGGATTCCACTCCCCAGCCCGTGGGACCGCCGTCGATGATGGCGGCTATTCTCCCCGCCAGATCCTGCCACACGTGCTCCGCCCGGGTGGGACTGGGCCTGCCTGACAGGTTGGCACTGGGAGCGGCGACGGGCAGCCGGGCCGCCGCAATCAGGTCCAGGGCAATGGGGTGGTCGGGGATGCGCAACGCCACCGTGTCCAACCCCCCGGTAACCGCGGCGGGGACAACGGGGTTTTTGGGCAAGACGACGGTGAGGGGGCCGGGCCAAAAGGCATCGGCCAGTTTCTGCACCTGCTGCGGCCAGTCCCGGACCAGTTCCCGCGCCTGGGCCTGGCTGTGACAATGGACGATGAGGGGATTGTCGGCCGGGCGTCCCTTGGCAGCATAAATTTTCGCCACCGCCCGCTTGTCCAGCGCGTTGGCGCCCAGGCCATAAACCGTTTCGGTGGGAAAGGCGACGCATTCGCCTTGGCGCAGCAAATGGGCGGCCAGCTCAATATCAGCGGCTGTAAGCATTTTTGTCTCATAGCGCATGGCAATCACCGCCGTGTCTTTTTTTAACCTAGTTTGCCCTGCTCAGCGCAGATTAGTTGTCTGCAGGAGCATGGCCTTGTACTGCGGTATACAGGATGCCGCCTGCAAAGAGGATGCCTCCTGCCAGCATGAGCAGGACAAAGAGACCAAAGCCGGCAGATTCGGGGAGGACGGCGCCCATTATGAGGCTGGCAGAGTTCCAGGCCAGGTGGACGAGGATGGGCGCCCAGATGGAGCGAAATTTGAGCAGGGCATAGCCCAGAAACATACCCATGGGAAAGGCGTAGATAAACTGCAGCATATTGCCGTGGATGAGTCCGAAAAGCAGGGCCTGGATGGCAATGGCCATCCCTGGCTTGACGGTGTGCAACAGCTCTTTAAAGATAAGGCCTCTGAGCAATATCTCTTCGTAGACCGGGGCGACAATGCCCACAGCAAGAAAGGTCAGGAAAAAATTGTCCGTTACCATCTGCAGTATGGGCTCGGAGATATAGTCGGGCAAAAATCTGTGGATTTCAATCAATGTCATGAAACTGTTGAGAAAAACGGCAAAACCGCAGCCCACGAGGACGGCCGCCGCCGCGTGCCGTGCCGGCAGGGCCCGGAATTCCAGGTAGTGCAGGGGATTGCGCCCGCGCAGCAGGACAACGGTAAACCCAGCGGCGACAATGAGCACCCCGGAGATGACCAGTGCCGGCATCATGTTCCTGGCCATAAACTGCTCAATGGGCAGGAACTCGCCGCCGGACAGAAATGCGCGCAGGAAATGGTGAGTGACGAGTACAATCCATGCCAACAGGGTCGAGAGCAGGTAAACCAGCAGGTAAAGGATCAGCCAGCCCGCCAGCTTAAGGTATTTCAAGTTGCTTCTCCTCCTTTTGGTACATTATATAACATCTTACGCCAGTAATCCTGCAAAAAGCAGCGCCCCGGGCGGCGTCCGGACGGAGCAATGACGTCGCGGCATTAAAGAAACAGGCACGGCGGAATGGCACCCCGCTATAATTGGCAATAACGGGACATACTACCCTCAGGGGGTGGTATTTTTTGCCCTTTGCTGCAGAGTACGTAACCCTGGCCGGCAAGGCCGTCGGCGGAATCCAAATCCACCCCGTCGTGGAAATCCGCGTCTGGGCGGGAAGGGCGGGAGCGATGGCGGAGGCTGCGCCCGTGGCCCTGGTGGTGCACGCCCGGGGGCAGATATTAACGTTCCTTATGAACCCACTAAAAACATCTAATGATACAAGGGCGGGGGATGTAGTATAATCAGGGTAGGAGAAAGTAATATCTTTCACAAGCTATACAGTGCAGATGACGGGTGCGGGAGAGAACCCTGGTCGGGGGCACCGAAGGAGCAAATTGGCAACCTGCCCAGTTGCCAAGTAAACTCTCAGGTAAAAGGACCGTATCCCGATGCAACTCTGGAAAGTCCTTTGGACACCGAAGGAGCAAAGCCCTGTGGCGGGCGAATCTCTCAGGTTTCAGGACAGAGGCGGCGGCGAGAGTCGTTGCCTTTTTTGTTTCGGGGGTGAAAGCATGTACCGGCTGGTTACCAATAATCCCCTGGCCCGGCAGTATTGGGCAGTGAGTGAATGTAATCACATTTCCATACGTTGGCTGGAGGGCGGCCTGCCGGACGTGCTGGTGGCGGCCAGAGACATGGTCCATGTGGGCTGGCGGCTGCTGAACCACCCCCTGGCTTCCGGTCTCAGGCCCAGCCAGACGCCGTACAAGACACTGATCCTGGCCAGGGGAAAATGTTTGGATTACCAATCGCTGCAGGTGCTGGAGGGGGCCCTGGCCATTGTGCAGAAACAGGCCGCCTTCCCCGGAGGCAGTGAGCGGGTCCTGGCCGACCTGCAACTCATCGATGTGGAAATGTGCAAGGAAGTCTTAGAACAAATCAGGAGAGGAGTGTCGGTATGAGTTCTTATGACGTCATCATCATCGGCGGCGGTCCCGGCGGACTGGCTGCGGGCATCTATGCCGCCCGGGCCAAGCTCAGCACCCTGATTATCGAAAAAAGCCGGGTGGGCGGCCAGGCGGCCACCACCGAGGAGATGGAAAATTACCCCGGCTTTTTCCAGGGCACCACCGGCCCCCAGCTCACCCAGGCCATGTATGAACATGCCCGGCACTTTGGTTGCCAGTTCTGCAAGGACGAGGTGGTGGACCTGGAGCTGGAGGGTTGGGAGAAGGTTATCGTCACCAAGCAGGGCCGCTACACCGCCAAAGCTGTCATAATCGCCACCGGCGCCGAGCCCCGGACTCTGGGCGTAAAGGGCGAAGCCGAACTCAAGGGCAAAGGGGTTTCCTACTGCGCCACCTGCGATGCCGACTTCTTTGAAGATCTGGAAGTGGTGGTGGTGGGCAATGGCGATGCCGCCATTGAAGAGGCCATTTACCTCACCCGTTTTGCCGCCAAAGTCACCATCGTGGTTATCCACGACGAAGGCGTGCTGGACGCCACCAAGATTATTCAGGAAAGGGCTTTTGCCAACGAAAAAATCCACTTTGTCTGGAACTCTGTCCTGGAGGAAATCAAAGGCGACGGCATCGTCCAGGCGGTGGCCATTAAGAACCTCAAGACGGGAGCGGTAACCGAACTGGCAACCGACGGGGTCTTCATCTTCGTGGGCACTGTGCCCAGGACCGAGTTTCTCCGGGGCAAGCTTGACCTGGACGAAAGGGGTTACATACCCACCACCGAGCTGATGGAAACTTCTGTGGACGGCGTGTACGCCGTGGGCGATGTGCGGCAAAAATTCCTGCGGCAGGTGGTCACCGCTGCCGCCGACGGCGCCATTGCCGCTGTGGCTGCTGAAAAATATATCCATGAAGAAGAAAACTTCCGCAAAGAAGTATTGGAAAAGACAAAGCCGGTGGCCCTGATGTTCTGGAGCCCCTTCCATAAAGAAAGTCTGGCGGCTGTGCCCGTGGTGGAAGAGGTTGCCGCCGCCAACGCTGCCAAACTGGATCTGGTCAAAATCGATACCTACCGCAATCAGCGCATTGCCCGCCGTTATGGCGTTGAGGAAATGCCTGCCCTGCTGCTGGTCAAGGGCGGCGAGGTGGCGGGAGCTGTAACCGGGCCAATGTCCCGGGACAGCCTGGAGGATTTAATTAAGTCAATATAGAGGAGGTGAAGGTTGTGCTGGAGCTCGACAAGGAGAACTTTGCAGCGGAAGTGCTGGAAGCGCAGGGCCTGGTTCTGGTGGATTTCTGGAGCCCCAAGTGCGAACCGTGCAAGGCGCTGCTGCCCGGGCTGGAGGAACTGGCCGGACGCTATCCTGCTGTCAAGTTTGCCAAACTCAATATCCTGGAAAACCGGCGCCTGGCCATCGGGCAAAGGGTCATGGGGCTGCCCACCATCCTGATCTACCGGGATGGCGAGAAAGTAGCCGAGCTGAGCCAGGATTTTCAGATTGAGGATGTAGAGGCAAAGCTCAAGGAATTGAGTGCCTGATTGGGAGGTGAAAAGGATGAAATTGAGACTTGGCCGTATCAGGATTACCGACATTCAGTTTGGGGACAAAACCCGGGTGCACCGGGGCGTCCTCTATGTCAACAAGGAGGAAATCCTGGCCGCCCTTGCCGACGACCGCCTGAGTTCAATAGAGCTGGACCTGGCCCGGCCGGGGGAATCGGTCCGCATCATGCCCGTCAAGGACGTCATTGAACCCCGCCTCAAAGTGGAAGGTCCCGGCGGCATTTTCCCCGGTTTTGTCAGCAAGGTGGATATGGTGGGCCAGGGAACAACACTGGTTCTCAGCGGCGCCGCCGTGGTAACCACCGGCAGGATCGTCGGCTTTCAGGAAGGAATCATCGACATGTCCGGCCCGGGTGCAGAGTACACTCCCTTTTCCAGGACCTGCAACCTGGTGGTAAGCTGTCAGCCCGCTCCCGGCCTTGGCCAGCACGAGCACGAAGCGGCGGTGCGCATGGCAGGCTTAAAGGCTGCCGCCACCCTTGCCGAAGCGGCCCGTGGTGCGGAGGTGGATGCGTGGGAGGAGTACGAGTGCCTCAACCTGGCGGAAGGGATCAAGCGCTACCCCGACCTGCCCCGGGTGGCCTACGTCTACATGCTCCAGAGTCAGGGTCTGTTGCACGACACCTATGTCTACGGGGTGGATGCCAAGCGGATACTGCCCACGCTGCTTTCCCCCACCGAAGTGATGGACGGAGCCATTATCAGCGGCAACTGCGTCTCGGCCTGTGACAAGAACACCACCTACCACCACCTCAATAATCCCGTCATCGAGGACCTGTACCGGCGTCACGGCAAGGACCTCAACTTCGTCGGCGTAATCATCACCAATGAGAACGTCACCCTGGCCGACAAGCAGCGTTCATCCAACTTTACCGCCAAGCTGGCGGAAATGCTGGCTTTGGACGGAGCCATTATTTCCGAGGAAGGCTTTGGCAACCCCGATACCGACCTGATTATGAACTGCACCAAACTGGAAAAGAAGGGCATCAAGACCGTCATCCTCACCGACGAGTATGCCGGCCGTGACGGCGCTTCCCAGTCCCTGGCCGACGCCGACCCCCTGGCCGATGCCGTGGTGACCGGCGGCAATGCCAACGAAGTTATCACCCTGCCGCCCATGGCCAGGGTCATCGGACACCAGGAAACCGCCAATGTGATTGCCGGCGGCTTCGACGGCAGCCTGCAGGAAGACGGCAGCATTACCGTGGAAATCCAGGCCATCGTCGGAGCCACCAACGAGCTGGGCTTCAACAGGCGGTCGGCGCGGACAGTCTAGAGGTCAGAAGTCTGAGGTTGGAAGGACAGGATTATTTAAGCGAAAAAGGAGGTTGTATTGTGAAGGACAAGAAATTCATCATCCTCGGCGACCGCGATGGCGTGCCCGGTCCGGCCATCGTGGAATGCGTCAAGTCCTTTGGCGGCGAGATAGTCTTCGCCACCACAGAATGCTTTGTCTGAACTGCGGCAGGAGCAATGGACCTGGAAAACCAGGCTCGCATCAAGGAATTGGCTGAAAAATACGGCCCGGAAAACCTGGTGGTTATCCTGGGCGGGGCCGAAGCGGAAGCTTCCGGCCTGGCAGCCGAGACCGTGAGCAACGGCGATCCCACCTTTGCAGGTCCATTGGCCGGAGTCCAGTTGGGACTCCCCGCATACCATATCTTCGAAGAGCCCATCAAGAGTCTGGTAGACGCGCAAGTCTACGACGAGCAGGTCAGCATGATGGAAATGGTCCTGGACGTCGACGCCATTGTCAAGGAAGTGGCCACCTATCGGGAGCAGTACAGCAAATACTAGCCGGGGGGTGAGAGCATGAGCAAGTTTCGTGTTGTCCATTACCTCAACCAGTTTTTCGGCCAGGTCGGCGGCGAAGACAAGGCCAACATCCCTCCCTTTACCAAAGAGGGACCGGTTGGGCCGGGCATGGCGTTGCAGGGCATCCTGGGCGACGATGCCGAGATAGTCGCCACTGTTATCTGCGGCGACAGCTGGTTTAACGAAAATATCGAAGCGGCCAAGGCCCAGGTGCTGGAGCTCATTGCCGGTTATAAGCCCGACCTGGTCATTGCCGGCCCTGCTTTTAACGCAGGCCGCTACGGCATGGCCTGCGGAGCTGTGGCCGAAGCGGTCAGCCAAAACCTGGGGATACCGGTAATCTCCGGGATTTATCCCGAAAACCCCGGCCTGGAAATGTACCGGCGTCACGCCATGTTTGTTAAAACCGGGGACTCGGCTGCATCCATGCGCACGGCCTTGCCGGCCATGGGCAAACTGGCCCTGAAGGTGTTGAAGGGCGAAGAACTGGGCGCCCCCGAGGAGGAAGGCTATATCCCCCGGGGCATCCGCCAGAACATCGTGACTGAAAAGCGCGGCTCCCAGCGGGCGGTGGAAATGCTCCTGGCCAAGCTGCGGGGCGAAGAATACAAGACCGAGTATCCCATGCCCCAGTTTGACCGGGTCGCTCCCAACCCCGCCTTGCGGGATGTGACCAAGGCCAAAATCGCCCTGGTTACATCCGGCGGCATTGTCCCCAAGGGCAATCCCGACCACATCGAATCTTCCAGCGCTTCCAAGTACGGCAAGTACAGCCTGGAGGGCGTCACTGACCTCACTGCTGAGACCCACGCCACCGCCCACGGCGGCTACGACCCCGTCTACGCCAATGCCGACGCCGACCGCGTCCTGCCCGTGGATGTGCTGCGGGAACTGGAACAGGAAGGCAAAATCGGCTCGCTGCACCGGTACTTCTACGCCACTGTGGGCAACGGCACCTCGGTGGCCAATGCCAGGCGCTTTGCGGAGGAAATTGCCCGGGAATTGAAGCAGGACGGCGTGGATGCCGTCATCCTTACCTCCACGTGAGGCACCTGCACTCGTTGCGGCGCAACGATGGTTAAGGAAATTGAAAGAGCTGGTCTGCCGGTGGTGCACATGTGTACCATCGTGCCCATTTCCCTGACGGTAGGGGCCAACCGGATTGTGCCCACCGTGGCCATTCCCCATCCCCTGGGCAACCCCGAGTTGCCCCCGGCCGAAGAGCGCGCCCTGCGCCGGCGCCTGGTGGAAAAGGCCCTGGAGGCGCTGACCACCGAAGTAGACGGCCAGACTGTCTTTGACTAAGCGCGGCGGGCGGTGTTCCCGCCGCCGACAAGCTAGAAAAAGGGGCTGTCCTGGGGCAGCCCCTTGCATCGGGAGGGATACAAGTGGATTATCCAGTAATCAAAGGGGCGGCCTACGCCCTGGTGCATGCCCCCAATTTACTGCTCAGCCAGGGTTCTACCCAGTGCCTGGAACGGGCCAAAAATCCCGATTCCCAGTACCTGAAGGATTTGCCCGGCCGGTTGCGCTGCTATCAGGAGGCGGTAAACTATGCGCCCAACCAGGTATTCATCGGCAACCTGCACCCTGACTCCCTGGCGGACATGGCCAGGCCCTGGTATGAAAATTCTCCCCAGGGGCGGGCCGAAGGCAAGTTCGGCGAAATCATGGCAGAGGATTATTTCTATGGCCTGCTGAAAATCTGCGATTCCTTCGACCTGGTCATGCTGGAGCAGGACTTCGCCCGGCAGGTCAGGGAAAAATTGGCCGGCCATCCCCTCTTCGCCGCCGACGCCGCCGCCATCGGCGACGGCGCCGAGGAGGCGGAAATCCGGAAGCGCATTGACGAACAGGGTGCCGAGGCCCTCTGGCTGGACGGTAAGCTGGTGGGCTGCGTCAAGCGTGCCCACGACTGGGATGTCAACCTTAACGCGCACGTAATGCTGGAAAACCTGTCCGTCAAGGCTTCGGCAGTGCTGGCTCTCAAAAACCTGCTGGCCAGGCACCAGGTCAATCCCGAGGCAGTGGACTATATCATCGAATGCTCGGAAGAAGCCTGCGGCGACGTCAACCAGCGTGGCGGCGGCAACTTTGCCAAGGCCGTCGGCGAGGTTTGCCGGTGCGTCAACGCCACCGGCAGCGACGTGCGGGCATTTTGCGCAGCGCCGGCCCACGCCCTGGTCCAGGCGGCCGGCCTGGTTCAGGCTGGTATATATGACAACGTGGTCGTCGTCGCCGGCGGCGCCACAGCCAAGCTGGGCATGAACGGCAAAGACCACGTGGCCAAGGGATTGCCGGTGCTGGAAGATATGCTTGGGGCCTTTGCCGTCCTGGTCAGCAAAAACGACGGCGTCAACCCCGTTATCCGCACCGACTGCATCGGCCGGCACAACATCGGCCGCGGTTCGGCGCCCCAGGCGGTTATCGAGGCGCTGGTTACCGATCCCCTGGACAAAATCGGCCTCAAGATTACCGATGTCGACAAGTTCTCGGTGGAAATGCAGAACCCGGAAATCACCATGCCCGCCGGGGCCGGGGATGTCCCCGCCGCCAACTACAAGATGATTGGCGCCCTGGGGGTCAAGCGGGGAGATATTGAGCGCCAGGACCTGGCTGCTTTTGTGGAGAAACACGGCATGCCGGGCTTTGCTCCCACCCAGGGTCATATCCCCTCGGGCGTGCCCTTCATCGGCCATGCCCGGGAAATGATGCTGGCCGGTGAAATGCAGCGGGCAATGATCGTCGGCAAGGGCAGCCTTTTCCTGGCCCGGATGACCAACCTCTTTGACGGCGTCTCCTTCCTCATCGAGGCCAATACCGGCACAGTCAGCGGCGGCCACGACATGGAAGCCGTTAAGAAAGTTGTGGCCCAGGCCATGCGCCGCGTGGCGGAGCAACTCCTGGAAAACCAATAAGGGGGTGGCACAGGTGACCAACCCACAAGTCATGGCGGGAGAAATATTTGCCCGGCTGGCCGACGCCCTGGAAACGGGCACCTTCGGCGCTCAGGCAACCGTAGCCCTCACCACCCTGGGCAGCGAACTGGGCCCAGAAGAGCTGGTGCGGGGCGCTGAAATGGCAGTGGCACAGGACCCAGGGCTTAAAGTAATTTTAATCGGCCCCAGGGTTGAGACCGAGCTCCCGGTTATGGAGTGCGCCTGCGAGGCTGACGCCCACAGGATTATGGAGGAACTCCTGGCCGCGGGCAAAGCCGACGCCGCCGTCACCCTGCACTACAACTTCCCCCTGGGCGTGTCCACCGTGGGCCGGGTTGTTACTCCCGCCCGGGGCAAGCCCATGTTCATTGCCACCACCACCGGCGCCACGGCATCTGACCGGGTGGAGGCCATGGTCCTCAACGCCGTCGCCGGCATTGCCGTGGCCAAGTCTATGGGGATTCCCCGGCCCAGGCTGGGCGTCCTCAATGTGGAAGGGGCGCGGCAGGTGGAACGCATCCTGAAAAACCTGGCTGCCCAGGGTTATTCCATTGAATTTTCCCAGTCTGTGCGCAGCGACGGCGGCAGCGTGTTGCGGGGCAACGACCTCCTCACCGGCAGCGCCGATGTAGTTGTCTGCGATACCCTCACCGGCAACCTGCTGATGAAGCTGTTCTCCGCCTTTACCAGCGGCGGTACCTATGAGACGCTGGGCTGGGGCTACGGTCCCGGGGTGGGAGCAGGATTTGCGAAGATCATCAATATCATCTCCCGGGCTTCGGGAGCGCCGGTGGTGGCCGGCGCCATCCAGTATGCCGCCAGCTGCAGCAAAGGCAACCTGCCCCACGTTGCGCAAGCGGAATTCCAGGCGGCGGAACGGGCCGGTTTGGCGGCGCTATTGACCAAAACCGAAAAGCCGCAGGTGCAGGAGCTGGCGCCCCCGCCCAGGAAGCCCGTCACCGAAGAAATTGCCGGTATCGACATCCTGGAATTGGAGAACGCCGTCGGCGCCCTGTGGGCCGAAAACATCTATGCCGAAACGGGCATGGGCTGCGCCGGCCCCGTCATCCTGGTGGCGCCCGCAGACGCGGAAAAAGCCAGGGCAATCCTGGCCGGGAAAAACTACATTTAAAAGCTGCAACGCCCCGGCAGGCGAATCTGCCGGGGCATTATGTTTATAGTATGATGCCAGCCGTCCCCGAAAGCGCGGGGTTGCCCCTAAGCGGCGCTACTTTCAGGGACAGCACAGATATATTTTGGGGCCTGGCCAATTTCTGTCGCTGGGTTATCGGCGGCAGATGTTTTATAATGGTGCTGAGTAAGGGTGGTGGAAGCAAATGCGAATTGAAAGAATTGCCGATGCCAGATTAAAATCCCTGTATGCCGAAAAGGTGCTGCGACAGTTGCCAGACTGGTTTGGCATTGAGGCTGCCCTCCTGGAGTACGTTGCCGGGGTGGCGCCCCTGCCCTATTGGGCGGCTATGGACGGAGAAGAATGCGTAGGATTTATCGCCGTCAAAATTCATTACGCCCATACCGGGGATATCTATGTCATGGGAGTGTTGCCGGAGTGCCACCGGCGGGGAATCGGCCGCCGGCTGATGGCCGCCGCCGAAGCGTATTTCCGGCAACAGGGCTGTAAATATGCCATCGTCAAGACCCTGAGCGAGCGGGCGAATTCCGAACATTACGAGCGCACCCGCCAGTTCTATCTTAATGTTGGGTTCGAGCCCCTCATCACTCTCACAGAGATGTGGGATGAACACAACCCCTGCCTGATCATGATCAAGGTACTGCAAGGCGTACCCGGCTGCACCCTTGTCCCCTCTTTTCCCTGCCGGGAAAAATAGGGTATATTATATGCAGTCCAAAGCAGGGGAGGAAACAGTGTGCGGCGCAGGCGCCAGTTGAAACGCTCGAACCTCATAATGTATGCCTTAATCGTCCTGGGGCTGATTCTGTCCCTCAGCGCTCCCCGCATCCCCCGCCTCATCGAAGGGGGCTACTCCCGGTCATTGTACAGGTGGCTGAGCGGGCCCCTGAGCCGGTTGACGGGCATCTTTCCCTTTTCCCTGGCCGAGACCCTGACGGTGGGGCTGGTGCTCATAGGTTTGTTCAGGCTCGTTGCGCTGGTCCGCCGGTTGCGCAAGGCCCCCGGCAATACTGTGCGAAAAATACCCCGGGCCCTGGGGCGCCTGGCCCTGGCCCTGGTCGTGGTCTGGGTTGCCTTCAACATGCTGTGGGGGCTCAATTACAGCCGCCTGCCCTTTGCGGACATTGCGGGCCTGCCGGTGCAGCCTGGGACAGCGGCTGAGCTAAAAGAGCTGGCCCTGTACCTGACGGAGCGGGCCAATGATCTGCGCGCAAATGTCAGCGAGGATGACCGCGGCGTAATGATGCTGGCCGACGGCGTCAGGGGGGCCCTGGCCCGGGCCGACCGGGGCTTTGCCCTGGCGGCCAAAATTTACCCCGCGCTGGGCGGCCTGTACGGCCGGCCCAAGGGCGTGCTGCTTTCCAGACTGTGGTCGTATACCGGCATCACGGGTATGTACTTTCCCTTCACCGCCGAAGCCAACGTCAACATCGACATTCCTCACTTTATGCTTCCCGCCACCGCCGCCCACGAAATGGCTCACCAGCGGGGCTTTGCCCGGGAGGACGAGGCCAACTTTCTGGCATACTTCGCGTGTTCCCTGCACCCCGATGCCGATTTTCAGTACTCGGGGACGATGCTGGCCCTGCTCAACACCATGTCGGCCCTGTACCGGGCCGACCCCGATGCTTACGCGGAGGTGCGGGAGCTGTACAGCCCCGGCCTCAACCGGGATCTCCGGGACTGGGCCGAGTACTGGCGACGCCATGAGGGCCCTGTGGAAAGGGCATCCAACAAGATCAACGACTCTTACCTCAAGGCCAACCGCCAGCCGGACGGGGTGCAAAGTTACGGCAGGATGGTGGACTTGCTGCTGGCCATGTACCGCCAGGGTAAAATTAATTAACGGGACCGGAAAAGGCAAGTATAAAATGGCATGACAAATACGCGTTAGAACAGCGAAGAGAAGTGCCGCCTCTCCCTTTTCATATTGCCGGGACAGAAGATTAATCTCGAATTGATAACCAAGCATAACCGTACACGGGGAATTTCTTTCGAGTTGCCAGGCAGGCAGGGAAAGGCATTTCCAGGCAAAATCAGTTAGGCGAATAATATCTTAACCGGCTGCGTGCCGGTTTTTTATACATGAAATACTTGACGAAATTGGTCAGGGATGCTTTAATAGAGGCGTAGTTGAAAATTATTCTCAATTTGGAGGTGGCCCCATGACCCTTGCCGATGTCAAACAAGGGCAGAAAATCGTCATCCGGCACATAGCCGATCCTCTGGTGCGGGTTCAGGCCATCAGGTTCGGCATTGCCGAGGGTGCAGAAGTCACGTGCTCCTCGGTAATCGCCTCCGGCCCGATTACTGTGAAAAAAAACATGCAGGAAATAGCAGTGGGGCGCGGCCTGGCCAAAAAGATCCGCGTTAGCCCCGTTGAAGATAAAATATAGAAAGGGATGGCGGCATGCAACATTGCCATGACATTAACAAAGCCATTGCAATCCCCGCTGGCGCCCGCAAAATTGTATTGGTGGGCAACCCCAATGTGGGCAAATCCGTATTTTTTAACGCTCTGACGGGGCTGTACGTCGACGTTTCCAATTTTCCCGGCACCACGGTGGAAATAAGTTACGGCCCCCTGGGGCGGGATGTAGTCATCGATACCCCCGGGGTTTACGGCATTTCTTCTTTCAACGACGAGGAAAAGGTGGCCAGGGACGTAATTCTCGATGCCGATATCGTCCTCAACATCGTCGACGCCTGTCACCTGGAGCGGGACCTCTTTCTCACCCTGCAGGTCATCGATACCGGCAAGCCGGTGGTGGTGGCCCTGAACATGATGGACGAGGCCAAGGCCAGGAAGCGCATGGTGGATGTGGACTTGCTCAGCGACTTGCTGGGAGTGCCGGTTATTCCCACCGTGGCAACCCGGAAGTCGGGCATCGACCAGGTCAAGGCCGCTCTGGACAGCGCCCGCCCGGGCATAATCGACCACGAGCTCGCGCAACACCTGGCTGCGCTGCAAAACCGGGTGGCCAAGCAGGGGGACGCCCTGCTTATACTGGAAGACGATCCCCATGTGGCGGAGTACCACGGCGTCGAACCTGGCGGCATGCGGGAAGAGATCTACCGGCGTCGCCGCCGGCGGGTCGACGATATCGTCCGCCACGCAGTGAAAGAAGAGTGCGCGAAAGTTTCCTTTCGGGAGCGCCTGGGCCAGTGGATGATGCGGCCCTTCCCCGGCATTCCCATCCTTATGGCCGTCCTGGCGGCAGCCTACTGGCTCATCGGGGTTTTTGTCGCCCAGACGGTGGTGGAGATTACCGAAGAGGTAATCATGAGCCAGTACTACTATAACTTTATAATGAGACTGGTTACCCGTTTCATTGCCGCGGATTCCGCTCTCGGCGCCATACTGGCGGGAGAATTTGGCCTCCTGACCATGACGCCCATTTACCTCTTTGGCTTGCTGTTGCCCCTGGTGGTCGGCTTTTACCTGTTTCTGTCGGCCATGGAGGATTCCGGTTACCTGCCCCGGGTGGCCACCCTTACAGACAGGGCGCTGACGGGAATCGGCCTCAACGGCCGGGCCATAATTCCCATTATCCTGGGATTCGGCTGCGTTACCATGGCGACCATAACCACCCGGCTGCTGGGCTCCCGGCGAGAGCGGGTCATTGCCACTGCCCTGCTGGGGATTACCATTCCCTGTTCCGCCCAGCTGGGCGTCATCGCCGGCCTGATTTCCCCGCTGGGCCCGGGCTATATAGTCATCTATGTCGTCACCATTGTGGCGGTCTTTGGCCTGGTGGGCCGGGGGCTCCACAGAGTATTGCCCGGGGAATCCACGCACCTGCTCATCGACCTGCCGCCGCTGCGCCTGCCCCGGCTGGAAAACGTGCTAAAAAAGACCTTCCACCGGACGTGGCATTTTCTCAGCGAGGCTGCGCCCCTCTTTGCCCTGGGCGCCCTGCTCATCACAGTGTTGCAACTGACGGGGCTGCTGGATGTTTTCCAAAACATCATGGCGCCGGTGACCACCGGCCTGTTGAGGCTGCCCCGGGAGACGGCCACCGCCTTCATCATGGGTATCATGCGCCGGGACTTTGGCGCCGCAGGCCTGTACGATATAAACCTGACACCTGTGCAAACCCTGGTGGCCCTGGTCACCATAACCCTGTTTGTGCCCTGCATCGCTTCGGTCATGATAATCTTTAAAGAGCGGACCTGGAAGGAAAGCGCGGCCATTTGGGCGGGCTCTTTTGTCACCGCTTTCCTGACGGGCGGCATCCTGGCCTGGCTTATGGGGTGGCTGGCATGACCTTTGTCTGCGCCACTTGCGGCTGCCAGCTAAAAGAACCGGGGCTGCGTTGTCCCCGCTGCCAGGAACCCCTGCACTTTGTGTGCACCGGCTGTCCGCTGAAAAAAGAGGGGAAGTGTCCGGGCGGCGGCTGCTGACTATGTGGTCATTGCAGTCTCAAGATATACCTCAGAACAAATATCCGCCTTAAGGGCGGTCTTTTTTTGCTTTTGCAATTCTGTTCACCCCGTGTCGGATTCTGTCGAAAAAGGAAGCGCTTTTGCAGGTTTAAATTACAGGAGTTTGGGGAGCTTGTGCAGAATTTAACAGTATCGGAAACCGCCCGTTTTGCTAAAGGAGTTGGCAAAATGAGACTGAAGTTAATCATGGATTGTAATCCCGGTGCCGTGTTGCCCTACAATTACAATTACCAATTGGTGCAAATCATCAGGAGAGCGATACACCAGGTCAACCCCGCGGGGTCAGGACTGGGGAAATGTTTTAATCTCTACACCTTCTCCCAGCTCTATTTTGAAAAGTATGCCATCGGTAAAGAGGGTATTCTGAACCAGGGCGAAAGGGTGCATTGGTATGTCACCTCGCCGCGCATAATATTTTTGGAAACTCTCCTCAGGGGGATGAAGAATATCCGCTCGCTGCAGTTGGGCGACAGCACCCTTTGGGTGCAGGGCGCCGAGGTGCTGGGCGACCCGGATATCAAAGATAAAATGGAGTTTTCCTGTATGTCGCCCATCAGCATTGCCTGCGCCGGAAGCAGCAAAGATGCGCGTCCGCGCTACGGGCGCATTGAGGACCGCGATTTCAGCGAAAAGCTGCGCCAGGACCTCATCAGCAAGTATTACAAGGTCTATGACGCTCTGCCCAGCGACGAAAACCTGCACTTTGAGTTCAACAAGACTTATATTAAGAACAAGGCCCGGGTAACCAGGCTGGTGGACTTCAACGGCGTCAAGATTTTAGGCTACATGGTCCCCTTTACCGTCACAGGGAACCCCGAACTGATTCAGCTGGGTTACCAGCTGGGTTTCGGACACAAAAACAGTTGCGGTTTTGGCATGGTAAAAATTTGGTATTCCCAGCAACGCCAGGACGAGGCGGGCTGACAGACAACTGCAGCGGAAAAGGCATGGCTGAACCCATGCCTTTTCTCAGCAGGAATTCCTTTGCCCAGGGTAGAAGTTAACTTGGTCGAAGGAGATGATGGCGGTGCAAACCTACAGACCGACGCGGGCAGAGATTAATCTGGCTAACATCGCCCATAATGTCCGGGAATTCCGGCGCCACATTCCCCAGCCCACCAGGCTTATGGCAGTGGTCAAGGCCGACGGATACGGGCACGGCGCCGTTGAAGTGAGCCGGGCGGCCCTGGCTGCCGGTGCCGAATGGCTGGCAGTGGCCCTGGCGGAAGAGGGCATCCGCCTCCGCCAGGCCGGCCTGGCGGCCCCCGTACTTATCCTGGGATATCTGCCTCCCGAATCCATCGGCGCCGTCATCCAATACCGCCTCACCCCGGGCATTACAGACAGGGAGACCCTGGAACTCCTGGAAGACGAAGCCCGGCGGCAGAGGCGTCGGGTGGGGGTTCATGTCAAGGTGGACACCGGCATGGGCAGGCTGGGCCTTCGCGGAGCGGACGGCCTGGACCTGGCGCGGCGGATAATGGCGTCGGCCCATCTGGAACTGGAAGGCATTTATACTCATTTTGCCGCCGCCGACGAGGCGGACAAGGGGTTTACCCTGGCGCAATTGGATAATTTTAAATCCCTGGTGGAAACAATAAAGAAGGAAAAGCCGCAGGTAATAGCCCACTGCGCCAACAGCGCCGCCGCCATTGAAATACCCCAGGCCCGTTTCGACATGGTGCGTATCGGCATCAGCCTGTACGGCCTGTATCCTTCGCCGGAAGTGAAGCCATTGGTGGCACTAAGGCCGGCCATGTCTCTGCACACCCGCATCGCCTTTGTCAAGGAAGTGCCCGCCCACACCCCCATCAGCTACGGCCGCACTTATTACACTTCCCGGCCCAGCCGCATCGCCACCCTGCCCCTGGGATATGCCGACGGGTACATGCGGCAACTGTCGGGAAAAGCCAGTGTGTTGATTCGGGGGCGCCGTGTTCCCCAGGTGGGCCGCATTTGCATGGACTACTGCATGGTGGACGTCACCGACCTTCCCCCGGTGGGTCCCGGTGAACCGGTGGTGGTTTTCGGCCGCCAGGGCGACGGCGAAATCTCCGCCGACGAACTGGCCAGGCTGGCGGGGACAATAAATTACGAGATTGTCTGCGCCGTTTCTTCCCGGGTGCCCAGGCATTATACGTACCAGGCTTGACACAAGCCCAATTTTTTAAATATAATACATCTATACGCCCGCGCATATATATTTGATATACTAATGTATATATATCCAGGGGGTGCTGATGTGGCTCAAACCAAGCGGATCATGATTTCCCTTCCCAATACTCTGTTGCAGGAAGTCGACGGCATTGCCAACCAGGAGAATATTAACCGCAGCCAGTTGATTCGCGAGGCCATGCGTTTCTACATCAATGAGCTGAAAAAACGCCAGATTCGCCAGCGCCTGCAGCTGGGTTATGTGGAAATGTCCAAGATCAACCTCAGCCTGGCCAACGAAGCGGTGGAAGCAGAAAACGAAGCCGTCAGGACTATTGAAACCATGGTCGGCGGGGCGTGAGGCCATGAATGTCAAGCGGGGCGATGTCTTTTTTGCTGATTTGAGCCCGGTGGTGGGTTCGGAACAGGGCGGCGTGCGCCCGGTGCTGATTATCCAAAATGACGTGGGCAACAAATACAGCCCTACAGTGATTGTGGCGGCCATCACCTCCCAGATCCAAAAAGCCAAGTTGCCCACCCATGTCGAGATAACCGCCGCGGAACACGGCCTCGACAGGGATTCGGTGGTGCTATTGGAGCAGATTCGCACCATTGACAAGCAGCGCCTCAATGAAAGGGTGACCCACCTGGCTCCGGAACTGATGGAGCGGGTGGATGAAGCTCTGCAGATCAGCCTGGGGCTCATCGATTTTTAAATACATATGATAAAAAGGCTCTGCGGTATTCGGCGCAGAGCCTTTAATTATACAATTACCCGGCAAATTCCCTGCCGGTTGAAAATTAGTGCTCCTGTATTATTTTCCGCTGTATATCCTTTTAGCTAGTTAAACCTGTTTTTGTAGGCGTTGAACTTTGGCCGGGCAGTAATCTTGCCGTTTGCCCGCAAGTTGCAAAAGTTGACTGAGTATTTTCCCTTGCTTAGCCCGCTTTTCAGGCGAAGGGATGTGGAAACAAGTTCCAGCGAAGGAATCACCCAGTAGGTATCGATGAACTCGGAGTAAAAATTAAAATAGTCATTGGGCCGGGGGTTGTTAATTTCGAAGGTGGAAAAACGCCAGGCGTTCCTGGGGTTACAATCTTTGGAGCGGGCTTTTACCTGGATATCGATGTACCGCGGTTCCCGACTGTTCAGCCGAACAATGCAATCAATACCCTTGTCATCCACAAAGGTCTGGTAAACATCGTACCCGCGCCTGAGCAACTCCGCGATAACGGCATATTCCTGCCGCTTCCCAAATGAAGCGGAACTGTTAATATGGTTTGGCATTACAATTAACTCCTCTCTAGGGTAACGCAACATATACTTGTCTTTTTACTTATTGCTTGTATGGGCTGTGTGGTTTGCATTTACTTCATTCTACTACCACATTTTTCCATAAAAAGGTTTCTATAAAGGCAATTTTCGCATGCAATCCTTTTAATTTCGCCTTTATGCAGGCTACACAGATTCCCGGCCTCAAGAGTCGCACCGAACTATCCAGTGGGATCAATGACGGATGAGCGGATTGCGCGAAACCGCTGCAATACTTTATTCTTGTAAAGTTGTGTCGCAGGACACAATTTTATTTTGTCAGCCGGGATAAAATAAGGACAATGAAAAAGAAAAAGGAGGTGAGTTCTTGGTAAACAAAGTATGGTTGCATCACAACAGCTGGGATGAGGTTGCGGAGTATCTGAAGCGGTCGCAGGTCATCATTATTCCCGTTGGCAGCATTGAGCAGCATGGGGAACACTTGCCACTGGGGACGGACACAATGGTCGCCGAAGCCATTGCCCAGTCCGTTGCCGAGCAGGCAGGCGTACTGACGGCGCCTGCGGTAAGTTACGGCTGGAGCCCGCACCACATGGTTTTGCCCGGCACAGTAACCATCCGCCCCGAAGTTCTCATTGAATATCTCTACGATGTTATCGAAAGCCTGGCTCAACACGGGTTCAAAAAGTTTTTGCTGCTGAACGGCCATCGCATTGTCAACATCAGCTGGATGCAAATTGCCGGAGAGCGGGCGAAGCGGAAGCTGGCGGTGGATGTCCTGGTAGCCGATCCGGCCTATCTGTCCAAGGAGCTGGCAAAGCAGGAAGGAATGGGGCTCATAGGCCATGCCGACGAGCTGGAAACCTCTCATATGCTCTATGTTCGCGGCGAATTTGTGCAAATGGAAAAAGCCCGGGATTTTTCCCACCAACGTCCGGACTACAAGCAGGTGGATCCCCGGGTAGAAAAAGACACTCTCTGCTATGTCCCCAGCACCAAAGAGGAAATGGGCGAGTCGGTCAGGGCGGCCGGAGGTACATCGGGGCAACCCACCAGATCCTCTGTTGAGTTCGGCGCCAAATACCATGATTGGGTGGTAGCGAAGCTGGTCACAATCATTAAGGAATGGCAGATAAGTAACTAGCATCCCCTCTATTTCAATTCCGTCATACCAAAAAAAGAAAGGGGAAAAAGGATGCCTGCTGCGAAGAAGGAAAGTTTGATTGTAGCGGTCTTTTTTATCATCACCCTGCTCATGACCAATCCGCCCGTGGTGAACTGGGTCAGCGCCTATGCCGAGGAAAATCCTCTGCTCTTCGGCTGGCCCACACTGTGGGTATGGTTGCAGGTCTGGTACCTGCTCATGATCGGCGGCCTGATTTGGTTTGGCCTCAAGTTTAAGAGTTGGAATGTGGAGTACATCGAAGAGTCGGTAGAGGGACATCTGGACGGGGGTGACAAATAGTGGAAAACTGGATGCTCGGCACTGCAATAATCGGCATTTACCTGGCGCTCACGCTGTATATCGGCTATCGTAGCTGGAAGGCAAGCCAAAAATATGAGAACAGTATCGAAGACTTTGCTGTGGCCAGCGGTTCCTTTGGCATCTTAGTGCTCACCCTGACCTTTGCCGCTACTTTCCACAGCGCATACGCCTTCACCGGCATCGTCGGGTTTGTCTACAATGACGGCGTAGGATTTTGGGTCAACGGTCTGTGGCTGGTGCCCCCTGCTCTGTTGTTCTGGATCTTCGGTCGCCGCCTGTGGATTTTGGGCAAGAAACACAAGTTTTTCTCTTTGGCTGAGTATATGGCCAAATTTTATAACTCCGACTTAATTGGTCTGTTAACTGTTCTAATTCATGCGGTATTTATCACGCCCTATATCGGCATCCAGCTGACAGGTTCAGGTTATATCTTCGAAACGGTAACTGAAGGAATGATTCCCTTTGCCCTGGGCGCCACAGTCATGATGGTTATTCTGATCATTTACGTCTGGGCAGGGGGTATGCGGGCTGTGGCCTGGACCGACACATTCCAGGGCATCTTTATGTTCATTGGGATTTTGCTCGGCAGCTGGCTGATTGTCCGCAATGTGGCCGGATCGGCGACGGCTGCTTTCCAGGAGGCAGTTCAAGCAATACCGGAGTTCTTCTCGCTGCCGGGGCCCTCGGGAGCGATTACGCCAGGGAACTACATTTCCCGCTGGGTGGTCACCTGCCTGGGAATGGCCATGGGGCCGCACATCATTATCCGGATGTTCACGGCCAAGTCTTTGAAGGTCCTGAAGTGGTCCAGCATTCTCGGCGCAGTTTACCTTACCGTCATCTACTGGTTTACGCCGGCCGTTGGCGCCCTGGCCCGGGTCATTTCGCCCGGTGCAGCGCGTCCCGACCAGTTGATGGTCGACTACCTCTGGCAATATACACCGGTAATATTTGCGGCAATTATGCTGGGCGGCGGGTTCGCTGCCGCCATGTCCACCGCCGATTCCCAGGCCCACGCCGTGGCGACAACTGTATCGGTGGACCTTTACAAAAAGCATATTAAGCCGAATGCCACCTCCCGGCAGTTGACCATGGTTTCCCGCTGGATGATCGTCATCCTGTCGCTGGTTAGCTTGTACATCGCCATCACCAGTCCTCAGGCGCTGGTCAACTTGCTGGCAATCTCCACCGGCGGCATCGCTCAGTTGACGCCCGCTTTTGTCGGCAGCTTGTATTGGAAGCGGTCCAGCAAGGCCGGAGCCCTGGCCAGCATCATCGGCGGCCTGGCTGCTCTGATTATCACTCAGTTCTACTGGGTTAACCCCTTTGGACTTGGCGTGTTGGCGCCCTTCTGGGGCTTGGTTGTCGGCAGCATCCTGTTTGTCGTCGTCAGCCTGATTACCCCGCCGGTGGACGAGAAGACCATTGAGGAAACCCAAGTATTTGCCACCGAGGTAATCAACGGATAATTTAATAAAGTGTGGTGCGGCCCTGCTTTTGGAAGGGCCGCTTTACTATTTTAGCAGGATTCAGCACGGCCTTTGGCGTATTATTGTGTACTAACATTACAGAGGGCCTGCATGTGGATGGGTTGTTATTGAAGCTTCTGGGCGACTGCGGCGTAGTAAGGGCCTATAATCCCAACGAGATTATTCACCTGGCCCATATACCTCCGGAAACCGTTTTTCTTATTCACGAAGGGAAAGTCAAGCACTTGGTTTATAATGAGAACGGCGAAGAAAAGATCCTCCTCATCCTGAAGGAGGGCGATATCTTTGGCGAGGTGACCTATTTTCAGCAGGACGCCAACATGGTGGTAACCCAGGCCATCAGTCCCTGCCGGATCGCTTCAATTCCCGCAACCAAGTTTCAAAAAAAGCTTGAAGAACACCCCGAGTTATATCCCGAGATTGTCAGGTTGCTTACGTACAAGATGCGGATAGTTATGTCCCAAATCAAGGATATGGCCTTCCAGAACGTTGAAGGACGGCTGGCCAATCTGCTCCTGCGCCTGGCCGACCAACAGGGCAAGGTGACAGAATCGGGGCATGTTATGATCGACTTCGATGTTACCCATCAGGAACTGGCCAACATGATTGCGGCCTACCGCTCTACGGTATCCAGGATAATGCGCCGTCTGTGTATGCATCAAATCATCCGGGTGGTACAAAAGCGGGTAACAATCCTGGATTATTTGGGTCTGCAGCAAATCGCCAATTCTAGTTCTGAACAGAAAGAAACGCCACCAGAGGCGCGGGCAAGAGGCTTACCCTGAGGACGGCAAAACAGCAGAGCTGAAGTAAGCTTGGAATCTCGATTACAATCCGCACTATTACCGATAAAATTTTAAGCTAATAATTAAAACAAAAAGTCAAGGCTGTGGGCCTTGACTTAATTACATTATATGGCAGGGGAGACAGGACTTGAACCCGCAACCTACGGTTTTGGAGACCGCCGCTCTACCAATTGAGCTACTCCCCTGCAACGTCTATAATTATAAAGGAACCTGCCGGCAATGTCAATGTGATTGCCTGGCAGGATACCTGGAAGGATTAACGCCATATTTTGGCTTCAGGATACCCTTGTTTTTCCATTTTCTTATCGTATTTGCTTTTTTAAAAAATATATTTAAATTAGTAAGGGCGCATTTTCCTTAAATTACTTTCCGCCCTTAAGGGTGCTGCACCAGTTTCTCCTTCCTGGCAGCGTGAACGTTCTACTGGAGTTTGCCAGCGGCAGCTGCGCGCAGCTGCCGTTTTTTGTTGCCGGGCAGGAAAACAAGTGAAACTATGGAATAATATAATGACAGGCCCTCTGCAAAGGAGGATAAATTTTTTATGCCCGTGCTCGACAAACGCCTGGAACTTGGCCACCTGCCCACTCCCCTGGAACGGGCGGACAAGCTGACAGATTTCCTGGCCGGCCCCCGGATATTTATCAAGCGGGACGATGCCACCGGCCTGGCCGGAGGCGGCAACAAGGTCCGCAAGCTGGAATACCTGGCGGCAGCTGCCCTGGAACAGGGCGCCAACTGCCTGGTCACAGTAGGCGGTCCCCAGTCCAACCACGCCCGGTTGACCGCTGCTGCAGCTGCCCGCCTGGGTTTAAAGTGCCGCCTGTATTTACAGGGCCAGGCTCCCCGGAAACTGGCGGGCAATATCCTTTTGGACAGGCTGCTGGGCGCCGAGCTGGTTTTCTGCGGCGAAGCCGGGTACCCGGAAATCTATGCGCAGATTGACCGGGACGGGGCCAGGCTGAGGGAGCAGGGCGTGGAAATATATAAAATTCCCGTGGGCGGTTCAACCCCCGTCGGCGCTCTGGGCTATGTCCGGGCGGTGACGGAAGAGCTGGTTCCTCAGTGCCGGCAGGCGGGGTTGAGGCCCGCGGCTATTATTGTCGCCGCCGGCTCCGGCGGCACCATGGCGGGACTGATGCTGGGTCTGGCTGTGGCCGGCTGGGAAGTTCCCGTTTGCGGGTACAGCGTCGGTCCCGACGCCCGGACCCTGCAGCGGGAAGTGGCCGACATCCACAACGGGGCCGCCCGGCTGCTGGGGGTGCCCCACTGCATCCAGCCCGAACAGGTTTGCATTGACGCGACTCCGAGCGGGACCGGTTACGGCATTGCCACGCCGCAAGCCCTGGAGGCTCTCGCCCTCTTCGCCCGCCTGGAAGGGATACTCCTGGATTCGGTTTACACCGCCAAAGCCGCCGCCGGCATGATTGCCGACATCCGCCGGGGCAGGTGGAAGGACGAAGCCGTTGTTTTCCTGCACACCGGCGGCTGGCCGGCGCTTTTTGCCAAAGACGATGTGGAATTATGGCTGCGCGAGGAGGGTGAGCAGTGCCGTTAATCGCAGTAACCTGCATGTACGATGACAAAGAACGGCGGAGTTTCCTCAAGGACGGCTACATACAGGCCCTGGAAAGGGTTGGCGCCGTTGCCGCCGTGTTGCCGCCGTCCCTCTCCCCCCAGGCCAGCGCTCAGGCGCTGAGCCGCATGGACGGTTTGCTCCTCAGCGGGGGAACGGATGTGGCGCCCCTGCGTTACGGTCAACAGCCCCGCCCCAACCTGGGGCCGGTTGACCCGCTCCGGGATGAACAGGAATTCGCCCTGGTGCGGAAAGCCATTGAGCTGGGCTTGCCCATCCTGGGTATCTGCCGGGGCATGCAAGTTATCAATGCCGTTTTGGGCGGCGATCTGATTCAACATATAGACGGGAACATTCAGCATCAACAGCAGGCCCCGGGCTGGCACCGCCATCACAGCGTACGCATCGAGCCCGGCACAATCCTGGCCCGGGCGCTGGGCCGCAGCGAGCTGGGTGTCAACAGTTTCCACCACCAGGCCGTGGGCACGGTGGCTCCCGGGCTCAAGGTCAGTGCCCGCTCCCCCGACGGCATCATTGAGGCCGTCGAAAGCAGCGAGCCCTGGATTCTGGCGGTGCAATGGCACCCCGAGCTGATGTGGCAGCGGCATGAAGAGTTCCTGGCCATATTCCGGGCCTTTGTGGGCGCCTGCAGGGGCGAAGAGAATGGGTAAAAGGCTGCGGGATTGGGGGATAATTTTGCCCGGTCTCCCCCCGGGAAAGCTCAATGCCATCACCGATGTCCGGGGCGTTGGCGTAGGCCACTGCACCGTCATCGAAGGCGACTCCATCCGCACCGGCGTCACCGCCGTCCTGCCCCACCCGGGCAATTTGTTTGTGCACAAGGTGCCGGCCGCCGTGGAGGTAATCAACGGGTTTGGCAAAGCCGTCGGCCTCAGCCAGGTCAAAGAACTGGGGGAAATCGAGACGCCCATAATCCTTACCAACACCCTCAGCGTCGGCGTCGCTCTGGACGCCCTGGTGGAATACAAGCTGGAACGCAACCCCGAAATAGGGCGCAAATTTCCTACCGTCAACGGCGTGGTGGCGGAATGCAACGACGGTTTCCTCAACGACATCCGCGCCCGGGCCGTCACCCGCCGGCACGTCCGGGCCGCCATCGCCGCCGCCGGTACCGGGTTGCCCCGGGAAGGCAATGTGGGGGCGGGAACGGGCATGTCTTCCTTTGACCACAAAGGCGGCATCGGCACCAGTTCCCGGGTGGCCGAGCCTTATACCGTAGGGGTGCTGGTGCTGAGCAACTTTGGGCGCTGGCCCCAGTTGAAGATTGCCGGTGTGCCGGTGGGTCAATTGCTGCCCGGGCCCCAACCGGCCGGGCAGGAGCAGGGTTCCATAGTCATCATCGTGGCCACCGACGCGCCCCTGGACGCCAGGCAGCTGGGCCGCCTGGCCAGGCGGGCGGGCTTTGGTCTGGCCCGCACCGGCTCGGTGGCCGGTCACGGCAGCGGCGACTTCGTCATCGCCTTTTCCACCGGCGTCAACTGCCAGGCCGTTGACCAGGACCGCCTGGCGGCAGAACGCCTGCGGGACGACAAGCTGGAACCTCTTTTTCAGGCCACGGTGGAGGCCACCGAGGAGGCCATTCTCAACGCCCTGTTTGCCGCAGAAGCCATGGAAGGGCGCGACGGCAACAGCCGCAAAGCCCTGCCGGTGGCAGATATCCTGGAGATTCTGAGCAAGTACCGCGCCATTAACAAGGGGAGGAATGACATTTGAAGCAAGCGGAAGTATTGGTGGAAGTAACCCGGGGACCGTTGGTGGAGAACTGGCACCGGGGGCATGTGGCTGTAGTGGACTGGCAGGGGAAGTTGCTGTACAGCGCCGGCGACCCGTATCACATTACGTACTGGCGCAGTTCGGCCAAACCCTTCCAGGCCTTGCCGGTGGTGGAGTCCGGCGCCGCCGACAGGTTCGGCATTACCCCCCGGGAACTGGCCCTGTTCTGCGCTTCCCATAATGGTGAGGAGATGCATACCGAAACGGTCAAGGGCATCTTTGCCAAGCTGGGTAAAGATCCTGCCCTGCTTCAGTGCGGGGTGCACATGCCCTACCATGCGCCCACCGCCAAGGCCATGCTTCGGGCGGGGCAGGAACCCACGCCTCTGCACTGCAATTGCTCGGGCAAGCATTCGGGCATGCTGGCCTTATGCGTCCATCTGGGCTATGACCCGGGCACTTACCTGGAGCCGGACCACCCCGTCCAGCAGCTAATCCTGGATTATATTGCCGACTTGACCGGGTATCCCCGGGGAGAAATAGCCATCGGCATCGACGGTTGCGGCGTTCCCGTCCACGGGTTGCCCGTTTACAACATGGCCTGGGCCTATGCCCGCCTGGCCCGGCCCGCAGGCTTGAGCCCGCAAAGGGCCGAGGCCTGCCGCCGAGTGGCATCCGCCATGATTGCCCATCCCGAAATGGTGGGCGGCACTGACCGCTTCTGCACCGAACTGATGCGGGCGGGGGGCGGCCAACTGGTGGGCAAGGCCGGCGCCGCCGGCGTCTACTGCGTGGGCATAATGGATGAAGGCATAGGCATTGCCGTCAAGTGCGAAGACGGTTCCGGTAGAGGCCGGGCTCCGGCGGTGGTGGAAATCCTGGCGCAGTTGGGATACCTGGATTCCGGCCAGCTGGAGGCCCTGGCCAAATTCCACCGCCCGCAAAACCTCAACCACCGCAAGGAAAAATGCGGCGAGGTAATCCCCGTAGTGCGCCTGAAAAAGGAGTGCTGAACGTGAGGGTATTTATATCTGCCGACCTGGAAGGCATATCCGGCGTCGTCCACGCCGAACACACCCGCCGCGACGGCCGGGAGCACGATCTGGCCCGGCGCCTGATGACGGCGGAGGTCAATGCCGCCATTGAAGGGGCCCTGGCGGGCGGGGCCGGCGAAGTGGTGGTCAACGATTCCCACGGCACCATGCGCAACCTGCTGCCCGACCTCCTGCACCCCAAGGCCCAGCTGATAACCGGTTCGCCCAAGCCCCTGTCCATGATGGAGGGGATTGACGACGGCGCTTACTGCTGCGCAATGTTTGTCGGCTACCATGCCCGCATGGGCCAGCCGGGGGTCCTCAGCCACACCTACCACGGAGCGGTGGTGCGGGAGGTGCGCCTCAACGGCCGGGCCATGGGCGAGACGGGTATCAACGCCGCTTTGGCGGGTTATTTTGGCGTCCCGGTGACCCTGGTGACGGGTGACGACCGGGTGTGCCGGGAGGCGGCGGACCTCATCCCGGGGATCGTTACCGCCCCGGTCAAGCACGCCAGGACCCGGTTTTCGGCCCGCTGCCTGCATCCCCAGGCGGCCTGCGCGCTGATCCGCGCCAGGGCCGAGGAAGCCGTAAGGGCCAAAGTGGAGCCCCTGGTGCTGGCGCAACCCGTCACCCTGGAACTGAGTTTTCTCCACTCCGGCCAGGCCGAGGCGGTGGCGGGACTGCCGGGGGTGGAAATGCTCGACCCTGTCACCGTGAGCTTTACCGGAGATATGCTCCAGACCTTTCGCGTGCTGCGGGCCCTGCTGACCCTGGCGGCGTCGGTGTAAGCCGGGGCGCCCCGCAGCTGTCGTCATGCAAGGAGGAGACCGCAAGTGACTGATGTTGAAAAGAGAATGCTGCAGACCATAGCCCGGGACCTGAACATTCCCTTAAAACAGGTTGCAGATACCGTCAAACTGCTGGACGAGGGCAATACAGTCCCCTTCATTGCCCGCTACCGCAAAGAAGTGACCGGGGGCCTGGATGAAGAACAAATCTTTGCCCTGCAGCAACAGATCAATTACCAGCGCAATCTCCAGCAGCGCAAGGAGGAAGTGCTGCGCAGCATTGCCGAACAGGGCAAGCTGACGCCGGAACTGGAAAAACAAATTACAGAAAGCACCCGGCTCCAGCAGGTGGAAGACCTCTACCGGCCCTACAAACCCAAGCGCAATACCCGGGGCAGCAAGGCGCGGGAAGCCGGCCTGGAGCCCCTGGCTGACATTCTCAGGGCCGGCGTCCTCGATCCCTTAGCCGAAGCGGTGAAATACATAAACGAGCAGGTTGCCGACGTCCAGGCCGCCCTGCAAGGCGCCATGGACATAATTGCCGAAGACTTTGCCGACGCTGCTGACAACCGCGTCATTGCCCGGCGGCGCACCTGGGACAAAGCTGTCCTGGTGGTCCGGGCCAGCGATCCCGGGGCCCAGTCGGTATACGAAATGTACTACGATTTCCGGGAGCCGGTGGCCAAAATACCTCCCCACCGGGTGCTGGCCATCAACCGGGGGGAACGGGAAGAATTTCTCAAAGTTTCCCTGGACTTCGACCCCCAGTACCTTCTCCAGGAACTGTGGCGGCGCAATTTCCAGCCCCAACGGGATGACGCCGCCCAGTACGTGCGGCAGGCCATGGAAGACGGCTACCAGCGCCTGCTGGCTCCCGCCGTGGAGAGGGACATTCGCCGCCAGCTGACCGAGATGGCCCATGCTGCGGCGTACAAGCTGTTTTCCGCCAACCTCACCAGCCTGCTCCTCCAGCCGCCCACCCGGGGCAAGACGGTGCTGGGCGTCGACCCGGCCTACCGGACGGGGTGCAAGCTGGCGGTGGTGGACCCCACCGGCAAACTCCTGGCCGTGGACGTCATATATCCCACTCCTCCCCACAACCAGGTGGAGGCGTCCCGGCGCAAGGTCAAAGAGCTCATCGCCCGGTACGGCGTCAACGTCATTGCCATCGGCAACGGTACCGCCAGCCGGGAGACCACCGAGTTTATCGGGGAACTGACCCAGGAACTGGACGGGGTGTCCTACACCGTCGTCGACGAATCGGGGGCTTCGGTGTATTCGGCGGCGCCGCTGGCCAAGGAAGAGTTTCCTGATCTGGACGTGGCGGAGCGTTCTGCCGTCTCCATTGCCCGCCGCCTCCAGGATCCCCTGTCGGAGCTGGTGAAAATCCCGCCCCAGTCCATTGGGGTGGGCCAGTACCAGCACGACGTCGACCAGAAGGAACTGGCCCGGCTGCTGGGCGAAGTGGTGGAAATCTGCGTCAACCGGGTGGGGGCGGACCTCAACACCGCCTCGGCGCCGTTGCTTTCCTACATTGCCGGCATCAAGCCTGCCGTGGCCAAAGCCATTGTAGTCTGGCGCCAGCAGAACGGGCCCTTTACCGAACGCAGCCAGTTGCTGGCGGTTCCCCGCCTGGGCGAGGCCACCTTCCAGCAGTGCGCCGGTTTTCTGCGCATCCGGGACGGCAGCAATCCCCTGGACGCCACCACCGTGCACCCCGAATCCTATGAGGTGGCGGAAAAGCTGCTGGGCCTGTGCGGGTACACCACCGCCGATCTGGCCAGCCGCGGCGGCATTCCCGAACTGAGCAGCAAACTGCCGGCGCCGGTGGAGAAACTGGCCCGGCAACTGGGGGTCGGGGAGCCTACCCTGCGGGACATCATCGCTGCCCTGGAAAAACCCGCCCTGGATCCCCGGGACAAATTGCCGCCGCCCCTCTTCCGGGAAGGTGTGCTCACCCTGGACGACCTCACCGAGGGCATGATCCTGCAGGGCACGGTGCGCAATGTCACCGATTTCGGCGCTTTTGTGGATATCGGCCTCAAGGAGGCGGGCCTGGTTCACGTCTCGGAGCTGTCGGATAAATACGTCAAGCACCCCCTGGAAGTTGTCAGCGTAGGGGAGCACATCAGCGTGCGGGTCATCGGCGTCGACAAGCGACGCAACCGCATTTCCCTCTCCTGCAGAGGGGTACATTAATGGTGCAGCGGGCACCGGAAAGGGAGGATACAATGAATACCAAGGAAATCATGGACCTGGCCCTGGAGCTGGCCGGGCTGAAGGAAATACCCGACGACTCGGGCATTATCGTGGCAGGGAAAGACATCAAAAAAGTCGCCTTTGGCGTCGACATGGAAGCGGCGGAAATGCTCATCGCCCGGGAACTGGGGGTTGACCTGGTCATTACCCACCACCCCGTGGGCGGGGCTCCGCGCCTCAACCTGTACAAGGTCATGGAAAACCAAATCGAGCGCATGGCAGCTGCCGGCGTTCCCGTCAACAAAGCCCAGAAAGCGTTGCGGGAGCAGATGGGCAAGGTGGAACGCAGCCTGCACGTCTCCAACTACGACCGGGCGGCGTCGGCAGCCCGCCTGCTCAAAATGCCCTTCATGGGTATCCACTCTCCCGCCGACGTCATCAGCGAACGCACAGTGCAACAGCATCTGGACAACAGTCTCAATCCCAGGTCCACCCTGGGCGACGTCATCGAGGCACTGCAGCAAATCCCCGAGTACCGCAACGCACTGACCAAGCCGGAAATCCGGGTGGGTGCAGAAAAGGATTACGCCGGCAAGGTATTTGTGACCATGGCGGGGGGCACCAACGGCGGCGCCAAGGTGGCCCAGGCCTACTTCGAAGCGGGGATTGGCACCCTGGTCTGCATGCACATGCCCGAAGAGGTCATCAAGGCCGTCAAGGAGCAGAACATCGGCAACGTCATCGTGGCCGGTCACATGGCCAGCGACTCCATAGGCATCAACGTCATCATCGCCGCCCTGGAAGAGCGTGGCCTGGAAGTGATCCGCATGAGCGGGGTAATCGATCCAAATTAAGGCGGGAATCCCGCCTTTTTCTGTATCATTTACCATACAAGATCCTGATCTTCCGATAGCGGAAAAATAAACCCGGAGCAATATGCTCCGGGTTACTTATGCCCTATTACTCCCACTCCCGATAGTACTTGGGCCGGGGGCGCAGGATCCTGACCAGCAGTGCCAGGGGGGTCAGCAGGATGCCCAGCAGCGAGCCGCCCACGGCCAGGAGCGGCGCCAACAGCAGGGCCGGGACAGCGACCGCAAAGGCCAGGCCTGCTGCGCCCACTACCACGATGCCGATGGCGGGCAAGATGACAAGGAAGACCAGGGCCGCCGCTGCGGCCACCGCCAACAGGACTGCCAATTTTATGCCCATAACGGCAACGGGATTGGTGAGCTTGCGCCCGTTGATATACACCGGCATGGCTTTCCCTCCCGGGATGTTCTTACCTCCAGTATAGGGGGCGCCCTTTCTTTTGTCAACCACTGCCTAAATATATTTTAGGTGCAGATTGAAAATATTAAGGTAACCGGCTGAAGGGGGAAATGGCTTTGGCCCCGCACCAGGGCAGGAATCATAGGCTGGCCGGCGAAGTATATTAGTATACAAAGGGGGTGTTTGGAATTACCGGAAAACTGGTTGTCAATGACGATGTTTTTGTGGATATCGCCATGGCCGCTCTGCAAAAGGTGGAAGATGTCATCCGCCAGCAACGCAAGGGCGCCTTCGCCGGCCTCGGCCGCCTGCTGTCCGGCAAAATGGGGACCAAGGTCTTTGTGCAAAAAAACGACGGCGAGAACGGGGATCCGGGCAGTGTGTCCTTTGATCTGCGGCTGGTAATGGTCTACGGGGTGGTCATTCCCGAAGTGGCGGAAAAGGTCAGGGAGGCCGTAATCAAAGACGTCAGCGCCATCACCGGTTACCATGTGGACAGGGTGGACATTACCGTGGAACGGCTGGTCCATCCCGACGAAGTGGAGAAGGATGCCTAAACAACCCCGCCGGGGTTGTTTTTTTGGCTGCGAATATTTAGATAGTCTAAAGGGATTTTTGCTCCTTTCCGAGAATATATATTGCATATCACCAAAAGGAAGGAGTATGTGCATGCGCGCAATAGTCAACGGCAAGATCTGCACCATGGCCGGCGCCGTTCTGGAAAAGGGCACAATACTCATTGAAGCCGGCAAAATCAAAGCCGTGGGCGCCGACCTGGCAGTTCCCCCCGGCGCAGAGATCATCGATGCCCAGGGCGGGTATGTCCTCCCGGGCATCATCGACGCCCACACCCATATCGGCGTTTACGAGGAAGGTATAGGTTTTGAGGGCGCCGACGGCAACGAGATGACCAATCCCGCCACGCCCCACATTCGCGCCCTGGATGCCGTCAACCCGGCGGACAAGGCCTTTGCCGGCGCCAGGGCAGGCGGCGTCACCAGCCTTGCCGTGGCCCCGGGCAGCGCCAATGTCATCGGCGGGCAGGTACTGGCCATGAAGACCTGGGGACGGGTGGTGGACGACATGGTTATCCGTGCACCCCTGGGTCTGAAAGTCGCCTTTGGCGAAAACCCCAAGCGGGTGTACAGCAACCAAAAGAAATCCCCCAGCACCAGGATGGCGGTGGCGGCAATTCTGCGGGAAAACCTGACGGCCGCCCGCAACTACCTGGATAAGCTGGAAAGGGCCAAGGACGACCCCGAAAAGACCCCCGACCGTGACCTCAAGCTGGAAATCCTGGCCAAGGTGCTCAGGAAAGAAATTCCCCTCCGGGCCCACGCCCACCGGGCCGACGACATCATCACCGCCGTCCGCATCGCCGAAGAATTTGACGTCGACATCGTCATCGAGCACTGCACCGAGGGCCATTTAATCGCCGATTTCCTGGCCGAAAAGGGCGTTCCCGCCATCATCGGCCCCACCCTGGGCACCCGGCCCAAGGTGGAGCTGGTCAACGCCACCTTCAGGACTCCGGGCATATTGCACAAAGCCGGCGTCAAAGTGGCCCTGACCAGCGACCATCCCGTCTTTCCCGTCCAGCAGTTGCCCATCCAGGCCGCTCTGGTCCACAAACACGGGCTGCCGGAAGAGGAGGCCCTCAAGGCCATCACCATCAATGCCGCCGAAATCCTCGGCATCGCCAACCGGGTGGGCAGCCTGGAACCGGGCAAGGATGCCGACATCGTCATCTTCAGCGGTCACCCCTTCCACTGGAAAACCAGGGTGGAGAAAACTTTGATAGATGGAGAGATCGTTTATGAGCGCTAAACTGGCCATCATCAATGCCGAGATCCATACCGCGACGCAAAAGGAGCCCGTCAGGGGCGCCCTGCTCATTGTTGACGGCAAGATTGCCGATTTCGGCGCCATTGCCATCCCTCAGGACGCCGACGTAATCGACGCAGCCGGCAAGGCGGTGTATCCCGGTTTCATCGATCCCCATACCCACCTGGGCGTCGGCGAAGAGGGCCTGGGCTGGGAAGGCCGGGACTACAATGAGATGACCGACCCCGTCACCGCTCATCTCCGGGCCCTGGACGCCATCAACCCCGACGAAGACGGGTTCCGGGAAGCTGTTGAAGCGGGCATTACCACAGTGATGTCGGCTCCGGGCAGCGCCAACATCCTGGGCGGCAGCACCGTGGTCCTCAAGACCGGCGGCGGGCTGTTGCACCAGCGGGTGCTGCGGGACAACGCCGGCATCAAGGCCGCCCTGGGCGAAAACCCCAAGCGGGTGTATTCGGGGCAGAAGAAGATGCCCAGCACACGCATGGCCAGCGCCGCCCTGTTGCGGGAAGCCCTGGTGGCCGCCCAAAATTACCTGAACAAAATAGAGCGGGCCGGCGCCGACCCCGACAAGCTCCCGCCCCGGGACCTCAAGCTGGAGGCCCTGGTGCCCGTCCTGAAAAGGGAAATCCCCCTGCGCATGCATGCTCACCGGGCCGATGACATTGCCACTGCCCTGAGAATCGCCAGGGAATTCGACATCGACCTCACTCTTGAACACGCCAGCGAAGCCCACCTCATTGCCGACAAGGTGGCGGCGGCGGGAGTGCCGGCCATTGTCGGGCCGTCCCTGGGCGTACCAGGCAAGGTGGAGACCCAAAACAAGACCCTGGAAACGGTGCGGATCCTCACCGAAGCGGGGGTGACTGTGGCCCTGACCACAGACCATCCCGTCCTCAACGTGTACCAGCTCCTCCATGCCGCCGCCGCCGTGGTGCGGGAAACGGGTATGGACGAATACGATGTGCTGCGCCTCATCACCGTCAACGCCGCCAAAATCCTTGGTGTCGGGGACCGGGTGGGCAGCATCGAAAAGGGCAAGGATGCCGACCTGGTCATCATCGACGGCCATCCCTTCGACTACCTGTCCCAGGTGGCTTACACCATCATCGACGGCCGGGTCGTCTATCCCAAAACCATCGCCGAATAGCACCTGC
The DNA here is from genome assembly GCA_012523545.1 of Bacillota bacterium. Taxonomy (GTDB): domain Bacteria; phylum Bacillota; class Proteinivoracia; order UBA4975; family UBA4975; genus JAAYIH01. Next base: position 132,232 of record JAAYIH010000027.1, read on the forward strand.
AGCCGTCCCTTTTCCGCGGGAAAGGGACGGTTGCTTTTTTCTGTCCGGGTGCGGAAATGTGCTGCAGGCGGTGCATATCCCGGCGACAATCAGGCAGACTTCCGGTACTGGCCGGTCTCCAATATTTAGTGATATAATGTCCTTATATCAGTGCAGGAGTTGATGGTATGCAAGTGCATTCTGCCGGTCCCCGGGCCACCCAGGAGCTGGCCGAGGCCCTCGGCCGGCTGGCCGGACCCGGGGCGGTTCTGGTGTTAAGCGGTCCCCTGGGAGCGGGCAAGACCTGTTTCGTCCAGGGGCTGGCCCGGGGTCTGGGCGTCACCGGTGTGGTCAACAGCCCCACCTTTACCATAGTCAAGGAATACCGCGGGCGTCTGCCCCTTTTCCACTTCGACCTTTACCGGCTGGAGGATCCCGAGGAATTGTGGGACCTGGGCCTGGAGGATTACCTGGCCGCCGGCGGGGTGTGCGCGCTGGAGTGGGGAGAGCGGGCGGCGGCCCTCCTGCCCCGGGACCGGCTGGACATCGCTTTGCAGCCCGGCGGCCCCCGGGAGAGGGAGATCCTTTTTTGCGCCGGGGGCCCGGTGCACCGGAAACTGGTGGAGGAGCTGATGGACTGTGTTGACACTGGCCGTTGACACTGCCACAGATGTGTGCTCGGTGGCCCTGGCCCGGGAAGGCAGGCTGCTGGCCGAGCTTACCGCCCGCATCCCCCACGCCCATTCCGAGCGCCTCATTCCTTTAATAGACAATCTGTTTCGGGAGACGGGACTGGCCCCTGCTGACCTGGAACTGCTGGCGGTGACCCGGGGTCCCGGTTCCTTTACGGGGCTGCGCATCGGCATGGCCACCGTCAAGGGCCTGGGCCTGGCCCTGGGCATAGAGGCGGTGGGGGTGTCGACGCTGCAGGTGCTGGCCCACAGCTTTGGCGGCGAAGCCCTGGTTTGCCCCGTCCTCAATGCCCGGCGCGACCAGGTGTACACCGGCCTGTTTCGCTGCGGCGGCTCGCTGCCGGAAGTGCTGTGGGCAGAACGGGCCGCCGCTGTCGAGGACTTGCTGGCGGTGCTGGAGCAGTACTCCGGGCCCGTTTGGCTGTGCGGCGACGGCACCGGGCTGGTTCTGGCCCGGGCTGCTGAAACCAGGGCGCAACTGCGCCAGGCGCCCCTGCACCTGCTGGGCGGCCGGGCGGCGGCCCTGGCCGACCTGGCCCGGCGCTTGCCCTCCGTTCCCGTCGACCAGCTGACGCCCATCTACCTCAGGGAATCCCAGGCCGAAATCCAGTTGCGCCGGAGAGAGGCGGGCGGCCATGAAAGCTGAGGTCACCATTGTGCCCATGACCCCCCGGCATCTGGAACGGGTGCTGGAAATAGAAAAAGCCAGTTTTTCCAGCCCCTGGAGCAAGCGCATTTTTTACCAGGAACTGGCGGGCAACCCCTATGCCACTTACGTGGTGGCCATGGCCGGCGAGGAACTGGTGGGTTACGCCGGCATCTGGCTGGTGCTGGATGAGGCCCACGTCACCAACATCGCCGTATCTCCCCAATGGCGCCGGCGGGGGGTGGCCCGGCAGCTTCTGGACCACCTGTTGCGCGTGGCGTACAGCCAGGGAGCCCGGGGCGCCACTTTGGAGGTGCGCAAGAGCAATGCCGTTGCCCGCAACTTGTACGCCAGCCTTGGCTTTGCGGCAGTCGGGGTGCGCAAGGAGTACTATACCGACAACAAAGAAGACGCGGTGATCATGTGGCTCCGGGACCTGTCCGCCTATTTTGAACGAAAGGAGCAGGCCGATGGCTAATATCCTGGCAATAGAAACTTCCTGCGACGAAACCGCTGTGGCCATCGTGGCCCGGGGCCGAGAGATTTTGAGCAATCAGGTGGCTTCCCAAATCGAAACCCATGCCCGTTTCGGCGGTGTGGTGCCGGAAATCGCTTCGCGCCAGCACCTGCTGGCCTTAAATCCCTTAATCCGCACAGCCCTGGCCGAAGCAGGACTGGACTGGGACGGCATCGATGCCGTGGCGGTGACCCAGGGGCCGGGACTGGTGGGGGCACTGCTCATCGGCGTTTCCGCTGCCAAGGCCATAGCCTGGGCCCTGGGGAAACCGGTGCTGGCCGTCAACCATATGGCAGGACATATCTATGCCAACATGCTGGCGGGACCGGTGCGTTTTCCCCTGGTCTGTCTTGTGGTTTCCGGCGGGCATACCGAACTCATCTACATGGAGAGAGACCTGGATTTCCGGCTGTTGGGCCAGACCCGGGATGACGCCGCCGGGGAAGCTTTCGACAAGGTGGCCCGAATCTTGGACCTCGGGTATCCCGGGGGCCCGGCGGTGGACCGATTGGCCCGGCAGGGCAGCGACGTCCTGGATTTCCCCCGGGCGTTGCTGGAGGAGGGCAGCCTGGATTTCAGTTTCAGCGGCCTCAAGACGGCGGTGCTCAATTATTGCCACAATGTGCGCCAGCGGGGCCAAGAAGTCAACAAGGCAGACGTTGCCGCATCCTTCCAGGCCGCAGTGGTGGATGTGCTGGTGCAAAAAACCGCCCAGGCCGTCAGGCAACTGCGCCCTGCCACCCTGCTGGCGGCAGGCGGCGTGGCGGCCAACAGCCGCCTGCGCGCAGCCCTGGCCGAGCTGGCCCGGCAGGAGAACGTGGCCCTGGGCATTCCGCCCCCGGAACTGTGCACCGACAACGCCGCCATGATTGCCGCGGCGGCCTGGCCCCTTTTCGCCAGCAATCGACACAGCCCGCTGTCTTTCACCGCCGTGCCGGACCTGGATTTGGCGGCGGTTGTGGAAAACTGTTGATTTTTGTAGAATGTAAACCTGGGGATAGTGGGGATAAGTTTGGCCCTACCTTTGACTACAGTTTTCACATGCTCTGTGGATAACACCGTGACTTTATGTGAATAACCTGTGGAAAATGTGGATAGACCCGGACTTTCCCTGTGGTTAGCCGTCAAAATTGGGGATAAGTATGTGGATACTGTGGATAACGAAAGTGTGTTTGGGTAATTATGGGCAACCAAACATATGCACGTTGCAGAGGGAGGAAATTGTATGCATAGGGTGCTTTTGGAAATCGGTCCTTTCACCGTATATTCTTACGGCCTGATGATTGCCATAGGAATCCTGGCCGCCGTCTTTGTCGCCCGGCGCCTGGCGCCCAAAATCGGCGTCGACCCCGAACGCATGCTGGATTTGGCCGTCATGGCAGTGCTGGGCGGTCTGTTGGGGTCTTATGTCAACTACATTGTCAGCTACGACTGGAGCAGCTTTGCCTCCGACCCGGTTTCCCTGTTGCGGTTCTGGGAAGGGGGGCTGGTGTTCTTGGGCGGCCTCATCGGGGGCACCGCCGTTGCCGTTCTCTACATCCTCCGGCACAAACTGCCCCTGTGGGAAATAGCCGATATCGCCGCGGTTGCGGTGCCGCTGGCCTACGGCTTTGGCAGAATCGGCTGCTTTTTGGCAGGCTGCTGTTATGGCAAGCCCTGCGATTTGCCCTGGGCGGTGACCTTTCCCCCGTCCTGGCGGGCCATTTACGGCCAGCCCCTGGTGCCCCGCCATCCCACCCAGCTTTACCTCATGCTGCTGGGTTTTGCCCTGGCCGCTTTTGCCTTGTGGTTTCGCAAACGCCGCACCTTTGCCGGCCAGAGCTTCCTCCTCTACTTGATCCTTTATGGCTTGGGCCGCGGTTTAATCGAGTTCCTGCGCATGGAGCCCAAGGTCCTGGGTACCCCTCTGTCGGTGGCCCAGTTCACCGGCCTCATCATGATCGCGGTGGCGCTGGTTGTCTACCCCATCCTGCGCAGGCACACGGCGTACCCAAAAGACAAAGGCCAAACGTCTGAGTAAGACCGCCTGCCCGACCCCGGAACAGCCGGGGTCTTTTTTTGTGCCGGCCAAGTCCAGGGCAAATTAAGCGGCCCGGCGCGGATTTCGTTAATATCCGGCATGGCATGCGGAATAATAAGTAAGTGGATACACCAGTCTTGGGCGAAAGTCATACCTTGAAGTATATAACCTTTGACAAAGGATGTGGGGGCATGTTTGGCAAGGCTGAGAAGTTCCACCTCATCGGCATCGGAGGGTATGGCATGAGCGGGCTGGCCAGGCTGCTGCTGGACCTGGGCTATACCGTCAGCGGATCGGATCTTGCTCCCTCGGACATTACCCGGCACCTGATGGAAATGGGCGCCGAAATAACCTTTGCCCACGATGTCAAAAATGTGGAAGGCCGGGACGTGGTGGTCTATTCCACGGCTATCCCTGAGGAAAATGCCGAACTGCGGGCCGGCCGGGCAAAGTGCAAGGTATTGCACCGCTCCGAGCTTTTGGCCCAGTTCCTCAACGCCAAAAAGGGCATTGCCGTCACCGGCGCCCACGGCAAGACGACAACCACCACCATGCTGGCCCTGATCATGGAGAGGGCGGGTTGGGACCCCACCGCCCTCATCGGCGGTGAAGTGCAGGATTTTTCAGGCACCGCCCGCCTGGGCAGGGGCGAGTACGTGGTGGCCGAAGCCGACGAAAGCGACCAGTCCTTTGCCCGCTATCGCCCGTGGTACGCCATCATCACCAACGTCGAACCCGATCACCTGGAGCACTACGACGGCAGTTTTGCCCGGCTGCTCCGGGGGTATGCCGATTTTGTCGGCAATATCCGCCCCCAGGGGCTGCTGGTCTACTCTGCCCACGACGAAAGCGCCCGGGACATTGCCCAAAAGGCGCGTTGCCAAACGATTACGTTTGGAATCGGGGCCGGGGACTACCGGGCCGAGGATGTACAGCTTCAGGCTTTGACCGGCCGGTTTCAGCTGGTCCGGCACAATTCCCCGCTGGGCGTCATAGACCTGCGGGCGCCGGGCCGCCACAATGTCCTCAACGCCGTCGCTGCCGCTGCCCTGGCCCTGGAGCTGGGCATTGATTTTTCCGCCGTGCAGGCGGCCCTGGCGGCGTTCAAGGGAGCCAGGCGGCGCTTTGAGGTGCTGGCCCGGGAGCCGTACATGGTGGTGGACGACTACGCCCATCATCCCACCGAAATCAGGGCGACTTTGGCTGCCGCCGCCGGCGCCGGCCGGAAGAGGATCATCGCCGTATTCCAGCCCCACCGCTACACGCGCACTCAATACTTTATGGAAGAGTTTGCCGCCTCCTTTGCCCGGGCAGACATCGTCGTCGTCGACGATATCTTCCCCGCCTCCGAACAGCCCATTCCCGGCGTGGATGCCCGGATATTGGCTGGAAAAATAGCTGCCCGGCACTGCGGCCCGGTTCTGCACATAAGCGGACTGGACGCCATCGTGCAGTGGGTGAGCAATGCCTGGCAGCCCGGGGATCTTATCATTACCATGGGGGCGGGCGACATCTGCAAAGCCGGGCGCAAACTGGCGGAAATCGCGCAGCGCCTTGCAGGTGATTCCCTTCCCAAAGTCGAATAGGTAAGTAAAGCGAGGAGGGAATGAGCAAAATTGCTGAAAAAACACGTGCACTTTATCGGCATAGGCGGCATGGGCATGAGCGCCATCGCCCGCATTATGCTGGAACGAGGGTATACCGTCAGCGGCTCCGATTTGCGCAGCACCGAACTGACTGAAAACCTGGCCAGGATGGGGGCCACCATCTACCGGGGCCATGCCCGCGAGCACCTCAACGGGGCGGAGATGGTGGTCTACTCCAGTGCCGTTCCCGAGGACAACCCCGAGCTGGCTGCGGCCAGGGAGGCCAAGGTGGAGCTGCTTCACCGGGCCGATGCCCTGGCGCAAATCATAAACGACGCCAAGGGCCTGGCGGTGGCCGGGGCCCATGGCAAAACCACCACCACCTCCATGCTGGGTCTCACCCTGGCCGGATGCGGGCTGGACCCCACGGTGCTGGTGGGCGCCTTCAGCGACGACCTGGCCGGCAATGCGCGCCTGGGCAGCGGAGAGTATGTCGTCGCCGAGGCCGATGAAAGCGACTATTCCTTTTTAAAATACACGCCCTTTGCGGCTATCATCACCAACGTCGAGCCCGATCACCTGGAGAACTTTAACGGCGATTTCAACAAGCTGGTGGAAGCTTATCGCCTATTTTTGGACAAGGTCAAACCCCACGGCTTTTCCGTCCTCTGCACTGACGACCCCATTTTGCGGGAAATGCAGGGACAAGCAAAACACAAGTCTTACAGCTACGGGTTCAACGCCGATGCCGATTACCGTGCCCTCAACCTGGAATTCCATCCCCAGGGCAGCTCCTTCGACATCTGCTTCCGGGGCGACAAACTGGCGGAAGTGGAATTGTCGGTGCCCGGAGAGCACAATGTCCTCAACGCCCTGGCGGTGCTGGCAGTGGGGCACCAGCTGGGGGTGGACATTCGCTGCCTGACCGGGGCCATCAGGAACTTCCACGGCGCCCGCCGCCGCTTTCAGCGCATCGGCGAGCACAACGGCATCCTGGTGGTGGACGACTACGCCCACCATCCCACCGAAATCAAGGTCACCCTGCAAACAGCCAGGTTGCAGGGCAAGGACCGGGTGGTGGCTTTTTTCCAGCCCAAGCGCTATACCCGGACGAAATTCCTCTTCGACGAGTTTACCCAGGCCTTTGACCAGGCCGACGTGCTCATCCTGTCCGAAATCTTTCCCTTCGGCGAAGCCCCCATCCCCGGTGTCACTTCCGAGGCGCTGCGGGATGCCATCGAGGCCAGGACGGGCCGGGAAGTAATCCTCCTGCCCTACCGGCACGGCGAAATTGTCGACAAGCTCATGGAAATCCTCCGGCCGGGAGATTTGGCCCTGATCATGGGCGCCGGCGACGACATCGCCGACCTGGCCAAAAAGGTCTTTGCTGCCGTCAAGGCACAGCAGTGAAGCTTATAGCTTATTAGTGCTCCTGAGGACCCAGTAGCCTCGGGATTTTTCTGTCACAGTGCAGTTGCCGAAAATCTCCTGCAACAGGGCGACGGCGGAAGCCGCGCCCTGTTTTTTCTGGATTACCAGCCACAGGCTGCCCCCCGGCGTCAGAAAATCCCTGCTCTGCCGGAAGAGGGGGTAGATGACCTTTTTGCCGGCGCGAATGGGAGGATTGCTGACAATGGCCGCAAACAGCCCCTCGACGGCGGCGAAACCGTCGCTGACCAGGGCCCGGGCATTGGCGACGCCGTTGGCGCGGATATTTTTTTGGGCCAGGGCCACTGCCCGCCGGTTGGTATCCACCATGAGCACCCGGGCACCGGGGTTGAGGCGGGCCAGGCTGATGCCAATGGGCCCGTAGCCGCAGCCCAGGTCGAGGATGCGGCCCGTCAGGGGCGGCAGGGCGCTGATGAGGACATGGCTGCCGTAGTCCACCCGTTGCCGGGAAAACACCCCGGCATCGGTGACAAAGGTCAGGGTGACCCCGTCCCTGGGGCTGTAGTGAATGGTCCTGACATCATGGGGTACATTGGGTTCTGTGCTGAAATAATGGTCCATAATCCCGCCTGCCTTTTCCTGTCAGATGTTAACTGCCCTGGCCTTCATTGCGCAGTTTGTCCTCCAGGGAATATACATATACCTTGGCGCCGGCAATGATCTGGGGAACGGTGCGGATCAGGTGCAATACGGCAATAGCCAGTGCCAGCCAGGGTTTGGAAACGGGCAATTCGGACAGCGGCTGCCGGGACAGCCAGGAAAAGAGGCCCAGCCGGGCCAGGAAAAAGACAAACTCGGCGCCGAAAAAGCCAAAAAAGAGGGCAAAGGGCACAGAAGCGACCAGGACGGCCAGCTCGGCCCAGGTCTCCCACTGCCGCTGTTTCCGGGCGCGCATCAGCCAGGTGACGGCGGTGCTGTACACCCGTCCGAAAAAGGCGACGGAGCCGGCAAAGCAGGCAAGCATGACCAGCCACTGGGGCAGTGAAAAGAGCATATATTATCCCTCCGTCCCGGAATAGTGTATAATTACTGCAGAATCTCTGTTCATTATAGCAATATTTTCCGGAGAGGAGCAGCAGATTGGAATTTTATGGTGTAACCCTGGCGGCGGTATCCCTTTGCCTGCTGGCCATGGCCGCGGCGGTATTTATCCCGCGCGGCATTCGTGCCGGCGCGCTGAAAAAGCAAATAAAACGGGGAGGCGGACACGTCTTCACCCCCGACCCGGTGACTTGGCAGATGTATCTGGCCAGCACCGGCGCCCTGGGTCCGCTGTTGACGGCGCTGGTGTACGCGGGCCTGCTGACGGCGTTGCTCCTGACCGCCGCCGGCCCGTATGCGCTGGGGTTCACGGTGGCACTGGGGGTATACCTGCTTTTGCGCCATCTGCTGTACACCTTGCCGCCCACGTACGGCGTCACCGCCCAGGGCGTGACCGTTCTGTCCTGGTTGCCCAACTTTCCCCTGGGGCCCCGGGGTTCCGGCAGTGTCTTTATCCCGTGGACCGCGGTGGAAGTGTGCGTCATAGACAACCTGTTTTTTACCGTGCTCACCCCAAGGCAGGAAGCCAAGGTGGTCTTTCCCCCGGAAATGGCGGAGCAGGTCTGCCGTTTTGTAGATTCCCTGTTGCGCCGCCGGGGCTACGAAGCCAAAATGGCGAGCTAAAAAAAACCGGGCTGCAGCCCGGTTTTTTTATTTCCCGGATTTCGGTTTGCGGTACACCATGCCCCGGAACGAATTGGGCCGCGGCCAGTTTCCCGTCAGCCACGGTTCCAGCCGGTTGCCCACCAGGTAAAAGAGCTGTTGGCGTACGAAGGCATAGCGGTCGGAACCGAGCCGCCAGTTGCGCAGCCACATGATTTTGTGCCCCACCAGGGCGACGGCCAGGATGATGTCGTCTCCTTCGCCGTGGGCAGACCAGCCCAGGGTGAGGCCGAAATCGTCGGGTTGCGCCGAACGCCAGGCTTCCCCCGGCTTTTTGCGCGGGGGCCGGGGCGGTTGGGGTTGTCCCAGGGCGTACTGGTTCAAAACGGGCAGGACGGTGTTGAGGAGCGGGAAGAATGGCGCTGTCTCGGGGTTGAGTTCCAGCCACTGCCAGGTCCGCCCGGCGGGGGACGGCGGGAGGGTATAGTAGACCATTTGCCGGTGCACGCGTTGGCGCACCGCCGGGCCGGCCTGGCGCCGGGAAGAATAGCACCAGCGGATTTTGTGCCCGGCCAGCAGGTCCAGGCATTCCGGGTCTCCGGGGTCCAGCCCCCGGCAGGCAGTGCCGGAAACCGGAAAGGGGACCAGGGCGGCGGGTGAGGCCGGCGGCCTTTGGGCATCCATATAGGGCAACAGTTCGCCGTCTTTGAGGAGGTCGGGGTTGAGCCGCGACCAGAAGCGCCCGTCCTTGAGGCGGCGGCGCACCCAGTCCCGGGCCTGGGCGTGGCTGATGCCGCGCCGGCGCATCAGGGCATTGAGATCCAGGGTTTCCAATACCCTAACCTCAGAGGCCGTTGCTCAGATCGACGGGGCTTAACCGGGAAAAGTCGCCCTTTTTGCGGCCGGCCTTGGCATAGGGCTTGCCCTCCACTTCGACGATGTCCGCCGTAATGTCCACCTTCTTTTTCAGCAACGTCGAGCCAACGCCGTAAAGGTCGACGGGCACGCCCAGCTTTTCGAAGAGCTCAATGCGCTGGTCGTCAAAACCTCCGGACACCATAATCTTCAAATCCTTGAGCCCTACGCTGTCAAACTTGCGGCGGGCTTTCCACACCAGCTCGGGGCAGACGCCGAAGGAAGATTCGTCCCTGGGGGTGACGGAAACGTCCCGCATGTTGCCGGAAGTATCAAAGCGGACGCCCCAGATTTTGCCCTTGCCGGGGCCGATGACGGGGCTGGGATCGGTTTCGCCGGGGATAAACTCTTTGCCGGTAAAGTGGCGGTAAAAATCGCCCACCACTTTGAGGGTGGTGCCGATGCAGTCGTTTTCCCAGTCCACCAGGACGACGCGGTTGACGCTGGCGGGGATGTGGCGGTCAAAGGCCAGGGCCGCCGCCGAAGTATCCCCTTTGTAGCAGGCAATCAGGGCGTGGGGAATGGTTCCCTGGGCCTCGGAGCCCCAGTAATCGGCGTTGGCGTCGGTGGAAACCCCAAAGGCGCCGGCCTTAAAGGCTGCGTATCCGTCGGTGGCCTGGACCCAGTGGTGGTCAAAACGGGCGGAAAAGAAGATGATGGGCTTGCCCCGGCTGGCCCGTACCACTTTTTTGACGCTGGTGGCGGTACTGGTGGCGCGGGCGATGACGCCCAGCAGCAGAGTCTCCAGGTGCCCGAAGTACATGGGATCCCCCTGGATTACCATGATGGGTTCGCCCGCAGCGGCTTCGTCGCCGTCGTACAGGGCCAGCACTTTAATCTCCTGCGACTTGTCTACCCACAGGTCCATCAATTCTTCCCGCAGCCGGATGCGGCGGGCGGTGCACTTCTCCATGGCCCGGCGGTCGAGGCGGTATTCGGCGATGGCAATTTCGTCTTCCACCTGCAACAGCTGGCGGAAGAGCTCCTCGGCCTTGGCCTGGTCGGTGTAGTACCCGGTGCCGCTGCGCAGAATGGCGCAGGCCTCGTCCAGGCCGGCCACCACGGCGTCCTGCCGGGGGAAGAACTGGTAGGTTACCTGTTGGTGCAGGTTGTCGCGGCGCAGGATGTCCACAAAACGGGTGAAGTATTTATCGGAATAATACCCGGCACGCACCCGTTCTATGGGCACCTTAAAGACGTAAAGGGGCAGGCGAGTTTTAACAGCAGCCATGGGCAAAACTCCTTATCGTACTTGTATTTTGCTTGAACATCTTAACGCTCGGGACCCTCCCGGATGCTCTTTCACTATATTCTACCGCGAATGCCCGTTGAGGGCAATTCTTTGCCCTGCTCCCGCCGGAGCAGCGCCGCGCATATCCCCGCCGCCATTGGA
>JAAYIH010000028.1 GCA_012523545.1 Bacillota bacterium
CATCACCGTCATCGTCAACCTCCACGACATCGGCCTGGCCGCCGAGTTTGGCGGCCGGCTGGTGGGCATGCGGGAGGGGAAAATAGTCCACGACGGGCCGGCGTCCCAGGTTGACAAGCAGACCTTTGCCCGCATTTACCGGCGTTCCCTGGAGGAGATTGGCCATGCGGCGGATTAGCCTGCTGGTTGTCCTGGCGGTGCTCCTGGTCAGCGCCTGGCACATCGGTCTGGATGTCCGCCGCATCTGGCTGGGGCTGCCGGATATGGGCGCTTTGCTGGTGCGGATGGCCTCGCCCCAGTGGAGCTATGCCGCCGAAGCGGCGGCGGTGCTGCTGGAAACCCTGAAAATGGCAGCGGCCGGGGCGTTGCTGGGCACCGTCCTGGGCCTGCCCCTGGCCATTGCCGCGGCGGCCAACACCTCCCCCCATCCCCTGCTGTACCGGGCCATACGCGTGTTGCTGGCGGGGGTGCGCACCATTCCCCACGTGGTGTGGGCCGCCCTGCTGGTGACGGTATTCAGCATCGGCCGCGGCGCCGGGGTGATGGCCCTGACCATCACCGCCGCCAATGTGGTGGCCAAGCTCCTCAGCGAGTACATAGAGAATCTGGAGGGGCGCCAGCTGGAAGCCCTGACCGGCGTTGGGGCCGGGTGGGGCGCCATGGTGGTGTACGGGGTGCTGCCCCGCATCGCCGGCCAGGTGTGGTCGCTGTTGTTTTTTACCCTGGAGGTCAATGTGCGGGCGGCGACGGTGCTGGGCCTGGTGGGGGCAGGCGGCATCGGCCAGTTGCTGTGGCGGGATCTCAATTTCCTGCGTTACGACCGCCTGGCTACGCTAATCCTCATTCTCTTTGTTACTGTGGGCGGCATCGACGGGCTGAGCTGGCTGGCCCGCAAGCTGCAGGTGGAAACGCCTGCCCCGAACTTTTCCGGCTACCGGGCTTTTAGGATGTGGCAGGGGGCCAAGCTGGCGGCGGGCCTGGCTGCAACAGCGGCGGCCGTGCTGTGGTGCTGTTCCCTGCTGGACATAAGCCGGGCGCGCTTTGTGCTGGGACTGGGACAGGCCCGGGTCGTACTGGTGCGCATGCTGGACTGGGACTGGAGTTACCTGCCCCGCCTGGGTCAGGGCCTGGCCGAAAGCCTGTCCATCGCCGTCTTCGCCACCATTGCCGGCAGTCTGGCTGCAGTGCCGGCGGCCTTCCTCGGCGCCACCAATTTGTGGCGAAACAGGACCTGGCCCTTCCTAAACAAGGCGGCGGTAAACCTCATCCGCACCTTTCCCGCCGTGATTCTGGCCATTATGTTTTTCCGGGGGGTGGGGCCGGGCCCCCTGGCCGGGGCGCTGGCCCTTACCGTGTATACCGCCGGCGTGCTGGGCAAGCTTTACACCGAAGCGGTGGAAGCCGTGGACGGCCGGTGCCTGGAAGCCCTGGCGGCGACGGGAGCTTCGCCGGTGCAGGTGTGGTACTTCGGGCTGCTGCCCCGGGTGCTGCCCGACTTTTTGACCGCTTCGCTGTACAGGCTGGAGTCCAACATGCGCACCGCCACCATCCTGGGCATAGTGGGCGCAGGGGGCATCGGCACCTGGCTGATGATGAACCTCGCCGGCCGCAACTGGGAACGGGTGGGCCTGCTGCTGGCGGGTCTCATCGCCTCGGTGTTGCTGGTGGACACCGTAAGCGGGATATTGAGACGCCGCCTCACATGAGGCGGATGTCTATTTTCCGGCAGGCACCCTGCCGGCCGCGGATTAATACTATATACCAGGCAGGAGTTGCCCCGCTTTCCCACTCCCCCAGCGAGGGGACAATTTCCTGCCCCAAACGCCTGTTCGGCAAAACTTGCCGTTGCTACGGTACCCGCGGCAGGTTGCCGGATTGCCGGACCCGGGCGTTTGTTAATATACTGGACCGGGCTCAGTGAGCCCGGTCCAGGTCTTTTCTTATATTTTATAGCCCACGGGGGCGGCGTAGAGGGCAATCTGTTCTTTGCCGTCGACGGCCAGCAGTGCGTTGAGGGCGTCGTCATCAAAGGCGTCGACGGCGCAGCAGCCGGCGCCAATGGCCTCGCAGGCGATGTACAGGTTTTGGCAGATGTGGCCGGCATCCAGGAAGATGTAGCGCCAGCCCCGTTCGCTGTAACGCCAGGTGGTGCGGTAGGGCACCGCTACCCAGATAAAGGAAGCGGCGGCATTGGCAATCCATTTTTGGTTGAGGCAGGCAGCGGCCAGTTCCCGGCCGATGTTTTCATTCGCCCGGAGCAAGGCCAGCTGGTGGGACAGGGCCAGGTAGCGGTAGAGGCCGGGCTTTAACCCGGTGACGTTGGCGACGGCCAGGTAGGTTTCAAAGGGGTGCCGGGCGCCGGCCGAGGGCACGGTGCGCAGGGTGGCGTGGGGCAGTTGCTCCTGCACTCCCTGGGTGGCCCACAGCAGCCAGGTCAGTTCGGCCAGCCCCAGGGGCGCGGAACTGAATTTGCGCCGGCTGCGCCGGTTGTTGATGGCTGCCTGGACACTGACGGCGGAAAAATTCAGGCTTTCCGGGGCCGGCAGAGAGATGAGCTGGGCATTGGGTTCAGGAACTTCCAGGGGCGGGCAGGGAACGCCCTGTTCCTTGTGAGATTCGGTAAGATGGGGGTACTTGGTCAGCTCGAGAAAGTCTTGGCCGATGGTGTTCATGGTCCGCCTCCTCTTTACAGTTGATTTCAGTGATGATTATATCCCTTCTTTTTCGGGGGAACAAGGGCGGCGGGCCGGACAGGAACGCGTGCAGGGCGGAGGGCGGTAAAAAAATTATTGACAAACGATAATTTACCTGGTATTATCGGGGTGCGATTATTGCAAAACGATAATTCGGAGGCGGATGGGATGTGAACTCCAAAAATGTTGCCGCTGTTTTAGGCGTCGAGGCGCTCCTCTGCTTTATCATCGCCCTCGGAAGCGCCGCGCCCGCCGGCGTCGTCGCCGGCGCGTTTTCCTTCCCCTTTGCCCAGGTGGGCGCCCTGCTGCGCAGGCTTTCTCTGGCCGGCGCGGCGGGCAACATGGCGGCACTCCTGATCTATGCTGCCGTTGGCCTGGCGCCGTTGCTGGTGCTGGTGAGGCGGGCGGCGAAAAAGAAGGCCGGCCCGGAGGATTTGCTGCTGCCGGTGCTCAGCGCCCTGCTCTTTTACATGCTGTATGTCCTGGCCAACCCCGCCCTGCTTCGCCAGAGATTTATGACCGTTGCCATGGGCGGTCAGGTTTTGGGCAATGTCTTTTATTCGGCGCTCGCCGGTTACCTGGTCCTGCGGCTGCTGCGCCGGCTCAGCCGCAGCGGGGCAGCGGAAATGCTGGGCTGGCTGCAGCTGTTGCTGGCCCTCATTGCCGCGGCGCTGGTCTTCGGCGTGTTCTTCCTGGGGGTGGGCGAAGTGCGGAGCGCCATTGCCGGGCTCAGGGAGGCCAATACCGATCCTGGCATTTCCCTGGCCGCCACCAACGCTTTCATTGTCATCCGCTTTGTGCTGCAGCAGATTCCCGCCGTCCTAAGCATACGGCTGCTGCTCCTGGCCATGGAACTGGCGGCGGCCCTGAAAAGGGAGAAGTTTGGCCGCGCGGCTGTTATGGCGGCGGCCAGGCTGGCGGCGGCATGTAAAGTGACGGTGGCAGTCATGGCGGTGGTCGCCGTCGCCGCCAACCTTATGCAATTGATTTTCAGCAAGTCTTTGTTGCAGGCCAGCTATGAGCTCAACCTTCCTTTTGCTTCTCTGGCATTGACGCTGGTTTTGCTGGTGCTGGCCCGGTACATCGACGACAGCAGCAAGTTGAGCGAAGATAACCGGCTGATTATCTAAGGGTGGCGGGAATGGCGATTCGCGTTAAGTTATCCGAAGTACTGAAGGACAGGAACATGACTGCCAAGGAACTGGCGGCCCTGGTGGGCATAACCGAGGCCAATTTGTCCATTTTGCGGTCCGGCAAAGCCAGGGGCGTGCGCTTCAGCACCCTCAATAAAATCTGCTATTACCTGGACTGCAACGTGGGGGATATCTTGGATTTTGACGGGGAATTGGAGGAGGATGACGGCGATGTTTAAGCGCTTGGCGGGGATAATCGGCGCGGCGCTGCTCCTGGTCTCTTTGGGGGGCTGCCAGCTGGCCAGGGAGGACCTGGGCGAAGACGCCGTGGCCTGGGAAAGAATGATCGGCGTGTATGTGACCTTTGCGCCGCTGAGCCCTGACAGGGATTATTATGCCGTGCCCAGGAAGCGGCAACATGAAGGTTACGAAACCACTTACTATGTGTTTGAGGGTGTCCCGGGGGTTGCCCTGTTTCAGGCATTGGTAACCGATGAAGGGCAACCGGAAAGTTACTGGGTCCCGACAGCAGACGAAGGGATGATGGATGTCCACATAGGCATCCATTGTAAGGACGACGGAGAGGAGCTGGAACTCTCGGGCAAACTCTACCGTTTTGAAGCCAAGACGATTTACCTTAACCAGGTTTATCAAAATTCCGCCGGCGAAGTTTACATGCTGGCCGGCAATGGATTCACAGGCCCAGGCCTGACGGAAGCTACAATCTCAGAATCCTATGACAGTCCGGAGGAAAAGTACTCCGTCAAGGTAACGGTGGCCATGGAAGTGGTAGAAAAACCTGTGCAGGATGTAATCAAGGAGTTTGATGGCAACGATCAACTGCTTAAAGCCACGGTAATAACTGCGGAAGACATCCCCGACAAAATCGTCCTGCACCCCGACTGCGCCTATGCAATAGCGGAAACCCACAGCGAAGGCGCTGAGGGCATGCAGATTGCCCGCATCCTGTTGGATCTGGACGCGCAATACTATACCTTTAAATACCCATGTGAGCAGGGCTACCTCGTCGGCGCCGCCATTGAAATAAGCAGGGACAAGTGAATAAAAAACGCTTCTCGCGCTGAGAAGCGTTTTTTGCTTTAGTGCCTCAGCCTGCCCTGGGCTTCCAGACCCGGAGGCGCATGGCGTTGAAGATGACCAGCATGACGCTGGCCTCGTGGGCCAGCATGCCGGAGGCCAGGAAGACCTTCTGGCCCAGGACGCCCAGGACCAGGAGCAGGACGACGGCCACGGCGAAGGCGACGTTCTGGCGGATGTTGTTGAGGGTGGCTTTGCCCAGGTGCAGGGCCCGGACCAGCCTCTTGAGGTTGTCGCTCATCAGGGTGAGGTCGGCAGTTTCGATGGCGGCGTCGGTGCCGGCGGCGCCCATGGCCACGCCCAAATCCGCCTCGGCCAGGGCGGGGGTGTCGTTGATGCCGTCTCCCACCATGGCCACCACGTGCCCCAGGCGGCGGTAGTCCCGGATGGCCTTGACCTTGTCCTGGGGCAACAGCTCGGCCTTGACCTCGTCCAGGCCCAGCTGGGCGGCGATGGCCCCGGCGGTGCGGCGGTTGTCTCCCGTCAGCATCACTGCTTTTTTGCCGGCGCGGCGCAGGGTGGCAATTGCTTCCCGGGCTTCGGGGCGCAGGGTATCGGCGATGGCCACGGCGCCCAAGACCCGTCCGCCGGCGGCCACCGGCACTGCCGTTTCGCCTCCCTCTTCCCGGGCGGTTATCCACTCCCGGACCTGCCGGGGCAGGGCGATGCCTTTTGCGGCCAGGAGCCTGGGATTGCCGATCAGGACTTCTTCATCCTCTACGCGGCCGGAGATACCGCCGCCGGGGAAGACCTGGATGTCGGAAGCCCCGGGCAGGTCAAGGCCCCCGGCCCGGCGCACAATGGCCCGGCCGATATGGTGCTCGGAGCCCTGTTCCACCGCCGCTGCCCTGCGGAGCAGCTCCTCTTCGCTGCCTTCCACAGCCAGGACGGCGGTTACATCGGGCCGGCCCACCGTCAGGGTGCCGGTTTTGTCGAAGGCCACCAGGGTGACCTTGCCGGCCTTTTCCAGGAATTCGCCGCCCTTGACCAGGACACCGCTTTTGGCGGCGTTGCCGATTCCGGCCACCATGGAAATGGGGGCGGAAATGACCAGGGCGCCGGGGCAGCCGATGACCAGCAGGGTCAGGGCCATGCGCAGGTTGCCGGTAATGAGGCCGGTGCTAATTGCCAGGGCAATGATGGCGGGGGTGTACCAGCGGGCGAATCGTTCGATGAACTTCTGGGTGGGGGCCTTGCGCTCCTGGGCCTCTTCCACCATGTGGAGGATGCGGGCAAAGGTGGTGTCCTCGCCCACGCGCTGGGCCCGGATTTCCAAATAGCCCGCTTCCACAATGGTGCTGCTGAAGACCTGGCTGCCCGGGGCGAGTTCAACGGGCACCGATTCGCCGGTGATGGCGGCCTGGTTGACCGAGGCGCTGCCCTTGACGACTATGCCGTCGACGGGGACCTTGGCCCCGGAACGGGCCAGGACGATCTCGCCTTTAAGCACCTCTCCGGCGTCCACTTCCACTTCCCCGCCGTCCCGCAGGACGACGGCTGTGGCCGGGGCCAGGCTCATGAGCTGTTGCAGCGCGTTTCGGGTTTTGTCCAGGGTGCGGGCTTCCAGGTAATTGCCCAGGGCAAAGAGAAAGGTGACGGCGGCGGCTTCCCACTGGTCGCCGATGAGGACGCCGCCGATGGCGGCGATGGTGACCAGCAGCTGGATGCTGACTACCCGGGCCCTGAGGGCATACCAGGCCGCCTGGGCGATGCGCCAGCCGGCCACGATTGCCGCCGCCACCATGGCGGCAGCCCGGAGGGAGGGGGAAATAAATCCCGCCAGCCAGCCCAGGATGATGAGGGCGCCGGAAATTATTAAGGTTAACAGCTTTTCATTCTTTATCAGCCACAGGCGGGCGGGCCTGGGCATGCGGTTAGCGGCCACGGCCATGTCACTCCCTCCTCAGTTTTTTTTCGCGGACGGGATAACCCAGCCGGGTAACGGCATTTTCGATCTCATCCCAGCCAGTCTCTGCATCGTCGAAGGTGACCAGCAGCTTGCCGGTGGCGTAGCGGACCTCAGCTTCCCGGACGCCTTTGATCTTTTTGACGACGTTGGTGATCATGTCGGCGCAGCTGGGGCAGGACAGTTGTTCCAGGCGGGCGGTTACCTTTACTGCAGCCATTCTATCAGCTCCTTTACTGCGGGGACCCGGCGCACGGCCTTGACTTCGCCATTGACGAGCACGGCGGGCAGGCCGCCGGCGTTGAGTTCCATTATTTTTGCCGGATCGGTGATTTTCTCAACGGCAACCGGGGCAGTCAGGGCGGCCAGGGCTTCCCGGACATGGGCGTCCAGGCGGGCGCAGGTGGGGCACCCTTCGACGCCCAGCAAGGTAATTTTATTCATGTTTTCCACACTCCTTTGGCGTTGTTCCTGTCTTTAGTATGGGGGAGCGAAGCCAGGGAAAACATGATAAAAATCAATTTTGGCCAATAAAACTGTGGTTTTCTTGATTGCAAACATATGTTCTTATATAATATTAATGCGAACTGTGTTAATATATAGTAGGCGGTGACTATTATGTCTTTAGCCCTGGTCCGGGAACCCGGGCAGGATTACGATGCGCCCGGCCACAAACACGATACGGGATACAAGTACTTGCTGTCCCGTAAGGCGACCTTTGTGCAATTTCTGCGCACCTTCATTGCCGCTGACTGGGTCAAGGATGTCGACGTCGAGGATGTCACGCTGATTCCCAGATCATTTATTTTGCAGGACTTTCGCCATCAAGAGGCGGACATGGTTTACAAGCTGCGTCTGGCCGGACAGGATGTGTACTTCTACCTGTTGCTGGAGCTGCAGTCCACCGTCGATTCCATGATGCCCTTTCGCCTGCTGATGTACATGGTGGAAATCTGGCGCCACTATTGGTTTAATGAGGTTGGCGGCAAGGGGAGTTTCTCGCTGCCGGTCATTGTTCCCTGCGTGCTCTACAACGGCAAAGGTAACTGGACGGCGGGGACAAGCTTCGGCCGTTGCCAGGCCGGATTTGCACTCTTCAAGAAGCACGCCCTGGATTTTAACTACATCCTCATCGACGTCAACCGGTATGACAAGGAGCAGTTGCTGGCCCTGGGCAATCTGATGGGCAGTGTCTTTTACATGGAGCAATGCCGGGGTATTGACGAGGTGTTGCAGGGGCTCAGCCAACTGGCGGCCGTGCTGGACCGGATGCCGGAGGAAGAAGTGCAGCGCTTTTCGGCATGGGCTGGGAAAGTGGTTATAAAGGGCATGTCGGACCAGCAGCGGCAAAAAGTCCTCGATCTCATCAGGAGAAAGGGGGGGGAAAACTTTGATAACCAATTTTGAGCGGATTATACAGGAAACCTGGCGGAAGTACCGGATAGAAGGAATGGCCCAGGGCCGGGCTGAAGGACTCGCCCTGGGCAGGGAAGAGGGTATTCTTGAAGGGAAGAAGCTGACGGCCCGTAATGCGCTGCGGATGGGGCTGGCTCCTGAACAAGTGGCCCGTCTGGCCGAGCTTTCCCTGGCCGAGGTCCTGCAGCTAAGGGAAGAACTCGGCAATTAAAAAACAGGCCAATTGCGGGATTGGCCTGTTTTTTATGTCAGCTTCATCAAGCCCTCCAGGTCTTCAATAATTATTTTTCTGCGCCCCTGGGGGGTTATCAGTCCCTGGGCTGTGAGTTCGCTGAGCTTGCGGCTGAAATTCTCCACCGCCATGCCGGTGAGGCTGGCCAGCCCTTCCCGGCTCAGGGGCAGGGTGATGGTGTTACTCCCCTGTTCCCGGGCCAGGTTCGCCACCAGTCGGGCCACCCGTTGCAGAGTGGTGCGGGTGCCCAGGTATTCGATCTGCTCCTCGGCCTGGATGAGGCGGCGGTTGAGGGCGGCGATGAGCTTGCGGGCAATGGCGGGATGGCGCTGGATGATTTCCTCTGCCCGGGCTTTGTCCAGCTGACAGACCCTGGTGGGCCCCAAAGCCTGGGCCGAAGCTGTGCGCGTCTGCTCGCTGAAGAGCACCGCTTCGCCGAAAAAGTCCCCGGGGCCGAGGATGCGCAGGACCTGTTCTTTTCCGTCCGGAGAGGTTTTGAAGATCTTTACCGCCCCGGAATTGACTATGCAAAGCAGCCGGGCGGGGCTGCCCTGGGTGTATATGATCTCGGCATCGGCGTATTCCCGCGTGGTGAGAATGGCGTGGAAGCGGCCCAGTTCCTGGGGAGTGAGGCCCTGAAAGATGGGAACCCGGGCGGCGCAGGTGTTGTTGCAGGGGCACTGTTGCATGGCAATCACCTCTTACTGAGAGCATAGCCAATTGGATTGTCTCTGGCAAGATACATTCTTGACAACGGGGCTGGAATGGACTATATTTAAATAGTAATTATTACTGATAAGGGGGAAACAGCGGTGGATGAGAAAACTTTGCAGAATCTAAAGGAAGCCTTCGCCGGCGAGGCCCAGGCCAAAACCAAGTACCTGGCTTTTGCCGCCAAGGCGGAGCAGGAGGGCTACAAAAATGCCGCCAGGATGTTCCGGGCCGCCGCCGAGGCGGAAACCGTACATGCCCACTCCCACCTGCGGGCCATGAAAGGCATTGGCAGCACCGCCGACAACCTTAAGGAGGCAGTGGCCGGCGAGACCTATGAATTTGAGAGCATGTACCCCGGCATGGTAAAGCGCGCCGAAGAAGCCGGGGAAAAGGAAGCCGCCCGCTCTTTCCGGTTTGCCATGGAAGCCGAGCGGGTTCACGCCCGCCTCTACCAGATGCTGCTGGACAATCTGGATTCCGGGGAAGAACTGACCTTCCACCTGTGCACGGTGTGCGGAAACATCGAGCTGGGGCCGGTGGATAAGTGCTCCATTTGCGGAGCCGGGCCCCGGGCCTTCAAAATTGTGGAATAAAAAAGACCGCCTGCGGCGGTCTTTTTTATTGCGCTTAAAACCGATTTCTTTTTCTTCCGGCTGCTGTTACCAGCTCCACCCGGAAGCCCTTGAGGCTCTGGCGCACCGTGGCTTTCATAAAGCCCAGGAAGACGGCCAGCCAAAAGGAGCCGGCCAGCAGCAGGCCAAAGGCTGTCCGCACCGCCGGCGCCCAGCGCATGGGGACCAGGAGGAGAGAAAGGAACCAGAACAGGATTTCGGGGAAGTCCCAGGCAAAGGGCACCGGGGGCAGTTGCCCGACCTGGGCAAGGAGTTCCCCGGGCGGGAAAATATACAGCAGGCAGACGGCCAGCAGGGCGATGAACAACAGGTTGATCAAGTACATCACCTGGGTGGCGCCGGGGGCTATCCTTTGCTGCGGGACATCGGGGTTATAGCGGCAGTTGTGCACCGAATAGTACAGCCCGATGGCGCTGGAGCCCAGGGAAATCAGCGCCGCCCCCAGTGCCATGGCCGTGAGGATGCCGGGGGCAAGACCAAGGGCCAGGCCGGTGCCGGTAATGAGCGCTTCCATCAGCACCAGGGTGGGCAACACGGCGGCGATGAGCTTGCCCCACACCACAGGCCAGCCTGCCTGGGGCACGCTGTTGAGCAGCCAGTCAGCTTCCCCCTCCCTGCCGAAGGATTGCAGGGCCATATTGCCGCTGAACATGATGGTGTACATCACCAGCACCGTTAACAGGCTTTCCCGGGCCCCGGGACCGGGGAAGAAGAGGAACCTGACGACGAAGAAGAGCATAAGCAGGAGGGGCGTAATGTAACCGAACCATTCCCGGGTATCCCGCTTCAGGTAAAGCAGGTCCTTCCTGGCCACCGCCCACATGCCGTGCCAGGGCGATGCCGGGGGTGCGGGCAGCCCGGGGACGCAAACGGGGAACTCGCCGGGCAGTTGCGGCGCCGGCCGGGTTTTCCCGCTTCTGCGCCGGCCTCCGCCGCCCTGACTGAGGGAAATCCAGCCCCGCCGAAAACCGCGCTCCACCAGAAGGAAGGCCAGAAAAAAGATGCCTGCGCCCAGGGCCAGTACCGGCAGGGTCCAGCCCAGGGCCGACAGATGCCGGCCGGAGCCGGCCCGGATGAGGGCCTGGGCGCTCCAGCCCCAGGGGAAATAGCTCATGACTTGCAACAACTGGTGCCGGGCGGCCAGCCAATCGCCGAGGTTGAATCCGCCGGACCGGCTCAAGATGATACCGGGCAGCTGAAAGAAAAGGGCGATGAGGATTCCCGATACCGCTCCGATGGCGCCGACGGCTTCCCGGCTGCGGTGGGGCGGGACGATGCGCATGACGGCCATGTTCAGCAGTTCGGCCAGGCCGGTGCCTACGGCCAGCAGGGCCAGGGCAACGGCCGCCAGCCAAAGGTAGTAAGCCGGAGCGGCGGCGCAGAGCCTGCCGTAGAAAATGCCGGGCAGGACAATGAAGACGCCGACGGCAAACAGGTTGCTGACTGCCACCGATATCGTCTTGGCGGCAAAGACGGCCCGGGTGGAAACGGGGGTGGCGAAGAGCAGTTCCAGGTCTTCGGACATGTACAGGGCGGCGAAGGCCGCCGTCAGGCCAAAAAACATCTCGCCGGCCAAGCCCACCATAAAGAACAGGGATAAAACGCCCTGGGCGGTTTCGGGTCCCGCCCCGGCAAGGGCAAGGTAGAGCATGTAGCCGATGGTTGACAACAGGCCCAGCGACCCGAGGCCGACGGCGATGAGGACTAACCATACCCTGGCCGGCCAGTGCCGGATTTTGTTCCAGGTTACGCGCGCCTGGGTGGCCAGCAGGAGCCGAAAATCCTGCCAGAAGGAGCGCGGCGGCGGCGCTTGGACCAGAGGCGGAGGCAACTGGATTCTCACCGGTCTCCCTCCAGACTCCTGATCAGTTCGCTTTGTTCGGCGCCGCCCGTCAGCTCCAGAAAGATGTCTTCCAGGCTTTCGCTGCGTCCCACCTGGCGCCGGAGCTCTTCGGGACTGCCCACGGCGATGAGGCGGCCGTCCTTGAGGATGCCGACCCGATGGCAGAGGCGTTCGGCTATTTCCAGAATGTGGGTGGACACAAAGACTGCTGCGCCCTGGCGGGCCAGTTCCAGAAGCACGTCTTTAAGGAGCCGGGCGCTGGCAGGGTCCAGGCCCACCGTGGGCTCGTCCATGAGGAGGACCCGGGGACGGTGAATCAGGGCAGCGGCCAGCACGACTTTCTGGCGCATACCATGGGAGTAGCCTTCCAACAGCTCGTCGGCCCGCTCAGACAGGCCGAACAGTGACAGCAGCGCCTCCCCCTGTTGCCGGGCAAAGTCGCGGGGCATGCGGTACAGGTCGGCCACCAGGGCCAGGAATTCCCGGGCGGTGAGCTTGCCGTAGATTTTGGGCTGGTCGGGCACATAGGCCAGCAGGGCCTTGGCTTTGGCCGGTTCCCTGACGATGTCGTGGCCGCAGATAAAAGCCTGGCCGGCGCTGGGTTCCAGCAGCCCCGTCAGCATGCGAATGGTGGTGGTCTTGCCGGCCCCGTTGGGGCCCAGGAAGCCGAAGATTTCCCCGGCCCTGACTTCCAAATTCAGATTGTCGACTACGGGCACAGCGCCATAGCGCTTGGTCAGCCCCAGGGTTTTGATCAGTATTTCCATTGCCACCAACTCCTCTGAATTAGTACACACAAAGGTAATATAGCACAGAAGGAAATGGGAGGGCAATTTGAATTTTTTAGGCCCCGGCCCCCTGACCGGACATTTTCCCGGCCGGTCAGGGGTTTTTTTAACTTGAGGAATTTTTGGCAAGTCTCGTCAATATATTTTACCAGTAATGCTTGGGGGGTGGTTTTTGTGGAAGAGCGCCTGCAGCAGCTTACAGAGAGAATTGCCCGCAGAATCAATCGCCACGGTTTGACGTTGCCGGCAATAATGCTTCTGGAAATGCACAAACCCCTGGCCGGTGTGGGGGGCGCCCTGATCCAGCTCGTCGCCCCGGGCGTGGACTGGATCTTCGGCGAACAAAACACCGAAGATTTGGCCGCTCTCCTCGGCGACCGCGCGAGGGTGGAAAAGCTCATAGCGCGCATCGAGGAGTTGGATAAAACACGAGGCAAGGAGGTGAATAGTCAGTGTTAGAGGAGATCTTTGTCGTCAATCGGCTGGTGTTGTTTGTCCTCACCATCCTGGTGGCTGTGGTGCTGCTGGTGACCATTCGCCAGGCTAAAAAGGGCAAGAAGTTCTTTATCCGCAGGATTGCCGGCCTGGAGGCCATCGACGAGGCCGTGGGCCGGGCCACAGAAATGGGACGTCCCGTCCACTTCAGCCCCGGCATCGCCGCCCTCAGTGAAGAAACTGCCGCCCAGACCCTGGCCGGACTGGCGGTATTGGGCTATGTTGCCCGGCTGACCGCCAGGTATGACACCGATTTAATTGTCACCAACAGAATGCCCGAAGTCCTGCCCATTACCGAAGAGGTGGTGCGTCAGAGCTACCTGGCCGAGGGCAAGCCCGAAAGCTATAACCCCGACAACATTCTCTTCCTTTCCGATGAGCAGTTCGCCTACGCTGCCGGATGCATGGGCATCATGGCCAGGGAAAAGGTGGCTGCCAACATCATGATGGGCGCCTTCTGGGCCGAATCCCTGATCTTTGCCGAAGGCGGCTTCATCGCCGGTTCCATCCAGGTGGCCGGGACCGCCAACACCCACCAGTTGCCCTTCTTCATTGCCGCCTGCGACTACTGCCTCATCGGCGAAGAGCTGTTTGCCGCCGGCGCCTACCTGTCCCAGGAGCCCATGCAGGTGGCGGGAATCAAGGTGCAGGACTGGGGCAAACTGGTGGCTGCTGTTCTGATCCTCATCGGAACCATCACCACCACCTGCAAGTGGCCGGTAATCATCGATTTCTTCAGCAGGTATGCATCTTAGGTGGCGAAATTTTCATAAGAGGAGGTGAGTCTAGTGCGTCGTGAACTTCCCATCGCCATCACCTTTGTGTCTGGAATCCTGTTCTTGCTGGATTACTTTGTCAAGATCCCCTACCTCTCCGAATACGTCGTCGGCCACTTCTTGGACTGGGCCATAGTGGTGGCAGCCTTTGCCTTGCTCTTGGGCGCGGCCAACCTCCTGCGCATTCACGTGCAACGGATTGTCAAGGGCAAGAAAGAGTGGTGGAACAGCCTCATTTTGCTGGTGGCCATGTTTGTAATGGCCATTGTCCCCATCATCTGGACCCAGCAAAATGCGGTCTATGAATACCTCTTCAAACACTTTTTCGAACACCTCAACGGGACCATGTTTTCCCTGCTGGCTTTCTATATAGCGTCGGCGGCATACAGGGCCTTCCGCATCAGAACCAAGGAGGCCACTGTGCTGCTGATCGCCGCCGTGGTGGTCATGCTGGGCGCAACGCCCATTGGCGCCGCCATCTGGAAGGGGTTCCCGCAGTACTCCGACTGGCTGCAGACGGTGTTTACCACTGCGGGCATGCGGGGAATTATGATTGGCGCCTCCTTGGGTGCCATGGTCACCGCCCTGCGGATAATCTTTGGCATAGACAGGTCCTATTTCGGCGGGCAGTAGGCGCCGCCGCAGCAACTTGCCTATAGGGAGGTGAAACTTGTGAAGTGGTTGGAAAAGCTGCAAACCATTGACCGGAGGATCATCTATCTGCTCCTGGCCTTGTCCATCATCCTGCCTTTGCTCTTCCCCATCGGCCTGCCTCTGGAAATTTCCAAGAATACGCAAGCTGTTTACGAGCAGATCGACAAGCTGCCTCCGGGCTCGGTTGTTCTCGTTTCCTATGACTGGGATGCGGCCAGCGCTCCTGAACTCCTGCCTCAGGCCGAAGCGATAACCAAGCACATCCTGGAGAAAAAACTCAAGCTGGTGGCCGTGGCCCTTTGGAATCAGGGCGCCACCTTTGCCGACCGGGTGCACAACTCCGTGGCGCCCGAAGTGGGAGCGGAATACGGCAAGGATTATGTCAACCTGGGTTACCGCCCCGGCCAGGCCGTGGTGCTCAACTCCCTGGCCCGGGACATCCATGCCACCTTCCCCGAGGATGTAACCAGGACCCGGACTGCCAGCATCCCCATGATGCAGGACATCAAGACCATTGAGGACATTGACCTCATCGTCTGCCTGTCTGCCGGCGACCCGGGGCTGCGGACATATATCGAGCAGATTGGCGCCCAGTACCCTGTAACCATAACCGGCGGGGTGACGGCGGTTTCGGTGCCCGGCATGCTTCCCTATCTGCAATCGGGCGACCTGGTAGGCCTGCTGGGAGGCATGAGCGGTGCTGCCCAGTACGAGATGCTGGTGGATCGTCCCGGCCTGGGGATGGGCGGCATGGATGCTCAGTCCATAGCGCACCTGCTTATCATCGCTTTCATCTTCATCGGCAACATCGCCTATGTTGCCGTGGGCAGAAAGAAAAAATAGTCCGGATTGAAAAGAACTGTAAGGAGGTGAAACAATGGAGACCTTGGGAATCTGGATAGGTGCTCTGTGTACCCTGGCCATTTTCAGTTACCTGCTGCGGGAGAACCCCTTCTTCCGCACTGCGGAACACCTGTTCATCGGAATGGCCGCAGGCATCGGCATCTTCTACGGCTACCAGTCCATAGTAACCAATGCATGGAACCCGCTTTTCAATCCGGGGGATGAGCCCCGCCAGTGGTTTATGATCGTGCCCCTGGTTTTGGGCGTGCTTCTCTACACCCGCTTCCTGAAGAAGGGGAAGTGGATCAGCCGCATTCCCCTGGGCTTTATGGTGGGCGTAGGCAGTGCCTTGGCCATTCGGGGCGTCATCGGGGCATCCTTTATGAACCAAATTACCGCCACCATGAGCCTGCCCCTGTGGGGCGTCATGTCCAAGTTCGGCATAGATTCGCTGCTGTTTATCCTGGGCGTTTTGGGAACCTTGATCTATTTCTATTTTTCCCGGGAGCAGAAAGGCCCGCTCAAGGTGGGCGCCAGCATCGGCAAATGGGTGATGATGATTGCCTTTGGCGCGTCCTTCGGCAATACCGTCATGGCCCGGATGTCCCTCCTGGTGGGCAGGATTTACTACCTGCTGGGAGAATGGCTGGCGATACTATAGTGTTTGGCCAAAGGCCCGCTTCGGCGGGCCTTTGTCAAGGAGGTGGCAACATATGCCTGAACAACCCGTTAACGTAATTTTGGCAGTGGACTGCGGCAGCACCACCACCAAGGCTATCCTCATCGAAAGGGAGGCCGACGGCGAGTACCGCCTGCAGGTGCGGGGCGAAGCGCCGACCACGGTGGAAAAGCCCTTTGAGGACGTCACCATGGGAGTGCGCAACGCCGTCAAGGAAGTGGAAGAGCTGTCGGGCCGGACCCTGCTGGACGGGCAGGGCATCATCACTCCCGCCAGGGACAGGCGGGGGACCGACCTGTTTCTGGCCACCAGCAGCGCCGGCGGCGGCCTGCAGATGATGGTGGCGGGGGTGGTGAAAACCATGACCGCCGAAAGCGCCCAGAGGGCCGCCCTGGGGGCGGGGGCCATCGTCATGGACACCATTGCCGTCGACGACGGGCGCCTGGCGTACCAGAAGATCGAACGCATCCGCCAGCTCCGCCCCGACATGGTCCTGGTGGCGGGGGGCGTCGACGGCGGCACCGTGTCCCATGTGGTGGAAATCGCGGAAATCCTCTCGGCCTCGGATCCCCGGCCCCGCCTGGGCAGCGGCTACAACCTCCCGGTGATATATTGCGGCAACGTCGACGCCCAGCCTCAGGTGGCCAAGCTGTTGCAGGACAAGACCGACCTGCGTTTCCTGCCCAACATCCGGCCGGTGCTGGAGCGGGAGGAGCTGGGCCAGGCCCGGGAGGCCATCCACAACCTGTTTATGGAGCACGTCATGGCCCAGGCGCCGGGATACCGGACGTTGCTGGAATGGACCCACGCCCCCATCATGCCCACGCCGGCAGCGGTGGGGAAAATCATCCAGACGGTGGCCCGGGAAAACGCAGTCAACATCATCGGCGTCGACATCGGCGGCGCCACCACCGACGTCTTCTCCATGTTCAACGGGGTCTTCAACCGCACTGTCAGCGCCAACCTGGGCATGAGCTACAGCGTCTGCAATGTGCTGGTGGAGACGGGCACAGACAACATCCTGCGCTGGCTGCCTTTCAGCATCGACCCGGCGGAACTGAAGAACCGCATCCGCAACAAGATGATCCGCCCCACCACAATACCCCACACCCTGGAGGATCTCCTCATCGAACAGGCCATTGTCCGGGAGGCCCTCAGCCTGGCCTTTGCCCACCACAAAACCCTGGCGGTGGGACTGCGGGGGATTCAGCGCCAGCGCACCATCGGCGAAGCTTTTCAGCAGACCAGCGGCGCCGACACCATCATCGACATGTTGGAGCTGGATATGCTGGTGGGCAGCGGCGGTACTCTATCCCATGCTCCCCGCCGGGTGCAGAGCGCCATGATGCTGATGGACGCCTTCCAGCCCGAGGGGGTTACCCGCCTGGCCGTGGACAGCATCTTCATGATGCCCCAGCTGGGCGTGCTGGCGGACATCCATCCCCGGGCGGCCACCCAGGTCTTTGAGAAGGACTGTCTCATCCACCTGGGCACCGTGGTGGCGCCCAGGGGCAGGGGCAGAAGCGGCGAAAAGGCCATTACCGGGCGGGTCCGCTGGGCAGGAGGCAGCGCCGATGTGGCAGTGCCCTGGGGCGAAATCCGGCTCATTCCCGGCCAGGGTCCCTTCCAGGTGGAGCTCCATCCCCATCAGGGGGCGGACATCGGCGCCGGGCGCGGCAGGACTTTGCACAGGGAATTGCCGGGAGGCGTGTGCGGCCTCTTCCTGGATTGCCGGGGCAGGCCCCTGTTCCTGGCCGAAGACGACAAAACCCGGGTGCGCCAGCTGCTGAAATGGTATGAGCAGGTGGGAATGTACCCGATGCTGGTGGGGGGAAGATTATGAGCGATGCATATTTGCCCGGCCTGACAGTCAGCGAAGCGACGATAATCCGCAAAGTCCGGCGCCTGCCCCTCAAGGGCGATGTTCTGGTGGAGCGGGGCATGCGGGTGGAGCCCGAGACGGTTGTGGCCCGGACCTTTATTCCCGGCCGTCCCCATCTGGTGCCCGTCGCCAACCTGCTCAACATAGAGCCTGCGGAAGTGGAAGAAGTCATGCTGAAAGCGGTGGGGGATCCGGTGGAGGAAGGGGAGGTCATCGCCCGCTATTCCGCCTTTTTCGGCCTTTTCCGGGGCCAGTGCCAGTCCCCCGCTGCGGGGACCATTGAGCACATTTCCCCCGTCACCGGCCAGGTTACCATCCGCGAGCCGGCGGTGCCGGTGGCGGTCAAAGCATATATTTCCGGGGTGGTCACCGAGATTCTGCCCCGGGAAGGGGTGGTGGTGGAGACCCCCGCCGCACTGGCCCAGGGCATTTTCGGCATCGGCGGCGAGGGCTGCGGCCGGTTGCGGATGGCGGTGAAACAACCCGACGAAGTCCTCACCGCCCGGCACATCCGGGACGACGACCGGGGCCGGATCCTGGTGGGCGGGGCGCTGGTCACCGCCGAAGCCCTGCGCCGGGCCGAGGAAGCAGGCGTGACGGGCCTGGTTTGCGGCGGCATCCTGGACAAAGACCTGCACGAGTACCTGGGCTACGAAATCGGCGTGGCCATCACCGGCCACGAAGACATCCCCCTCTCGCTGGTGGTCACCGAGGGTTTCGGCAAACTGCCCATGGCCGCAAAAACCTTCGCCCTCTTTCAAAAGCTGGAAGGGCAGACGGCGTCCATCAATGGAACCACCCAGATCCGGGCCGGAGTGCTGCGCCCCGAAGTGGTGGTGTCCCGGCCGGGGATAGCGGCAGCGGAGACGGAAACTGTCGCAACCGGATTGGAGATAGGGACCCGGGTAAGGGTAATCCGCACCCCCTGGTTCGGCCGTCTGGGCGTTGTCAGCGCCCTTCCGGTCCAGTTGCAGAAAATCGAGAGCGAGGCCAGGGTCCGGGTACTGGAGGTTACTCTGGACACCGGCCAGCGGGTCACCGTGCCCCGGGCCAATGTCGAGATATTGGCAGAATAAACACGAGGGAGCACATCGGCTCCCTCTTTTTTGAGCAACTCTGTTTGCCTGCCGGCGGCCCGGGTGCTTGCAGCACTCTTCCTGGCGCAGCAGAGACAAGCCCGGCACAATTAAAGACAGACCTCTCGCCGAGGTCTGTCTTTATTCCCAGGGAATTTCGTAGAGGCAGACTTCTTCCCCGATGTTGGTAACGGCCAGGAACTTGCCCCAGGCTTCAAAGCGCGTGAAGGAACCGTTAACAGCAAGGCCCAAGTACTTTACCTCTCCCGTTTCGATGTTCACCCTAACCAAAACTTCGTAGCCTGTATCAAGATGGACCAAAGATGCTGTGCCCATGAAATTGTCTCCGTCCAGCCAGCTTAGGACTTCCACATGGGAAGGCAGTTGCAAATGTATAATCTGGCTGCTCCTGAAGTCTGCCAGACAAGCCTGCCCGTTATGATTCAGAAGCAGCTTGTCGCTGGGTGACCAGCTGATGGGCCTGTAGTTTTCGGCGCCGGGCAGGGCAAAGGTCTTTACCTTGTCGCCCAGTTTTACCCGCAATACGTTTCCTTCGATGGCCCGGGAACTCCCGGCCAGGGTTACCGCTGCGCAAGGAAAAGAGCATAGTGCAACGGGCGGCTGTAAATGAGGGCTTCATGCCTGAAGTTTTTTATATCGCTGTATATGCATTTTTGCGGCTTGCCATTAAGCTCTACAAGCCACAGGTTCATTGCGCTGTCCAGCAGGAAATCCGCGCTCAGCTCCCCCAGCGTTCCCAGGGGACCGTCCAATACTTCAGCAGCCTTAACACTTATGTCGTCAATGGATTGGAGCACAGATTTTCTTTGTCTTCCCAGGGGAAGTATTCGGGAGAAGAACTCGTTGGCATCGAAGATTCTCCGATACGCACTGGTGTTGAAGTACAGCTCATGTGCCCGACGGCAGCTTTTGGCGGAAACTGTCCACATTCCCCGGCTGTTCTTTTGCACCAGCGCCCGTATATCAAAGTGGCAATTCTGTGCCAGGGTGGATTCAATGCCTTGCTGGACAATAAAGTCTTGGTCGACAAGGGGAAGGAGTTTTTGCTTCAGGTCCTCATTTTTTCGGCAAATACTGCAGGGAGGCAGGCTGTGCTGCGATATATGAGCCTCTCCATTTTTTTTGAGCTCAACTCTGTAGACAGATTTCCCCTGGTTGCCAAAGGCTGGTTTTAAAAATATCAGCCTGTGCTTTTCCGTTATTTTGCCAAGGTTTGCTTGTGCCCAGGGGACAGTTTCCGGCAAGTACTGGCCAAGGGCAGATTGTTTCAGCAGGGCATAGACCTTCCACTTGTTAAACCAATTTACTGAGTTAAAACACCTTCCCCGGCCAAGTACTTCCTCCAAGCGTTGTATAATGCTGCGGTTCTTGTTGTAACAGCGGTTGTAGACAGCGGCAGGAAAGGGGAACACCCCCTCCACCCATTTCCCGCCAATTTGGCTGAGGCCGGCAATTCTCTGCTCTTCCCGGAGGATGTCGGCGGGAGTGAATGCGATGAGTTTGAGGGGGATCTTAATGTGCCGCAAATAAAGCTGCAATACCTGTTTTCTCTGTGCTTTCTCGGGCACCAACAGGCCTATCCAGGGATTATCTTTCAACGTCCTCAACTCCAAATGGCTTTTGCAATATTCTATGTCCCGGGTTGAGTTGAGGATTGGACATATATTTATTGGGCAATAATTCTGCCCCACATCACTCCGGAGCCGGCAGGCGAATAGGATAAATTACCACACGTACAAGGAGGGGATAAGTGTTGGGCAGGTGCGTTTGCCCTCCGGGCCCGCCGGGCCCGCAAGGGCCAAGGGGGCCACAGGGCCTTCCCGGGCCGCCGGGCCCTGCAGGGGGCTTTGCCAGCTACGCCAATTATTTTGCCTTAATGCCTGCGGATAACGAGACACCCGTCGCTGCGGGCGCCGATGTGGCATTCCCCCATGATGGACCCAGTCAGGGAACTTCTATCTCTCGCGCAGGCGCCAGCGAGTTTAATTTGGCAGAAATCGGCACTTACCTGGTCATGTTTCAGGTGAGTGTCGGAGACGCGGGGCAACTGGTTTTGACCCTCAACGGAGCAGAACTGGACTATACCGTTGTGGGGCGGGAAACGGGTACAACCCAAATTGTCGGCATGGCCATGGTTACCACCACCGAAGCCGATTCCATTCTCACCGTGCGCAATCCCCTCGCCAACGGGACGCCGCTGACCATAACTCCCAATGCCGGGGGAACATTTCCGGTTTCCGCCCATCTGGTCATTGCCCAGGTTGACCCCCGGGGGGCGGCGGCCGCGGATCCCTTTGCGGTCTATGTCCGGGCCGGAGCCGTTGACGGCGACGGTTCCCAGGCCAATCCCTTTGGCACAATTCAGGAAGGTATAAATGCTGTTCAGCCTGCAGGCACGGTGCATGTCTTGGCGGGAACCTACCCCATCACCGCTCCAATGGTTGTCAACAAGCCGGGGGTAACCATCAAGGGGTACCCCGGCGCCCTGATCGAATTGCGGGCAGCCGTCATCCCCTTAACCGTTCTGGGCAGCGGGGTGACCATTGACGGGCTTACCATCACCAGCGACGAAGCATATGCCGTGGAATTCATTCAAATAGGCGGCAGCAATCACCGCATCATCAATAACACTATTTTTGGACCCGAGCAAGCGGGACCGTCCACCGGCTGGGTGGTCAATCGCGGTTTTGTCACCCAGGCCAATAACGCCACCGACATCCTGGTGCGGAACAATATTTTCTTTTCCCTGCGCCAGCCTGCTTATTTGAACCCCAATACCACCGGGCATATCATAGGCAATGTCGTATACAACACCAGGGGCTTTGTCGTGGACAGGGCGGTTTTCGTCTTTTCCGGCAACTCCTGGGGGATACCCGACAACGCTGTGGATATTGCGCTGCTGACGGGTACAATTTCCGGGCCCCCCTATGACCCCCTGACGATACTCAGCGCCAATAACAGCAATGCCTCAATAAGTGACCAAAGACCATAAAAGCAGCAGGTATTGACCTGCTGCTTTTTATGAGCCTTTGGATTTATACCTGCTGAGCCCTGGCGCCAGACGGCGTCAACGGGGACGGCAAAGGGCCGGCAGGGGCATCGGAATGCAGAGGATGCCTGTCCTTCCTGACGCTAAGGCAAGGCCAGGGAAGCCGGGGCCTTTTTCTTTACTCAATGCGCCGGCCGGGGACGATTTTATTTAAAAGTCTTAAAAACAGCAGCCAGCAGTAACGAAAAGCCGGCAGGGGGTCCCGCCAGTCCCAGATGGACGGGACTTTTTTGGCCAGCAGGGATTTTGCTATTTGTCCAAAACTCAGCTGGCGCCGGCGCAGGTAGTCCCTGATGGCGAAGATGTCTTCCGAGGCCGACCAAAAGTGGAGGCCTGTGTTCCAGGTTATGGCTTTAGGAGGAAGGGGGTCGCCGATGAGGTCACGGTACATGATATAGGGGAAATTGAGGCCGGCTTGGGCCAGGAGGGCGTTGAGGTTGCTGATGCGGACATTGATTTCAATCATGTAAAATTGCTGGCGCTGGGCATCGTATTTAAACTCAATTTCGCCAAAGCCGCGGTAGCCGATGCGCCGGAAGAATTCAGAGCCCAGTTCATGGAGTTGAGGGACATGCCTTTGTTCTGTATAGACCGAGGCGCCGAAATTGATGGGGTACTGGCGCTTTTTGCGGCAGGTGGTCCAGTGGGTAATATT
This sequence comes from Bacillota bacterium, assembly GCA_012523545.1. Lineage (GTDB taxonomy): Bacteria > Bacillota > Proteinivoracia > UBA4975 > UBA4975 > JAAYIH01. The sequence goes on from JAAYIH010000028.1 coordinate 22,586, forward strand.
GCCCGCCTGGTCGACGTAGGCGTCGTAAGTGTGCATATGGTCGTCGAAGCCGGGGATTATGCGCTGGATGATGGTGTCCAGGCCGTGTTCCCGGGCCTTGGCAACTGCCTGTTCCAGTTCGGCGCGGTTTTTGGCCACAAAGACCTTGACCCGAAAGATGCGGACAAAGTCCGGCGACGAGGTGGGTTTGAGCAGGCAGGGATAGCCAATTTCCTGCTCTGCCCGGTCGATTTCTTCCACCGGCAGCGATTCCGGCACAGCCATGCCGTGTTCTTTGGCCAGCTGGTGGAGACGGTTTTTGTTCATGAGGCCGCTGTAGAAATCCTGGCGGGGATTGGGCAGCAGATAGTATTCCCGCAGAGCGTCAAAGTTTTGGTCCAATACTTCGGCATAGGCATCGGCAGTGGGAATGAGGACGGGCTTGTACTTTTGTTGTTTGCCGTAATCCAGGAGAAAATCTATAAAAGCGCGGGGTTCTTCTTTATAATGGGGAGAAACCAACTTTTCCCTGCACCAGCGGGAAGAAAAGGCATAGGCCCGCCGGGGGGAGTAATCCACAGCAGTTACGTGGACACCTTGTGAGCCCAGGCAGCGAATTACGCTGAGCCCGATGTAATAATTGGCGCCTAACACCACGGCTTTGGGTGCCGTCATTTTTATGCCTCCGGAACGTATTCTCGAGCAAGCGGTATCTCTTTGTCATACTAACACCATTGCTGGCGATGTGGCAAGGGTTAGCGGCGTTGTCAGAGTGCCGGAAATATTCGGCAGCAAAGGCGTGCGTGAGCTTCCTCCTTCAGCCCTTTTGGGCAACACCGAGATAATGAAAACAGCCCCGGCTGCCGGGGCTGTATCTTTTAAAAAAAGATTCAGGCGCCCAGGTATTTGGCCGCCATTTCCGGCGTCACCGCTTTGGCTTTGCAGATTTCCCCGTACAGCCTGGCGCTGTTGCGCAGAGTGCGTTCCTGGGTTTCGAAATTGCAGTGGATGAGGCCGAAGCGGGCGCTTTCTCCTTCAGTCCATTCGAAATTGTCCATCAGTGTCCAGTGGTAATAGCGCTCCACGGGGATACCTTCCCGGCGCAGCCGGGCCACTTGTTCCAGGTGGTCGCAGATATAGCGGGGACGCTGGTCATCGTCGGCGTCGCAGATGCCGTTCTCGGTGATGTAGATGGGGACTTTGTACTTGGCATAATACTCCTTGCAGATGCGATACAGGCCCTCAGGGTAGATGTCCCAGCCCAGGTCGTTTTTGGGGAGCTCCGGGTCTGTCTTGAGCCGTGCGAAAAGCATGCCCGGGTTTTTCCAGGAGAAGGCCACGATGTCCCGGGAGTAGTAGTTGAGGCCGAAGAAGTCCATGTAGAACCCCTTGCCCAGGGGGCAGCCTCCGGTCCCCAGGGGGAAAGAGAGCTTGCCCTCCGCCATGCCCCGGACGACAATGGTGTGGAAAAGGTAGTCCAGGCGGCGGGCGGCGCCGCGGGCCAGGGCATTGTCTTCGGGGTCGAAGACGCGGATGTGGTTGGCCACTCCTACCCGGGTGGGGCCGGGGAAGTTCCTGGCGCTGCGCACGGCGTGGATTTCCCGGTAGGCCAGGATGTGGCCCAGGACCATGTTCCGCAATACACGGAAGTAGGCGGGAATGCTCTTTTTGCCCGGGGGCCATTCTCCGGTGAGGAAGCTGCCCATGGCGTAGACATTGGGCTCGTTGATGGTAATCCAATCCCGGATCAGGTCCCCCAGATTCTCCACCACGGTGCGGGTGTAGCGCCGGAAGATTTCCGGGGACCGGCGGTTTTCCCAGCCTCCCATGTCCTCGAACCAGAGGGGATGGGAGAAGTGATGGAGGGTAACCAGGGGCGTGATGCCGGCGTCCAGGAGCAGCTCCAGCTCCCGGCGGTAGTGGTCGAGGCCCTCCCGGCTCCACTGGCCGGGAGCGGGCTCAATGCGGCTCCATTCCAGACCCAGGCGGTAGGTGTCGTTGTGCATGGCCCGCATCAGGGCGATGTCTTCCTCCACCCGGTTGTAATGATCGTTGGCCCGCAGGCAGTGGGAGCCGTCCTTAATCTTGCCCAGTTCGCACCAGCGGTACCAGTTGTTGTTGCGGTCGCCCCCTTCGATCTGGAGGGCGGCGGTGGCGGTGCCCATGAGGAAGTCACGGCCCAGTTCAAAACCCTGCATGTTATCACCTCACCCGGCCAGTCTGGCCGCTTTTTCGTCCAGGTAGCGGTTGACGTACTCGATGTCCTTCTTAATGGTCCAGTAGATGGCCAGGAAAAGCAGCCCGCAGGGAATCCACATCAGGGCGGAAAAGTACACGGTAAAGACGTAGCCAAAGTTAGTGATGAGCAGGCCGCCGATGAAGGGACCGACGCCTTTGCCGATGGAGTCAAAGATGTTGTGCAGGGCAAAGACGGTGCCCCGGTGTTCCGGCGGGTTGACGTTGAGGAGGATGGATTTGATATTGGGGCCGGCGATGGTGATGAGGGCGCCGGAAAAGACGGCAAAGGCCACTGGGAGCAGCCAGTCGGTCAGGCCGGGATTGGTGGGCCATGTTATGTTGAGGAGGAACAGGGTGGGGATGATTCCGGCCAGGACGGTGCCGCCGGCCAGCAGGGGCATGTAGCGGGGGTCCTTCTTGTACACCACCTGGCCCAGCCAGCCGCCGAGGATGCCGCCGATGGTGGCGCCGACGCCGAAGAGGAAGAAGATGGTGGTGCCCATTTCCTTGCTGAAGCCCTGGACCACTTCGTAATAGGCGATGAGGTAGAAGGGAAGGATGCCCCAGGGCAGCGAACCGGGAATTCCCTGGAGGTAACCCAGGACATTGGTCTTGTTGGTGAGGACGTATTTCAGGTCGGACAGGCGGATCTTTTCCTTGTACTCGATGCCCTGGGCCATGAGTTCCTGGACCTGCTCTTCCTGGGCGCCCCGGGCCGGTTCCCGGGCGATGAGGAGGAAGAGGGGCACCAGGAGGAAGTTGGGGGCGGCGGCCACCATGAAGGGCAGGCGCCAGCCGAAGGGCTCGGCCAGGTAGCCGGCGATGAGGCTGCCGGCAATTTCGCCGATGCCCCAGGCTGCGCCCACAAAGGCCGACGCCATGGGGCGGTGATGGGCGTGGAAGTAATCGCCGATGAGGGAGAAGGTGATGGGGAAAATACCGCCGACGCCCAGGCCGGTCAAAATCCGCAACAAGAGAAGCTGCTCATAGGTTTGGGTGAAGAACTTGACCCCGGTGAGGAAGCAGGGGATTTCCCCCACCAGGACCACAAAGGCCAGCAGCCATTTGCGGGAAGTGCGGTCGGCCAGGAAGCCGAAGACGATGCTGACGATGGCGCCAATCAGGGTGAAAGCCGAGCCCACCAGGCCGATGTCGGTTTCGTTGATGCCGTATTCGGCCATGATGTCGGTGACCACCGGGGTGATGGCGTTCATGTCGGCATAAAGGAAGACAGACATGAGGACGAGGATTGCCAGGGTGACTTTGTCGCGGGTGGTCATGCGCGGTTTGCCAAGGGCAGTCATTGCTTAACCTCCTTTGTGAGTATGCGCCGGTCACCTGCCCGGCGCCGGGAGCTTGCGGATGCGGATGTTGAGGCGGCCGGAAACTTCCCCGGTGTCGCAGGAGACGGTCTCAAAGGTCTCCGGTGTCCCGGGCAGGGCGATCCACACCCGGGAGTGGGGGGCGGCGTGGGGTTTCAGGGTAAGGGTCCAGCCCTCGCCTTCCCGGGTAAAGGACTCCACCTGGGCGCCGGGGTAGAGGTGGCCGCTGCTGCCCAGGACGTAAGGCTCGTCCCGGGGCGTTACTTTGGCCAGGCAGAGGGTCTGGAAGGGCTCCAGGTGCAGCGACCCGGTGCAGATCAGGAGCCGGGGATGGAACCACTGGCCCGGCGGCAAATCGAGGGAGGCGGGTTTGGGACCCAGGTTGACCAGGGCGGTATACTCCTTATTTTCCACTTGGAATTCAATGGTGTACAGATCACCGGCATTGGTAAAACGGGTAACTTTTGCCTCCAGGCTGGGGAACATCTCTGCCAGCAGCTGTTTTTGCTCCGGTGTGTATTCGCTGATGTCGTCGGAGAAAAAGACCAGTCCCCCCAGGAGGTTGTTGAGGAAGAACAAGGTGTGGCGCTGGGCGGGGGTGAGTTTATTGAAATTGCGGCCCCGCTTGCCGTCCCGGAGCAGGAAGACGTCGGGGTCGTTGCGGAAGAAGCGCCCGTCCAGCATGTGCCGGTGCAGGGTGCTGGCCAGGGAATTGCGGGTGGAGACCCGCTCCCGGTAGCAAATGTTGCGCAGGAAGTGGTCCTCCCAATAGGGAGCCACATCGGCGCCGATGCGGCAGTAGTCCACCCGGCTGCCGGCCTGGGCCAGGGGTACGCCGCAGCCCAGGATAAGGTAGTCGCCGCAGACCTGGTGCAGGAATTCCATGGCTTCGGCCATGATCTGCCCCCGGCAGCGCCCGTGGTGGGGGCGCAGGGCGACGGCATAGAGGAAGTCCAGCTTGACCATTTCGAAGCCCCAGCGGTTAAAGATGGTGTCAAACACTTCCCGGAGCCAGGCCTGGAAGCCGGGGGCGTAAAAGTCCAGGGCGTAAAACCAGCCGTTCCAGCCTGGATTCCAGCCTGCCTTGACGGGGCGGCCTTTTTCGTCCTTGAGCACCCAGTCGTAGTTTTCGCGCCACAGCCGGGACTTGGCGTCGCAAATAAAGGGAGCCAGCCACAGGCCGGGCCGGAGCCCCTTGGCGCCAATGGCCCGGGCCAGGCTATCCATGCCCGAGGGAAACTTGGCGTTGACGTGTTGCCAGTCGCCGATGGCCGCCTGCCAGCCGTCGTCGATTTGGAAGACCTGGAAGGGGTGGCCGCTGGCGGTCAGGGCTTCCAGGTTGTGCAGGATTATCTTCTCGTCGATCTTTGTATAGTAGTTGTACCAGCTGGTCCAGCCGGTGCACCGGGGCGCCCGGGGACGCCTGGGATTGAGCAGGGAAGCGTATTCGTCCCACAGTTGTCCTTGGTTGCCCTGGCCTATGTACAGCCGGAGCAGGGTGTATTGGCTGCACCGGGCTCCCTTGCAGTCCCGGCTGATGCGCAGGGTTCTGCGGTTGAGGTCGGCGGCAAAAAGGGTATAGCCGGAATCTTCATCCGCCGAAGCCAGGAGCAGGCGGGTGTCGCCGCGGACAAATTCCGTCCAGGACCAGGAGTGAAACTGCCCCTTTTTGCCGCTGCGCCGGACGATGTGGTAATCCCCGTACGGGGCCAGCAAGGGCCGGGCCGGGGCAAAGAGGGGCACGACAGAGTCCTGGGGCCGGTAGGCAAGGGTGCGGGACCAGCTCTGGAACCCGTTGCACACCATGGCTTCGGCGGCGTCCAGTTCCGCTTCCAGGACGAATTCTTCCAGCTCCACAGGGCTGGTGCTCTTCAGGGTGACGGTGATGACCTGGCCGCAGGCCAGGTCCTGGCGCCGGGAGCTGACTGTTACCGGCGCGCGGCGACCGGCGAGGTTGTCCAGTACAATGGTTTCCCTCTTTCCGGCGTGCCGGAAGCTCAAGCGCGCAGTACCCACTTTCATCGGCTCACTTCCTTTGCACTGATCTCAATACGGGGCAACAGGTCGGCCAGGGCTTTTCGGTCCACATGCCCTGTCTCGGGGTGGAGGGCGTTGGCGGTGCCGCTGGCGCAGGCCAATGCCAGCACCTCGGCCAGGGGCAGGTTCCTTTCCAGGCCCACCGCCAGCCCGGCGGCGAAAGCGTCGCCCGAGCCCACGGTGTTTACGGCTTGTACCCGGGGCGGCCTAACCCGCCACAGACGGCCCTGGCCGACGGCCATGGCCCCTTCTGCGCCCAGGCTGACCACTGCCAGTTCTGTTCCCTCCCGGACAAGGCGGCACAGGGCGGCGGCAATGTCCAATTCGGTCTGCAGCGGTGTCCCCGCCCAGGCTTCCAGTTCGGCCCGGTTGGGCTTAACGGCAAAGGGAAGTCCCCGGAGGCCCTGTTGCAGGTGTTCCCCCCGGGCATCCAGGATAAAGGGGCGCCCGAATTTCCTGGCCAGCTTGCCCAGGCGGGCATAGGCGTCGGCGGGCAAGCCGGGGGGAACGCTGCCGCTGGCGCAGATTACCGAGGCTTGCGGGGCCAGTTCTTCAGCAAGCCCGAGGACGGCATCCAGGTATTCTGCCGACACCGGCCAGCCCTGTTCCAGAATTTCGGTGGGGGCGTCTCCCCGGGGATCGACGATGTTGAGGCAACGCCGGCTGGGAACGGGCACCGGGGTGAAGCGGGGCTGTACTCCCTGGGCGGCCATGGCCGCCGTGAAAAAGTCCAGTTCCCTTTCACCCACCAGGCCCAGGGCGGTGACTTCGGCGCCCAGCTGCGCGGCCACCCGGGCCAGGTTGAGGCCTTTGCCGCCGGCGGTGACGCTGGGCGGCGGGACGCTGTGGATGGCTCCTGCCCTGAATCCGGGCACGGTATAGCGGGTGTCCAGGGAGCAATTGAGGCATAAGGCTAGAATCACTGGCCCATTTTCTCCTTGAACAGGTTGATGATTGCCACCGGGGTGGGGTCAATGCCCCGGACGGCTGCGGCATAGAGGCTGACGAAGTCGCCGAGGTAGATGAGGGAGAAGAGCCGGGCAAAGACCGACTGCCCCTGGGCCCAGACTTCTTCCACTCCGCCCAGGCGTTCCCGCAGCATTTCGACGGTGATTTCCTTGCGCTTGCTGACCTTGGGCGTGTCCAGTTGGTCGTCCCGGAGCATGATGAGGAAGAACTTCTGCAGCAACTCCGGTTCCATATCCCAGCCCACCGCTTCATCGTGATGGAGGTGGGGAACCAGGTTGTAGAAGGCCAGGAGCTTGCTGTTTTCGCCGAACTGGTTTTTCCAGCGCCAGGCCGGGGCCTGGAGGTGGTCGCTGGAGCCGTAGATCAGGGGGATGTGGCCCCGCAACCGGGCTGCCAGCTGTTTGGCCGGGTTGCGTTCCAGGGGCACGTCGACGCCGTACTGGTCCCGGAGTTCTTCCATCAGGGCCATGGCTTCGCGGATGTCGGCGCTGATGTCCGGCACCAGACCCAGGCGGGCCAGGGCCAGGACCAGGGGTGGCACGAGGTAGCCCAGGTTGCGGCGGGGATGGCCGATGTCTCTGGGGACGATGAGGTGGGGAATGCCGTGGGTGCGGCAAATTTCCCCCAGAGCGCCGCCGGCGGTGATGGCCATTACCGGGCAGCCCCGCTGGCGGGCCTGCTCCACGGCGGAGAGAATTTCTTCGGTGTTGCCGGAATGGGACAGGGCGACGGTCAGGGTGTTGGCGTCGGCAAATGCCGGTATGTTATAACCCTGGCTGATGATGACGGGCTGTTGCAAGCGGTGGAAAAACAGGGAGGTCAGCAACGCGCCGGTAATGGAAGAGCCGCCGCCGGTGCCCAGGACCAGGATTTCGTGGTAGTCGCGGCGGTACGTTGCGGGCAGGTCAAACTTCTCGGCCAGCTGGAGGCCCAGGGCAAATTGCTCGGGGTAGGCCTCGGTGGCGGCCAGGGAACCCAGAGTGTCCAGGCGGCGCAGGGCGGAGGGGTCATTGAGAATCATAGTCAGCACTCCTTTGCGCGGTTTGTATCCAACACATGGCCACCTTGGCCGTAGCGACTTTTTCCACTGCCTCGCGGGCCGCAGCCATGTACTTGCGCGGGTCAAACCTTTCGGGACTTTTGTCGCCCAGCTGGGCCAACTCTTCCATCAGGATTTTGGTAAAAGGAATCTTCAATTCGGTGCCAAAGTTCACCTTGGCCACGCCCAGGGAGATGGCCTTGCGGATGGCGGCGGCGGGGATTCCCGAGCCGCCGTGCAGGACAAGGGGCGTCTTCACTTCCCGGGCAATCTCGGCCAGGCGGGCAAAATCCAGGTGGGGTTCGCCCTTGTAGACGCCGTGGGCGGTGCCCACCGCCACCGCCAGCATGTCGACGCTGGTGGCTTCGGCAAACTCCCGGGCCTGCAGGGGATCGGTGTACAGTTCGTCGTCGGGATTGAGGTAAGCGCTGCCCACCTGGCCCAGTTCGCCTTCCACGGCAGCGCCGTAGCGGGCGGCCATGTGCACCACCTTGCGGGTGTTGGCGATATTTTCCGCCAGGGGCAGTCGGGAACCGTCGTACATCACCGATGTGAAGCCCGCTTCCAGGCATTCGGCCACCAGATCAAAGCTGGTGGCGTGGTCCAGGTGCAGGGCGACGGGGATTTGCCAGGTTTGGGCGGCGGCCCGGGCCATGGCGGCCAGGTACTTGGCCCCGGCGAAGAGCACGGTGGCGGGGGAGGCCTGGAGCAGCAGAGGACTGCCGGCCCTGGCCGCAGCGGCAGCCACTCCCTGGAGGGTCTCCAGGTTGTATATGTTGAAGGCGGCCAGAGCCCGGCCTTCTTCCCGGGCCTGGCTGAGGAGGCGGGCAGGATTGATGAGCATGCCTATCCCTCCAAACCCCGGCGCGCCAGCTCCAAAGCCCCTGCCACACCGGCAGCGTCGCCCAGGGCGGAGGTGCGAATGCTGACGGTTTCTCTTTGCACCGGCATGGAGTAGCGTTCTACCTGGGTCCGCACCGGCGCCAGCAGCCTTTCCCCGGCCAGGGAAACGCCGCCGCCGATGACCACCAGGCGCGGGTTGAAGATGTTGACCAGGTTGGCGACGCCGATGCCCAGCCAGGTCATGGCTGTTTCCACCACCCGGGCGGCAACGGCGTCGCCGGCAGCGGCGGCTTCAAAAACCAGGGCGGCGTCGATGTCCCGGGGGTCGGCGGCCAGGGTGTTGAGGATGCTGTCGGGGTTGGCCGCGGCGGCCGCCCGGCCCTCCCGGGCAATGGCTGTGGCTGAGGCCAGGGCTTCCAGGCAGCCTTTGCTGCCGCAGGTGCAGTCGGGACCCTGGGGATCCAACACCATGTGCCCCACCTCTCCGGCAGACCAGCGCGGTCCCCTGAGCAGATGCCCGTCGATGAAAATGCCGGAGCCGATTCCGGTTCCCACCGTCAGGTATATGAAGTCCTTGCAACCCTGGGCCAGACCCCGGGCCAGTTCCCCCGCTGCGGCCACCCGCACGTCGTTGTCCATAAAAACCGGTGCTCCTGTCTTTTCCTCCAGCTTTGCTTTCACCGGCACATTATCCCAGCCCAGGTTGCCTGAAAACACGCAGAGGCCTCGCTCCAGGTCCAGCAGTCCCGGCACCCCCAGTCCCAGGGCTGCAATTTTTCTGCCTCCGGCCAGTTCCAGGGCCAGTCGGGCCAGGTCATCCAGGACGGCTTCGGCGCCCAATTGGGAACGGGTGGGGATTTTCTCCTGCCGGATGATCTTCCCGTCCAGGGCTGCCGCTCCCTGGGCGTTGGTGCCGCCCAGGTCAATGCCGACCAGCACAGTTTCCATCATATTCCCCCCTTTGTGTTTTTGGAGCTTCCTCCGGAACTGTAATTGAATTAGTATTCGCCGGAAACGGGGAAATACCTGCCCGCAGTCCGGGACGCACAAAACCGGGACAGGCGAGGTACGCCTTTTCATTGACAAAGCCTGTCCCGGCAGGTACAATAAGGCTAAACTGCAAATGGTTTTTCTCTTATCCAGAGAGGTGGAGGGACGGGCCCAATGAAACCCGGCAACCGGCCCGCGGGCACGGTGCCAATTCCCGCAGATGAGGGGTGATGTGTGCCCTTTCAATCGTGAAGGGGTTTTTTATTGCTCCTTTGCGCAGAATAAATTTTGGAGGTGCCGATTATGAGGGGTGACAGATTCTTGTTTACATCGGAATCAGTTACGGCAGGCCATCCCGACAAAATTGCCGATCAGATATCCGATGCCATTTTGGACGCCATATTGGAGCAAGACCCATACGCCCGGGTGGCCGCCGAGACCCTGGTAACCACCGGCCTGGTTATGGTCACCGGCGAAATCACCACCGAGTGTTATGTGGACATCCCCGCCCTGGTGCGCGAAACGGTGCGGGACATAGGCTATACCCGGGCCAAGTACGGTTTTGACTGCGATACCTGCGCCGTGCTCACCGCCATCGACGAGCAATCCCCGGACATCGCCCAGGGCGTAAACCGGGCCATGGAAGCCCGCGACCGGCAGAACAGCGACGACATGCTGGGGGCCGGCGACCAGGGTATGATGTTCGGTTTTGCCTGTGACGAAACCCCCGAATTGATGCCCATGCCCATCTCCCTGGCCCACGCTTTGGCCCGGCGTCTGGCCCAGGTGCGCAAGGAGCGGATTTTGCCTTACCTGCGCCCCGACGGCAAGACCCAGGTCACGGTGGAGTACGTCGACGGCAGGCCCTCCCGCATCCACGCCGTAGTGGTATCGGCCCAGCACAAGCCCGAAGTGCGCATGGAGCAGTTGCATGCCGACATCATGGCCGAAGTCATAAAAAAGGCCCTGCCCGCCGATTTGCTGGACGAGGGGACCAAGTTCTACATTAATCCCACCGGCCGCTTTGTCATCGGGGGACCCCAGGGCGATGCCGGCCTGACGGGACGCAAGATAATCGTGGATACGTACGGAGGCTACGCACGCCACGGCGGCGGCGCCTTCTCGGGCAAAGACCCCACCAAGGTGGACCGCTCCGGCGCCTACGCCGCCCGCTGGGTGGCCAAAAACATTGTGGCCGCCGGTCTGGCCAGCAAGTGCGAGGTGCAGCTGGCCTATGCCATCGGCGTGGCCCAGCCCGTTTCCATCAGTGTCGAGACCTTCGGTACCGGCAAGGTGCCCGGCGCCAAAATTGAGGAACTGATTGCCAGGCACTTCGACCTCAGCCTCGGCGGCATCATTCGGGAGCTCAATCTGCGCCGCCCCATCTATCGCCAGCTGGCTGCCTATGGCCACATGGGCCGCACCGACCTGGACCTGCCCTGGGAGAAGACGGACAAGGCGGAGCTCCTGCGCCGGGAAGCCGGTTTGGAAGACTAGCGGGGACACCGGACATTGGCCAAGGGGGACGGTTCTTTTTGTCCAGGGTTTTGCCTTGAATTTGGCCTGCCCCTGGACAAAAAGAACCGTCCCCCTTGGCCGGGGGTAACAGAGGTACTTTCTCCCGCTCTCCGCATATATATAAAATGCGGAGGTGAAGGATGTGGAAACTCTGTTGTGGATACTGGCCCTGTTTGGGCTGTGGCAATTGGCCTCGCTTATCTGGCGCTGGTTACTCTCCTTCCGGTTTGTCCCTCCACAGGTTAGTTTATTGTTTCTGGTCAAGAACAATCAGGACAGTGTCGAAGGTTTGTTTCGTCAGTTGGCGTGGGATTGCTTTTTCTCGGGAAGATATGCGGCCCCCGGCCGGGTTGTGGCCGTGGACCTGGGTTCCAAGGATCAGACTCCGGCCATCTTGCGCCGGCTGGCCACTGAATACAGTTTCCTTCACTTCCGCACCATGACTGAGGAACAACTGGCGGCAGAAATCCTCCCCGAACTCAGCCTGGGGGTCCTGGTGCTGGACCTGCGGGTGCTTTCGGCCAAACAGGCCCTGGAGGCAGCCCGGTGGCTGTTGCAGAAGCGCCCTTCGGGCAAGGCCAAAGACCGGCCTGCCCAGGAGGCCAGTTTTTAGTGCCGGTTCGCCGGTATTTTTTTTTGCCTTTTTGCCGCCGCCGGGGTTGGCTTGGCCACCGGCGGCCGCCGGCACCGGCGGCCGCAAAGGGCGCCGGTGCTGCCCGGTAGCCGGCTGTGTTTTGCTGCTCCCGGGCTTGCAGCGTATACTCGAAATCCCGGGGGCGGCCGGCCGGGGAGGAGCAAGGTGGATCACTTGCTGGAATACGCTCCGCTGGTCCGGGCCATGGCCCGCCGTTACCTTGGCCCCGGCCTGGAGCGGGAAGATTTGGAGCAGGAGGCATGGCTGGCCCTGGTGGCCGCCCGGGCCCAGTACCGGCCGGAACTGGGCCCGCGCCCGGCCTACTACAAAAGCCGGGTGCGGGCGGCCCTGGCCCAGGCCTTGCGCAGGTTTCGGCGCGATGCTTTGTTCTACAAGGCGCCGCTGGAGGGGGATATTCCCCTGGCTGCGGGGGAGGAATTGGACGGTCTCTGGCAGTGGACCCGGTCCCTGACCCCCAGACAGCGCCAGGTCCTGGACCTGTATTTTGGCCGGGACCTGACCCTAAGCGACATTGCCCGGCGCCTGGGCATCAGCCTTTCGGCGGTCAGCACCCACAAACAACGGGGATTGGCCGCTTTGGCCCGGCGCATGTCCTGTGGCAAAAAGGGCTCCCAAAGTGCACCTGGTATAAGTGAAGGGAGGTGACAGCAATGCCGGTGGCAAGAATTGCCCAGACCGCCCGTCTGCAGGTGCGCTACCAGGTGGGGCTCAACGAAGAGGGCATGCCCGTCTACCGGACCCGCACCCTGGCCAACGTCAGGGCCGACAGCGACGACGAGGCCTTGTGGGCAGCGGCCGCGGCCATCTCCGGATTGCAAAAATACCCTGTGGCCGAAGTGCGCAGAGTGGACAGCGCCGTGCTGGCCGAAGCATAAAGGCTTAACGAAGGGAGGTGAAGCCAGTGGACAGAACTCTGCAACTGGTGTTCTTAAACGCCGAAGGCGGCAGGGTGACCATCAATGTCCCGGAACCCCTGGACGAACTGGACCCTGCGGCGGTGGAACAGGCAATGGACGCTGTAATTGCCGCCGATGTGGTCACCACTTCCGGCGGCGGCTTAATCGGCAAGGTCAGGGCGACGATAGTCTCCCGGACCGATGAGGTCGTGGTGGAATTTTAGGCAAAGGGGAGGTCCTTCCTCCCCTTGCCCTTTGTAATTGCCTGGCGTGGTTTCGGCACAGAACTCAGCCGGGCGGGGGTGCATATACTGTACAGGCTGCATGGCCGGCAAGGAGGCTTGTGATGGAAAAAGTACCGGCAGCCCGATTGTCTTCTGAACTGGTGGCCATGCGCCCTGTCTGCCTGGAAGGGCTGGGCCGGGTCAGCGAGCTGCTGCTGCGTGACGGGAGATGCTATGATCCGCGCAGCATCAGGGGCCTGGTGGAGGCCCTGGCGCGCTTTTTCGCCGTCGACCTGGTGGCCCTGCGCCGGCGCTGCAGCGAGCTGTTGCGCGGCCGCAACTACCTGCCCCTTCCCTTCAGCCCCCGCCTGGTGCTGGTTCCCCTGCCCCTGGGCTGCGGCGGGGAAAGGATGGGTTATATAAACCTTTTGGAATACAAGGGCGTCGCCGCCCGGGACAAGTTCAGCCAGGTTATGGTGGGAGACGGTTGCGTCCTGGACTGTTATCTGTCGGCGGGGGCGGTGCACAACCGCATCCTGCGCGCCCAGCTGGTGCTGGGCGAGGCCGAAAAGGACCTGTTTCCCCTGTCTCCCGATGCCCTGCGCCAGCTGGACTGGCTCAGGACACTGCTGTCCAAAGGGTAGGTTCATATCTTTTTCCCCCGGCTCATACCTTGTACGGGGTGATGGCCGGTGGGAAAAAATGGCTGGATCAATCTAGGATATTTTTTGGCCAACCTGGCTTTGCTGGGTTTGCTCCTGCTGCCCCAAATAACTGCGGCGGAGGAAAGGGTTGCGGCAGATTTTCCTGACCCGGACGGCGGGATGCCCGTTGCGGAGGCGCCTGTCCTGCCGGAGGACCCCCCTGCTGCCGCGGAGCCGAAACAACGGGAATTTTCAGTGCAGGTTATACGGGGGCTGCCGACGGAGGAAAAGGTCGTCGCCCTCACCTTTGATGACGGCCCCCGGGGGACGGCGGGGAAAATCCTGGCCATCCTCAGGGACAAGGGAGTTCCCGGGACCTTCTTCCTTTTGGGTGCCAATGCCGGCAAAAACCCGGCGCTGGTGGCGGAAATCACCGGCGCCGGCTGTGAAATTGCCAACCATACCTGGTCCCATCCGTCCTTAACCAAACTGGGCCGGGACGAAATTGCGGCTGAAGTGGAACGGTGCACTGCCGTCCTGGCCGCCCAGGCGGCTGAGGTCCGCCCTTACCTGCGCCCGCCCTACGGCAGGTGGGACGAGGATGTCCTGGCGGTTTGCGCCGAGCTGGGTTACCACCTGGTCCTGTGGGATGTGGACAGCCGGGACTGGGAATACGACTGCCCCAAAACGGTGCTGAAAAAGGCCCTGACCGGTCTCAAGCCGGGCAGCATCGTGCTCTTCCACGACGGTCCCCGGGTAACCCTGGAAGTGTTGCCCCGGTTTATCGATGCCGTCCGGGCCAGGGGCTACCGGTTTGTCCTGATTTCCGATTATATCCGCTGAAGGGCAGGAACCGGGGCGGCGGGCGGAGAATTCAGAAGCAGTGCTGTCTGGGAGGATGATGACATGGGCAGCATCCTGGATGCCTTTTTCCCGCCCCTGTGTCTCAACTGCCGCAACCCGGGCCGCGTCAGGTTCGGTTTGTGCAGCCGGTGTCTGGCCCAGGTGGAATTTACCGGTCTCAATGCCTGCATTCGTTGCGGCCGGGACTGCCGGGGCCGGCATTGCGCCCCTGCCGCCCATCGCTACAGCCGGATGTTGTCCCTGGCCGGCTACCGGGGTCCCTGGCGCAAGGTGGTTCAGAGCGCCAAGTTTGCCCGGGAGCGCGCCGTGGCTGTCGAGCTGGCCCGGGAACTGGCCCGCCTGGCCGGGGAGGCGGGACTTGCCCTGCCCCGGGCAGTGGTGCCGGCGCCCACTGCCTCCCGGCACTGGCGAAACTTCGATATTGCCCGGTTGCTTGCTGCCGAACTGGGCCGGTGCTTTGCAGTGCCGGTACAGCCGGCGCTGGCCCGCCGGCCGGGCCGGCCGCCGCAGGTCCGCCTGAGCCGGAGCCAGCGCCTGGAGGGCTTGGAGGACTACATATATGTAAAAAACAGCCGCGGCCTCCAGGACGCCGTGGTATGGCTGGTGGATGACGTTTACACCACCGGGGCCACTGCCTCGGCCTGCGCCGCAGCTCTGCAGGCGGCGGGGGCCCGTGCCGTCTGCGTACTGGTGCTGGCCGCCTGACCAGGCACACCGGGCTTGCTTTAAAACGGGAAATAAGTTAAGCTGGTGGTGCCTGACAGGTCTGTGGTTGAAAGTCGATGCCAGCCGCAGGCGAAACGACCCACGTAAGGCAGGAAAAAATTACCATTTTCTGCTGAGCATGGTGCGGCTTAGAAGTAAGACCTGACAGAACACCAGCAGGCAAGTGTGGGGGCAAAGACCAGGTCAGCTGTCGGGCAGAGCGGGCTTCCGCTCTTTTTTTTGCGCCGGCGTGCGGGAAAATTGACTTGGCCTCCGGCTTGTGTTAGTATGGACTGGAGCTTTACAAGCTACATCATTTTTTGGAGGTAAAATTTAGTGCAAGGAAAAGTCAAGTGGTTTAATCAGAAAAAGGGTTATGGGTTCATCCAGCGCGAGGATGGCGACGACGTATTTGTCCATTACACCGCCATCCAGGGCGAAGGCTTCAAGACCCTTGACGAAGGCGACACCGTTGAATTCGATTTGGTCGACGGTGAGAGAGGCTTGCAGGCAGCCAACGTTGTGAAACTGTAGACTATCAATCCCGCTCCGGCGGGATTTTATGTTGCGGCAGGATTTCAGCAGTATTTGGGGAATAAATATAGTACAGCGCTGAAAGGAGATGGTTGAATGCGGATTACTACCTGGGGCAGGAATATAAACGTCACCGATGCGCTTCGCGCCCATGTCGAAAAGAAGATTGGCAAAATCGGCAAGTACTTTGAGGAGAACATAGAAGCCCAGGTAACCCTCAGCGTCGAGAAAGGCGCCCACGTAGTGGAGGCCATGTTGCTCCTCAACGGCGGTATGCTCATCCGGGCCGAGGAAAAGTCTCCCGACATGTATGCTTCCATCGACATGGTGGTGGAAAAACTGGAACGGCAGATCCGCAAATACAAGACCAGAATCAACCGCAAGGCCCGCCTGGTTGGCGGCATTATCGGTGAAGAGGGCAAAAGCGTCGAAGAAGATGAACCCCGCATAGTCAAGACCAAGCGCTTCCCCATCAAGCCCATGCTTCCCGATGAGGCAGTGCTGCAAATGAACCTGTTGCAACACGACTTCTACGTGTTCATCAACGCCGAAACCAATGAGGCCAACGTGGTTTACCGGCGCAAGTACGGAAACTACGGCCTCATCGAACCGCAGATATAAGTTTGGCAAATAGGGCTGGCATTGCCGGCCCTTTTGTTTTATGATTAGAGGCAGGGAGCTGTCGGCTCTTCTTACTTGTCAGCAGGGGAGGGTGCCCAGTGGATTCGTACCAGGCCATTAAATTTATCTATCAATCATATGTCAAAGCCCAGCCCCATATCGCCCCCGGATTGCTGGACATTTACAAGCGGCATCCCGAGTATTGCCGCCGGCTATTGGAAAAGCTGGAGCTCAGCTTGTCCCGGCCCCCCTCGGTGCTGATCACCGGCAGCAAAGGCAAGGGTTCCACCAGTGTCATGATCGCCCGCTTGCTCCAGGCTGCGGGCCATCGTACCGGCCTGTTTACCGGACCCCACCTGGTGGACTTTTGCGAGCGCATACGCTTAAACGGGCAGAAAATCCCCGAGCAGGATTTAATCCGCCTGGTCCAGGTCATTAAACCCCATGTGGAGGAGCTGAGCCGGACCATGCCTCCCGACCATTATCTGGGGCCGGTGGGCACGGTGCTGGCGGTGGCCCTGTTGTGGTTTAGGGAGCAGGGGACGGATGTCCACGTCCTGGAATGCGGCCGCGGCGCTTTGGCCGACGACGTCAATGTCATCGAAAACCGCTGGTCGGTGCTGACGCCCGTCATGCTGGAACACCCGAACAACCTCGGTCCCACCCTGCTGGACATCGCCGCCAACAAAATGGCGGTGATCAAATCCGGGCAGGAGCTGTGCGTCAGTTACAGCCAGGATGCCCAGGTGGAAAAGCTGCTCAAATCCCTGTGCCGGCACCTGGCCGTGCCCCTGAAGCTGGCGGGCCGGGACTTTAGCGTACAGGTTTTGGCTTCCGGCCTCATGGGTACCCGTTTTATGTATAAATCCCGCCGCCGCCAAAGTATATTTACTGTACCGTTGCCCGGCAAGTTCCAGGCGTACAACGCAGGGGTGGCCCTGGCTCTGGTGGAGGAAATGTTGCCCGGCATCGACGACGGCCAATTGCAGGCCGGACTGGACAGCGTGCGCTGGCCGGGCCGGTGTGAACTGTTGCCCGGGGAGCCCCTGGTTATTCTGGACGGCGCCATCAATGCCGAATCTGCCCGGTACCTGGCGGAGCTCCTGGTGCAGGCGGGCAAGCCCCTGTACATGGTGCTGGGCGTGCCGGCCGACAAGGACTGGAGGGGCGTAATCGATACCCTGGCGCCGCTGGCGGAGTCGGTGTGGCTAACCAGGGCCAGCAACAACCACCTGGTCTTTCCCGAGGATGCAGAAGCCCTGGCCGTTGCCCGCAGGCACACCGCCAACAGCAGGGTGGCGGCAGATATGGCCACTGCCCTCGAAGAGGCGGTGGCGGCCGCCGGAAGCAACGGCGCGGTGGTCATTGCAGGGACCCAGTCGCTCATTCGCGACGCCAAGATAGAAATCAAAGCCCAGCTGGGGAGGGAGTGGGATGAGTAGGCGCGTGTACCGGTCTTCCAAAGACAAGATTATCGCCGGGGTGTGCGGCGGGCTGGCCGAGCACTTTCAGGTCGATCCGCTTGTCGTCCGGTTGGGCTTTATTGCCCTGGCCATATCTTCGTTTTACCTGGGCATCCTGGCCTACGCCGCGGCGGTTATCCTCCTGCCTGTCGGTCACGGGCCGGTCCCGGGCGAGGTGGAGGTGGTCCACCATCCCCATGAAGAAAAGGGAGGCGGACCCCGGCGCTTGCTGGCCCTGATTTTTATCGGGACGGGAACTCTGCTGTTGCTGGGCAATCTGCTTCGCCACAACAGGTACTTCGCCCTCTTTTTGTCCAAAGCCGTGTCCCTGTGGCCCCTGGCCCTGATTATTCTGGGTCTGGCACTGCTCCTGACCAAAAAATAAGCAAAGGAGGATACCCATGGCTGCGAAACGCCTCTACCGTTCCCGCACCAATGTGATGATTTCCGGTGTTTGCGGCGGGCTGGCCGAGTACTTTGACATCGATCCCACTTTGGTGCGCCTGGGCTATGTCCTGCTGACGCTGTTTACTTTGTTCAGCGGAGTAATTTTCTACATCATCGCCGCTTTGATAATCCCCCTGGAAAATTAACTGCGGGCGCCGGATTAACCGGCTTTGGGGATGCCTCTAACCGGATGGGAGTACGACTGTGTACCGGCAGGACAAGCTGCCGGCCGGCTGCCCGAATGGGGTGAGGAGATGGTTTTTGACATCGTCATACTGGCTGGCGGTCTTTCCCGGCGCATGGGCAGGGACAAGGCCGATGTGGTATTGGCAGGCAAGACTTTGCTGGAACACGCCCTGGACAACGCCCGCACCTGGGGAGGCCGGCGTATTTTGGTGGCGGGTCCGCCCCGGGCCTGGCCCCGGGCGGAGTACGTGCCCGATCCGCCGGGTTTGCCCCCCAGTTCGCTGGTGGGATTTTATGCCGGCTTGCTGGCCAGTTCCAGTCCCTGGGTGCTCATCAGCGCCTGCGACATGCCCTTTATCCGCCGGGAGGCAGTGGAGCTGTTGTGGGCCATTCGCAATGCGGGCGGAGCGGTGTTCCGCTGGCAACAGCGCCTGCAGCCGCTACCGGGACTGTATCCCCGCCGGGCTGTGCCGGTCATTGAAACCATGCTGGCCGAGAACCGCTATCATCTGGCCAATTTGCTGGACCGGCTGGAACCGGCGGTGGCCGATGCGACAGCGGTGGATCCCCTGGGCGAGAGCTTTTTCAACATCAACTCGCCCGCCGACCTGGCCGAAGCCGAAGCGTGGGTGCAGCGCAGGAGCGAAGTACTGCACGGCGCGCCCTGAATTACATACTTGGGAGGGTTCGCGATGGAATACAAAATTATCGGGTCGGTAATGCCGGTGGTGGAGCTGACCCTCAGGCTGGGGGACAGGATCTTTGCGCAGCCCGGAGCCATGATGTGGATGGACGGCGATATCGTCATGGAAACATCCGCCGGCGGGCTGCTGGGGGGCCTCAAGCGCAGCCTGATGGGCGAGAGTTTCTTTCAGTCCTGGTTTTATCCCCGCGTCGACGGCGCCAAAATAGCCTTTGGCCACAGCTATCCCGGGCACATCATTCCCGTTGAAGCCGACCGGGGAATCGTTTGCCAAAAGCGGGCCTTTCTGTGCGCCCAGGAGGGCGTGCAATTGGAGCTGGCCTTTCAGCGCAAGCTGGGGGCGGGTCTCTTTGGCGGCGAAGGCTTTATCATGCAAAAGCTGCAGGGAAGGGGCATGGCCTTTCTGGAAATTGACGGCGAATGCGTCGTTAGGGAACTGGCTCCCGGCGAAATCCACAAGGTGGACACCGGCAGCGTCGCTGCCTATGAGCAGTCGGTGCAAATGGACATCGAGGCGGTGAGGGGCTTCAAAAACATTTTCTTCGGCGGCGAAGGCTTGTTTTTGACCACCCTGCGCGGACCGGGCAAGGTCTGGCTGCAAACCATGCCGTTGCCCAATCTGGCCCGCAGCATTTTCCCCTACCTGCCCATTCCCCGGCAGGAATAGAGCGGGCAGACCAAGGGGTTGTCCATTTGTTAACGTTATGTTACAAAGAGGTTAGAAATTGGCTACAAACTCCGCATTTATGTATATTTATGGTATAGTAAGTATGGTTCCATTGCACAGGCAGAGCAATTTCCACTTCTTTTAACTTTCTACGCCTTAACAAACAGACCAGCACTTGCACCCGCTTTGGAACCTCCATTTTGCACTTCTCATTGGGAGGGATTGCCGTGTTCCGGGAATTTTCCCAGTGTTCGCATACCAGCTTTATCCTGGCAGTTGCGGCGGGCGCACTGTGTATCGCAGCCCTGGCCGTCGTTACTGCCGTTACTGGCAATGCCCTGTTTATAAAGGCCGGGCTGGTGCTGGGCTTGTTTGTCGCCCGGCTCAGTGAAGCGGTTCGCGCCCGCAACTGTTCACTGGCCAAGGCGGGACTGGAAGGGATAATTCTGGCTGTGCTGGGCGTGCTTTTGGTTGCAGCCGACGACCTGGTCAGGGATTATTTGGTTTAGGAGCTGACAGAATGGCTATCCAGTGGACTGATTCCCTTTCCGTTGGCGTTACCGAAATAGACAACCAGCACAAAGAGCTGTTTCGCCAGATCAACGTCCTCATCGATGCGTGCCACAAGGGCAAGGGGGCTGAAGCCGTGGGCGAAACTCTGGTCTTTTTGGACCGCTACGCCCGCATGCACTTCAGCACCGAAGAGGGCTACATGGAGCGGTACCAATACCCCGGTTTGGATGTCCACCGCCGCCAGCACCAGGAGTTTATGGACAACCTGGCGGAAATCAGAAAGCGGTTTGAAGCGGAAGGCCCCGGGGTGCATATAGTGGTAATTACCAACAGGATCCTGGCGGGCTGGCTGAACACCCATATCCGCCGCTCTGACAAGGCCCTGGGCGATTACATCCGGGGACTGGGACAGGCCGAGCAGAGAGGATAACGAATCCGTTATCCTCTTTTTGCTTTAAGGCCGGCGGGGCGTATTGGTTGCCACTTCCTTCACGTTGATGATAGAATAAAAAGTAATGTTCGGTGCAGACATTGGGCAAATGGGGTGGAAAGATGTTCAAGCTAATAAAAGGGCTGTTGGCCGGCGATGACGCCCGGGAAATCAAAAACCTGATGCGCATCGTGGAGCAGGTCAACGCCCTGGAACCGGAATTTGAGAAACTGAATACCGACAGCCTGGCTGCCAAGACCGGGGAATTCCGGGAACGCCTGCGGCGGGGAGAAACCCTGGACTCCCTGTTGCCCGAAGCCTATGCCCTGGTGCGGGAAGGAGCCAAGCGCACCCTGGGCCAGCGCCATTTCGACGTCCAGGTCCTCGGGGCCATCGTCCTCCACCAGGGCCGCATCGCCGAGATGAAAACCGGCGAGGGCAAGACCCTGGTGGCCACCATGCCGGCCTACCTCAATGCTTTGCCGGGTCAGGGTGTGCACGTCGTCACCGTAAACGATTACCTGGCCCGCCGGGACAGCGAATGGATGGGCCAGATTTACAAATTGCTGGGTCTGGAAGTGGGACTGATTGTCCACGGCCTGGAACCGGCTCAGCGCCGCCAGGCGTATTTGGCGGACATCACCTACGGCACCAACAACGAGTTCGGTTTTGATTACCTGCGGGACAACATGGTGCTTTACAAGGAACATCTTGTGCAGCGCCCCCTAAACTACGCCATCATCGACGAGGTGGACAGTATCCTCATCGACGAGGCCCGCACGCCGCTGATCATCTCCGGTGCGGTGGAGCAGGACACCAGCCAGTACTACCGCTACGCCCGGCTGGTGCCGCGGCTGCGTCCCGAAGACGATTACACCGTGGATGAAAAGGCGCGGACGGTGACCCTCACCGAGGCGGGGGTGGCCAAGGTGGAAAAGGCCTTGAATATAGAGAACTTATACGACCATGTCAACATGGAAATTTCCCACCACATCAACCAGGCCCTGCGCGCCCACGTGCTCATGAAGAGGGACCGGGATTACGTGGTTAAAGACGGCCAGGTCATCATCGTCGACGAATTTACCGGTCGCCTGATGTTTGGCCGCCGCTATTCCAACGGCCTGCACCAGGCCATCGAGGCCAAGGAGAATGTCCGGATTGAGCGGGAAAGCCAGACTTTGGCCAGCATCACCCTGCAAAATTACTTCCGCATGTACCGCAAGCTGGCGGGGATGACGGGAACTGCCAAGACCGAAGAAGAGGAATTCCGGAAAATCTACGGCATGGACGTGGTGGTGATCCCCACCAACAAGCCCATGATCCGCCAGGACCTGCCTGATGTCGTCTACCGCACCGAAGCGGGAAAGTTTAAGGCCGTGGTGGAGGAAATCGTGCGCCGCCACCGCACCGGCCAGCCCGTACTGGTGGGCACCATTTCCATCGAAAAATCCGAGCTCCTCAGCGCCATGCTCAAGAGAAGGGGAATCCCCCACAACGTGCTCAACGCCAAGCATCACGAACGGGAGGCGGAAATCGTAGCCCAGGCCGGACAAAAGGGCGCGGTGACCATTGCCACCAACATGGCCGGCCGCGGCACCGACATCGTCCTGGGCCCGGGTGTGCCCGAACTGGGCGGTTTGCACATCATCGGCACCGAGCGCCACGAAGCGCGGAGAATTGACAACCAGCTCCGGGGCCGGGCCGGCCGCCAGGGGGACCCCGGTTCGTCCCAGTTCTTTATTTCCCTGGAAGACGACCTCATGCGCCTCTTTGGTTCCGACCGCTACATGGGAATGATGGCCAGGCTGGGCATGGATGACGATACCCCCATCGACCATCCCCTGCTTTCCAAGGCCATCGAGTCGGCCCAGAAACGCGTCGAGGCGAGGAATTTTGACATCCGCAAACACGTCCTGGAATATGACGACGTGCTCAACCAGCAGCGGGAAGTCATTTACCGGCAGCGGCGCCAGGTCCTGGAGGACGGGGACCTCAAGGAGCAAATTCTCAAGATGATGGACGCCGTATTGGAACGGGCCGTTGACACCTGGGCCAGCAAAGATGTCTACCCCGAAGAATACGACCTCAAGGGTTTGGCAGAGTATGTGGAAAACAGCGTATTGCTGCCCGGCAGCGTTAGGCCGGCGGACCTGAAAGGCAAGCACCACGACGAGATTCTGGACTGGCTGAAGGCCAGGGTGCGCAGCCTCTATGCCATGCGGGAAGAAGCCATTGGTCCCGAACTGATGCGGGAACTGGAGCGGGTTGTGGTGCTGCGCACGGTGGACAGCAAGTGGATGGACCACCTGGACGCCATGGACGACCTGCGCCAGGGCATCGGCCTCAGGGCCTTTGGCCAGAAGGATCCCCTTACCGAATATAAATTCGAGGCCTACGACATGTTCAACAATATGACCGAGAGCATCCAGGAGGAGGTGGCCCGCCTGATCATGCGGGTGCGCCTGGCCAGCCCGCCCCAGCGCCGTTCAGTGGCGGTGGCCAACCCCACGCCCTCCGGCGGCGGCGCCGGCCAGGGGCCGCAGCGCAGCCAGAAAAAAGTGGGCCGCAATGATCCCTGTCCCTGCGGCAGCGGCAAGAAGTACAAGCGCTGCTGCGGGGCATGAACTGCAGGCCGCATCTGCGGCGAATTAACGATGATGAGGTGATGACATGTTAGGCGAATACAAGGCCGAACTGGTGCAACTGGGCAAACGCATTGATGAAATGGGGGTCTCCCTTTGAGGCAGAAGCCAAGCTCAAGGAAATAGCCGAGCTGGAGGCCCGGATGGCGGAAGCGGGCTTCTGGGATGACCAGCAGGAGGCCCAGGCCGTCATTGCCCGCCTGAATTCCCTGAGGAAAACCGCCGAAACCTGGTCCCGCCTGCGGCGCGAATGGCAAGAGCTGATGGAATTAACCGAAATCGCGCTGCTGGAGGACGAGCAGGATATGGCTCCGGAAATCGGCCGGAATCTGGAGTCGCTGCGGGCTCAGCTCGCCGAGCTGGAATTGACCCAGCTTTTGAACGGCAAGTACGACCGCAACAACGCCATCATTACATTGCACTCCGGGGCCGGAGGCCTGGAAGCCCAGGATTGGGCCGAAATGCTGCTGCGCATGTACACGCGCTGGGCGGAAAGGAAAGGTTTTGCCGTGGAGGTCCTGGATTACCTGCCCGACGAAGAGGCGGGCATCAAGAGCGCAACCCTGCTGGTCAAGGGTGAGTACGCCTTCGGTTACTTAAAGGCAGAGAAGGGAGTCCACCGCCTGGTGCGGATTTCTCCCTTTGATTCCTCGGGGCGGCGGCATACTTCCTTTGCATCGCTGGACGTCATACCCGAGGTGCCCGAGGATGTCGAGGTGGAAATCAAGGCCGAGGACCTGCGCATAGACACCTTCAGGTCCAGCGGCGCCGGCGGCCAGCACGTAAACACTACTGATTCGGCGGTGCGTATAACCCACCTGCCCACCGGCATAGTCGTAACCTGCCAAAACGAACGGTCCCAGCACGCCAACCGCCTGGCCGCCATGAAGATCCTGCGCGCCCGGCTGGCCGACCTGCAGCGCCGGGAACAGGAAGAAGAACTGGCCCGCATCCGGGGCGAACAGCGCGAAATCGGCTGGGGCAGCCAGATCCGCTCCTATGTATTTCATCCGTACAGCCTGGTCAAAGACCATCGCACCAATGTGGAGGTGGGCAACGCCGGCGCCGTCATCGACGGCGACCTCGACGTTTTCATTGATTCCTGGCTGCGCTGGCAGGCGGGAATCCGGGAGGGGTGATGGATGTTTGGCCGCAAGGCATCCCGCTATTACGACTACTTTGACGGCAAAGAGGATGTCCCTTTTTTCCGCCGCCTGATGTTGCGTCTGGGCGGACCGGTGCTGGACCTGGGCTGCGGTACCGGCACCATCGCCCTGGATCTGGCCGGGGCGGGCCTGGAGGTGGTGGGAGTGGACAGTTCTCCCTACATGCTGGATATTGCCCGGGAAAAGCGGGACAAGCTCCCGCCCCGGAGCCGGGAAAGGGTCCGCTTTTTTGAAGGGGACATGCAGTCTTTTCCCTGGGAAAAGCAGTTTGCCAGCGCCCTGTTGGCCCGCAACAGCTTTGCCTGCCTGCTCAGCACCCAGGAGCAGCTGCGTTGCCTCAGCCACGTGCGTAATCTGCTGGCCGTGGGGGGAAAAATAGTGCTGGACCTCATCCCGCCCCATGGGGAGATGTTGCAGGGCGGCGTCAGCGTCGGGCGCAGCGTCGTCCTGGACGGGGACATCCGCTTGTTGCGCACCGTCCACACCCGTTGCGATCTCAACAGCCAGCTCTGCCGCCAGACCATAATTTACCAGTGTTACCAGGGCGGGGTTTTGTCGGAACAGGTGCTGGAAGAGGTCTGCACCAGCCTGCTCTTTCCCCGGGAAGTGCTGCTCTTGCTCCGGCAAACCGGGTTTGCCGCGGAAGAAATTTATGGCGACACCGGCGGCGGCCAATTTTCGGCGGCCAGCCGCCGCATGATAGTGGTTGCCGGCAAAGAATGAGCCCTGGGCAGACGGGCCCGGGGGACCGGCACCTCCCGGCGCGGGACGCCAGTCTAATCAGGTTGGACCTTTATAATAAAGCGATGACGAGGTGAGAAACAGTGCAAGAAGTCAGCTTGAAGGCGGTGGCAAGAAATATGCGCCGCCACATCATCAACATGGTGACGGAAGCGGCCTCGGGTCACCCCGGCGGCTCCCTGTCGGCGGTGGAAATACTGGCCGCCCTGTATTTTAAAATTATGAAGGTGGACCCCGCACGGCCCCGCTGGCCGGAGCGAGATCTCTTTGTCCTCAGCAAGGGCCATGCGACGCCGGTGTACTACGCCGCCCTGGCGGAAAGGGGGTTTTTTGCCCGGGAGGAACTCCTCAGCTTTCGCCAAATTGACAGCAGGTTGCAGGGGCATCCCGACCGCAAGCTTACCCCCGGCGTGGACATGACCACCGGTTCTCTGGGGCAAGGGCTGTCCGCCGCCAACGGCATGGCCTTGGCCGCCAAACTGGACGGGCAGGCCCAGCGTTGGGTTTACGTGCTGTTGGGTGACGGCGAACTCCAGGAAGGACAGATCTGGGAAGCGGCCATGACGGCTGCCCACTATAAACTGGACAATTTAATTGCCTTTGTGGACCGCAACGACCTGCAGATCGACGGCCGGGTTTCCGCTGTCATGGGCGTCGATCCGGTGGGCGATAAGTTCCGGGCCTTTGGCTGGCATGTTCAGGAAATCGACGGCCACGACTTCGACCAGATTTTGGCGGCAGTGGACGCTGCCAAGGCCGTTGCCGGCAAGCCGTCGGTAATCATTGCCCGGACCGTCAAAGGCAAGGGCGTATCCTTTATGGAAAACGAAGCCGGCTGGCACGGCAGCGCACCCAGTCGGGAGCAAGCAGAACAAGCCCTGGCTGAACTGGAGGTGGAGCAGCATGACTAAAATTGCCACCCGGGAGGCATACGGAAAGGCCCTGGCCCAACTGGGGGCGGAAAACGAGCGCATCGTCGTCCTCGACGCCGATCTCTCGGGGTCTACCAAGACGGCGTACTTTGCCAAAGAGTTTCCCCGGCGCTTTTTTAACATCGGCATCGCCGAAGCAGACATGATCGGCACTGCCGCCGGATTGGCCGCAGCCGGCAAAATACCCTTTGCCAGCACCTTTGCCGTGTTTGCCGCCGGCCGCGCTTACGACCAAATCCGGACGTCGGTGGCCTATCCCAACCTCAATGTCAAGATTGCCGCCAGCCACGCCGGCATTACGGTGGGAGAAGACGGCGCCACCCATCAGATGTTTGAAGACATCGCCCTGATGCGGGCTTTGCCCAACATGACGGTGCTGGTCCCGGCCGACGGGCCTGAGACCGAAGCAATGACCCGCTGGGCGGCAACCCACGAGGGCCCCGTTTACCTGCGCCTGGGCCGGGCAGGGGTGCCGGTAATCCACGGCCCGGACTATCAGTTCCGGCCCGGCAAGGCCTCTGTGCTCCGGGACGGCGGGGACCTGGCTGTCTTTGCCTGCGGCTACATGGTACACATTGCCCTGGAGGCCGCCGACCGGCTGGCGGAGCAGGGCATCGCCGCGGCAGTGGTCAACCTGCACACCGTCAAGCCCCTGGATGTCGAGACGGTGGTCCGGTATGCCCAACGGTGCGGTGCTGTGGTTACTGCGGAGGAACACAGCATTATCGGGGGCATGGGCGGTGCCGTGGCCGAGGTGCTGGGCGAAGAGCACCCCACCCCCATGGTGCGCATCGGCATCCG
>JAAYIH010000002.1 GCA_012523545.1 Bacillota bacterium
ATTATAAGGTTGATTAGGGGGTAGGGATCACCCCCGCGCATGCGGGGAGCATGTACGCTGGATTATAAGGTTGATTAGGGGGTAGGGATCACCCCCGCGCATGCGGGGAGCATTGTCTGTTGCTATATAACCAAACCAGGCTTTAGGGATCACCCCCGCGCATGCGGGGAGCATACTAAATTTTTCCCTAAACACTGGGCTTTTTATTTTGTTGCCTTCTCGAATTCAATGAGTTTGTCATAAAGTAACTTGATTGCCATGCTTTCCTCGAGTTCACTGGCGTCAATCTTGAAATATTCCAACAGAGTATCCAGGCGGTAATTGTCGACATCGTCCAACAGGCGACGAGCTAATGCCAGGATATTGATGCACTGGTTTGAGAATAGCGGCAGGCCGCAGCGAGCGCATGCAGCACGCAAGAAGCCATAAATATGCTCTTCATTATGAGAAACAATAGGGGTTTTGCCAACAAACTCGAGGAATTCCGGAAGGACGTCCCTGATGGAACTGTGTGAACTAATCTGGCTGGAAAATCGGTTCTGTATTTCACCGTTGCGGATTTTAATAACGCTGATTTTGCGCAATTCATGCTCGGCAGGAGATGGTCCGGTTGTTTCTATATCAATTATGGCATATGTTGCAGGGTGCAGATAGCTTCTCTTGCGTGTCATTTGCAGGGCTTTGCGCCTGCGGGCAGCTTTACTGTAACCCATGCGCACTTCCGACAATTTCTTTATTCGTGCTGGACTGGGGCGCAAGATGAGTTTTAGACCGTCAAAGTCGATAGGTTCCCATGCAGTGTTGTGAATGCGAAAGTCCATATGCTGTTCATTGTTTGTACTGTATACCATTGTCGCACTGCCGGACTTGGCGCTTTCCTGAATTCGTTCCCAGAGTTTTTCTCTTACTCTGGCGCTGACACGTCCTACGTAGACACCAGTATTTATTTCTTGCAGCCACCTTGTCAAATCACCGCGGAGAGCCGGCGGACAAGCTGTTAAGGTGATAACGACCATATTTAATCCTCCAAAATAGTCCCATACCCTTCTTCGAGGGTATCTTCATCGAGGTTGTCCATTTCTTTGCCGTATGAGACGGCGTAAGCCACCTTTCCCAGTTTGTCGTCCCAGAGGTGAAGTACGTTTACTTCAATATCTTCTTCAACAGCTTCGTTGCCAAGAAGGAGAAATCTGATGTCTTTGACAGCCTGCTCAATAATTCTGCCGTTGGCAATGGCATCACGAACCCGTTTTCTGGTAGCGGAACCAATGTCCTCGGGCTCTTCTGCAGTTACTTCAAAGGCAATAGGAATAGTCAGGGACCCTTTATACAAATCGGCAATGTCATAAACAAAGGAACGTTCGTGGCCCGAATGGATAAACCCCAAACCGGGTGAGCAACCCAGGGCAACTATGACGCTATGGACAATCCCGTACAAGCAGGCGTGGGCGGCAGACAAAGCCATATTTATTGGATCGCTTCCATAGAAATTATCGGGATCGTATTCACGCCCGCTCCATGGGACGCCAGTTGCCTTGGAGCATCTGCGGTAAATGGATCTTATCCGGGAACCTTCGCGCCCCCGCAATTGTTGCATTGTAAGAGAAGAAACGTCTTCGTCAGGGAAGCGCAACTGATACATTTGACGGGCCACCGCAATCCTTGTTCTTACATTGGAGACCAGCTGAGCCTGCTTAATTAATAAGCGTGCAGAATTGGTGAGCGGGCGGCCGTGGGCATAATAACGTACGCCGTGCTCACCAACCCAAATTACGCTGGTTCCTGAGTTTCCTATTAATTCCATTGCGCGATGAGATACATTGGTGCCCGGTCCCAACAACAGCACGCTGAGTGCTGCCGCCGGGACGTGAACAGTCCCTCTGGCATCAGTGACGGTTATTGCTCCGTCTTGTCTGTTTACCAGGCAACGTTCCAGGTATAGGAATGAGATCCTGTCCCTGATTTGCGGAAGCGCCTGCAAATCGGGCTTTTTTAACCCAGAGATTTTTTTCATGGGACTTTTCTCCTCTAACGAGCGATTGTCAGAAGCCCACAGCCATATGCCTTCGCTCTTCCGATGCCGTTGAGCAACGTGTGTCGGAATCGTTCCAGATCGGTAATAATCAGCTTGCCTTCGAACACCGCTGTGCGCAAAGTAACCTGTTGATTGCTGTTTTTGCCCTTTTGGAATCTCAGCCACTGGGTTTGCACTACGTCAAACTGATTGTCTTCAAGCTTGAAGCCGAGGGATGCAGACCTGGACAGAAGCCATTGCCGTTGTTGCTCTGTTGTGACGTGAGCAAAGACTTTTCCGCGCTCTGTTTTGCTGTCCTTTTCGTGGAAACTGCTGCGGGTCGGGTTGGCGCGCAGGCAAAAAAACCATACCTGGCCTTCTTTAAGCCTGGCCAATAAGAGGTTGTAGTCTTTGGTTTCCCACAGCGGTTCCAGGGAAGGGTAACCGAACTGTTCTGCGATATGAGTAAAATCCGGTTTTTCTCGCGAGAGAACCAATAGGTAGTAGGTGCCGTTAAGAACATCTACTCGCCAAAGGTTGCGGTTGCTTTTCGAGGCAAAACCCCGTTCCACTGCACCATGCAAAATATGCGGCGTTGACAGCGCTTTCTTAGTCTCCCTAAGGTTTGGGTTCAAGCGAACTCGAGATAAATACATAACTATTCTTCCTCCAGTTCTAACATGGGATCGTGCTGAGTTTGGATTTCTGTCGGTGGAAGTTGGTATTCCAGCATAGATTCACTTACGCGGCGAAAACCAAACTTGCGGTGAGCTTGGGAAAAGGAGATGGGTACATCGCGTTGATAGTAGTAGTGGGTGCTGTCCGGTTCTGCGTCCATAACAATGCGTAGAACGATTTCTTGCATGCCTCTGCGCGGAGGAACATAATGGACAAGCCAGGGTTCTTCCTGCAAGGCCTGGAGCAGGCTTTTGTTGCGAATACCCAATGATATTCTGCCTTCCGGTGGGCAGGAGCGCCGGCCTAAAAAGAGCGGGAAGGCCGGGTGGCGTAATGCGTGCTCGATTTTTGTCAATAAGTCGAGATCCCCTTCCAACCCGGCCAGAAAGACTGCATCTGCCAGGTAGTATCGTTGAGTGACATAGGCGGATTTTTTGCTTCGGGCTGTATGATAATCCCGGAGCAACACGCCTTCTTTGTCCACACGTACTCCAAAGCGTAGAGCCAACAGGTCATCCACGCTGTCGGTGCGGCGTCTGCCCAGTGCAGCGGCAACCAGACCGATTACTGCGCTTTTGGAAGGAACGCGCTCTGTACCGCGCCGGTCAAACTTGGCATCAACACCCCACGACTGCAGAGGGGCCGCCAGACGCAGCAACAAGGTGCTCATTGGTCATCCCCTAACCATTGCACAATTTCTTTTTCCAGTTTGGCCAGTAGATCCATAAAAGGTTGCTTTTCCCCAAGCTCGGAGAGCAAATCGCCGGTAATTAGGGATACATCCGGTTCACCCAACCAGTTTTCGTAGGTTTTGAGAGCGTGTTCGACAAGAGCCCTGGCGGATGCCATTACAAATCCTTCTTCGTTGTTTTTACCCGCCTGGACCGGTCGTTCAAAAGCACCGACCAAATTGATGGGTTGATCCTTTCTAATTGTGACCATAACGGCATCGGGCAGGGTGCGGTTGGCAAAGGTATTTTGTTTGCCTGTTGGCATGGAGCACACGAAGGCTTGTACAAATCCTGTTACCGCTTTGGCTGTGTCAGGTCCGAGGTACTTGTGGAGGTCGTGGACGGCTACAGTTGCATAGCGGTAAAGGGTAGAGGAATTGAATTCGACAGTTCCGATATGTCCGGCGCCGGCAGTATCCTCGGGAGAAAGGTCGTCAACAGCAGTGAAATAATCATATTCATTGCTGACTTTATGTGTAGAAATACTGTGGGCCACTTGGGCACAGGCATCGACATTCAGAGCCGGCTCATCCGCAACCATCCGTCCGAAGAGGGCGATATCTACGCCCGGCGATTGCTGGAGTGCCTGCTGTGCCTTGGCTTTGGCTTCCTTAGAGGGCTTGTCCTGAATGGTTTCGGGGTCTTCCACGGCAAGCTTTGCCAAAGCTTTGGCCTGTGCGACACTCATGAAGAAAAGTGCATCGGTGCCTTTTTCGGCAGACTTGATTTTCAAGCCGGCAGTTTCGAGTATTTTTTGGGCCATGGTTTCAGGGTCCCCAGAGCCGCCCAGGTTTCTAATTTCTTCGGCTACTAGGCTGACTATGCGCTTGGTGCGTATGCCCAAATTTTGCTCGGGAAATATTTCTTTGAACATGTCGCGCACTGCTTTTTTCCAGCATTGGGAAGAAACCCGGGCCCGGGTAGCTCCGCCGTAAACCGCAGTTTTGGGGCTGCCGGTATCATCCCGGTTAACACAGCTGGGAGGAACAGTCTGCAGAATGTGAACGTCCACATACAACCGTGCTTCTCTGGTAGTGGTCATCAAAATCATCCTTTCTTAATTATTCTCATTTTCTTCATTGCTTCGCGGACGGTAAAAATCCCGTCCCCAGCGGAGGCGAACAGAATCTCTGGCGCTGGGGAATTGAAACCAGTACAGATCTTCAGCGAGCGCCGGGTAATCCAGAGGGATTGATTTTGCCTTCAGGAGCTGAATCAGTCCGCGCAGGTGATGAGCGAATTCTTCCATGCTGTTGGAGGTCGATGCGGCGTCAAAACGTCGTTTAATGCGTTTTTCTTCTTCATCATCAGAGACCAGCTTGCGCAGTGCTTTCCCCAAGGATTCGCCATCTTTGTTCATGCATTGGAGTTGAAGATCTTTGCCTTGCTGGTGCAATGCGTACAGGGTCAGGGCAGTATGCACCGCCCATTCAGCGCTGGAGGGTTCCTCGCCAGTGCCCATCAATTCGGGGGGCATATCCTGGAAAGTTGCTTCCCACAGTTCCGGTGAACTGCCGGGCTTTTTCCCTATGCCTCGGCGCAGTTTGGCTAAGGTTGCCCTGGATACTGATTCGCTTTCACTGCCTGCTAACCAGGCGATTTTCCGGCGGACAAAAGCTCCAGTCATTTTTGCCTTTTCCATATTTCATCTACCTCCTTTCAGTTGAATGGTTTTGATATCCTATACAGGAAGCGATTAAAGGCCTTAGGGGCAGTATACAGGTTTTCGACATCCTTTCCTTTGATTTTCTCCTTGATATACCGCCCCACGATGGCCTGGGGTCCTGATTGGGCGACCAGCTCTTCACCAATTCCCCGAACAATTTTTCTCGCCTGCTCCAGCCATTGGTCGCATGAATTTTGCATGCTGTCCTGGCTGGGGTCTATTTTTTCCAGCCACCTGCGAAAAGGAGTATCCAGGCGGAAATAGGCCTGTTCTTTAGCTGCCGTTTTTTCTCTGCTGCCGTCGGTGTTGCCGGTTGCCTTGGCAAGGTTTTGTGCCAGTTCTCCCAGTTGGTCTACTAATTTTTCTGTTGCGGCTATCAACTCGATAATCCTGTTAATCCAGCTTTCGCCGATGGAAGTGAGTATGTTTAAATTTACCCTTATGCTGTCGGTAAACACATCTGCAATTGTTGTGTTTTGCTTATATTTGACGCCGGCGGCGGCAAGTTGTATCAACGGCAGTTGTAAGAAGTCATGTCTTTTTAGCAAGTCAAGCCACGCAACGACTCCGGGACGGTGGTGGTCATCAGACACAGCGAACAAGGCAGCAAAGTCGCGCCACAATTGGCGGGCTTCATCGTGTAATTTGGGTGTATAGGTGTCTTTGTTAATTTTGCGCCAGAGCGTCATTGTTTCTAGAAATGCGTTTTCGGTATTTAAAGCCTGACCCGACCACAACCTGTATCCCAAAACGCATTTCCGTGTATTGCACCGGATGAGTTGCATGCGGCGAAATTGCATGGTTAACAGTCCGCATGGCTCCTTGGGGAATGCAGGCTCGGTTTCCAGTAATTCATCAGGGCTGGTGGTACCTTTGCGTTCCCAAATGATTTCAGGTTCTCCCCAGGTTTCCTTTTGCGTGGCAAGAACAAAGTTTAACATTAGAGTTTCAAATAAATTAGCGCCAATGGCCCACACCAGCCCTAACTGACTGAGCCACGATAAGCCATAACCCTTAATGGTTATTCCTGCACTGGAAGGTCTGCCGCCGGGAGCCGCGTCGAAGGAATTGGTGTATAACAGCCATCTTGCAGCTTCGGCGTAGGAGATGCAGTCTTTTTGTGTGCGGAAGGAAAACAAACGGGTTTTATTTTCACTCTCCGCAATATCTCCGATTAATACACTTGCCTCAAAGGTAGTGGGGATGATTTTTGTCCCTGTAGCGGTTAGAACTGGTTCCTCCAGGGCTACCTGGTAAAACGGGTATTTGGGATGGAAGAGCCAAAAGCGTTCTTCAAAATGCAGGAGGTACTCTTCGATGATGCCCATGGGAAAAGCGCCTCTGTCCCAAAGGGATTTCCACCGTTCCAGTGCCATGCTGGGAGAGGTTATTGGGTTGAACTTTCCTTCCGGATCATACCGGCGGAACACAGCATGCAATATAGCCAGGAGAAGCCGCAGGATTGCAACATCCTGAGTTGGCAACTCTCCGGCCAGCCCCTGATATTCATGGGCATGGCGGAACAGGTTCAAAAGAGATACTTCTTCGGTGCTGCCGTCAGACTTCCTGACAAGAAGCCAGTTTTCATGCAACAAGTTAAACTCTTTTTGCTCAGCCATCAGTCTCAACCTCCTTTTCAAAAGTTAATCCGTCGTCTTTATCATAGGTCAGCTTGTAACCGCAAAGGCTGGCAGTGGAATTTTCGTCGAGGATTAGAAACAGTTCCCCTCTGAGCCAAGGAGACTTCTGCCATGCCTGCAGCCTTTCACCGGTAATGCGCTCCAATTCGGCAATGGTTTGATCAATAATCCAGTGAGCACAGAGGGCGTTAGGCAAACGAATTCTCTGCCGGGCTATCGTTTGCGCCACTTCCGGGTCCGGAGCGCTGTGTTCCACAAGCGGGAAGCCGTCAGGCTCATCAAGCATATGCAAGTAACCGTTTATTTCCTGAAGCAACAGGACTTCGATGGATTCATCGGCATCGCGAACAGCAGCATCGCCGTGGTGATCGGAAACATCTTTGTCCAGCCAGCCGGCGATGTTGTATATGGGGTCTGGCCATGGAGGACATATGCGGAATGCCCCGGCGCGGTACTCCTTGTCATGCAACAGCTTGTCCCAATCTTTCTTGGCTTCCCGGTATCCCGGCGGTTCAGAAGGAAGGGGGAAAGAATCATCATAGACATTCTGAACCAAATTCGGTATGTCCTGGGGCAGGGTAAGCCGGGGGGGCAAAAGTGCCCTTGTGCGCATGAGCAAGTAAGCGCCGTAAATGTGTTGTGCCCCCGGCTCAAATTCGTCCCCTTCCATTCCCATTACCAGGCAACAGGCGTGCTTAAGTTTATCTGGCCTGGAACGTGCATGTCTGTGCAGGCGCCCGATTCTTTGCAACAATAAATCCATGGGACATAAATCGGTGACTAAGACGTCAAAATCAATGTCCAGGGATTGTTCGAGAACCTGGGTGCCGACCAGGATACGCTTTGACGGGCGACGAG
Source organism: Bacillota bacterium (assembly GCA_012523545.1). Lineage (GTDB taxonomy): Bacteria > Bacillota > Proteinivoracia > UBA4975 > UBA4975 > JAAYIH01. Next base: position 7,588 of record JAAYIH010000002.1, read on the forward strand.
TATCTGGTCCCGGTTTGCCGAGCTCTGCAAGGATTTCCCTTTCTTTTTCGCTGCGATGAGGTGCCAGAAAGCGGGAGTGCAAGAGCCGGACGGTACTATGGCCAAAGTGCCCGCGCAAATTATTTGCAATTGCCTGGGCTCTTTGCACAGTGTTGGCTATTACTCCAGCACAACCGCCGTCGGAGAGCAATTCGTCCAGTTTTTCTGTGAGCTGGTCTTCTGCCAATGGTAATATCGAAATGGTGCGGGATACTTCACAGTCAACGGGTACCGCGGTTTGCTTGACCTTATCACCGTCAGAATAGGTAATTAATGGATAACTGCGGTTGTCAGCCCAGTCGGGTTTCTGGACGGCTGCAGGGACGGATTTGCTCAGGGGATCTGTGAATGGTTGGGCGGCTGAATCCTGATTTAAGTATGCGTCAATAATTGCGCGGCGCTTTTGAGCCGGCAACGTTGCCGAGAGGACAATTACGGGCACTTTGTACCTGCCGAGCCACCGCAAGGCCATATCCAGATAACGGCCCATGTATGCGTCATAGGCGTGACATTCGTCAATGATTACTACCTTATTGGCCAGGCCCAGATGGCGCAACATTACATGTTTCTGTTTCAATGCCGCCAATAGCAACTGGTCAATGGTTCCCACCACAAAATCAGCCAGCAAAGATTTTTTCTGCCCTTCAAACCAGTGGTGAACGATAACAGTATCGCTCTCATCTTCACCGATGCTGGCTACCCCGTCCAGAAATTTCAGGCCCTGGAAGTCTTTGTTGAACTGGGCTTTTCCGTGGGCAAGCATAATTGTATGCTCGGAATCCGTTTCCAAATGTTTGACCCACTCGAGCATGCGGGGAAATATTGCGTCTGAGGTGGCTTGAGTTGGCAGGGCGAAAAATACTCCCGAGCGCTGGGTAATATTGGCGAATGCTTCTGCTGCTACCAAGGCAGCTTCAGTCTTCCCGACGCCCATGGGCGCCTCTAAGACCATGATTCCCGGCTCAAGGATATTTCTTATCGTTTCAGTTACATAGGCCTGCACCGTATTGGGGGCAACAAAGTTGAAGCGGCGTTGATACAGGTCGGCATTCATCCAGGTGTTGTCTGCTTCCCAAGGAGGGGTAAGGCCAAATTGTTCCCAGGCAGCTGTGCCCCTGCTTTTTGCCTGCAAGGGATCCGGCGAATCCTCCAGGCGGATATGAGGGAAAAAGCGGGCATTGCTGGCAATCCAGTCTGTCATAATTAGCAGGCCGCTCAAAAGTACCTGGCCTGGCAGATTGGGGCGGGGAACCTGAGTCAGTGACGTAAACCCAGCCAAATCCGCAGCATAGGCTATAAGTTCCTGTTGCACAGTTGTCCAGGCTTCTTTACCTTCCTGCTCCAGGTGGTAATTGAAGCCAAAGGAATCGATGCCACAAGAAGCCAGCATGGCATTGCTGGGCGGTTTGCCGTGGTGGGCGCCCAGGATTACAGCTGCGTTTTTATTGCAGCCGGCCTCTTCCAATAAGACCTGGGTCGCCAGGGCGTGGGGGGTTTTCTTTCGTTCTGTAAAGGCGGAGTAAGGCTTCATGGGCAAACCGGCCATGGATAAACCTTCTTCTATGCGGCAGTCCAGTTCCGGACAAGGAGGTTGAGCAGGCTTGGCTTGAAAAACGGGGGTCGCCTTGCCTAGGTCATGGGCTGCAGCCAGAAAGATGAACAGTCGTTCTGCCAGGTCCTCATTCATTGTACTTCCTGCTATGGCTTTTTTAACACCCCGGGGCAGCCAACGACTCCAAAGCATTCGGGCCGCTGCGGCGGAATCGGACATGTGCATCCACAAGGGAAGCCAGAGCATACTGCCGTCATTTGCTTTCTTTGCCCAGAGGCATTGCGCAGCACGGGAAAGAGCAATCATTTTTTCACCTCCTATTGTGTAGTCCCGAGAAGGCTCAGTCCGTCAGTGTATATTTTTTGTTTAACATATTTTACCATGCTATTGTGACATCCTGTGACACCACGAAATATTTATTTAATTTTTCCTGTAAGGGTAAAATTGTCCCAGTTTCAGCAGCAGTCGAAGAAAAGCTCAAACTTTCGGGCAAGAGGAAAGAAAAAGTTATCGTAAAAAGAAGAATGATCCCCCCGGCATATTGCTGAAGGGATCAATGTCTTGAGTGCTTGGAAAGATAAGCTAAGAAAAAGTATCGCCGGGGACAAAGGCCTTATTTCCATTCCGGCTCAATGGCAGCTTGTTCCAGCATCTCCCGGACATAGGTGGGCAGGGCGAAGGAGCCCACGTGGATGTCGGAATTGTAATACCTGGTTTTGAGGCCCAGGCGTTCCCATTCCTCGCGCTTGTGGTCCTTGATGGGGTGGAAGTGCTTGCTGGAAAAGCCGAAGAGCCAGTGGCCCGAGGCGTAGGTGGGCATGTGGAACTGGTAGACCATGCAGATTTCAAACACTTCCTTGAGTTTGGCATGGGCTTTGACCATTTGCACGGCATCGATTTCGTAGAAGGGGCTTTCGTGCTGGTTGATGAGGATGCCCTTGCTGTTCAGGGCCTTGTAGCAGTCCCGGTAGAAATCCACGGTAAACAGGCCCGCGCCCGGACCGATGGGATCGGTGGAGTCGATGATGATCAGGTCATAGTAGTCGGTGCGCTGCTTGACAAACTGGACGCCGTCCTCGAAGAAGAGCCTGACGCGGGGGTCGTCCAATTTGCCGGCGGTGACGGGCAGGTACTGCTGGCACAGGCGCACCACCCGCTCGTCGATTTCCGCCATGTGGATTTCTTCAATGCCCGGATACCGGGTCAGTTCCCGCACCGTGCCGCCGTCGCCGCCGCCGATGACCAGGACTTTCTTGACGTCGGGGTTGACGGCCATGGGCACGTGGACAATCATGTCGTGGTACATGAACTCGTCCCTTTCGGTGACCATCATGTACCCGTCCAGGGTGAAAAAGATTCCGAACTCCTCAGAGTCAAAGAAGTCTATGCGCTGAAAGGGCGTCTGTTCGGAATGGAGATGCCTTTTTACGGCGATGTCAAACTTACAGGTATCAGAGTAGAACTCAGAAAACCAAATGGTCATTAATCCTGCCTCCTTAATGGCCATAGTTTTCATCCGGTCACGAGCTTCGGCAACAGCCAGGCCTGCCGGCAGGCAGGCGCCGGGGGCAGTTTGCTAGAATTTGGGGAAGTCCAGCTCGGTGCCAACAGCCAGGTACTGAATATTAATGAGGTAACTAAAGGTCATGGTTTCCGTTTCTTCCTCGACGGGGACGGACATTTCTATGCCCATATCCATTTCCAGGCTATGGAAGTAAGCGGTCTTGTTGTTGACCACCAGGACGGCGTCCATGGTTACCTTCAGGCTGTCCAGCATTGCCTGGAGTATATCCAGCACTTCTTCCCGCTCTTCCTCGGTGAGCTCTTCAAGGTCAATGGGGAAGAACTCTTCCACGCTCAGGGTTTCGGAAAACATCTCCGTCAGTTTATCGTTGCTAAGGTTAAACGAGTAAGTGGTGTACTCGTCGCCAAGACCTTCGGGATTTTCGATTACCTCGAATTCGGCGGTTTCTTCCAGCTCCAGGAACATGTTTTCAAATTCCTGGGGGTTTTCCAGTTCGGCCGCCAGCATTTCCTCTATCATTTCCCTGTATTCGGCATCCAGGGAATCGAGGAATTGGGAACGGAATTTAATCTCGTCGCCGATGACGAGCATTTCAAAGGGTTCTGTTTGGCCTGTCCCAAAAATGTCCAGGTCCATTTTGAGGTAAGTTTTATCCGGTTTCTGGGCCATGATTTCGTATTCCATGTCGCCCAGGGCCGTTCCCATCATGGCAATGGATATAGTTGCGTTGAGATGGACGGAGTCCGCTTTCTCCATCTTGGCGTACGCCTGCGCCAGCAATTCCCCTTCGCTGATTTTTCCCGGGGACTTGCAGGCTGCCAGTGAAGCCAGCATGGCGACGCTCAAGATGAAGGCCAGAAATCTTTTCACATTTTATCCCTCCTTACCCCCTAGCATATACTGTAAAGCCGGGAAAGTAAATAGAATAGTATAATTTTCAGCATTTACCGCTTTGCCGGATGCCAGTTGCCCTTGGGAGATATTTTGGCAATAATATTAGGGAGAGCAGAAGAGGAGTGATGCCTGTGGCAGAATATGAAGTGGCAACCTTTGCCGGGGGCTGTTTCTGGTGCATGGTGGCCCCCTTTGACGAATTCCCCGGGGTTATCAAGGTGGTGTCCGGTTACACCGGCGGCCATGTGCCCAACCCCACCTACGAGCAGGTATGCCGGGGAGATACCGGCCACGTGGAGGCGGTGCAGATCACCTACGACCCCAAGGTGCTGCCCTACGAGCTGCTGCTGGAGATGTTCTGGCGGCAAATCGACCCCACCGACGCCGGCGGCCAGTTTTGCGACCAGGGCAGTTCCTACCGCACCGCCATCTTTTACCACACCCCGGAACAAAAAGCGGCGGCCGAAGCCTCCAAAAAGGCCCTGGCCGAAAGCGGCCGTTTTGACAAGCCCATTGTCACCCCCATCCTGCCGGCACGGGAATTTTGGCCGGCCGAGGACTACCACCAGCACTTTTACAAGAAGAACCCCGCCCATTATAAGCGCTACCGCAGCGCCTCGGGCCGGGATGAGTTTATCCGCAAGCACTGGTCCCGCCAGGAGTCGCCGGAGTCCCTCAAGAAAAGGCTGACGGAGATGCAGTACTACGTCACCCAGCAAAACGGCACCGAGCCCCCCTTCCAAAACGAATACTGGAACGAGACGCGGGAGGGCATCTACGTCGATGTTGTCAGCGGCGAGCCGCTGTTCTCTTCACTGGACAAGTACGACGCCGGCTGCGGCTGGCCCAGCTTTACCAGGCCCCTGGCCAAAGACCTGCTGGAAGAGAGGGTGGACACCAGCCACGGCATGATCCGCACCGAGGTGCGCAGCAAGCTGTCAGATTCCCACCTGGGCCACGTCTTTGACGACGGTCCCAGGGAGGCGGGGGGCCGGCGCTACTGCATCAATTCCGCCGCCCTGCGCTTTATCCCCAAGGAGGACTTGGAAAAGGAAGGCTACGGCCAGTACCTGGGCTTGTTTACCAAAGAAAAAGGCCCCGACAAGTAGGGGCCTTTTTTGTTGCCTGGTAACCGGGGCTAGTAGCCCGGCAAATTCATGATGGCAATGAGGGGCAGGTACTTGACCCGGGCGAAGATGCCGGGGACGTGGCCCATGCCCAGCAGGTGCGGAGGCTGGTCTCCCAGTTCCACGGTGACGCTGGGGATGCCGAATTCGTTTGAGCCCCAGTACGTCGAGGTGGCGGAAAAATCGGTGTTGCCGTGTTCCGGTTCCATCCTGTACCCCGTATACCTGCGCATGGCCTGGACAATTTTCCGGTCTCTGGCCAGGTTTTTTTGTTTGTACCACCAGAAAAGGTAATCTCCATAAGAATGATAGTCCAGGAGCATAACGGGGTTGTTGTTGCGCACCCAGTTGACCACCGCTTTGGTCTCGGGTTCGGATTCGGCATAAGGGCCGGGGTATCCGGCGTACCTGGGTTCGGGCACTGTTTCACTCCCCGGTTGCTTGTCCCAATCTTTGACAGGGAAATTGCGGTTGAGATCCACGCCGCGGATGTTGGCCTTCCAGCGGGAGAAATCGTTTCCGTAATCAGTTTCTGCGCCGGTTTCCGGATCTTTATACTTATTAAGGGCCAGCAGTTCTTCCGCCCGCCCGGGATAGGCGCCGGCGCCCTCCTGCACCAGTTTAACCCCGTCGGGGTTGACCATGGGGATGAAGGTGATGGAGTACCTGTCCAGGATGTCCTTGACCAGCTCCCCCTGGACGGAGAGCTCCTGGGTGTAATCCCAGAGCAGCGTCTCGATGGTGCGCATGAGCACAGGGGTTGTTATCCACTCAGAGGCGTGGACGGAACCCAGGATGAGGACATGCTCGCTGCCGGTGCCGATGGTAATGGACCAGATGTTGTTGCCTTCCACCGACTTCCCTACCACCGCCGTCCTGGCCAGACCCGGGTAGTGGGAGGCCAGTTTCTGCAAATGCTGGCCAAGCTTATCGTACGTGTAATACTTGCCTTCAAACTTCAAGCTCACAGTATTCCAAAGCTCGTTCAACTTCTTTTGCGCGTCGTTTATCATACCTTTTATGACTGACAGCCGCTTTTTCAGGGCGTCCCTGACTTCGCCGCTGTGCAGTTTGTTGACCAGAGTGCTGGCGGATATATAGGCGCTGTTGGCGGAGTTGACGGCCCCCTGGGTGGAGAGGTTGTCCAGTTTGGCTTCGGCCTTTTCCACAGCTTCGGTGGCGGCGGCCTCGGCTTTGCGGTACAGTTCTTGCTGGGCGGCGTCGATGGCCGCCAGGATTTGCTCCAGCTGCTCCAACAGTTCGCTTTTGGCTGTGCTGTCGGGCAGGGCTTCCGTCAGTTCCAGGGCCACATCATAAGCGGCTCTGGCCTTGTCCACCAGCTTTTGGGTGGATAGGTCAGCCAGCAGGCTTTCAGCTTCTTCCGTTGCCACCCTGGCCCCGGCCTCGGCGGAAAACAGTTCCTGGGCTTTTTCCAACAGTCCCTGCAGATGGGCGAGGCGCTGGAGCAGGTCTTCTTTGACCGGGCCGCCATGCAGTTCGGCCACCACTGCCGACGCCTTTTGGAATTCGGCGAAAGCAGCGTCGATCAGTTCCTGGGTGCTGAGGTTGGTCAATGCCCTTTGCGCGGCGTCGACGGCGCCGGCGGCGGCCGCTTCGGCAGCCTGCCGGGCCTGGGCAATGTTGACGGCTTTCTGGCCGTCGTCGATTCGCCGGCGGATTTGCTCCAGGCGGCGGGAGAGTTCATCCCGGGCGTCGCCTTCCTTTAAGCCGGCAACCAGTTCTGCCGCTTTGTCCCAGGCTTCCCGGGCGGCATCGATATGTTCCTGGGTTGACAGGTCCCCGGCCAGTTGCGCCGCCCTGTCCACGGCGGCAACGGCGTTTTCTTCAGCCAGGTAGGCCAGCACCAGGTTGCTGCCGGTGCCCAGCACCAATGCCAAGACGGCGATTATACCGGTAAGGCAAAGCAGCCTTTTTTTCTTCCTGGTGCGTGCTCGCGTCATGGGTGCAGAATTTGGCAAAGAAATGCTTCTGTCCCTCCTCCCGTTGCTAGGTCATTACTACTTATTCTGTTTGCAAGGTTGAAAATCCTTTTCAATTGCCCTTAATTTTTTGCCATATTTTTACAGGGGTAACGGAGGGGCGAAGGAATTTTTTTTCCCGGCATTGAAATAGGTATTAGGGAAATCAGTGCAGGCGGAGGCAGGACATGAAAAGAATCTGTGCAATTTTGGTTATTGCAGCTGTGCTTCTCGTGCCCGGCAGGGCCGCCGGGCAGGCGTCGCCGGCCAACGGCAACCGGCCGGCGCTGACGGCCGATGCCGCCCTCCTGATCGACCTGAGCACCGGCAAGGTGCTGTATGAACTCAATGCCGATGAGCTTCGCTATCCGGCCAGCACCACCAAGATCATCACGGCGATGCTGTTGCTGGAGCATGCCCAGCTCAATGAAGTGATAGTGGTGGGGGAGGAGATTAAGCGCATCGGTCCCGACAGCAGTACCGCCAAACTGCGGGTGGGGGACCGCCTCACGGTGCTGGATATGCTGCACGCCCTTTTACTGGCCTCGGGCAACGATGCCGCCTATGCCACTGCGGTGTATGTGGCCAGGAAGGCCAGCGGTTTTGAGCGCATGGACACCGACATGGCCCTGCGGGTCTTTTGTGACCTCATGAACGAAAAGGCCTGGCAGTTGGGGGCGAAAAACACCCGTTTCACCGGGCCCGACGGCTACCACGATGACGGCCATTACACCACCGCCCGGGATTTGGCTCTCATTGCCCGGGCCGCCCTGGAGTACGACGTCCTGCGCCAGGTGGCGGCCACGACGGAGTACCACTGGCAGGGGCGACGCTGGCGGAATACCAACCGCCTGCTGCACCGGGACTTTCCGGAGGAATATTACCCGTGGGCCACGGGATTTAAGACGGGGTACACTCCCGAAGCCGGTTGCTGCCTGGTCTCCACTGCCCGAGGCGGCAAGCGGGAATTGTTGGGCATTGTGCTCAACTCCACCCGCGCCGAGGTGTGGAAGGACACCCGCAATTTGCTGGAATACGGCTTTAACTCCTGGAAGCAGTACGCCATGGTGGTGGAGGGCAGGCAACTCCTTACCGTCCCTGTCCGGGGGCAGGGGCTGGGCCAGCCCAGCATGGTCAGGATCATGGCGGGGGGAACTTACTCCGACCTGCTCAACGTGGAAGACATCGCCCGGTTGAAGCTGGACTTTGTCTGGGCTGAGGGCGTCCGCAAGGAAGATGAAGCGGGCCTGGTGTTGCAGGCGCCCATTCGGGAAGGGCAGGTCCTGGGCCAGGCCCTGGTCACCCTGGAGGGAGAAGTGCTGGCGGAAATCGAGATGATAGCCGCTTACGGGATCAAGGGCGGCGGCTGGCTTTCCGCGGGCAAATTGTTGCTGGCCCTGGCGCTGTTTGCGGCGGTGCTGTTTGCAATCCTGCTCCGGGCATTCCGCACCGCGGGGGACAGCGCAGCGGTCAGGAAATAAACTGGCAATACAGTAAAGAGCCGCCGGTTGGCGGCTCTTGCTTTTACTTTTTCTTCTTGCTGGTTGTCTTCTTCTTGTTGCCGGATTTTTTCGTCTTGGCGTCGCTCCCCAGCAGCGAACCGAGGATGCCGCCCAGGGCGCCGCCCTGCCCCTTGCCGTCGGTGAGCAGGGAGCTGAGGCCGTCGGCCAGGACATCGCCCAGGTCACCGCCGCCTTTTTTGGCGCTGCTGCCTTTCTTGGGGGCGCCCCCGCTCAGCAGCGAGCCGGCCAGGGAGGTCAGGAGTCCGCCCAGGTCAGCTTTGTCCGCTTCCTTTTTTTTGCCCAGCAAGCTCAGCAGCAGCGGGGCGGCGGCGGCCAGTATCGTGCTGGTTTGGTCGGTGCTGAGGCCCGCCTTTTTGGCCAGGTCGGACACCACGGTTTTTTGCTTGTCGCCCAGGATGTGGGCCAGAATTTTGGCGCCGTCTGCCAGGTCTGCATTGCCCAGGAAAGCGCTGACATCGCTGGTGTTGTCCCTGGCGTGGTCGGACAGCGCCTTGGCCAGAGAAGCTGCGCCGGACTTGGTCGAGGCGTTCTTTTGCATGTTCCGGATCAGGGTGGGCAACCCGTTGATGAGGACCTGTTGAACTTGTTTTTTATTGGCTCCCGAAGACTTGCTCAGCGCGCTGATGCTTTGGTCGCCCAGGAGGGTATCTGCAAGCACTTTCGTTAAATCCATTCTGCTGCCTCCGATAAAAGTATTTCAGCCGGACAGCCGGCAAAAAAAGCAAACACCTCCTGTTACGCCGGGTAACAGGAGGGATGGCAGGAAATTACTGTTCGGCTTCGGCCCTGCGTGCGCAGTAGTAGCACGGGTCGTGGCGGTTGGCTTCGACGGCCTCTTCAATGGTGCCGTAGTAAACCGTTGCCGACTTGGTGATGGTGTGGCAATCGGGGTCGAGGTGGTAGACGCGGCCCCACCGGGTCCAGTAGACGGTGTCGTCGCCCACTTCGGCCTTGAGTTCAGCAAGTTCTTCCTGGGAAATTGGGTTGTAATCGATGGACAGTGCAGCTGCGACGAGCAGCGCGATGGCTGCCACAACAGAGACGATTTTCTTGGTCTTGGGATCCAGGTTTTTGTTGCGCAGCAGGATGATGACCAACGGCAGGAAAGCGATGACGGCGGCGATTACGCCCATGTTGTTCCACAGGAAAAATTTGACCTTGTTTTTCGCCGACGCCGGATCAATGCGGTTAGCCCTCTTCCACAACAGTGAACCGATGATTACGCAGACAAGATCAAGACCAATGCAGATAATAAGCAACATCGTTTGGTCGTACGGTAAGTAAAGTACGCCGTTGAGCAAAGCGATTGCCAGCGCCTGAAAAGCAAAGGCGGCCAGCCACAGAACAAATGCGATGATGCGCAGCCCGGTGGCCCTGCCCTTGGGAGTCTTCCCGGCGTCCTTTTCGGAAGGTCTGCCAGCCGACACAAACTTGCGTTCTTTTGCCAATTTCCCCAAACTCCTTCCATATAGTGTTACCATATTGTAGCATATCTGTAATTTTATAACAATCCTTCTTGTTGGCAGGCGTGCGGAAGCAAAAGAAAACCCCGGCCCGGGGTTTGTGCACGGGGCAAGCGCAGGACCTCAGGGTCGGGGTATGTACAATTATTTGAAACTTGAATACGTGCTGCCCAGATAATCGCCTGTTTCGGCATCGTACAGGGAAACCAGCGTCACATCCCGCATGACCCGCGGCTCCGAAGGAGGCCTGCATTCTGGTGCATGCATTGTTACTACCCACACCATCCTGTCCGGGTGCAGGTTCAAAGGCTTTTTATACCAGCGCGCCAGTGTACAGTACTCCTGAAAGGTCATCAGTTCAGTCTTGGTAATTGTAATGTTCCTGGCGGCGAGCTCCCTGAAGTCCAAAAGCGCATCGATATCCGTAAGCTGCACGGGGCTGAGGTGAGAATTGGCCGGTCGCTGCTCAGTAAGAGGGGGAAAATCGCTAACGGTTATGTACACACCCGAGTCTATAGGTCTGTTTCTTTTCAAAATCGGGGTGATGACTTTCTCCATCGGATTGGGGAGGTCGATTACCTGCTTGCCTTTATAAGTGCGGCCCCAATGCAGGCCTGTCTCGGCATCGTACAGCGCCAGGATGGTGACGTCCTCTATGGTCCCCAGCTGCGGAAGGGGATACTGCAGGGCGTGCATTTTCACCACCCATACCAGCCGGCGGGGATCCACGGGCAACCGGGAATACTCCTGGGGCTTGGACAAGAGGGCGCAGAACTCCTGGAAAAGCATCAGCCGGGTTTCCTGGACGGCAAGATTGTTGTAGACTATGTCCCGGTAATCCAGGAGCTCGTTGACGTCCGTCAGCTGGTCGGAGTTGAGGTCGGCGTTGGCGGGGAAAACTACTCCCGGATTGCCCGCCGGCGGTTGCCACTCCAGCTTGGTGAACTCCACCGGGCGCGGTTGGGCAAGGGTAACGTAGTAGAGGTAAAAGAGGAAGAGCGTGGCCAGGGCGGCCAGCGCAACTTTTTTCCACATGACTGCGCCTCCCTTCCCGTGTTTAAGTGCCTCAATACTGTTCAATTATTAGTTTATTCTATAATATCGGGAAAAGGGCCTTCCGTCAATTGGAATCGCTCCCGGCATGTGTTGCCCCGAACGGAAAGTTTTGGGAAAATGTTACTGAACAGAAACACAGCTGCAGCAACCAGCGGAAAGGATGTGAGGGGATGGCAAGGGTCTACATTTTAGACGGTTACCTGGATGAGCCTTCCTGCCTGGGGGTGCCGCCGTACATAGCGCCCCATGTCCGCTACACTTACGGCGCCCTCCGGGACGCAGGCCTGAGGTCTGAGGACATCGCGTACGGCATCATCGACGACCTGCGCAGGCACCCCGAAAAAGCCGAGGAGATGCAGGGGGCGGAAATGGTCATCATAATTGCCGGCACCACTGTGCCCGGCAAGTACTTGGGGGGCAAGCCCATTTCCCTGCAGGAAATCCGCCGGCTGGCCGCTCAATTGCGCCGGCCCCGGGTCATCCTCAGCGGGCCCATCATCCATTGCAATCTGGACGTCGGCCCGGTGGACCATATTGCCGGGGAAATCCCCGGCCTGACGGCCTACCAGCTGCTGACGGGGGAAGATTTGACCCAAAAGCTTTCGCCGGCGGAAATCGTCGACCGCTGGGCGCAACTGGGGGCAGAGGTGACCCTCAGGCATCCCCGCTTTCCCTACCTGGTCTGCGAGGTGGAGACCTTTCGGGGCTGTCCCCGGCGCAGCCACTGTAGCTTCTGCAGCGAGCGCTTTAAAAAAGTGGTCTACCAGCGCAGCGTCGCCGGCATCATCGCCGAGGTGCGGGCTCTGGCCGACCTGGGCAACGCCTACTTTCGCCTGGGGGCCCAGACCGACCTGCTCCTCTACCAGGCCCGGCGGGATGGAGAGCGGCTGGTTCCCAACCCCGAGGCCCTGGAAGCGCTCTATGCCGGCATCCGGGAGGCGGCGCCGCAGCTCAAGGTGCTGCACATGGACAACATCAACCCGGCCACCATCGCCGATTACCCCGCCGAAGCGGAGCGGGCCCTGCGGGCGATTGCCCGCTACAATACGCCGGGGGATACCGCCGCCTTTGGCCTGGAATCTGCCGACCCCGCCGTGCTGGCGGCCAATAACATCGGGACAGATACCGAAAAGACCTTCCGGGCCATCGAGATCATGAACGCGGCGGGAGGAGAGCGGGAGGACGGCATTCCCAAACTGCTGCCGGGTCTGAACTTCCTCCACGGACTGCAGGGGGAAAGCAGGCAGACCATGGAACTCAACCTGGAGTTTTTGCGCCGGGTCCGGGATGCGGGGTTGCTGCTGCGGCGCATCAACATTCGCCAGGTCAACCCCCTGGGCCAATACCGGCGCACCCGGCCCGCCACCGCGTACCAGTTCCAGCAGTACAAGGACGCGGTGAACCGGGAGATAAACAAGCCCATGCTGCAAAAGGTGTTTCCGCTGGGAACCACACTTAAGGAGGTAATCGTCGAAGAGTCCGAGGGCCTCGTCGCCTACGGGCGGCAACTGGGGACCTATCCCATTCTGGTGGGCATCCCCGGCAAGTTTGCTCTGGGCAGCCAGTTGCATGTCAAGATTGTCGACCACGGGTACCGCTCCATCACCGGCCTGCCCTGGCCGCTGGACATCAACCGGGCTTCCCTGGAGCAGCTGGAGGCCCTGCCGGGCATAGGCAAAAACAGGGCCAGGAAGATCTTCCTGGCCGGTGAGTTGAAGGACATGGCCGATTTACAGGCCCTGTTGCCCGACGCCGACTTGTCGGGCTTGGAGCAACTTGGACCCGGACTGTTCCCGCCCCGGGAGTGAGGCCTATAGTTCCTTGAGGCGGTCTATGTACGGCAGCAACAGCTTGTAGTGGTGGATCTCGTGCCAGATCATGCGCCGCAGGACCTTGCGTCCCGTCCAGGTTTCGCCGTTCTTAACGAACTGCCGGGCGCGCCGGGACGGGTGCAGCCGGGCCATTTCATCAAGAAAAAGCTGCACGTCGGCGCGGATGGCGGCCAGTTTGGCTGCCGGGTCCCGGGGATATTCCCGCCAGTCTTCCCTGAGGGGGTTGGGGATGTCAATGCGCCAGGTGTACCACCATTCGGCCACGGCGATGTGGTCCGCCACTTCGGCCACGGTGCGCTTGCCGGCATCGAGGCGCACGTCCCATTTGCCCCGGGGCAGCGTCTCCAGCAGGGCCATGAGGTCGGCCCGGGACCAGGAGATGATCTGCCTGGTCTGTTCCACTTCCCGGTCGGTATAGGCCCGGGCGTCCCAACGGAAGAAACCTTCGGTGTCGTAGTGGGAAGCCGTGCCCATGGCCGGTACCGTCTCGACGACCCGCAGGGGACCCCCGGCTGCCAAGGCCAGACCGTGGCTGTTCAGCCAGCGGGCTTTCCACCGGATATCTTCGGCCAGCACCGCCAGGGCTGTCTGGCGGTCGGGGCCCCAGCCGTAGGCCCCGGGTATGTCCGGGGCGAAGGCCATCGTGTGTCCCGTCCGGGCTGTTTCAAGGCAGACATCGGGCATCCTTTTTCCCTCCCTTGTACCATAAGCATACAGCCGGCCCGGGAATTTATCAATCTTAGGAGGTTGTGCCATGGGCAAGAAACTGCTGCTGGTTGTTGCAGCGTTGCTGGTTGCCGCCTTTGTCCTTTGGATTGCTGGGGTAAAAGTTACCCCCGACCCGGAGCCGGTGCAGGTGGCGGCCAGCTACCGGCATCCCGTCCTCCGCCTGGAGGTAACTCCCGCCGCGGCAGCGGAAAATCTGGAGATCCAGATCCGGCCGCAGCGGCCGGGGGCGGGTGTTGCGCCGCCCCGCTGGCAGGAGCAGCGGACAGCGGGCTGCATTGTCATCACCCTGGAGGAGTGGCAGGGCGAACAGGATTATCTGCTTACCGCCGTTATGCCGGCGCATCCCGCCTTTGCCATGGCCGAGCCCTTTGCCTGGGCGTTTCAGGCGCCGCCGGATTATGCCTTTGATCTGGTGGCGGTGGGGGATGTGATGCTGGGCCGGCTAATGGCCGCCATGGTCCCGGACTACGACGTCGGCTATCCCCTGGCCCGCATCAGGGAGGTTCTCGAAGCGGGGGACCTGGTCTTTGCCAACCTGGAATGCCCCATTTCCGACCGGGGGGAACCGGCGGCCAAGAAGTACGTGTTTCGCGCCCGTCCCGAGGCGGCCGCGGTTCTGGCCCTGGGCGGATTTAACCTGGTCTCCCTGGCCAACAACCACGTCCTGGACTACGGTCCCCTGGCCCTGCTGGACACCATGGCGGCGCTGGAAGAGCTGGGCATCGCCTGGGCCGGCGCCGGCGCCGATGAAGCCCAGGCCCGGCAGGGTGCTCTGCTGACGGTCAAAGGCGTGCGGGTTGGCGTCCTGGCCTATACCCTGCCCGCCCCCGGCCGGCTATACCCCGCCTGGGCGGCGGGGGAAGGCAAAGCGGGGACGCTGTATTACCGGGACCAGGACAAGATGCTGGCGGATTTGGCCCGCATGCGGGCGCAAGCCGATGTGGTCATCGTCTCCATGCACTGGGGTTATGAGTACACCCATGGCGTCAACGCCGAACAGAAGAAACTGGGCCGCCTGCTGGTGGACAACGGAGCCGACCTGGTGCTGGGCCATCATCCCCACGCTCCCCAGGGCATTGAATTCTACCGCGGCAAGCCCATTGTCTACAGCCTGGGCAACTTTCTCTTTTACCCCTTTTCCATGGACATAACCGACGAAAGCTTTATCCTCAAAGCCCGGATCGGGCTGGAGGGGGTGGAGGAAATGCGCCTGCTGCCCGTCCTCCTGGGCGACAGCCAGCCCTTTGTCCCTGAAGGAGCTGAGCTGGAGAGGCTGCAGGGGGTGCTGGGCAAACTGCTGGACCAGTTTGGCACCGGGTATGCAGTTGAGGGGGCTGAACTGGTCTTAAGCATGCCGTGACGGCCGCCCGGAGCTTTGCGATAAGAAATACTTATCACTGGCGGCGCTGCCTGGCGATATAATGGACTTAGTGAAATACAGCACAATGGGGTGAAAGGCATGCACGTCGGCTTCATCAGCAAGATTGGGTCCACGGAGCTGCTCCTCATCCTGGTGGTGGCCTTGCTGGTCTTTGGGCCTTCCAAGCTTCCCCAAATCGGCAGCGCCATCGGCAAGGGGATCAGGGAACTGAAAAAGGCGTCCAGAGATATTACCGAGCAGATGGAAGCCGCTTTGGAGGACGAAAGCGGAGAGGAAAAAAAGAGCTGAGCCCGGGGAGGTTGTTGCCGTGGTACTAGGTTTTGCCCGCATCGGCTGGACCGAATTCTTGCTCATTCTGGCCGTGTTGGTGTTGGTGTTCGGGGTAAACCGGTTTGTGCAGGTGAAGGACGCCGTTGTCAAGGCGGTCAGGAACCTTAAGGATGCGGCCAAAGGCGGCGCCGGGGACTAGGCGGAGGGTGCGCCTTGGCCAAGGCCGATAAAGCCATGTCCCTGCTGGACCACTTCAATGAGCTGCGCCGGCGGCTGCTGGTGTGCGTCCTGGTCTTTTGCGTAGCCTCCGTCATCTGTTTCATCTGGGCCGGGCCCGTGCTGGAGTACATCACCCGGGGCGTTACTTTGATTTACATCCGCCCGCCCGAGGCCATGCTGGCCCACCTCAGGGTGGCTTTCACTGCGGGGCTGGCCGTTTCCTGTCCCCTGCTCTTTTACCAGCTCATTGCCTTTTTGCTGCCGGCGCTGACGGAGCGGGAGAAGAAGGTCGTCGTGGCGGCGGCCTGCATGATGTTTCTCTTGTTTTGCGCCGGAGTGCTGTTTGCCTGGTTTGTGGCCTTTCCCTTTGCCGTTAACTTCTTTGCCGGCTTTGCCGGCCCGCGGCTGCTGCCCTATTACACCGTCGGCGATTACGTCGGTTTTGTCACCGGCTTTCTCCTGGGCTTTGGCCTGGTCTTTCAGTTGCCCCTCCTCTTTTGGATCCTGGGCGCCCTGGGGCTGGTTTCGGCCCGGTTTCTGCGCTCCAGCAGGAAGTACGCCCTCATCTTGATTCTGATTGTCGCCGCCGTCGTCACGCCGCCGGACGTGGTTTCCCAGGTGTTGATGGCCATTCCCATGCTGGCCCTGTATGAACTGGGCATTATTCTGGTGGCCACGACGGAGCGCGCGCGAAGAAAGAGGATGCAGGAGGATGGAAAAGCGGCGCCGTGAGCGCCGCTTATTTTTTGCGCAGTATGGCCGCACCTGGTTGGATAATTGTGCTTTTAAGAGCAACGGGTCAGGCGGATGTTTCCGGCCTGACCCGTTTTTGTCTTACCAGCGGGCGAAATGCTCCTCGGCCCAGCCGACGATATCCCGGAAGGTGTATTTCTGCCCTTTGCCGTCAACTACCGTTCCGCTGAAACGGCCGATCATCTGGTGCACTTCCGAACGCAACACCCAGACATCGGTCTTGGCTGTGCGCTGGAAGAAGGGGACGAAGGTGATGTCCACCTGTCCGTCTTGGGTGTGCATCTTCCAGGGGGCCATGAGGTTCTTGCCGTCATAGGCAAAAACCACGTCTTCGTGGATCTTGGTAAGCACCCCGTCGATGCAGATGCCGTTTTCATTGAGACCGGTGCCGTCGGTCCAGCCGGCGCCAAAATTGAGGCCAATGGTGTGGCCGTTGCTGACTCCCGAAGCCGAGGCCCAGTTCCAGAAGCTGGAAAAGGGCCAGATTCCGCGGCCCAGGTCCAGGCAGGCAAAGCCGCCCCGGGCGTCGTATACGGCGTCGCCGAGTTGCACTGTGCCGGTGACGGGGAGGGTATTCTGCTTGGAGGTAAACTGGAATTGACGCCGGCTCCAGGGAATAACAACATTGAGGGTTTCATGGTCCCGGGGGCGGCTGACCTCCAGCCTTGCCGTGAGGACCTTGCCGTCAAAAGCGGGGATGTCGACGGAGATTTTCACTCCCTGGTCATGGTTGAGGAATGACGCCGTCAGCCCGGGACTGACAAATTCCACATCCCCGTCGGCGGTGGGGGGCAGGTCAAATCCTCTGCCCAGCAGGGTGCTCACCGTCTTTTCGTGAAAGTAGCCCGTCCTGAAATCCAGGAAGTACACAAAGGCCAGGCCCAGGTAGTCGATGTCGGAGACGGTGGCGGAAAAGAGGAAGTCCCGGGTGGTGATGCACCAATAATTCCACCGCTTTTTGCGGGGGAACCGGCCCCGCAGGTTGCAGGTATGCAGGGGGTGCCGGGACCAGCCGACGGCTTCGGGGTTCAGGGTTCCCTTCTCGGTGCACAGGTTGACGGGCGCGGTCAGTTCCCGTTCGGAGTAAGCCATGTCAAACACCTCCTGCTCTATATTTCTTGGCCGGCCCGGCTTTTCCTGCCTGCAGCAGGTTCCGGGGCCGGCACAGTGATGGCCAGTTATGCCCGTGCAGTAATACCCGCAGAGCCGGCCGCGCTGGCGCCGCCCAATCCCGATACGGGGGGCTGTAACCAGAGACAGCCCCCTTTGTTTTTGCCCCGGCCGGACACCTGCCCGCGTACATTGCCTGTCGAGATAATGCCTATTTCAGTTGCCAGTCCGTTGTCATATTTTGTACCAAACAGCTGAAGGGAGGAATCAGGGTATGACAACGGAGATCACCCGGAGACGCAACAACCAGATTATTTGGATAATCATTATAGCGTTAATGATACTGTTTCTGTTTGATTTTGACTAAACCTTCCGCGGAGAGAGCAGGGCAAAAGGTTGAATAGGTTTTAGTTCATGCCAGCGCAAGTGCCGTGGTCATATTTTGTAGTACAGCACGGGAAAAGAGGAAAGTGAATGTTCCGCGATTTTGATGATCTCTTCTTGCTGCTGATTATCATCATCATCCTGCTGTTCTTTTTTCTGTTTTGGCAGGAGGACTGCAAGAAGCGTGCCTAAGCAAATTGGGGGAGAAGCCCAGCTGTAGGAGCTGGGCTTAATATTTGCTGTGACCCGCCGGACCGTTTGTTCATAGACTAATCCAGGAAGCAAGGGGGGAAAAAAGCGTGACCGATAAACCCATCGACCTGGAGGCTATTCCCAAACCCATTCGGGACATCCTGGCCAAAATGGACCCGTCCGCCCTCAAGGCGCTGTTGGCGTCCCTGCCCAAAGATAAGGTGAGGCCGATGCTGGCGGAAGCCATGGGCTACGTCAAGAACATGCCCCAGAAAGAGAAGGAGGCCTTTAAACAACTGCTAAGCAATTTTATTCAGGGCAAAGACTGACAGCCCTTGGGAAAAGGCGTACTAATTGTCCGGAGTCCAGCCTAGTAAGGAGGTGTTGAACCGTGCCCGAGCAATCGGATAAGCTGGCCCGCCTGGAAAACCTCATGGAAAAGATCCACCAGATGGAAGAGAACGCCCCGCAGGACAACAGCGAGACCGAGCGCATCGCCAACGCCCTGGAGCAGATCATGCTCAGGATTGAGGCCATCCACAACCAAAAGTTGAAGCAGCAGGAAGCCAACAGAAAGCTGGAGCAAATCCTCCAGCATCTGGAAAGCACCATCGGCGAAGGCGTCCTGCCCCAGGAAAAGGAAGGAAAGCGCCCGGTAGAGGAAACCATCAGGGAGTTTTTGAAAACCGCCCAGGCTTCGGGAAAGGTCCTGGATTTGCTGGCCGGCAGCCTGATGATCGTCCTGGATGCCGCCGTCAAGGTCATCAAGTCCGGCGCTCCTTCGCCGCTGTCGGTGGCGGCCAGCCCTGCCAAAACCGCATCCCAGCCTGATTTCTCCCACATCCTGGCCGCCCTCACCAACTATGTCCAGAGCCTCAATTCCGAGGGAGCAAAGTAATGGCCGGGGACGGCACTGTAAACGACCGGCAACCCCGCGGTTGCTGCGGTCGTTTTTTTGTTGCCCGGGTGAAAAAAGGAGTTGGGGGCACGCTGTGGAAATTTCATATATATACCAGTTGCCTGCGGTATAATAGACAATAACTGGCGTTAAAGGAGGAAGAGTATGCGCTATGAAACCCTGCGCTGGGACGGGCGCACTTTGCATATTCTCGATCAGCGCAAGCTTCCCGATGCGGTGGAATATTTCCAGGCCAGGACTTATAAGGACGCGGTGTTTGCCATCGCCGACATGGTTGTGCGGGGCGCGCCCGCCATCGGAGCCGCCGCTGCCTACGGAGTGTGCCTGGCGGCGCTGGAGTACGCCGGCCTGCCCAAAACTGAGTTTCTGGCCCGCCTCAGGGCGGCCGGCGAAGCCCTGGCCGCTTCCCGGCCCACTGCCGTCAACCTCCGCTGGGCCGTGCAGCGCATGGAAAAGGTAATCCACGGGCAGGAATCGGCTGAGGTCGGGGACATCGTCTCCGCCCTGCTGGAGGAAGCCGGGGCCATCGCCCGGGAAGACGTGGAGACCAACAAGGCCATGGCCCGTCACGGCAATACCCTGGTGCCCCAGGGCGCTTCCATCCTCACCCACTGCAATACCGGGGCCCTGGCCACCGTGGGCTGGGGCACCGCCCTGGGCGTAATCCGGGAGGCCCACTATTCCGGCAAGAACATACACGTCTACGCCAACGAGACCCGGCCCCGTCTCCAGGGGGCCAATCTCACCGCCTTTGAACTGGTGGAGGAGGGGATTCCCGCCACCCTCATTGTGGACAGCGCCGCCGCTACTCTCATCCGCGACGGCAAGGTCGACCTCATCCTGGTGGGAGCCGACCGCATCGCCGCCAACGGCGATACCGCCAACAAAATCGGCACGTACATGCTCTCGGAACTGGCGGCCCGGTTCCGGGTGCCCTTTTATGTGGTGGCGCCGGTTTCCACCATTGACTTCTCCATACCCGACGGCAGACACATTGTCATCGAAGAGAGGGCGCCCGAGGAGCTCACCCACATCCGGAGGGTGCGGGTGGCGCCCCCGGGCATTGCCGTCTACAACCCCGCCTTCGACGTAACGCCTCACGAAAATATAACTGCCATAATTACAGAAAAGGGCGTGCTCAGGCCGCCCTACGCCGAAAGCCTGCTGCAGGTCAGGGATTAGCGCTGGGAAGCTGGCGGTTGGATTGAGATACTAAGGAGGTTACATGCATGAGTGAACATCTGCCCATCATAAAGATTCCTCCCGATTCCCTGCCCCCGGACGTGCTGGTGTGCGGGGACCCCTTCCGGGCGGAACTGATTGCCGGCATGCTGGACGAGGCTGAAGAGAGGGCATGGAATCGGGAGTACCGCATATTCACCGGCTCCAGCCGGGGCGTGCCCCTGGCGGTGTGCTCCCACGGCGTCGGCGCCGCGGGAGCGGCGGTGTGCTTTGAGCTGCTGATCCGGGCGGGGGCCCGGCGCCTCATCCGCGTCGGCACGGCGGGGTCCCTCAGCCGGGAGATCCGGGACGGGGCCCTGGTCATTGCCACCGGCGCCGTGCGGGAAGAAGGGGTGACCCGGCAATTGGTGCCCCTGTCCTATCCCGCCGTGGCGGACATGGGGGTGACCCGGGCCCTGCAAAAGGCGGCGGCGGAACAAAGGGAATTTCCCGTCCAATCCGGCATCGTCCTCACCCTGGACGCCTTTTTCCCCGCTCTGTTGGACCTGCCCAACAACCTCATGGCCAAAGCCGGAGCGGTGGCTGTGGAAATGGAGTGCGCCGCCCTGCTGGTGGTGGCTTCCCTGCGCGGGGTGCAGGCCGGCGCCATCCTGGCCATCGACGGGATGGCCATCGATTTCGACGCCGACGCTTACAACCCCCACCGGGACCTGGTGGCCCGGGCCATTGAGGCCGAGGCCGGAATCGCCATCCGGGCGGTGGAAATCCTCAACGGCAGGGAGGGATTGTGATGCTGTTCCGAGAAGAGCGGGAGGCGGTGGCAGCTGCCGGTCGGGAGATGTGCGCTGCCGGCCTGGCCGTCGGCACCTGGGGCAACATCAGCTGCCGCCTGCCCCGGGAAAACTGGCTGGCCATAACCCCCAGCGGCATGGACTACCGCAGCATTGCCCCTGAAGACATCGTCATTTTGGACCTGGAGGGCAATGTGGTCGACGGCCGGCGCAAGCCCTCCACCGAGCATCCCCTGCACAGGGCCATCTACGCCGCCCGGCCCGACGTCGGCGCCGTGGTGCACACCCACAGCGTCTACGCCACTGCCATGGCGGCAGCCCGGGCGGATATCCCCGGCATCGTCGAGGACCTGGTGCAAATTGTCGGCGGCTCCGTCCGCGTCGCCCGCTATGCCCTGCCGGGCACCGAGGAGCTGGGGCGCAACGCCGTGGAGGCGCTGGAGGGGCGCAACGGCGTGCTGCTGGCCAACCACGGCGCCGTGGGCGCAGCGCCCACCCTTGCCCAGGCCCTCACCGTCTGCCAGATTATCGAAAAGAGCGCCCACATTACCATAGCCGCCCGCGCTCTGGGCGGCGCAGTAGAGCTGCCCCAGGAAGACATTGACGTCATGCGCCAATATTTCCTCAACCATTACGGTCAGCGTTAGGAGGTAGGAAAAATGGAATCGGTGTTGTTTAAAGGCGCCTACGTGCCGGGACAGGGCAATGTCGACGTGGGCGTGCGCGGCGGCCGCATCGACCTGGTGGGCCGGGGCGAGGCCGGGAACTACGACCGGGTCATCGCCGCCGACAACTGCGCTTTGCTGCCGGGCTTTGTCAACGCCCACGGCCATGCCGCCATGACCCTGCTGCGCTCGGCGGCCGACGACCTGCCGCTCCAGCAGTGGCTGGAAGAGAAAATCTGGCCGCTGGAGGCCAGGCTCAATTCCCGGCGGGTATACTGGGGAACCATGTTGGCCATTGCCGAGATGATCCGCAGCGGCACCACCACCTTCACCGACATGTACTTCTTTGAAGACGCAGTGGCCCAGGCGGCGGAGGAGACGGGCATCCGGGCGGTGTTGTCCCGGGGGCTGGTGGCGGTTGGCCCCGGCTTTGACCAGGCCATGGCCGAGACCCGGGAGTTTGTGCGCACCTGGCAGGGCCGGGGCGACGGGCGCATCACCACCCTGGTGGGTCCCCATGCTCCGTACACCTGTCCCCAGCCGTATTTGGAGGAAATCCTGGACCTGGCCCGGGAACTGGGGCGTCCCCTGCAAATTCACCTGGCCGAAACCCGCAGCGAAGTGGAAGAAAGCCGCAGGCAGTACGGCAAGAGCCCGGTGGCGGTGCTGGAGGAGGCGGGGATGTTTGCGCTGCCGGTGCTGGCCGCCCACTGCGTTCACCTCAGCCCCGAGGACATAGATATCCTGGCCCGTTATGACGTGCGGGTGGCCCACAATCCTACCAGCAACCTCAAACTGGGCAGCGGCATCGCCCCCGTTCCCGCTTTGCTGGCCAAAGGGGTGACCGTAGGCCTGGGCACCGACGGCGCCGCCAGCAACAACAACCTGGACATGATGGAGGAAATCCGGCTGGCCGCCCTCATCCACAAGGGCGCGCACCATGACCCTACCCTGATTTCTGCCCAACAGGCCCTGGCCATGGCCACCGCCATGGGGGCGCGGGCGGTATTCCTGGAAGAGGAGATCGGGGCAATCCGGGAGGGCTTCAAAGCCGACCTCATTCTCCTGGACCTGGACAAACCCCACCTCACCCCCCGGCACAACGTCGAGGCCCACATCGTGTATGCCGCTCAGGCTTCCGATATCTGCCTGGTCATGGTGGACGGCAAAATCCTGCTGGAGGACGGCCATCTCACCACCATCGATGAAGAGCGGGTGCTGTATGAAGCGGCCAGGGCGGCCAGGGAGTTGCTGGAGCAGTGACGGCGGGCAGGCACTTTGAGACGCTGTCCATCCATGCCGGGGAGGAAGAGCCCAATCCCAAACGGGCTTTGAACTGTCCCATCTTCATGACTGCTGCTTTTTCCTTCGCATCCCTGGACCAGGCCGACGCCGCCTTTGCCTTTGAGACCGACGATTACGTATATTCCCGGGGCAATAATCCCACCCTTCGGTTGCTGGAGCGGCGCATGGCGGCGCTGGAGGGCGGCGCCGACGCCGTGGCCTTTGCCTCGGGGATGGCGGCCATCAGTTCGGTGCTGCTTTCGCTGCTCAAGCCCGGGGATGAGGTAATAGCCCACCGCATGCTGTACGGCTCGGCCTGGAATTTTATCCGCAACATCCTGCCCCAGTACGGCATCGGCGCCCGGCTGGCTGACCTCACCGACCCGCGGGTCCTGGCCGCAGCCATAAGCGAGAAGACCCGGGTCGTTTACTTTGAGACCCCGGTCAATCCCAGCCTGGAAATCATCGACATTGCCGCCGTCAGCCGCATTGCCCGGGAGCGGGGGGCAAAAGTGGTGGTGGACAATACCTTTGCCACTCCCTACTTCCAGCGCCCTCTGGAACTGGGCGCCGACGTGGCGGTGCACAGCGCCACCAAGTACATCAGCGGCCACGGCGACGTCATCGCCGGCCTGGCGGTGGCCAAAGACGCCGAGTACATCCAGCACCTGAAGTTCGGCTACCTGTGCGAGCTGGGCGGGGTGATGAGTCCCTTTACCGCCTGGCTGCTGCTCCGGGGCCTCAAGACCCTGGCCTTGCGCATGCGGGAACACGAGCGCAACGCGCGGCTGACAGCGGAGTTCCTGGCCCGGCATCCCCGGGTCAAAAAGGTGTACTACCCCGGCCTGGCCAGTTTCCCCGGCCATGCCGTCGCCGCCAGGCAGATGCGGGGCTTCGGGGCCATGGTCAGCTTTGACATCGACGGGACGGTGGAACAGTCCAAAGCGGTGGTCAACCGCCTTAAGCTGTTTAAACTGGCGGTGAGCCTGGGCGATTGCGAAAGCCTGGTCCAGCACCCCTTTGCCATGACTCACCGGGGTTATTCCGAGGAAGAGATTGCGGCGGCGGGGCTGAGTCCCAGCCTCATCCGCCTGTCCGTCGGCCTGGAGCACCCCGAAGACATCATTGCCGACTTGGAGCAGGCGCTGTCGGTTTTGAACTGACGGGCGCGGCGACGAGGCTTTTATCGCCCCGGCCGGCAGGAAATTCCGGGGCGGGGATTGAAAAGATTTGCCGTAAAGGGCGGCAGCTGTGACAGGAGGGAACCGGCATGAAAAAAGCCATTGCCCTGATTGCCCATGACAACCGCAAGGATGAGATGGTGGCGTGGTGCCAGGCCAACAGGGACGCGCTGTCCCGATACAGCCTTTGGGCCACCGGCACCACCGGCGACGTAATTGCCCGGAACACCGGCCTGGAGGTCAGCCGGGTGCTCAGCGGACCTCTGGGGGGAGACCTGCAAATCGGCAGCAAAATCGCGGCGGGAGAGATAGACATCCTCATCTTCTTTTGGGATCCCCTGACGGCGCAGCCCCACGATCCCGACATCAAGGCTCTGTTGCGGGTGGCGGCCCTCAAGAACGTCCCCGTCGCCACCAATCCGGCTACGGCTGACTTTATCATCACTTCGCCGCTGCTGGACGGAGAATAGCGGGCCGACCGGAGGTAAAAGCAGGAAATATTAAATCGGCCTAGAATAATGTTGTGGACACCACCAAAGGGGGATTTCGCATGGACTTGCTTGTGCAGGAACTGAAAGACTTTCTGGATGCAGACAAGCGTCTTATAGCCTGGCCCAGCAGCCGCAAGTACCGGGATCTTGCCCTGGAATATATAGCATCCCTGTTTGAAACGGGGAGAAGCTATTCGGTTCAGGAAGTCAATTCCATTATCAACAGCATACACACCTTTGGTCAGACCACAATGCTGCGCAATCAGCTTTTTGAGAACGGTTTTCTGGATTGCACCTCCGACGGATCCGAGTACTGGAAGGTCGGTCCTTAGCAATTGGGGCGGGCGACGGGGCTGGGCCTGTGCCGCCCGCCGCGCGTCTGCCGCTGGCCCGGCCGGTTGCTGGCGGGCCGGGTCCCGGGTGAAAGAAATGGACAGGGTCGGAAAAACCGCCCCTGTTTTCTTTATGGGGCGGTTTAAACCCGTTGCTTGGCGCCGCGGCCTTGGGTTATGATAAAATGAACTAAAACTGTTTGGCCCGCTTCTTACTAACTACGCAGGGAGTGAACACTGTGGATGTCAGGAAACAGGTTGCCCTGGCCAAGGCAGGTGACAAAGAGGCGCTGCTGGACTTGGTGATGGCCCGGCAACAGGAGTTTTACGGTCTCAGTTACGTATACATGCGCAACGAACAAGATGCCGCCGATGTGTTGCAGGACATGATGGTCATCCTGTTTACCCGCATTCATACCTTAAAAAAAGCGTCCGCTTTCTATTCCTGGGCCAAACAGATTCTGGTGCGCTGCTGCCTGTCCAGGTTGCGCACCAACAAGCGCTGGCAACCTATTCCCGAAGGATACGAGCAGACCACGCATATGCGCGCCGACACCGGGCTCGACTTGCTCAATGCCGTGCACAGGCTGCCTGCGTCTCAGCGGGATGTGATCCTGCTCTATTACTACAGCGACAAGACCTTTGAAGAAATCAGCGCGATTATGCAGTGTCCGGTGGGGACAGTGAAGTCCCGTCTGCACCAGGGCTTGAAAAAACTAAGAGGGTGGTTGGGCAATGAATATCGAGGAGAGGCTTAGGGAAGATGCGGCCAGATTTGCCAGCATGCCGGCGCCGGGATACCTGCGTCAGCATCTTAAAGCCGCTCTCGACGCCGTGCCCGTTCCGCACCGGAGCAGCCGGGCGGTGCGGCCGGTGCGGAAGTGGTTTGTCCCGGCCGTGGCGGTGCTGACCCTGGCCATGGCGGCGCTCATCCTGTCGGCGGGAGTGGATACCGGGCAGTATATGCCGCTCCTCACTTCCAGCCAGTCGCAGGACAGGGCGGTATATGCCCCCGAACAGAGCGAGGCTATGGTGCAGGGTTTGAGCTGGGATCACAACTGGAAAGCAGCGGCGATCTTCGGCGGACTGGCCGTCGCCGCCGGCGCCCTTTGCCTGGTGGAACTCAAGGGCCGCCCGCGCTTGCTGGTCCTGGCGCTGTCGGCGCTGGCGCTGCTGACGGCGTCGGGATTGCTGCTGCTCCTCCGCTGACGCAAAAAGCCCCTGTCTGGCAGGGGCTTATTTTTTATTGGGCCGATGCGCGGTGGCGGCGGATGATTTCGGCAATCCTTTCGGCGCCCATCTGGGCCACAAAGGTGCCGACGCGGGGCCCGCTGGGCTTGCCCAGCATGACCTGGTAGAGCAGGCGGAAGAAATCCCTGGGGGCGACGCCGGCTTCTTTGGCAATGGTATAGGTCTGGTTTTGTATGGCCTCGGCATCTTTTTCCCGGGCAATCATGGCCAGGAATTTGTCCACCAGTTCGTTTTCCTGCGCGGTGAGGACGGGAAAGCTGCGCTGGGGCAGGATAAAGTCGGTGTAGTAATTGATTGCCTTTTCCAGCAGCTCCTGAACATAGTCCCAGTGCTTTTCAGTTTCGGGGCCGTAGACGTCGGTGATGAATTCCCTGAGTACCGGGATGTCCGTCACGTCCACCGCCGAGACGATGTTGATGAGATCGGAATAGACGATGGGCAGGGCGGGCCGGTCCCCGGCAAAGTAAATATACCTGTATTCGGGGTCGGCGGGGGTCATTTTCAGCACTTCATCCATGTATTGAATGACGGTGTCGGTGGAAAGCTTTTTCTGCTGGCGGGGGTTTTTGAACATCAGGTAGTGCAGGGATTCCCTGGTCCCCCAGCGGGTGAAGTTTTCCACCGTCAGCCCCTTGCCCACCGATTTGGAGATTTTGCGTCCCGTTTCGTCCAGGAACATTTCGTAAAACATGTCCACCGGCGGGCGCCCGCCCAGCACCCGCACGATTTGCTTGGAGAGCTTGGCGGATTCAATGAGGTCCTTGCCGTACATTTCGTAATGGACGCCGAAGACTGCCCAGCGGGCGCCCCAGTCCGCCTTCCAGCCAAATTTGCTGTGTCCGTCACCCACCGGCTGGACGCCGCGGTGACCGCAGCCCACGGCTCCCTTGAGTTCTTCGGTGCAGCTGTATTCCACCGTCGCCGTTTCGGCGTCGTAGCTGAGTACCCGGGTGGTGTTGACCCGGCCGCACTGCGCGCACACCGGCATGATGGGGAACCAGCCTTCCCGGTTTTCTTCGCGGAGGGTGGGCAGGATGATGTTGAGAATTTGCTCAATGCGCGCCAGGGCCAGGCGCAGCACCTCGTTGTAGGTGCCCTTTTTGTATTCTTCAGCGGCAGAAACAAAGCGGTAAGGGATGCCGGTGGCGTCCAGCATCTCGCACAGTTCTTTGTTCATATGGGCGGAAAAACTTGCACAGCAGCCGTAGGGATCGGGGATGGCGGAAACGGGCTTGCCCAGGTGTTCCGTCAGCCAGGGGGTGTCGATGTTGACGGGCACCTTGCGGAGGCCGTCCATGTCGTCGGAGAAGACCTGGATAACGGACTTTTTGCCCAGTTCCGCCAGGGCCATGGCCACGAAGTGGGTGCGCACCACTTCGCCGACGGTGCCCATGTGAGGGTGTCCCGAGGGCCCGAAGCCGGTCTGGAGCAAGTATGTTTCAGCATCGGGGAAAGCCTGAATTATGCGTTCAGCCTGCTGTTGCGGCCACAATTTTGCAGTCATGCTGTTCCTCCTTTAAGCAAACAGGCCTCGCCGGCCGTGTTGAAGTGTGTGTGTAAATAATACCTTATTTGCCCTGTCCTCTCAAGCGAAAATCTGGTAGTATTATGCTGGAAAAGGAGGGGTTGCCGTGTTGCCCGCCAATATGGAGTTGAATGAGCTCATCAAGTACGTGCGGGAGATGAAAAAACGCCGGGGTTTTGACGGCACCAGCATCGAGCAGGAGATGGTGCTCTTTACCGAAGAGGTGGGGGAACTGGCCCGGGAAGTGTGGGAAGTGGCCAGGGTCGGCGCCGTCAGTGCCGAGACCCGGCGCAACCTGGCTTTTGAAGTGGTGGATTGCCTGATCTACCTGCTGTCCATTGCCGGCATGGCCGGCATTGAAGATATCGAGCAGTACGTGGTGGAAAAAGAGCGCATCAATACCCGGCGGTTTGAATAGGCGGCGGTAAATTGCGGTAAAATTGTCCCGGCGGGACTCTGCAGGATTTTATCGCTTTACAACGAATATACATACCATAAGAGGTTTTTTTCACATATTTTGGGGAGGGAGTATATTGCAGCTTGAGAAACTGGAAGAAAGGCATATAAAGCAACTGTTTCAATGCATACTTGCTTTGCGCGATATCGACGAGTGCTACCGGTTTTTTGAGGACCTGTGCACCGTCAACGAAGTCAAGTCGCTGGCGCAGCGTCTGGAAGTGGCCCGGATGTTGCGGCAAAAGGCCACCTACTATAAAATCGAGGAGGCCACCGGCGCCAGTACCGCCACCATCAGCCGGGTCAAACGCTGCCTGGAGTACGGTGAAGGCGGCTACGATGAAATGCTCCAGCGCATTGAAGAAGCGCAAAAAAAGGAAGCAAACAAACAATAGGCCGGAGGGCCTATTTTCTTATGCGGAACATAAATAATATGTTATAATAAATCGTGCTAGTACCTATAACTGTGAAGGAGATTAATATGAGCACAAAATATAAGGTAATATCTGAGTCCATTGAAAACGACATCAAAAGCGGCAAATATCGCGAAACCGGAAAGCTGCCCACCGAGGACGAACTGATTCGCCAGTACAGGGTGAGCCGCAACACCATCCGCAAGGCCGTAGACATTTTGGTCAAGCGGGGCATCATCATGCCCATTCAGGGCAGCGGCATGTTCCTGCGCAAGGCGCCCACCGACGGTTGCGTCAACCTGGAGGTTTTCCACGGCCTCACCGCCGGTTTCAGCGATCGCAAGGTGGAAGCGCAGGTGGTGGATTTCAAACTGCTGGAAGCCGATGCCCAGTTGGCGGAGGTTATGGAATGTGCGGTGGGAACGCCCGTTTACCATGTCCAGCGCCTGCGTCTGGTGGACGGCAAGCGCTTTGTCGTCGAGTATTCCTACTTCAACAAGGACGTCATTCCCTACCTCAGCGTCGAGATTGCCAGGGGTTCAATTTACCGCTACATCACCGAAGACCTCAAGAAGCAAATCGGCTATGTGGACAGGGTCATCGAGGCCGGCCGGCTCAGCAAGCACGACGCCGAACTGCTGGGCCTGGAGGAGGGCGATCCCGCTCTGATATCCATCAACAGGGCCATGCTCAAAAGCGGCGTCATCTTCGATTACTCCATCGACATCCACAATTACAAGCACACCAAGTTCCTCAAGCTTTCCAACTTTGTCTGAACAAACAGGGCGCTTAGCGTGCGCCCTGTTTTTTGTACATTTCTATCAGTTCTGTGGCGATGATTTTGAGGGTTTCCGCCGACATCATCAAATCGGCGGCGTGGGTCAGAAGCAGGTTGACGCCGACGTCCTTGCCGGCGGCCTCTTCCTGGATCAGGCGGGCATGGGCCTGGTGACCGGCAAGGAAATCTTCTTCGCCTTCCGCCATTTTTTTCTCCGCCAGGGCAAAATCACCGTTGCGGGCCGCCCTGATGGCTTCCACAAAGCTGGAGCGGGCGCTGCCGTGGCGGGAGATCATTTCAAAACTGACGAGCTCCAAACCTTCCATCATTCTCCACCCCCATTGAGGCAATTGGCTCCGTTGCTGGCGATAACCTGACGGTACCAGTAAAAGGAGTCCTTTTTGCTCCGCTGCAGGGAGCCCGATTCAAAGTCGACGTGGACCAGGCCGTAGCGCTTGTCATAGCCGTTTAACCAGCTGAAGAGGTCGGTGAAGGACCAGGTGCAGTAGCCCAGGAGCTGGACGCCCTGGGTAATGGCCTGGTGACAGGCCCGGATGTGCCGGCGCAGGAAATCGATGCGGTAGTCGTCGTGAACGCCGTCTGCTTCCAGTTTATCATAGGCCCCCAGCCCGTTTTCGCTGATCAGGACAGGCAGCTGGTAGCGCTGGTGCAGCTGGACCAGGCCGTAGCGCAGGCCGTCGGGGTCGATGGCCCAGTTCCAGTCGGTGTACCGAACGTTGGGGTTGGGCACCGTCCTGTACCAGCGCTGTTGTCCCTGGGCGCTGCTGTCGGCGCGGGCCACCATGGCAGTCTGGTAGTAGTTAATGCCGATGAAATCCGTCAGTCCTGCGCCCTGGGTCAGCAGCTCCCGGTCTTCTTCCGTTACCTCCGGCGCCGCCTGGGCCTGGGAATAGAGGAGCTGGCCCAGGTTGGGATAGGTCCCGCGATGGTAAATATCCATGAACCACCAGGGTCCCGTGGCGTAGTAAAGTTCAAGGGCCCGCAGGTCCCGGGGATCTTCGCTGGCGGCATAGGCTGGAGTAAAGGCGATGGATGAGCCGATGCGCCCGGGGTAGCCGTTGTCCTTGAACATTTTTACCACGGCGGCATGGACCAGGGCGGTGTGGTGATAGGTTTGCAGGAAAGCCCTGAGGTCGCTTTTCCCCGGCGGATGCAGGGCTTCCAGGTAACCCAGCTGGGTGAAAATATTGGGTTCGTTGAGCACAATCCAGTACTGGACCTGGGGGCTGAAGGCGTCAAAGCAGGTCCTGGCGAAGGCCAGAAAATCGTCGATGATGCGGCGGGACTCCCAGCCGCCGTATTCGTCCTGCAGAGCCTGGGGAAGGTCCCAGTGGTACAGGGTTACCACCGGTTCAATGTCGTTTTCCTTGAGCAGGCGGATGAGATTTGTATAGAATTCCAGGCCGGCCGGGTTGACTTCGCCGCGGCCGCGGGGAAACAGGCGGGTCCAGGCGACGGAAAACCGGTAGGCCTTGAGACCGGCTTCTTTCATCAGCTGGACGTCTTCACGGTAGCGGTGGTAGTGGTCGGCAGCGATGTTGCCGTTGGTGCCGTTGTAAGTTTTGCCGGGAATCTGCACCCACAGGTCCCAGATGGACGGGCCTTTGCCATCGGCCTGGTAGGCGCCTTCAACCTGGTAGGCCGCCGAAGCGCTGCCCCAGAGGAAACCGGGAGGGAAGGCGGTCTTACTCATGGGTAACCCGGAAAAACAGAGCAGGCCCGAACTCCGATTTTTTAATGGTTTCCTTGGCAACTTTGGCTGCCGTTTCCCCGTCGCCGCTGTGCTCGAAATACATGTTCATGCCCTCCTGTTTAACCAGCTTGAAGGAGACGGACTGGATGGTGTTTCCGTCCAGGAGAGAGATGATGAAATCCCGTTTTAATGGCGACTGGACCACGATCATGGGCCGTCGCCTCCGGCCAGGATGAATTCCTTGAGGCGCTGCAGCTGGATGGCCAGGCGCTTCCTGGCGCCGCTGCGAAACACCGGCAGGCTCATCACCCAGTAATTCCAGGTTTTCAGCTTGCTTTTCTCATTTCGGCCCTGCACCGAAAGGGTCACCCGGCAGCAATCGTCGGCCAGGGCTTCCAACCGGTAACGGCTGATCAGTACGTCGTCGCGGTTGACGGATTTGATGGCGATGGCTTCCCGCGGCGCGTATTCGATGACCTCCTGGCTGACGGTGATGGGGCTGCCGAAATAGCTTCTGGTTTTGATGGTGGTCCGCCGCCCCAGGAGCTCTTTGCCCTGGCATTTAAAGGCCTTGCGAAATTCCGCTTCGATTGTGTTCCACACCGTCTCGATATCCCGGGGGATGGTGATGGAATTGGAAACCATGCTGTTCACCCCTTTAGAAAGGATAGTCCCGATTGGAAGCAACCGGGACTATCTCCGCTTGGTTAGCTGGCCAGTTTGGCCTCTGCTTCATCTTCCTGCGCCCGCTGCCGGTTGGCGACCAGGACGAAGGGCAGGTAGATGATGAAGGCCAGGACCAGGTTGACTACTGAGACCAGAACAGCACCGATGGAGCCGTTGGTGGCCAGAAGGGCGTTGAGAATTGGCGGTGTCGTCCACGGTACTGCGTTGACGATGGGTCCTGCGATGCCCCATACGGTGGCGTAGTAAGCGACGATGGTGAGGACGGGCTGGACCAGCAGGAAGGGTATCAGGAAGATGGGGTTGAGGACGATGGGAATGCCGAAGAGGATGGGCTCGTTAATCATGAAGATGCCCGGCGCAACGCCCAGTTTGGCGATTTCCTTGTGCTCCTTAACCTTGGAGAAGAGCAGGAAGGCCAGAATCAAGGGCAAAGTGGCGCCGGAACCGCCCATGAAGACATAGGCGTCCCAGGAACCCCGCACCCACACGGCCAGTTCGTTGGCGCCGGTGCCGACGGCGGTGATTCCCCTCTGGAAATACTGGATGTTCATCTGGGCCAAGGTCCCGTAAACAGGGTTCATCACAGCTTCCAGGATGTTGGCGCCGTGGAGGCCGAAGAACCAGAAGAGTGGAATCAGGAAGGAAATCAGCACGATTGACCCGATGTGCTGTCCCAGGGCCATCAGGGACTGGGAGAAGGTGTTTTCAAACCAGGCGAAGATGTTCGTCTCGGCGGCCATGTTGAAGATGTATGCCACAATGCTTGCGATCAATATGGTGATAAAGCCTGGAATGACTGCCATAAAGCCCCTGGTGACGGCGGGAGGCACTTGCTCCGGCATCTTGATGACCCAGTTTCTTCTGACGAACAAGAAGTAAAACTCTGGAGCAATCAAGCCGACAAGCAGGGCGATGAAGATTCCCTGCGCGCCCAAATAGTTGGTGACCCAGCTGGCGACATCAGGATTGTTCCGGGACAGAGCGCCCAAAAGGATGAAGCATGCGACGTTGATAAGTCCGGTAGACAGGGCGTCCTGATCCTCGCCCCTGGCCCGGTTGTAGCCCAGGGAGAACACAAGGCCCAGGGCCAGAATTGCCAGGGTGCCGCTTTCCATCAGGCTGAAGAGAGGCGCAATATAGGTGTTTGTCCACTGGATAAATGCGCTTTCTTCTCCTATAAAGCCGGCTAAAAGGGACCAGGGAACAAAGAAGACGTTGTTGAGCAGGACAGCGAAGGCGCCCGCCATTACCAGCGGCATCAGACCGGCAAAGGCGTCCCGGATGGCAACCAGGTGCTTCTGACCGCCAATCTTGGCAGCAATGGGCACAAAGTGCTTTTCCAAAAAGGCGACAAGAGCAGACATTTTACTCCTCCTCTTTTAAAGATTTGGTATGTCCATACCCGGGGCGCAACTGGATGCCGGCAGCTGCGCCCGGGTAGTGGCGCCTAAGCCTGCAACTCCTTCAGGGCGTCCTCCAGGACTTTGGCTCCGTCCATGCGGCCGTAACTGCGCATGTCGATGACCTGGACGGGGACGTTGACGGCTTTGGATACCTCATCTTTCAAAAAACGAACCTGGGGGCCGAGCAAGACCATGTCCACTTCGTCGTAAAATCTCTTGGCGTCGCTGATACTGTGGGCAAGGATTTCCAGATCCAGGCCCCTTTCCTCGGCAGCTTTTTTCATCTTGGTGACCAATAAGCTGGTGGACATTCCCGCCGAACAAATGAGGAGAAACTTCACAACGCCTCAACACTCCTTTTAATAAATTGAGCTCCGCGGCATACTTATTTGTTGGTACCTTTTTTATTTATTATTATATCTTGGCCGGAAATATGGTAAAGGTTTTTTTGAAAAAAAAGCTAACAATTTGTACCAACCATTTGATATAATAGTAACAAATTTTAAGGACGGGGGAAGGAAAATGCTTAAAGTTGCAGTCATTGGAGGAGGTTCCAGCTATACCCCGGAATTGGTCGAAGGCCTGCTTTTGCGCCACGAGCAATTCCCGGTGGCAGAGTTGTGGCTGATGGACATTCCCGCGGGCAGAGAAAAGCTGGAGATCATCGCCGCTCTGGCCCGGCGGATGGCGGCCAAAGCCGGCGTCGGCATGCAAATCCATTCCACCCTGGACCGGGAGGAAGCCCTGCGGGATGCCGACTTTGTCATTTTTCAGATGCGGGTGGGGCAGATTGAAGCGCGCATTCTGGATGAGACCATTCCCGCCCGGCACGGCCTGCTGGGGCAGGAGACCATCGGAGCGGGGGGCCTTTTCAACGGCCTGCGCACCATTCCCGTGGTACTGGAACTGGTCGCCGATTGCCAGCGCCTGTGTCCCCAAGCGTGGATCATCAACTTTGCCAATCCCGCCGGCATGATTACCGAAGCGGTGCGGCGCTATACCCGGTGGGAGCGGTTTATCGGCCTGTGCAACGTGCCCATCGGCATGGAAATGGCCCTGGCCAGGATGCTGCAGGTGGAAAAGCGCCGGCTGCGCATAGATTTTGCCGGTCTCAACCACATGGTCTTTGGCCTGGATATTTTTCTGGACGGAGAAAGCATCCGCGACCGGGTGCTGGCCATGCTGGGCGAAGGGGCCGACGGCCTGACCATGCAGAACATCGAGGACATCCCCTGGTCCCGGGAGCTGTTGCGGGGTCTGGGAGCCATCCCCTGCCCCTATCACCGCTACTACCTGCAAAAGGACGAGATGCTGGCCCATGCCCTGGATGATTTCCGGCAGGGGCGCACCCGGGGTCAGGTGGTCAAGGAACTGGAAGCGGAGCTCTTCAGGAAGTACGCCGATCCCGCCCTGGACGTCAAGCCGCCGGAACTGGAAAAGCGGGGCGGCGCCTATTACAGCGACGCCGCCTGCAACCTCATGGCTTCCATCTATACCGACCGGGGCGACATCCAGCCCGTCAACACCGTCAACAACGGCGCCATCCTCGATTTGCCCGAGGATACGGTGGTGGAAGTGTCTTCGGTAATTACCCGGGAGGGCCCCCGGCCCCTGACCATGGGCCGGCTGCCCCACGCCTGCCGCGGGCTGGTGCAGCAGGTCAAGGCCTTTGAGCTGTTGGCCTGCCAGGCTGCCGTGTCCGGCAAGTACGAGGACGCCCTGGCCGCCATGGTCACCAACCCCCTGGTGCAGTGCGAAAAGAAGGGCAAGGCGGTTTTGGATGAAATGCTGCTGGCCCACGCCCCCTTCCTGCCCCAGTTCAAAGAAGCCATTGCCGAGGTGAAAAAGCATGCGTCTTATCGTTAATGCCGACGATTTCGGCTATTCTCCCGGGCAGAATTACGGCGTGATAGATGCCTTTCAAAGGGGCATTGTGCGCTCGGCGTCGCTGATGGCCCAGGGAATTGCCGCCGGCCAGGCGGCGGAGCTGGCCCGGGCCAATCCCGGTCTGGGCGTAGGTGTGCACCTGGTCCTGGACTTTGGCCGTCCCGTTTCCCCTCCCGGGGACGTCCCCACCCTGGTGGACGATGAAGGGAAGTTCTTGCGCTTCGACATAAACCAGCCTTTGCGCCATGACCTGGCGGAGGTGGAGCGGGAGTGGCGGGCGCAAATCCGCCGCGTCCTGGACCTGGGCCTTGAGCCCACCCACCTGGACGGTCACCACCATGTCCACATGCATCCCCAGCTCTGGCCCGTCACCAGGGCGCTGGCCCGGGAGTTTGACCTGCCCATCCGCGCCATGCCCCGGGGCTGGGAGGCCGGCGCCGCCTATGCCGGCCGGGCCGAAATAAGGCATCCCCAGGTCTGCCTGGTGGACTTTTACGGCGACGGCGTGCGGGAAGAGTTCTTCACCGAGTTCTTTGCCAATTACCCTGATTTGCGGGACAAAACGGTGGAAGTCATGAGCCATCCCGCCTATGTCGACGATTTTATCCTGGCCAACAGCAGCTACAATTTCCCGCGGGTGCGGGAACTGCAGGTGCTCACTTCGCCCCGCGTCCTGGCGTGGGTGGAGCAAAACGGCGTCGAGCTCATCAATTACCGCCAGCTTTAGACTGACCGGCGGGTCTATTCAGGCCCGCCGGATAATAATATAGCACCGGAGGTGATTTTCCGGTGCTCGTCGGCATAATCATTTTGGGGTTGACAGCAGCCCTGGTGGTGCTCAGCGCCTGGCTGCGGGTGGGCAATGTCAAGAAAAGCCAGCGCCTGTCGGCCGACGCCCGCGAAACCTTTTTGTCCCGGGAAATAAAGAATGTCATTGCCAACGCCGGGGGGATCTATATCAGCCTGACCCTGGCCGCATCCTTTCTCAAACTGGATGTGGGGCAGCAATTCGCCCTGCTGGGGGTGGAATTTGACGCCCTGGCCGCCATTGCCCTGGTCATCGCCCTGGTGCAGCCCCTGATTTGGCCCAACAGCGGCTGAAAGACCCGGCCCGATGTTGCGGCAACCCGGGAAGAAAAAGCATAAGATACTCTCGCCACGGCGGTTCCCTGGTGCTCTAGATTGCCAATCCGGAGCATTTTTTTTTGCCCTTTCCCGGGCCTCTTCCGCTTATTGCGCCCGGTATGCAAATAACATATTATTAACCTGAGGGGGAGTAGACATGGAAAAATATGCAGCCCAGCTCAATCCGCAGCAATTGGAAGCAGTGCGCCACACCCAAGGCCCGGTGCTGATCATCGCCGGGGCCGGCAGCGGCAAAACCCGGGTGCTGACATACCGCATTGCCTATCTTCTGGACACGGGCCTGGCGGCGCCGGGGGAAATCCTGGCCATTACTTTTACCAACAAAGCGGCCCGGGAAATGCGGGAGCGGGTGGAGAAGCTGGTGGGAAACACCGACGGCATGTGGATTTCCACTTTCCATTCCGCCTGCGTGCGCATTCTCCGCCGCCACGGGGCCCTGGTCAACTGCATGCCGGGGTTTACCATCTACGACGACCAGGACCAGCTGCAGGTGATAAAAAACTGCTTGCGGGAGCTGGATTTGGACGACAGGAAATTCCATCCCCGGGCGGTGCTGGCCGCCATCAGCAATGCCAAGAACCGGCTGCAGAGCCCGGAGGAAATGCGGCAGCAGGCCGCAGACTACTTTATGCGCCGGGCCGCTGATATCTACGCGCTGTACCAGCAAAAGCTGGCGGCCGGCAATGCCGTGGATTTTGACGACCTGCTGCTCAAAGCCGTGGAGCTCCTGGCCAATCACCCCGATGTGCTGGCTTACTATCAGCGGAAGTTTAAATACATTCTGGTGGACGAGTACCAGGACACCAACCGCGTGCAGTACCGCCTCATCCAGCTCCTGGGCCAGGCCCACCGCAATGTCTGCGTGGTGGGCGACGACGATCAGTCCATCTACCTGTTCCGGGGGGCCGATGTGCGCAACATCCTGGACTTCGAGCAGGACTATCCCGACGCCAGGATTATCAAGCTGGAGCAAAATTACCGTTCCACCGGCAACATCCTGGGCGCCGCCAACTCGGTGATTGCCCACAACCAGCGGCGCAAGGCCAAGGCGCTGTGGACGGCGGCCGGGGAGGGCTGCCTGGTCAACCTGTATACCGCCCAAAACGAGGCCGATGAAGCGGCCTTTGTGGTGCGGACGGTGCAGGCCGGGTCCCGCCCCCTGGGGGATTACGCCGTGCTCTTTCGCACCCGGGCCCAGTCCCGCGCCCTGGAAGACGCCATGCTCAGGGCCGGCATTCCCTACCAGCTCATCGGCGGCCAGCCCTTTTACGGGCGCAAGGAAATCAAGGACATGCTTGCTTACCTGCGGTTGCTGGTCAACCCCTGGGACACCGTCAGCCTGGCCAGGATAATCAACGAGCCCCGGCGGGGCATCGGCGAGCGCACCCTGGAAAAGCTGCTGGCCTATGCTCAGGCCAGAAACCTGGCGCCCATGTCCTGCCTGGAGGAGGCGGCCCGGGAGATCGGGGGCAGCGCCGGGGCCAGGCTCCTGGATTTTGCCCGGCTGATGGCCCACCTGGAAGCGGTGGCGGCGGAGTCGGCCGTGACCATAACCCTGCAGGAGGTCATGCACAAAACGGGTTATGCCGCCGCCCTGGCCGCCGAGCAGACCATCGAGGCCCAGAGCAGGATGGAGAACCTGCAGGAATTGCTGACGGTGACCGAGGAATACGACCGCCGGGTGGGCGGCGACCTGGGCCTTTTCCTGGAAGAGGTGGCCCTGGTGGCCGATGTGGACCAGCTGCAGCAAGGGAGCGACTGCCTCACCCTGATGACCCTGCACAGCGCCAAGGGCCTGGAATTTCCCGTGGTATTTATCGTCGGCCTGGAGGAAGGGCTGTTTCCCCACGCCCGTTCCCTGGAGGACGAAGAACAGCTGCACGAGGAGCGGCGCCTGTGCTATGTAGGCATGACCCGGGCCCAGCAGGAGCTCTTCCTGATTTGGGCCCGCACCCGCCACCTCTTCGGGCGGGTGACGGCCTGCCGCCCGTCCCGGTTCCTCGCCGAAACCGATGCGCAATACCTGCACTTCATTAACGGTTCACCTTTCCAGCTCCGGATGTGGGCCGTCACGGACCAGCCCCAGCCCCGGGCGTCCGGCCCCAAAACCCAGTTCAGGGTGGGGATGACGGTAGCCCACGCCAAATGGGGCCGGGGCACGGTGGTGGAGACCGAAACCCTGGGAGACCAGCCCGTGGTTGTGGTGGAATTTGCCGGCGGCGACCGCCGTCGCCTCATGGCCGACTTTGCGCCGCTGACAGTGGTGGAAGAATAGCGTGGGCAATCCCGCCCGGCCATGTGCCGGAGCTGCACACAAAAACCCGGGCAGAACGGATAGAATACTGGTAGACCGGGACGGATACGGAATTATTTGAGGGAGGTTAAGAGCGTGGATAAAAGCGCTGCCCGCAAGCGCCTGGAAGAACTGCGCCGGGAAATCCACCGGCATAACTGGCTGTACCACACCCTGGATGCGCCCGAAATCAGCGATGCCGAATTCGATGCGCTGATGCGCCAACTGCTGGAACTGGAGGAGAAGTTTCCCGAGCTCGTCACCCCCGATTCCCCTTCCCAGCGGGTGGGGGGACCGCTGCTGGAAGGCTTTGCCCAGGTGGTGCACCCGACGCCAATGCTCAGCCTGGACAATGCCTTTGCACCGGAAGACCTGCGTGCCTTTGCCCAGCGCCTGCACCGGCTGCTGGGGGTCCGGCCGACTTATGTGGTGGAGCCCAAGATCGACGGGCTGGCGGTGGCCCTGGAATACCAAGACGGGGTCTTTGTCCGGGGCGCCACCCGGGGCGACGGCAGCGTCGGCGAGGATATCACTGCCAATTTGCGCACCATCCGTTCCCTGCCCCTGCGCCTCAAGGAGCCGGTGAGCATCCGGGTCCGGGGCGAGGCTTTCATGCCCATCCCGGCCTTTGAGGCCTTGAACAGGTTGCGTGAGGAGCAGGGCCAGCCCCTCTTTGCCAACCCCCGCAACGCCGCTGCCGGTACGCTGCGCCAGCTGGACCCCAGAGTGGCCGCCTCCCGGCGCCTGGACCTCTTTGTCTACGGCCTGGAGCAGGCCCGGGAACACGGCGACAGCCACTGGCAGGTCATGAACTGGCTGGAGGAACTGGGCTTTAAGGTCAACCCCCTGCGCCGGCGTTTTGGCGACATAGAGGAAGTAATTGCCTACGTGGAGGCCTGGCGGGTCAAGCGGGCGGAATTGCCTTACGCCATCGACGGCATGGTCATTAAAGTGGACGACCTGGAACTGCAGGAGCGGGCGGGTTCCACCGTCAAAAGCCCGCGCTGGGCCATGGCCTGGAAATTCCCCGCCGAGCAGGCCCGGACCCGCATTCTGGACATTACCCTCAACGTCGGGCGCACTGGGGCCATTACCCCTACCGCCGAACTGGAGCCGGTGCGCCTGGCCGGTACAACCGTAAGCCGGGCCAGCCTCCACAACGAAGACTACATACGGGACAAGGACATCCGCATCGGCGACCTGGTCCTGGTCCAGAAGGCCGGCGACATTATCCCCGAGATA
This sequence comes from Bacillota bacterium, assembly GCA_012523545.1. GTDB lineage: Bacteria > Bacillota > Proteinivoracia > UBA4975 > UBA4975 > JAAYIH01. Next base: position 47,256 of record JAAYIH010000002.1, read on the forward strand.
GTGGCGCCCCTCAAGGACAAGCGGGACGGCAGCGAACGGATCTGGCAGCCCCCGGACAAGTGCCCCGCCTGCGGCAGCCGGTCGGTGCGGGTGGAGGGGGAGGCGGTGCGCCGCTGCCCCAACCCCGGCTGCCCTGCCCAGATCCGCGAGCGGGTCATCCACTATGCCAGCCGCGGGGCCATGGACATCGAGGGCCTGGGCCCGGCGGTGGTGGACGCCCTCTTCAAGGCCGGCCTGATCCGGGATGCAGCTGACCTCTACGCCCTCCGCGCCGAAGAAGTGGCGCAGCTGGAGCGCATGGGCGAAAAATCGGCAGCCAAGCTCATCGCCGCCATCGAGGCGTCCAAGCAGCGCCCCCTGGAGCGCCTGCTCTTTGCCCTGGGCATCCGCTTTGTGGGGGCCAAAGCGGCCAGGTTGCTGGCCGAGCGCTTTGGCAGCATCGATGCCCTCCAGGCCGCCGGCATTGAAGAGCTGACGGCGGTGCCGGAAATCGGGGAGAAGATTGCGCAAAGCGTTGTCCGGGAACTGGCCGACCCCGACATGCGCCGCCTCATTCAGAGGCTGCAGCAGGCCGGCGTCAATACCGTCCAGCCCAGGCGGGCGGGCGGCGGCCCCCTGGCGGGCAAGACCTTTGTCCTCACCGGCACTTTGGAGAGCATGACCCGGGACGAGGCCAAAGCGCGCATCGAAGAACTGGGCGGCCGGGTAGCCGGTTCCGTCAGCGCCAGGACTGACTGCGTGGTGGCCGGCGCCAAGGCCGGCTCCAAGCTGGAAAAGGCTCTGCAACTGGGCATTCAAGTCCTCAGCGAAGAGGAATTCCTGGAAATCATCCGCCAGTGAAGGTTCTCATCGGCAGACGGGAACCAGTGCGGCGGGATGGGAGGTATGTGTAATGGATGTTCGCGAGGCAATTGAAAGGCGGAGAGCGTACAGGTCCCTCAGCCCGGTGAAAATAACACCGGAACTCCTGGCCGACCTGGCGCTTGCCGCTTCGCTGGCGCCGTCGTGTTTCAACAAACAGCCCTGGCGGTTTGTCGCCGTATACGACCGGGAAATCCTCAGCCGGCTCCACGGCGCCCTGGCCAGGGGCAACGAGTGGGCCCGGGATGCTTCCATGCTCATTGCCGTGTGCTCCCGCAAGGATTTGGATTGCGTCTTGGGCCAGCGGGAGTACTTCCTCTTCGATACCGGCATGGCGGTGGCATTTTTGCAGCTGCGGGCGACGGAACTGGACCTGGTCGCCCATCCCTTCGCCGGGTTCAAACCCAAGGCGGTGGCGGAAATCCTCAACATTCCCGAGGATATGACGGTCATCGCCCTGGTGGCGGTGGGGAAGCGCAGTCCGGAACTCAGCCCCCGCCTGTCCGAGCACCAGGTCAGGGATGAAAAGGTGCGCCCTGAGCGGCTGGCGCCGGAAAAGTTCTTTTTTCACAACCGTTACCCCGACGGCGTTTGAAGACAAGGGACTGTAAGCGCAAGGGACATATGGGCAAAGGGCGTCGCCCTGCAGGGCGACAGCCCTTTTTTTGCAGCCGTCCATTCGTTCCCCGCTGTTTCCTCATATACTGAACCACGGCAAATCCTAAGCAAAGCGCGGTGAGAATAATGGCACGAGTGCTTGTAGGAGTATTGAGGAGGCGGGCCAAAGAACTGCGGCTGGAAAAGGACGCAGACGCCCTGGGCATTGACGTGCTGGTGTTCAGCCCCCGGGATGTCCACTGGCCGGCCCGGCGGGCGGACGGTTACCTCTACAGCCGGGGCAGGTGGACCAAAACCCGCTGCCCGCTGCCCGGGGCGGTGTACAACCGCATTTACACTGCCCGCGACCAAGCGGCGGCCAGGCTGGAAGAAGTCCTGGGCAGGAAAGCGGTGTTCAACAGGGTAACCTGGTTTGACAAATGGGAGGTTTATTCCATTCTCCGCGACAGCGGTGTCGCGCCGGCCTTGCCCGAGACCATGCCCTTCAGCCCCGCCTGCGCCGGGCAAATGCTGGCCAAACACGGCAAGGTGATTATCAAGCCCCGGCGCGGCCAGTTTGGCAAAGATATCTGCCGCATCGAGGCGACGGACTCGGGGTACAGCCTCTTCAAGGACCTGAGCATCCCCAAGCTCACAGAACCCGATGCCAAAAAGCTGCTGGCCGCCGCAGGCCCCCTTTTTGCTGAAAAGCCCTTTATCCTCCAGCAGTTCATTCCCTTTGCCCGGCACACCGGGCGCATCTTTGACGTCCGCCTGTACGTGCAGAAAGACGCCCGGGGCAATTGGCAGGTCACCGGGGGATTTTGCCGGGTGGCGGTGGCAGGCTCCTATATCACCAACCAGAGCAGCGAGCTGGTCGGCATTGGGGAGATGCTGGCCCGCGGGGCAATTGAAGACCGCCAGCTGAAAGCAATGCAGAGACTGGGTTTGGCGGCGGCCGCCGCTCTGGAAAAGAGGCTGGGGCATCTCGGTGAAGTGTGCGTTGATTTCTGCGTCGACACCGGCGGCTCGGTCTGGATTATCGAAGTCAACGGTCACACCCAAAAAAAGCTGCTCCTGAGGCTGGGCGATCCCCAACTGGAGCGGATACGGTACTACTTTCCCCTGCGGTATGCACAACATTTGGCTATTGCAAAGAATGCCTACCCCAAACAGGATTAAGGCACAACACACTTCCAGTACTTTGTCAGTATAAATAACTATCAACAGGTAAAGGAGGTAGAATTGTTGGGCGTAATAACTACTTGCCTTGTGACTCTCACTTTGGGCTCTCTGACCGTTCTTGACGGCGTGCCTATCCCCGTCGGGGTAGAGCTGCTGACCAACGTACCGTTTCCCAATATCGGCGGGAACGTAGAAATTGATCTGGAACCTTTACTTGGCGTCGACGAGACCTTAATTGTGCCTTGCCCCAGCGTCGATTTTGAAACGCAGGTAGCGCTTTCGCCAATTATTACCGCCAACCTGACCGTCCAAGTAGCAGAAGCATAATCCAGCAGGTATTACCCTCCTTTCGCAATAACAGGGCTATCACGCTCGGTGCATAGCCCTTTTTATACAGGCGTACCGGACTGGTGGGCAGTTGGCCCCTTGCTGCACCGCGGGCAAATCTCCGCTCATATACTGATTAACATAAGGGAGGCAGTTACAGTGAGGACATCTGAGGAAAGGATGCATCCGCCGCTCATCGGAGTGCTGGTCAGCGGCAGCACCATTGCAAATCTGCGCAACCAGAGGGCAGGCGTCCACATGAGGTTGATGCGCGAGGCCAACCAAAGGCTGAAAGCCCGCTTGTTTTTCTTTACAGTATCCTCCATCGACAACAGCGCCAACAGAATTGAAGGCACGTTTTGGGATGCCAAAGCCGGGCGCTGGAAACAGCAGTCCTTTCCCCTGCCCAACATCCTTTACGTTCGCGGCGGAGGCGACAGCCCGAGCGTCGAGGTCTTGGTAAACAAAGTAAAAAAGTGTGGCGTAGTCTTGAATTATCCTCCCTTTGACAAGTGGGAGGTTTACCAAAACCTCAGCCGCTTTGCGGACATCAAAGAGCACCTCCCCGACACCGCAGTCTACCGGTCGCCGGAAGATATCAGGGCCATGCTGGATGCCTACGGCGCGGTCTACCTCAAACCGGCGCGTGGACGCAAGGGGCGCAATGTAATCCGGATCAGACAGGACGGCCAGGGATTTCAAGTGAGCTTTTTCATAGACAGAGGGGCCAGCCGGGGGCTCAAGCAATTCAGCCTCCCCAGCCTGGAATCGGTGGTCAACTATGCAACTGCGCTGTACGGCGGCGACGTGGTTCTGGTGCAGCAGCCCATAGACCTGATGACCTGGGAAGGCAAGCTGGTGGACTTGCGGGCGGAAATGGCCAGGAATCCCCGGGGTGAGGTGGAGATTGTCGCCATTGCCGCCCGGATTGGCGGCAACCAGTCTCCCATCACCACTCATGCCCAGGTGGCAACCCTGGACTGGTATTTGTCGGAGGTATGCGGGTACCCGCCGGCCATAATGCTGAAGGTCAAGGAAGACATCCGGCGGTTTTTAATGTCCGTCTACACCTGCATAGAGGCGCCGTACGGCCGGTATGCAGAAATCGGCATAGATTTCGGCCTCGACAAACAGGGGAAAATATGGTTTATAGAATGCAATTCCCAGTCCGCCAAGGTCTCCCTGGCCAGGGCATACGGGACCCGGGCGGTGTACAGGTCCATCCTCACCGTCCTGAGCTACGGCGTCCACGCCTACCGCCAGCGGCAGCGGGTCAGGGCTTTCCGGCGCGCCGCCCAGGCGGCGGTGTAGCTGCGAAAGGAATGGCGCGGCTTCCGGCAACGGCCGGAAGCCGTTTTTGTTGCTGTTTGCCCGGGCAGGGAATTGCCCCGGCGGTGTCGAAATAATTTTCTGTCAGGAGCTGTGCCCGCCTGTTTCGGCGGGACGAGCTCAGGTACTTGCCCGGCATGTTTGGCGCCGGCGGGGGAAACATACCGGGGGCGGGGGTGAGGGAATGTCCGATTTTCACGCGCGCATCCAACAGAGCCCTGTGGTGGCAGCGGTCAGCGACCTCTCGCGCCTGTCTGCCGCCGTACAGTCTCCCTGCGAGATTATCTTCCTCCTCAAGGGAACCATTCTCACTGTGCCCGAGGCGGTGCAGGCAGTACACGCGGCGGGAAAGGCCGTCTACATCCACCTGGATTTGGTGGAGGGATTTTCCCGCGACTGGGCGGCCCTGGAGTACATACGGCAGGTAATCAGGCCCGACGGCATCATCACCACCCGGGTCAACCTGGTCAAACATGCCGGCGAAATCGGGCTGGGGGCCATCCAGCGGGTTTTTATGCTGGATTCCCTGTCGGTGGAGACTGCCGTCAAATCGGTGTCTCACACCCGGCCCGCTGCCATCGAGCTGTTGCCGGGCATCATCCCCAGAATCATCAGGCGGGTCTGCACCGAAACCCGCTTGCCCGTCATTGCCGGGGGGCTGATTGAGTCCAAGGAGGACATCATCGCCGCCCTGCAGGCCGGGGCGGTGGGGATTTCCACCAGCAAGGAAGAACTCTGGTACATGTAGAGGGAGGGGACAACGTGGAAAAGCGCTATATCCTGGCCCTGGATCAGGGGACAACCAGTTCCAGGGCAATCCTCTTCGACCGGGCAGGCTGCATCGTCGCCGCGGCACAGAAGGAGTTTACCCAAATTTACCCCCAGCCGGGCTGGGTGGAGCACGATGCCCTGGAAATCTGGGCTGCCCAGAGCCAGGTGGCCCGGGAAGCCGTCGCCAAAGCCGGCGCCGATCCCCGGGAGATTGCCGCCCTGGGCATCACCAACCAGCGGGAGACCACGGTGGTGTGGGACCGCCGCACCGGCCAGCCGGTGCATAACGCCATTGTCTGGCAATGCCGGCGCACCGCTGCCATCTGCGACGAACTCAAGGCTGTCCCCGGCATGGAGGAGTACATTCGGGAGAACACCGGCCTGGTCATTG
>JAAYIH010000029.1 GCA_012523545.1 Bacillota bacterium
CTACATGGGACGAGATAAGATGGGGTAGAAAACTAAGATGGGCCTCCGCTTATACGTGCAATTTTTTAAAAACAGGAGGCTCAAGTGCTAATTTGGAAAAAATCCATAAAATGTTTCAGGGACTGCACATTATCACAGGTTTCGCTTCCACAATGTACATTAGGCCAGATGAAGGAACAACTTACGGGAAATTACTGCGCCAAGGATATGCTTTTAAAGATGCATGGGTAAATGCTGCAAGAAAGCATCAACCCAAGCTGAGCGATGTCGGGTTCCAAATTAATGCTGCGTGGGCTTACCACAAAGCCTACGAAGGGGACACCATTTATGCGAGTACAGCACCAGCGCCTAGCTATTCGAGCTCTACTAAAACTGATTTTGGCAGAAAATATTATACAGTGAACTATTGAAGAGGGAGGGCAATGTCATGAAGAGATTATCAGTGTTGGGAATATGCTTTCTGTTAATTTCCGTCACCTGTATCGCTGGTTGTTCTTGGCAAAATACTGACGAGCAAAAAATAACATACTTAATCGATTTTCCTGTCCCGGGAGAGCCTCTCCCAAAAATAACTGGCGCAACTTTTTCTCCTAATATTGACTTCAGCCAGTTAAATACCCCGCTGCCCATATACGAGGTATCCGCAGCGATGTATTCCGAAGACGAGCTGAAAACATTGGGGGAAACATTTGACTTCCGGTTTGAAGATGTGAGCAGGAACGAACAGTTCTGCCATTGGTACGCCCAGCCCGGTCACTACCTGACTGTTTTTGGCGCCAGCTGCTTCATCTACCAGAAGGAACCGGAAAACGTCGACCCCACTAAGCCATTTCCCGATGACGAAGTTCTGCGGCAGGCGGCAGAAGAATTTCTCAAAAAGAACAACCTGATGCCGGAAGGTTTTGTCTACAGCTTTGTTGCCGACGGGGTGGTGGCTGAGTTTGGTTCGGGAGAACGTTATGTGGAATCCAGGACGGTAAGCTTTACCCGCTACATCGACAATGTGCCGGTATACGGCAACTCCCGCCTGGCTGTTTCCTTTGATCGCGAGTTAAACATAACAGCGGTAGATTCAATTTACCGGCCCATTGTTGCCCAGCTCGATGCGCCCCCGGCGAGAGATGCTAGGAAGATGCTGGAGTTGGCCGTGAAAAAAGGGCGAGGGTTGTTTGGTTTCGACCTCGAAAAAGAATCGCCCCAGGTGACTTTGCATGTTACCGAAGTCAGGCAGACCTACTGGGAAGATGAGGAAGCTGACTGCATTTATCCCGTATTTCATTACACCGGTGACGTGTACAACAAAAAGGGTGAGAACATTGGCAAGTTCGTGGCAATGGAACAAAGTTTTTAATAAGCGCATCATCAGTGGCCTGGCTGTGCTGGCGCTGGCGGCGCTGGCCGTTGCCATTCTGTTCTCGCCCGGATGTTTGTTGCCGACCTTCGGGCCGGAGGCGACGGTGCTGATTAACCCGGTATTTGCTGACTTCAGCCCGATCTCCGAGGTACGCCAGGCGGAGGGAAAAGAGAAGCAGGATATACTGGACTGGTACAAACAAATAAAGGTCGTCAAAAGAGTGGGCAATCCGTCGGTGTCGACGGAACCTCCCGTCCCCTCGATCCTGATAACACCCGGCCAGTGGGAGTCCGGAAAAACAAAGAAGAATGACATAATGTTGGTAGATATTGCCGGCGAGTACTTTTACTTGATTTGGGCAGTAAATGACAACAGGCCGGCAGTGTACTTGTGCAGGCAGGAGAATATTGAAGCGCTGTTCAACCAAATGCGCCAGGAGTATAAACCGATTATCATACCGTAATGCCGGGTGTCCTGGGCACGGTAAAGTTGGCAATAAAACAAGCTGTCGGCAGTTGCCGGCAGCTTATTTTATTGCCCTAAGCGCAATATACATGCTCCGGTCAAGGCTGGTTTTGGTGCAGCAGCTGAGATGCGCCGGACCGGAAAAACAGCCCTGCGGCAAGGGCCGCAGGGCTTGTCAATGGGTCTTATGAGGCCGGATTTGCTTACCTTGGCTCCGGTGCGTGCTTCCCGCTCCACTGAAACTGGCGGACATTTACGGTCCACTGGTCTTCATACCTGACCTGGACGGGGAAACCGCCCCTGACAATTACCTTATATCCCTGCACCGTCGCCCATTCGCCGGCGCTGCCCAGATTTTCTGCAGCCGCCAGTTGGCGGGACAACTGCCACAGGGTGTAGTACGGGGGTTGGCGTGGGAAATCCTGCCATTCCAGTCCCCCCCCATCCAGGCTGATGAGCAGGTTGTCGGGCCCGTATTCCAGGCGCAGGCTGCCTCCGGGCATGTCTATGTCCAGGCGCAGGGTGTCCCCCCTGACCTCCCTGACCTGCATTTCAATATCGCCGTCCTTTTGGTGAAAGGCGATGCTGTATTGCGCCGTCCAATACTCCTTCCCGGCCTTCTCCGCCCACTCCCGGGCCCGGACGTCGGGGCTGCAGCCGGCCAGGGCAAGGACGACAAGGCAAAGGACGCAGAGCCTTTTCATTGCCCCAGGGTACCCCTCAGCACGTCGCTGCGCGTGACGATTCCCACCAGGCGCCCGTTCTCCACCACGGGAACCCGGTTGACTCCGCGGCGAACGATGATCCCGGCGGCCTCTTCAATGGGGGCGTCGGCCTCCACTGTGGCCACGTCCCGGGTCATGACCTGCTCCACCGTGACGGCAGCGGTCTTTTCCAGTTGGCTTTGGAACCGGCCGACGTCGTCCAGGAAAATTATGCCGCCCAAAAGCTCCAGGTACCTGGGGGGCCGCGGCGTTATCCGGGTGGCCAGGAGGTCCTTTTCGCTGAGCATCCCCACAACCCGTTCGCCCTCAACCACCGGGGCGCCGCTTACACCACTGTCCAGAAGGAGCCTGGCCGCTTCCGCCAGACTGTGCTCCGGTTTCAGGGTCACGACATCCCGGGTCATAATTTCCGACACCCGCACATGCATCGCCTCCACGTACATTTTATTTATTTCGACAAAAAATATTCCCCGGGAAATTTATGTCGAAGCTTCCCGGGCCAGGCGCAACCAGGCTTGCGGCAGCTTGGCCAGCACGTCCCGGGGGAGCTGGGAAGCTGTTCCCGTTTCCCCGGCGGCCAGTTCCGACGCTGTACCCAACAGCCAGGCAGCGGCGCAGGCGGCGGCGAAGGGTTCTGCGCCCTGGCAGAGCAGGCCCAGGAGCAAGCCGGTGAGAATGTCGCCAGAACCGCCGGTGGCCAGGCCGTCGGTTCCGGTAATGTTGACGGCGGCGTTGCCGTCGGGGTCGGCGATGCATGTGCTGGCGCCCTTGAGGATTACCGTGCACTGCCACTGCCGGGCCGCCCGCCGGCACGCGTCCAGCGGCGCCGCGACCACCTCCGCCACCGGGGCAGCCAAAAGGCGCGCCATCTCCCCGGGGTGGGGGGTAACCACGGTGGGCGCCGGGCGCCGGGGTATGCCCGGGGCCAGGACGTTTAAGGCGTCGGCGTCCAGGACCAGCGGCAAAGGAGACTGGAGCAGCAAATCGGCAAGCGCCCGGGTTCCCGCACACTCCCGGCAGCCCGGGCCGATGGCTGCCGCACGGTATTTCTCCGGCTCCACCAGTTCCACGGCTTCGGGGCTCAGCGCGCCCTGTTCGGTATCGGGCAGGGGCAGGGACAGGGCCTCCCACAGGCTGCTCTGGATGACGGCGTTGACCTGTTGCGGGCAGGCAATGGTGAGCAGGCCCAGGCCGCCCCGCAAAGCGGCAGTGCCGGCCATTATCGCCGCCCCGCTCATCCCCTTGCTGCCCGCCACCAGCAATCCGTGGCCGTAACTGCCCTTGTGGCTGTCGCGACGGCGTTGGGGCAAGGCCCGGGCGGCGTGGGCGGCGGTGTTGAGGACCAGGCCGGTATCCCGCAGCAGTTGCGGGGGTAGGCCAATGGCGTCGACAAATACCTTGCCCCCCGCCTGCCGGCCGGCGGGGGTGTACAAGCCCGCCTTGGCCAGGCCGAAGGTGGCGGTGGCCCGGGCCACAACCGTCGGACCCGGGGGCGGATAAAATCCTGCCGGCAGCCCCGAGGGAATGTCCACCGCCAGCACCGGGGCGGGACTGGCATTGATGGCCGCGATAATCTCCGCCGCCGTCCCCCTGGGCTCACCCCTGACGCCGGTGCCCAGCAGCGCGTCGATTATCAGCTCCGCAGAAGCAAACTGCTCTCCTCCCCTGTACTTTTCCCAGGGCAAACCGTATTCCCGGTACATCCTGAACTGGGCGGCGGCATCCCCCTGCAACTCCAGGGGGTCCACAGCTGTAATTACCTGCACCGGCAGCCCCCGGGCCGCCAGGTGCCGGGCCGCTCCCCACCCGTCGCCACCGTTGTTGCCGCCACCGGTTACCACCGTCACCAGGCCCCGGGGGGCAAAGAACTCCTGGGCTATCCGGGCTGTAAAACTGGACGCCGCTTCCATCAGAACCAGGCCGGGAACGGCATATTCCTCCATGGCCCTTTTATCGATGGCGCGCATCTGGTCTCCATCGGCCAGCCACATCACTTCATCCCTCCGCAATGCAAAATGCCAGCGCCCGTTGCTGGTCGTGAGTCAGGGAAATATGTATGCGTTCAATGCCCTTGTCTCTGGCGGTTTGCGCCGCCCGCCCCCGGAGCTGCACCCGGGGGGCGCCGCCGGGCTGGTGCAGGATCTGCACCTGGCGCCAGCTGTGCCCGGCCAGGCCGGTACCCAACGCCTTGAATACCGCCTCCTTGCCGGCAAAAACCGCCGCCAGCCGGGATGACCCCTTGGGCCCCGGCGGCGCCTGGGCAATTTCCTCAGGTGTGTACAGGCGCTTCATTAAGCCCGGGTTTCGGGCCAGCGCTGCGGCTACCCTGGCAATCTCGATGCTGTCCACGCCAATTCCCCGTATCAAGGCTCAGCCTCCCCACCCTTTTTCCCAATTCTGCTGTTTCTATTTTATTCCACTTATTGTTTCCAATCCAGCCCAAAAAAAAGCGGCGCAACCGCGCCGTTAATTGCCTTTATTGAGTCCCGGGGGAACAACAGGTCTTTTGCCCGGGTTGCCTTTGCCGGGGTTGCCCTTGCCGGGCTTATTGTTCCCCTTACCGGGATTTTCCGGTTTCTCCGCTTCAAATTCATCCAGGTATTCTTTCCAGTCCCGATTGCCCTTGCCTTTGGCAACCAGGATGGCTTCTGCTTCCTCTTCAGTCCAGCCCCGGGCCAGAATGTAAAGCACCTCGCCGCGGGCCACCTTGTAGCGGCCGGCCAGGTCGGCAACGAAGGCCTCGTCAGCCCAGGCTGCCGCAGAACTTACCAGTTCCCCGATGCGGCGGCATTGCGCCTCGAACTCATCGCGATCCAGGCCCGCTTCCCGGACCAGGGTCTCCAGGGATGCGGAGCTCCTGCGCCGGACCAGGGTCTGCAACTTGCCGCCGCCCATGGCTTCCATAACCAGCAAAGTCTGGAGGTCTTCAGGGGCAACGCCGCGGTTCAGTATACTGGACAACTGCCCCGCCGGATGCCCGAATTCCGCCGCCAGCAGGTGGGGCAGCCACTCGGGCCCCGACAGCTTTGGCGGTTTGGCCCCGGCCGCGCCCTTGTCCTGTAAAAACTGCCCCGGCGCCAGCCCGGAATCCCGCAGCTCTTGTAAGATTTCTCCAGGCGACAATTGACCCGCAGCAGCCAGCTCCAACAGGGCTGCCACTTCTTCCGGCGTCAGGCCTTCGGCCAGCATCTCCTCAGCCAGCCTGCTGCTGATGCGGAACTGCTCCACGATGGCCTGCACCAAGGGGTTGTCGTGCCAGGGCTGTACTTCGACGCTGCTCACCAACTCCTCATGCAAATGGGCCAGGGCGGCTTCCGCCACCGGTTCGGAATCATCCAGGCCCGCCTGATACCTGGCGTTGAGATAAGCGCGCAGCGAAGAAGACTGGCGCCGGCCCCTGCTGTGGGGCAAACGCACCATGTGCACCCGCACCCGGACGCCGCGGCCATCCAGGGCGCCCAGCAAGCGCTCCTGATCCAGCGGCGCTCCTTCCGGGGCGGTGACAAAAATATCCTGCTGATCCCGGGCCAGCTCCCGCTCAACACAGCGGGCAAAGACGGCCTCCACGGCGGCGTACACATCCCCGGGCCGTTCCAGGCCGGCCAGCAGCTCCTGCCCCGCCCGGTTGCGGCCATGCCAGGCCAGCAAAGTGTAATCCCGGGCATACACCAGTTCGACGCTGGGATTGACATCCAGGGTGAGGCTAAACTGTTCCGGCTGCGGTCTAAAGAAGTCCAGCAACGGGACCGCCGCCAGGATGAGGACTGCGGCGGCGGCCGCCAGCGGCAGCCAGCGGCGGCTGGCCGCGAGGACGATCCGGTCCCCCACCCCTTTGCCCCGGGGCGGCCGGCCCCGGCGCAGGACAAAGTCGCCCCGGTCGGTGAGCACGCAGTAGCAGTCGGCCTGGATATCGCAAATTATTCCCGTCCTCATCCTTCATCCCTCCCCAGCCCCAAGTACGTAGCCAAAAAAGGAAAATCCTCCGCCCGGTCCGCCACCAGCAGCAAGGCCAGGAAGTAGCGGCGCCGGTTGGCCAGGACCTTCCTGGTCTCCCCCGTCAGGTCGGCCAGCTCCTGGAGGGGCAGGCGCCCCGTATCCACAATCCGGGCATGCATCCCGGGCCGGGCAACGACGGCCCGCGCCGCCCGCAACAGCCGCTCCCTCACCCCCTGCTGGCGCGGGGATTCCCGGGCCAGATCGGCAAAGGTGATATCGTACTGCGCCAGCAGGCCGGCAAACTCCTTCAGTTCCGCCGCCCTCTCCAGGCGCAGAAATTCCTCCCCGTAAACGGGCGCAGCCCTGGTCCGGGGCATCTCTTCCACCGCCACCTCCCGCCGGGCGCGGCGGCGCGCCGCCCGCTGGTAGTCGATGAGCCTGCGCTTGATAATCATGGCGGCAAAGGTCTCAAAGGAAGCCCCCCGCTGGGGCTGGTATATGTCCAGGGCGGAATCCAGGGCGATGAAGGCGATGCTCAATTCTTCATCCCGGCCCCATTCCAGGGTGCGCCGGCAGTGGGCCGAAGCGACTTTATGGACATAGGCTTTGTATTTTTCCAAAAAGCGATTGCGGCTGACTGGATCGCTTTTGACAGCGCTGAAGTCCATCGGCTCCAGCCCTCCTTTGTACTATATTCGCTGCGCTGCAGGCCGGAATGGGGAATTTCGGCCGGCCAAGCAAAAAGGACCGCCGGCGGCAGTCCGCTACAGTTCACCCTCAATCCTGGTTTGGTCGAGCCATTGCGAGTACAGGCGCACGAAACCCGCCCGGCACACTTCCAGGTCCATTTTGTACTCCTTGAGCACTTTGAGCTGGTCTTCCAGGTGACTGCCCCGCAACACTGTAATCACCAGTTTGCAGGTATTTTCCAGTTGCCGGCAGTGCTGGTGCAACACGGCCAGGTTCTCGGGGGTGATGTCTTCGTGCATCACCACCCAGTTGTTGTCCTTGTTGGCAAAAAACAGGCTGGCCAGGCGGACAATTTCCGGGTCCTTGATGACATGGATGGCTATCATCAACAGAGCATCTTCCAGCGTGCTCTCCAAAGTGGGCACCCAGATCACCTTGTTGCCGTTGGCTTCTCCCGTCAGCGACTCCGACAACAGCACCAGCGAAGGCCTGCTGTTTTCCAGCAAGTACAGGCGGTGACTGGGATTGATCCCGTCATGATAGGGATGCCCTTGTCCCACAAGTATTTGCGCTGTAACGGTCGACAATGCTCTCACCTGCCCCAAGTTCCATTCTCCAACCTGTTACATTCCATCACGGCAACGAAAAATCCTGCTTTTGGGTCAATATTTGCACTTGCAAAAATGGCAAAGGCCCGCAATGCGGGCCTTTGTATTTTTACTTGCCGCTGCGGACGGCCACCAGAATGCTCCAGGCCAAACCGCCGTAAATCAGGACAACAGCAACACCCAACATAATCCAAGAAGAAGTTTCCATTAAGCGTCAACTCCCATCCCGGTTTTTTCTTCCACCGCAGCCTGCCGGCTCCGCAGGAACATCAGGGCAAATCCGAGGATGATGGTGATGGCCACGACCAGCCAGCCGCCGAGGACCAGGTGGATGGTCTCGTAACCCTCATAGTTTTCCCTGATGTTCTGGATGATCCACATTACGCTGATGCCCAGCAGGGCCAGGGGGGTGACAAAGCGGATCATGATGTCCCACCACTTGCCGAACTTGATGGTTCCGGTTTCATTGAAATATGTCCGGATTTTCTCGGCGCCGTAAATCCAGCCCACCAGCAGGCATTCGATGATGCCGATGACAATCAGGTTAAAGTTGTTGGTAAAGTAGTCGACGATGTCCAGCCAGTACAGACCGGCTTTGGTCACAAAGATCAGACCCGCTGCAAAACCGGCGACGCAAACTGCCAGCAAGGTCCTGGAGCGGTTCCACTGGAACTTGTCCACCAGACCGGTGACGACGCCCTCCACTAGGGAGAAAGCCGAATCTATGAACACTCCTTTACTATGGATTGTATATCAGGATTTCTGGAAGAAATCCGGATACCCAGGTGAAAGGAGCTGTTTTATTTTTATGTGAAGTATTTTACACCACCCCCAAAATCCCGTCAAAATTGTTCCTATATTCACATGTCCCTATTAAAAGAATAATCCCACTCGTAAATTTCCTTTAGAGCGTCAACGCGTTTTAGCGGACCAGCAAAGGGGGTGTTCCATATTATTCCAGCTTACACAGGTGAAAGTTTTCCCATTCACGCTTCCCTGGTCCCGATTTCCTGCCCCGCGATATCGTGATATAATCAAGGCAAAACTGCGGCGGTGAAGTCAATGTTGGAAAACAACGGCATACCTCTGTACTTGCAGCTCTACGACAAGCTCAAGCAGAAAATCATCCGGGAAGAATGGCCCCAGGATTCCGCCATCCCCACCGAAGCCCAGCTGATGAAGACTTACGGCGTCGGGCGCGAGACGGTGCGGCGGGCGGTGCTCAAACTGGTGCACGAAGGTTATCTCTTCCGCCAGCGGGGCAAGGGGACCTTTGTCTGCCGCAGGCGCCCCGAGGACGGGCTGGAACAGCTGGTTTCTTTTACGGCAGAAATGCTGGCCCGGGGCTACCGGCCGGGCACCCGGGTGCTGGAGGTGGCCCGGCAAAAACCCGACGCCAGTATAGCCGGCATCCTCCACTGCACCGGGAGCGAAGAAATCCTCTACATCAAGCGCCTGCGCACTGCCAACGAGCTGCCGGCGGCGGTGGAGGAATCCTACCTGCGCAGCGACATTTTCGGCCCCCTGGATGCCGACAAACTGGAAGGCTCTTTTTACGAATACATGGTTTACCAAAAGGGCATCAAACCCGGCAAGATCGTGCAGGAGATAAGTTCAGGGCTGGCCGACGCCGAGACGGCCCGGCTGCTGGAAGTGGAACCCGGCCACCCCATCCTCCAGCTCTCCCGCCTCATGCACACCGTCCAGGGCGTTCCCTTCTTCTGGATGGTCTTCCGCTACCGGGGCGACACTTACTCCATCAAGACCAAACTGGATTTAGCATAAAAGACCCCATCAGCCGTGATGAGGTCTTTTCTGTTGCGCTGCGTCCCTGCCGGCCGGTCGCGCGCAGGCGGGCAACGCACCAAAATATTTAAGCCGCCGTTCCCGGCCGGGAGGGCGGCTTTTGTATGGGAAAGATATGGGCCTCAGCCGATGGTTGGGCAGTCCAGGGCCAGGGTGCCGCCGGGGTTGAGGATGTTGTCGGGATCCAGGTGGCGCTTGATGGCCCGGAGAAGCTCCAGTTGGTTGCGGCCTATGCATTCTTCGTACCAGGGGGCCAGCATGCGGCCGATGCCGTGGTGATGGCTGAGGGCGGCGCCGGCCTTGCAAATGTGGTCGATGACCTTGGCCTGGTACTCCAGGTATTCCTCGGTACCCATGCGGCCGATGAAGATGAAGTAGAGGTTGGTGCCCTGGGGATAGAAATGGGAAGAGTGGGACATGCAGATGGTTTGGGGCCGGGACTTGCAGAAGGCCCGCACCTCCCGCCACACGTCCTCCAGGCGGTCCCAGGGCACGGCGCATTCCAGGGTGTCGATGATGATGCCGTAGTCCTGGAGGTCCTCCCGCAGGTACGGGTCGAGGAAGCGGCCCTCTTCCCACTTGCGGGCGACGTAGCCGGTGGTGGACATGGCCCCATATTTTTTGGCAATCTGGCGGATGCGACGGGCCACCAGGCGGGTATAACCGGCGTCGCCGTCGGCGGTACCCAGCAACAGGCAGCGCTCATTGGGCTTGTAACCCCGGGCCCGCAGCATGGTGTCCAGAACGGTGCCTTCGACGCCGTACAATTTCATCCCCACTTCGGTCTCTTCGGGGTCAGAGAGGCGGAAGACAGAAGGCATGCCGAACTCGCCCTGGGAAATCTCCCGCACCGCCTCCAGGGCGCTCCTGTAATCGCGGAAGATGTAGCTGAACCGCCGGGTGTTTTCGGGCCGGTACTTGAAAATCTTGAGGGTGGCCTCCACCAGGATGCCGTAGGCCCCCTCCGATCCAATCATAATCTGGTCGATGTCGGGTCCGATGGCGGCGGCAGGGTACTCCTTGGTGACGATATCCCCCACGGGAGTGACATATTCCTGGCAGATAACCAGGTCCTCGATTTTCCCATAGTAGGTGGAGTTCTGGCCCGCTCCCCGGGTGACGATCCAGCCCCCGATGGTGGAGGAATGGAAGGACTGGGGCAGGTGTCCGCCGGTATAGCGTTCCCTGGTGCCGAAGATCTCGGGGGCGTTGCGCAGGGCCTCCTCGTAATCGGGGCCCATCATGCCCGGCTGGACGGTGACGGTCTGGTTGACGGGGTTGAGCTTGACAATCTTGTTCATGTGCACCCGCATATCCAGGGAGATGCCGCCCCGGGGACACTCTGTCCCCCGCATCACCGAAGAACCGCCGCCAAAGGGCGTAATGGGCACCTTGTTTTCCCGGCACCAGCGCACCAGGTTGCGCACGTCTTCCTTGTGCCGGGGGCTGACCACGGCGTCGGGCAGGTTTTCAATTTTCTTTTCCCGCAGGCGGATGAGGTCGTAAATCATCTTGCCGTACGCCACCCGCAGGCGGTTGTAGTCGTCGGTGTGGACGTTCTCGGGTCCCACCATGGCCCGCAACTCGTCCAGTTGTTTGGGGCTGAGGCGGGAAGGAATGTCGTATTCCACCCTTTCTTCGCCCACGTTCTGCTTGACCTTAAAATCTTCGTCGGTCATGCCAAAGGCTTCTTTCATCAAGGCATACAGGCGCCTGTTGGGATGCTTAAAACAGTCGGGGTAACCCCATTTAAATATCGACCTGTATGATTGCGGCGGCGGCGCCTTGTGGTACCAGTCGGGATAAAAGGTATTTTTTTTGGCCATGCTCTCTCCTCCCCTTTTATTAATGGTATACCGCCTTTCCTTCGCCCATGTCGGCGGTGGCGATGAGGGGTACACCGGTGCCCGCCAACCGGTCCAGCACCACATCCCCCGGCCGCAGCCTGCGCTCTACCCGCACAGCGTTGATCTCTTCCATGCAGGCAAAAATGCGGGCCAGGGGCACCTCGCCCCGGGTGCGCACCGGCAGCACGGGGAAATCGGGGAAGCAGGTGCGCACGGTGGTGGTCAAAGTGCGGCTGGGATTGGTCAGCTCTTTGCCGGCGTAGGCAATGCCCCGGGCGCACTTGTTGCCCCGGACTTTCAGCCCCTCCCCCCGGCCGCTGACCTGCAGGCGGCAACCCTGGGGACACTGGATGCAGATCAATTCCTTAGCCATTTTCCTCTCCCCTCAAACTAAGTTTTACCGCTCCCGCCCCGGCGGGCAGGTCGGCCAGATCCAGGACAATGCGCTCCATCTCCGGCGGCCGCAGCACAGGATAGCGCTTGCGCAGCACGGTCTTGTCGCCGGCGGAGATTGTGAGCCGGGCGTTGCCAATGGTGCGATTCGCCCGCAGGTAGACGACCGCCTTTCCCCCTGCCGCCAAATCCAGGCGGCCGGGTACGGCGTAGAGGATATCCCCTTCCGGGACCAGCTCTGCATGGTTGGGCGGCTGCGTCCGGCCCAGGGCATACGCGGCAGCGGCCCGGCCGGCAATTTCCCCGCTTTCCGAGACGTAGTCCACCAGGTCGTTGACGTGGAGGGCGTTGCCGCAGCTAAAGAGCCCCGGTACGTTGGCGGCCAGGCGCTGGTCGACGACGGGCCCGCCGGTGCGGGGGTTGAGTTCCACCCCCAATGGCTCCAGGATGTCGTTTTCGGGAATCAGGCCCACCGACAGGACCAGTGTGTCGCAGGGCACAATGCGGCCGCGATCCGGCAAGGGCCGCAGGTTTTCATCTGCCGGACACACCACCACTCCCTCCACCCTTTCCCGGCCCAGCACCCGGGTAACGGTGGTGCTGAGGTGCAGGGGAATGTTGTAGTCCTGCAGGCACTGGACAAGGTTGCGGGTAAGCCCTGAGGGCTCGGGCTTGATCTCGTATACTCCTTCCACCCGGGCTCCTTCCAGCACCAGGCGCCGGGCCATGATCAGCCCGATATCCCCCGAACCCAGGATGACGCAACGCCGCCCCGGCAAGTACCCCTGGATGTTGATCATATGCTGGACGGTGCCGGCGGTGTAGATGCCCGCAGGGCGCTGGCCGTGGATGAAAATCTGGCGGGCAGTGCGCTCCCGGCAGCCGGTGGCCGCCACCAGGGCCCGGGCGGTGAGCTGGAACACCGCCTGTTCCCGGTTCTGCATGGTGAGGACAAACCCGTCTCCTGCCCGCTGCAGTTCCAGCAAAAAGGTTTCAGTCCAAATGGGAATGTTGCGCCGGCGCACCGCTTCAATGTCCCGCCATGCATACTCGGGGCCGGTGAGCTTTTCGCCGTAGCGGACCAGGCCAAAGCCGTCGTGGATGCACTGCTTGAGGATTCCTCCCGGCCGGCTTTCCCGCTCGACGAGGCAGACTCCGGCCCCGGCATCGCAGGCGGCGGCCGCAGCTGCCAGGCCCGCCGGCCCTGCGCCAATGACTATGACGTCCCAATCCTTACGCATCAGCACTTCCCTCCCCGGGTTCCTTGGTGGGCGCCAGCACCAGTTCCGAGCCCGGCCTGCCCTTGACTACCCGGGTGGGCGGCACTCCCGTCTCCCGGGCCAGGATATCCAGCACGGCGGGGGTGCAGAAGCCGCCCTGGCAACGCCCCATCCCCGCCCGCACCCGGCGCTTGACAGCATCCACAGACAGGGCGGGCACGGGACTCTTGACGGCGGCCACGATTTCCCCTTCGGAAACGGCCTCGCACCGGCAGACAATCCTGCCGTAGGCGGGGTTGCTCCGGATCAGCAGGGCCCGTTCTTCCAGGCTGAGGTCGGTCAGGCGGGGATTGGGACGGCGGACGGGGTTAAAACGGGGATTGGGCCGCACCTCCATGACCCCGGACAGCAGCTTTACCGCCATCTCCGCCACATCCCGGGCGATGGCCGGAGCGGCGGCCAGTCCCGGCGACTGGATTCCCGCCGCATGCACCAGGTTGGCGACGTACTCCGACGGCTCGACGACGAAATCTTCTTCAAAGGTGCAGGCCCGCACTCCGGCAAAGTAAGTGATGATGTCCCCCGGCCGCAGCCGGGTGTTGAGGGGCAGGTGCCGGGACAGCAGGAACTCCATGTCCTCCGGCCCCGTGGACCAGTCTTCCCGCCACGGCACCTCCACGGCGTTGGGCCCCATGAGTAGATTGCCTTCCACGGTGGGGTTAATGCCCCCGCCCTTGGTGTGGGCCTTGCTGCCCAGCCTGGGCATGGCCAGGACGCCGCTTTGATATGCCCGCGTCTTCTTGTCCAGGATGGCAATGGTCCCCTTGCGGCCGTGAATGGTGAAGAAGCGGTCGTTGGCCCAACCGGCCACCTTGTCGGCCCACACCCCGGCGGCGTTGACGACCACCTTGGCTCTGATCCGGCCCCGGTTGGTGAGAACCCGGGCAATGCGGTCGTGCTCCATGGCAAAGCCCTGAACCATGGTATGGAGAAAGACTTGCGCCCCGTTTTCCACGGCGTTTTCGGCGAAGGCCACTGTAACATCATAGGGCGCCACCACCCCCGCCGAGGGCAGCAGCACACCTCCCCGCTGGGCAGGCGTGGCATAGGGCTCCCTCCGGAACACTTCCCGCCGGGACAGGAGGATTACTCCGTCCACCCCCTTTTGCAGCGCCTGCTGTTTGGCCAGGGGGGCCAACAGCCTGTACCAGCTCTTTTCCAGCAGGATAAGGGAACCGCACCGCTCCAGGGCAAAGCCCAGTTCCCGGGCAGCCTGGGTGTACATGCGGTTGCCCAGAATATTGTAATGCAGTTTCTTGGTGCCCCGGGCCGGAGCAATGCCGGGATGAATCATGCCGTTGTTGCGGCTGGAGGTCTGTTTGGCCACATCGTCTTCCTTTTCCAGCACCGCCACCCTCAGCTGCCAGCGGGTCAGCTCCCGGGCAATGGCGCACCCGATGACGCCCCCGCCGATGACGATGACGTCAAACTGCTTTCCCTCCAGGGTGTTGTCCCGTACCGGGGGAATGTATTCCCGTTCCCGTTCCAGGCCCTCCACCTCGATGTCGTTGACCACCCCTTTAAACCCCTTGCCGGCGGCAGCGTAGCCCGCCCGGATATAGTCCTGCCAGGTCCTGACCCGGCCCTCCAGCACCACAGACCTGCGCCACGGCCGCGCCTCCAGCTTGCCAATGCCCAAGGCATCCAGGGCCTTTTGCACTGCCCGTATGTTCGCCATGCTCCCCTCCCCTTATATCCGAATGTCCGGACTTTATTTGTACTACTATCTTATGACCCCGGCCAAAATCTGTCAAGAAAATCCACTTTCTCCGCCCTTACGTCCACTTTTCTTCACCCTTCTGCGCATTATATGGTAAGCTGGTTACGGAGGTGGATTGCATGAAAATTCGCATTGAGCAGGTTGTCGACTCATTGTCCAGGGGTCCCGTGCTGAGCCGGGTTTTGACGGTGCTCTTCCGGGTGCTGGCCGGAGTGGCGGTCTTTCTCGGCCTCATCATCTCCCTCGCTCTTCTGGGCGCCGTGGTCGATTCACTGGGCTACGATGCTGTTGAGGCCTTGGGCATGCTCATTGCCCTGGCCGTAGCTGTAGCTTATTTCTTCCTGGCGGTAAAGGTCCTGCTCTACAGGGCAAAATGCTTTCCTGCCCATTCCGGGGACGTTTACCCCGTCATCTCCCTTTCCGCTCTGGCCCTCAAGGCCAGCGGGGAACTGTCGGCACTTTTTGCCAGCGCCTGGGGGCTGTTTGCCGGCATCGCCATCTGGTTTACCGGCGACTTCCTGCCCGCCGTCGCTTTCCCGGACTTCATTGAATCCATTGAGATTTCCTTTTTCTCCGGGCTGCTGGCAGTCGTGGCCGGACAAATCTACGCCGTGGCAGTGCTGCTTTTCTTCTACCTGCTCGCCGAACTGCTCCGGCTGCTCACCGATATTGCCGCCAAAAAATAAAAACCCGCAGACGCGGGTTTTTTAATTGTCCAGCTTCATGTCGCCGGGGCGAATCCAGTTCCAGCGCCGCAGCACCCAGGCGAAGAAGAGGCTCAGCGCCGCCGGCCCGATGAAGTGCAACAAAAGCACTTTGAGGAACACATCCCAGGTAAAGCCCATCTCCATGAAAGTCATGATTTGGCCCACCAAACCGCTGGTCCCCATCCCCGCTCCGGCCTTGTTGTTGACCATTTTGAAGACCACCGTGGCCAGAGGCGCCAGAACAATGCCCGACAGGGTGGGGGGAATGAGGATGAGGGGGTTTTTGACAATGTTGCCGATTTGCAGCATGGATGTGCCAATCCCTTGGGAAATGAGTCCGGGCACGCCGTTGTCCCGGTAACTGGCCACGGCGAAGCCAATCATTTGCGCCGAGCAGCCCACGGTAGCAGCGCCGGCGGCGATGCCCTCCAGACCCAGCATTATGGCGATGGCGGCGCTGGAAATGGGCGCCGTCAAGGCCAGCCCCATCAAGGTGGCCACCAGAATGCCCATGACAAAGGGCTGTTGCTGGGTGGCCCACATGATGGCATCCCCCAGGGCCCTCATCCCCGAATCAATGGGGGGACCGACGAACCTCGCCACCGCGTAACCGACGCCGATGGTAACCAGAGGAGTAAGGATGATGTCCAGCCTGGTCTCGCCGGCAATGAGCTTGCCGCACTCAGCCCCCAGCAGGGCGGCGGCAAAGCTGCCCGCCGGTCCGCCCAGCTGGGCCCCCGCCGCGCCGGTAATGGCCGAAGCAAAAAGTACGAACCTGGGCGCTTTCAGCCCGTAGGCCACGGCGACGCCAATGGCCGCCCCCATCAGGCTGGGGTCCATGGCCAGCCGGCCCATTTGCACCAGAAAATCCAGCCCCAGCTGTTCCCCGGCGGTCTTGACGATGAGCCCGATAATCAGGGAAGAAAACAAGCCCAGGGCCATGAAGCTCGTTGATGTTACGAAATAAGTGCGCAAAGAAAGGTCTACGCCTTTTCGGCGCAAAAACTCCCGCATTGCAATCACCTGCCCGCAAGAATTTGGCTCACACCTGTATTATCCTACATATTGCCAAAAAGGCAAGAACAATGCGGGTTCTTTCGGCAAACACCCAACTTCCCCATAAACAAAAAAGCCCCGGTCCACGCGTCCGCGGCATGCTTCCGTCCGTCAGCGCCCACATGCTGAGAATGTTTAGCCTATGCACAAAGAGGACCAGGCCTGTCGGCCTGGCAGTCGGAAACGGTTTTACGACTTACTCCAACACTGCCGGTTTCTTGGGGCTGTAGAACAAGCTGAAGCACATGGGAGTTACTATTCCCAGATTCCCGATGAAGGCCAAAACAGCTCCCAAAGCCATAAGTAAAGCCTTCAGCATTTTCACACCTCCCCGCCTTTTTCCCAATTTTAACATAGTAATACTGTGCTTTGTCCGGGTTCGGGACCAAAATGACATTCTCCCGGACAAAAAGTAGGGTTTCGTCATTTTACGACTTTTTTCAACCCCGCATCGGCCATGTCAACCAGGCGCCGGCCCGGGCCGGTGGTCAGTGCCGTTTGCAGGGCAAAGCCAAAACTGACCGCCAGCGCTGCCGGCTTTATGGATGATTCAGCACCTGCCAGGCTAAAACCCAGAACTGCAAAGGTTACAGCCACGACCATCAACGCCAGCCGGGGTCTTTTGGTCAGCAAGTACAGGGCAGTCGCCGCCGTTACCCCAAGGTACACCCCGAGCGCACCCCCCAGGGGCAATACAGCCGCAGCCCAGCGCGCCAGGGCTGCTCCCAGAACAAACAGGGACACAGACAGAATTAAACAGCGGTCATAGCTGCTGCAGTGGGTGCCCCCGGTAAACAGCCTCAGGCTCAGGGCGGCCAGGGCCAGGGCCAGGGCCGGGGCGAATAAACCCAACAGCGCCGCCAGACCCAAGGTCGCGGCCAGGGTGATGGCAATCCCCAGGCTCAGGCTCAAACCGTACTCAATTTTGGCCAGTTCCACTTCGTCCAGCCCCGCATCGGCATACAGGGCGACGGTAATTCTGTGGGCAATACCTTCGAGATCAATCATCCCGTTTCCCCCAATATTATTTTGGGCAATTCGATTGTCAGCCGGCACGTTCCCGGCAGCACATCGTAAGCCATGTTGCCCTGCAATTTTCGCACCGTCCGGCGCATAATGCCAATCCCGTGGCCCCGCCTTTGTTCAGGTTGGGCATAACAGCCTTCAGTTTGCAATTTCTTTTCCAAATCGGGGACGGGACGATAGGTGTTTGCGATTTCAAATATGTAGTCCATCAAATCGCCCCGGATGGTTATGGCCAGCTTTTTGCCGACAGATCTGGCCGCGGCCTCAATGGCATTGTCCAGGGCATTGGCCAAAATTGTGACGAGAAAAATTACCTGCTCGGCGCCGGCCAGGAGGGTCTCCTGGCAAGAGTATTGCACGTCGATGCCCAGGCTTTTGGCTTTGGAAATCTTGGCATAGAGCAGGACGTCCACTTCCTTTAACCCGGTATCCACGTTGAAAAGGCTTTCACTGTAGTTTTTTATATAGGCGTCCAGGTACCGTTTTAAGCCGTCCAGCTTTCCCAAC
>JAAYIH010000030.1 GCA_012523545.1 Bacillota bacterium
CCCCGGATGGTTATGGCCAGCTTTTTGCCGACAGATCTGGCCGCAGCCTCAATGGCATTGTCCAGGGCATTGGCCAAAATTGTGACGAGAGAAATTACCTGCTCGGCGCCGGCCAGGAGAGTCTCCTGGCAAGAGTATTGCACGTCGATGCCCAGGCTTTTGGCCTTGGAAATCTTGGCATAGAGCAGGACGTCCACTTCCTTTAACCCGGTGTCCACGTTGAAAAGGCTTTCACTGTAGTTTTTTATATAGGCGTCCAGGTACCGTTTTAGGCCGCCCAGTTTTCCCAACTGGGCCAAGCCCGATATAACCGTCATATGATTGTATAAATCATGCCTGTGTTGCCTGTAGATGAGGTTTTGCTCCTCCAGGTTTTTCAATTTCAGAAGTTCTATTTTCTGTTTCTGAGCTTTGATGCCGGAAACATAGAGCTGACGAATTAAGAAAAATGAACAGATGCAAAGGATTAATATTACAGCGCGTATAATCTGATAAAACAGGGAAGAAGTTTCTGCAAAATACCCGGCATTTTCCGCCAGATTACCGGGAACCAGAATGACCAGCAAAACTAATTGCAACGCGTACAAAATTATGGCAGCATTATAATAGTTTTTTGACAATATTACACATCCCCCTCTTCGTGTATATTGCCAAACAAACTAATCTCCTTTCTTTTCAGCAAGCAGCCGATAAGATATACCGTCGCCAGTTGGGGAAGAAAACTGGCCACCTTAGTGCAAATATTCATATCATAATTTTCTGTGTTCAACGCAAACCAGCGGACGACATAGTAAAAACTAAAGTATTCGATAATAAGGTAAATGGTCAGGGCAATGGCCACAGAAACCAGCAGTTTCCACTTCTCCGTTTTGGAAAACAAGACAAAGGAAGCTGTAAATATTAAAATATACGCTGTCATATGTACCGAGAAATATGTGGTATACGGGCGCATCACAGCAGAGACGATTCCTGTCAATACCCCCACCGCTGCCAACTTATGCCACGGCAACCTGGTTCCCGATAAAGTATTTACAAGCCCGGCAACTACTATTGCTTCGGGGATGGAAAACAAAACAATATCCAGCACCGCTCACACGCTCCTTTCTGCGGAGATTTTTTTTATTCTGCGGCGAAACTCCCCGTACAGCTTTTTGGACAGGGTGGCGTTCTTGCCGTCTGCAAATTGCAAGCCATACGATGTCCGCGAATAGGGCTTTACAGCCGTTATGCGGTTCAAATTGACTATGTAAAACCTGCTGGAGCGAAAGAAATCCTGCCCCAGTTTGCCCTCCATCTCTTTTAAGGAGTGGCTGGCTTCCAGCGTCCCCTGCCGGCAATGTATGGTTACCTTGTTGCGGTTTGCTTCGACGAAATAAATATCCTTTTCGCGGAGAAAGTATCTGCCTTCTCCGGTGACGACCGGGACAATGCGGCCGGCATCGTCAGCCTTGTGCATAATGCGCCCCAGGGTTTGTTTCAGCCTGGCGGCGTCCAGAGGTTTGACAATATAATCGGCGGCATACAGTTCCACAGCTTCCCGAATGTATTCCGGATGAGATGTGATAAAAACAAGCTCGCAAAAGGGCAGTTTCCGCCGGATCAGCCTGGCCAGTTCCAGCCCCGACCGCCCGGGCAGCCCGATGTCCAGAAAGGCCACGTCCAGATGGCAGCTGCTCAAAACCGCTTCCAGCTCGCGCCCGGTCTCAGAACAACAGACGATCTCAACCCCCCAGGCCGCCAAAAGCCCGGCCAACATTTCCCGAAAGCACCGGTTGTCCTCCACGATTACGCCCCTGAGCATTTTGCCAACCTCGCCAAAGAATTTTGGGTTTCGACTCTTATTGAGATAATACATTTAAAATTTCTGCAAGTACAATATATATTATAGATGGAAATTATAAAATCCTGCTCCTCAACCCAGATAATTGTCGCAGGGCTTTAAATGCTTTTCCCTCCCAAAGCCGGCAAAAACATGCAGGCGGCCGTGCAGCCGCCCTCTATTAGAACAATATCGTTAGATAACCTAGTGATTCTAAATTTTTTCCATTTTGTCTTATTATCCCGCAAAGTTCCCGCAAAGTCAAGTTTTTTTACGCCTGCTCCCCTCCCGGAGATTCGGCCCTTTGACTCGCTGAGGGCCCCTGTCCCCTTCCCGGATTGCCGGGAACGGGCCCCCTGTCATGACAAAACCCTGCGGCAACCGCAGGGTTGTCGGTCAATCAGCCGGCACTCCCGCCAGCCTGGTCCTTTCGGCGCCAGGACAAAAGCTGCTGGCCAATTAATCCGCCTGTTGTCATTATAGGCAATGGGCAGGAGATGTTCAAGAAGTTTCTGGTAATATGCATATTCCCGCAACGGGTTCGCGTCAGCGCCGGGATTGCAAGTACGCCGACACAGCGACCGCCGTCTCCCGCAGGAAATTGTCCAGCTTGGCCAGCGCCCTCTGCGCCAGGGCCGGAGGAACGGGGTAATGGGCTTCCGCCAGGCTGGCGGCAATGGCAGCGATGGTGTCGCTGTCCCCGCCGATGGAAATGGCCAGTTTGACCACCTCTTCAAAGTCCCGCCCTTCCAAAAAGGCGACAATGGCCTGGGGAACCGAGCCTTCGCAACTAACGTCAAATGTGTAGTGCGGCCTGATTTCAGCCAGGGTAAATGAGATGTCGTAGTAATCGGCGACGTAGCTGCGCAGCTCTTCCTTGGCGCACCCCTGCCGCAGTAGGAAAATGGCCGCCGCCACCACCTGGGCGCCTTTAATCCCGCTGGGGTGGTTGTGGGTGACTTCCGCAGACAGCCGGGCCAGCAGCCGGGCCTCGGCCAGTGAACGGGCGGCCCAGCCGGCAAAGGAAACCCGCATGGCCGAGCCGTTGCCCCAGCTCCCGTACGGGGGAGCATCCGGGGACTGGGCCCAGGCCGAAAAGGCCCGGCCGTAACCGGCCTGGGGATAGCGCCGGTAAAAGGATCTCAAACCGGCGGCCACCGCGTCGCGGACCAGGGCCTGGGCGGCCGGGTCGCTGCACAGGCCGGGTCTGACCACTTTGCCCAGCGCCTCCATCATGCCCGCCGCTACGGCATAGGTGAGGACGGTGTCATCGGTAAACCTGCTCCTGGCCGTGATAAGCTCCCCTGGCATGTGCTTTATGTTGGCCCATTCGTATTCCGATCCGGCGATGTCGCCGATCATGGCCCCCACCATGACAAGGCCGGCCATCTGCCTCCCTCCTTCTTACAGGTAATAATTCCCTGCCGGCAGCAATTCTCCTGCCCCGTCCAGGCCTGTACACGTTGACGAAAGCAGGATGCTATGATAGTATAAAGTAGAGTGCAAATATGGCGAACAAAACATGAATAAAGTAAGAAATCTCCGAATGCAGCGAAACTGCAGTGGGGGACCCGCCTTATGGGGTGAATCGCAACTGCGGTTGCGAAGGGAGACTTGGGCTCCCTAACCCGTCAGCTAACCCCATAGGAGTACTCCGAGCGTATGATAACTCTTCGTGAGCTATTATGCGTTTTTTTGTTGCCCGAATTTTGGGCAACTCCAATAACCGAAAAGGAGGGGAGCAATGGTTCTCTTAATCGGCCTCCTGCTTCTCCTGGCCACTTTCTCCACCAAAATTGCCGCCAGACTCAGCGTGCCGGGGTTGGTTGTTTTCCTGAGCCTGGGCATGCTGTTTGGCAGCGACGGGCTTGGCCTCATTCACTTTGACAACCCTGTCCTGGCCCAAACCTTCGCCAACATCTGCCTGCTCTTCATCCTGTTCGAGGGCGGGATGCGCACAAAAAAGGAAGTGCTCAGGGAGGTCCTGGTACCCTCCATGCTGCTGGCCACCGTAGGCGTAATCATCACCGCCCTGGTGGTGGGATTATCTATTCACTGGTTGCTGGGCCTGGCCTTGCCCTACGCCCTGCTCATAGGCGCCATTCCCTCTTCCACCGACGCGGCGGCGGTGTTTGCCCTGCTCAAGAACAAGCAGCTCAAGGGCAGGGTCCGGGGCACCCTGGAATCGGAATCGGCTTCCAACGACCCCATGGCCATCATTCTGACCACCGCGATGATCCAGTACATTCAGGGACAATTGGGCAGTCCCGGCCTGCTTGTGCTGAACCTGGTCCTGCAGCTGGTCATCGGCGCCGTCGTCGGCTTTTTGACAGCCAAAGCAGCGGTTATCCTGTTTAACAAATTGCGCCTGGAAGCCCAGAGCTTTTACTATGTCCTGGCCCTGGGCGTCGCCCTCATCAGCTTCGGCCTGGCCGACCTGGTGTGGGGCAACGGGTTCCTGGCCGTCTTTGTCACGGGGGTAGTGCTGGGCAATTCCCGCTTTGTGTTTAAGCGGGGCATCGATTTGTTCACCGAAGGCATATCGACCTTTTGCCACGTTGCCCTGTTCCTGATGCTGGGGCTGCTGGTTTATCCCAGCGAAGCCATCATGGTTTGGCAGGAAGGACTCATCGTCTCGCTGGTCCTGATGTTTGTGGCCCGCCCCATTGCCGTCTTTCTGACGATAGCTTTTAACAAGTACCCGTTGCGGGAAAGGATATTCCTCAGCTGGGCCGGCATAAAAGGATCCGTCCCCATTGTGCTGGCCACGTACCCGCTGGCCGCCGGCTTGGAGCAAGGGGCCTATATCTTCAACATCGTCTTCTTTGTCGTCCTGATTTCGACGATCTTGCAGGGCTCCACCATCGACTGGTCGGCCAAGAAGACAAATTTGTATATCGGCACCAGGCAAAACTCCCCTCATTCGCTGGAGCTCATATCCCTGGAAAAATCCCAGGTGGAATTAATGGAATGCGATGTCGGCAAGCACTCCCCTGCCGCCGGCAAAAAGGTGATGGATCTGGGCCTGCCCAAGCATGCCCTGGTGGTCGGCATTGTGCGCAACAACGACATCATTACCCCCCGGGGCGCCACCCGCATCCAGGCCGGGGACATCCTCTTTATTCTCGTCCGCTACATGGATAAAGCCGCCGTGTTGCAGTGCCTGGAAGAGGGCGGTCCCGGCGCCGCAGTCGCCCGGCAAACTGAAACAGGCAGCAACTCCGAAAAAGCACTTTTCGAAAACGTGGTGTAATACATGCCGCCAAGCGGAATTGGCCTGCATCATTCGGCCGGGCCCAAAAGGCCAGCGCTGTCGTCCTGGCCAGGCCCCAAACAAGCAAGACTCTCCTCACTATATGCGCGGCCCCGGGATAATCCCGGGGCCGGCTTATATTACTTTTAATTATTGGACGCTCTTTCCCGTTTGAAGCACATGAACCAGTCCAGGCAATAGGTGTCCT
This sequence comes from Bacillota bacterium, assembly GCA_012523545.1. Classification (GTDB taxonomy): domain Bacteria; phylum Bacillota; class Proteinivoracia; order UBA4975; family UBA4975; genus JAAYIH01. The sequence continues at coordinate 5,281 of JAAYIH010000030.1, forward strand.
CGCCCTGGTTCTCCATGCGCTCCCTGGCGACGCCGCAGGAGCCCGCAGGCGGGATAATGACGTCGTCGCCGGGACGCCAGTCGGCAGGGGTAGCGACGTTTTCGGCGTCGGTCTTTTGCAGGGCCTGGACAATCCGCTTGATCTCATCGAAGTTGCGCCCGGTGCTCAGGGGATAATAGAGTATCGTCCTGATTATGCCCTGAGGGTCGATGATGAATACGGCCCTGACCGCCTGGGTGTTGGACTGGCCGGGCTGGATCATCCCGTACTTCCTGGCCACTTCCATGCGGATGTCCTCAATGAGGGGGAACTTTACCTCCACATTCTTCATGCCCTTCCACTCCAGTTCCTGGATCTTGCGCAACCAGGCGATGTGGGAGTAGAGGGAGTCCACCGACAAGCCCAGGAGCTGGGTGTTGAGCTGCTCAAACTCCTCGGCCATGGACGCAAAGGTCATGAACTCGGTGGTGCAGACGGGAGTGAAGTCGGCGGGATGGGAGAAAAGTATCACCCATTTGCCCTGGAAGTCTTCGGGGAAGTTTATTTCCCCCTGGGTGGTGACAGCCTTGAAGGCAGGAGCCTTGTCACCAATCAACGGCATTCTGTAGAACTCGGTGTTTTCCATGCAAAAACCCTCCTAACCAGTACTTGCTACTATCAATAATAGTAACTATTACTGATTTTGTCAAGGGGTTTTTGCTTTCGCCAGAAAAAAATAAGAGGCTGCCGCCCACGCCTGACGCCGGGCGGCAGCCTGTATTAGATGTTTACGCTATTAAGCAGCCTGGGATGCCTTCCTGGCTTTTCTCCGGTGCTCGAGGAAAGAAACCACGAAGAAGGAGGCGACGATGACGGCAATATCGACCCAGGCATATTTGAGCAGGCCCATGACCACCATTACGTCGATACAGTCGTGGCCGACACCGGCAGCGCCGTATGCGGCATAATCAAAGATGGTGAAGAGGAATGCCGAGCCAAAGATTAAGAAGAAACCGTACAGGAACCCGCCAATGATGGCGCCGCGCCGGCCGCCGGTGGCATTGCCGAAAATCCCGGCTACGCCGCCGGTAAAGAACGCGCCAATGATGGATACCAGGGGCACTACGCCGAACACAGCCGAGCTGACGAACATGGCGACCACCATTCCGACTACGGCAGTGACAAAGCCAATCATCAGGCTGTTGGGCGCAAAGGCAAAGAGGGCAGGCACGTCGAGGGCGGGAATGGCGCCGGGCACCAGCTTGTCAGAGATACCCTTAAAGGCAGGCACCAATTCGCCGAGGAACATCCGAACCCCCTGGAGCAGGACCAGGATACCGGCGGTGAAGCCCAACGCTTTGAGCAGGCCAAAGAGGATATAGTTGGCGCCGCCGGAAATTTCGCCCACGGTGGCGGGTCCGGCCAGGATGACCAGCAACAGGTAGAAGAAGCCCATCACGATGGATACAGACATTGCCGTGTCTCTGAAGAAACCAAGGGATTCAGGCAGCTTCATCTCTTCGGCGTTCTTGGACTTGTCCCCCAACAGGCCGCCGATAAAGGCCGCCGGCACTGTTCCGAGGGTGGTCAGGTGGGCAATGGCAAAGTTGTCGTTGCCGGTTACCCTGCGAACCATGGGCTGCCCGACGGCAGGCAGCACAACCATGACTATGCCCTGCAGGATGCTGCCCACGACGATGATCATCAATTCGGAGAACCCTGCGGCATACAGGCTTCCGGCGATGGCGACGGAGAGAATCCACATCATGTGCCCGGTGAGGAACACGTACTTAAGCGGTGAAAACCGAGCCAGCAACACATTGACCAGGAAGCCCACTGCCATGATAATGGCGCTGGTGGAAGCAATCAGCGGCACAGCAGATTGCATGGCGCCGACAACGGCTTCAGAACTGGTGGCAAACCCTTCCAGCTTAAATACTTCGGCGAACAGGGTTACAAAGGGCAGGATTTCGCTGACAATAAATCCTGCTCCGGCCGACAACACCAGCAGGCCCAGGGCTGTCTTAACCGTTCCGGACAAGACTTGTCCGGCTTTTTTCCTCTGCAGCAACAGCCCGAGGAAAGCCACAAAACCGAGAATCAATGCAGGGGTTTTAAAGATCTCAAGAATGAAATTTAAGACCGACAGCATTATCCTTCTCCCCTTTCCAGATAGTCTTTGAGTTTTTCATAAACCTCGTTGACGTCAACAAGGTTTTCCACAAAAATGACGTTGTCTTGATTCTCGAAATACTTCCTGAGGTCATCGGTGGTTACGATTAAATCGGCATTTACTCCCTTGACTGTTCCCATATCCCAGTGCTCAATTTCTGCTGTCTTGCCCAGTTTGCTCAGGGCAGACTCCACTGTCATTTTCAGAATCAGACTGGAACCGACACCCAAACCGCATACCGTTACGATTTTCATTGTTTACCCCTATCTCAGTTTCTTTTTTGGCGACAAGAACTGCGATATTAAGATATCCCCCCTCCACTTATTTTATTATCCTGGTTGCAAACCGGGGCTGCAGGCAGCCATCACCCTTCCAAGCTGGTTATGTCGTCATGACCAGTTTCTCATTCCCATCCTACCACAAGCGCCCCCTGTCGTCAAGTTTTCGCCAAAGTACTGGCATCATTGTCAGTTTTTCAATGGTGAAAGCGCTTGCCGCCCGGTCAGGAAGCCTTACAAACCGGCCATGCGTTCAACCTTAACTTCAGTGATTAATTTCTCAACTGCGGCAGGGTCAATGCACCCCGTGTCCAGCTCCATGGCATTGGACACGCCGCAGGCAGCAGCCAGGGCCAGGGCGGACTGAACCTCCAGGCCCTGGTATATGCCCCAGGCCAACCCGGCAACGGTCGCATCCCCCGAGCCGACGGGGTTAACGGCTTTGATGCGGGGCACTGTGACGCGATAGAACCGGCCTTGAACAAGGGCCAGCGCCCCTTGAGCGCCCAACGAGACAATTACGTTTTCGACGCCGGATTGGGCAATCTCGCTCATCGCCCGGGCCAGGTCTGCTTCGCCGTCCAGGCGCCTGTTCACCAGCGTTTCCAGTTCGCTGCGGTTAGGTTTGACGGCAAACGGTCCTGCCTTTATCCCCGCGGCCAGCGGCGCGCCGCTGGTATCCAGGATGACGGCAACACCATGCCCCTTTGCCGCCTCAATTAATCGCCCATACGTACCCGCCGGCACGCCCGGCGGGAGGCCGCCGGACAGGGTGACGATTTTCGCCCGGGGGAGCAGGCGCCGGAACTGGCTGAAGAAGCCCTCCAACTCGGCGCCGGAGACATTCGGTCCCCTGCCCAGCACCTCAGTCTGCACACCCTCTTCCAGAATCGCTATGCACACCCGGGTATTGCCCGCGATCCGCACGAAGGCATGTTCTATGCCCCTGGCATCCAGCTCGGTGGCGATAAAATCCCCGTTGCTGCCGCCCAGCAGACCGGTGGCCAGCACTGGCGCCCCTAACTGGGCCAGCACCCGGGTGACATTGAGCCCCTTGCCGCCGGCCGACTGCTTGTCGTCTGTGGAGCGGAACACCCCGCCCCGCCGAAATTCCTTAACGGTAAAGCGAATGTCCACCGAGGCATTCAAAGTAACCGTCAGTATCATTCTATCCCGGCCTTTCCTGCACTGCCGCACAGCCTTATTATCTCCGCTGCCGCCTGCCGCATCAGCTCCTTGCCCGGGGGCATGTACTCCCTGGGATCTGAGGAGGCGGGGCAGCGGGCAAAGTGTTCCTTAATCCCCCTGGAGAAGGCCAGCTTTAGTTCGGTGCCGATGTTGACCTTGGTTATCCCCAGGGCAATGGCCTTTTGGATGTCCTCCGCCGGCACGCCAGACGCGCCGTGGAGAACCAGCGGCACATCCACTTCAGCGCTGATGCGCTGCAGCCTGGCAAAATCCAGTTTGGGCCGGGACTTGTACAGCCCGTGGGCAGTGCCGATGGCCACGGCCAGGGAATCCACGCCGGTGGCGCGCACAAACTCCTGGGCTTTCAGGGGATCGGTGAGCAGGGCTTCCTGCTCGCCAACGACAACGTCGTCTTCCTTGCCCCCCACCCGGCCCAGTTCTGCCTCCACCGAGACATTGTACCGGGCCGCCAGCCTCGTCACTTCCCTGACCACAGCAATGTTGTCGTCCAGGGGCAGGCGGGAAGCATCGATCATCACCGACGGGAATCCCATCGCCATTAAATCCTGCAGTTGTCCGGGATCCTCAAAATGGTCCAGGTGCAGAGCAATAGGGACGGGATATACCTGCACAGCAGCCCTGGCCATGGCCAGCAGAAATTCGGGACCCATGTACTGCACTGTGGACGGGCTGGCGGCCAGGATGACCGGTGACTCCAGCTCGGTCGCCGCCTGGCACACAGCCTGGATGGTTTCCATGTTGTGAATATTGAAAGCGGGTATAGCGTACTGGCCCCGCCGCGCCCGGCCGAGCAACTCCCTGGTTGAAGCAAAGTTCATCCTGCACCGCCTCCCCGGCTGTCAAACACAATCTTGCCGCCGACCATGGTAAAGACCACATTGTACTCGTCGTCCACTGCTATGAGGTCGGCCTTTTTCCCCGCCTCAATGCTGCCCAGCCAGCTGTCGACGCCCAGGGCCCGCGCCGCGTTGAGGCTGGCCATGGCGACGGCATCTGCCAGCGCTGTTCCCGTCATTTCCACCATGTTTTTCACTCCGTCCAGCAGCCTCAGGGTACTGCCGGCCAGGCTGTCGCTGCCCTTAACCCGGGCAATTCCCCCTGTCACCGTTACATCCAGTTCGCCAAGGGTGTACTCGCCGTCGCTCAGCCCGCCGGCGCGGATGCAGTCGGAAACCAGCACGACGCCCCCTGCGCCTTTGCAGCGCTTGACGATGTCCATCACTGCCGGCGCCACGTGCACGCCGTCGGCAATCAGCTCGGCAAAGACTTTGGGGCTGGTCAGGGCTGCCCCCACGATTCCCGGCTCGCGGTGGTGCAGGCCGCGCATGCCGTTGAAAATGTGCACGGCAATGCTTGCTCCTTGTTCAATGGCCGCCATGGCCTCGGCATACGTGGCGTTGGTGTGCCCCATGGCAACTTTAATTCCCCTGCCGGTCAGTTTTTCCACTACCGCACCGGCCCGTTCCGGGGCCAGGGCCACCACCTTAACGCTCCCTTGCCCGGCAGCGAGCAAAGATTCAATCTCCTCCCACCGGGCGGGGCGGATATAATCCTGATGGTGGGCGCCCCTGTGCTCCACCCCGATATACGGACCCTCCAGGTATGCCCCCAGCAGCCTGGCCCCGGGCAACTCTGCCCGGCAGCAGCGGGCAATGTTTTCCAGGGCCGCCCTGGTCCTGGCCATGTCCGCCGTGACAGTGGCGCCCAAAAAGGACGTCACCCCCGTCCGGGCCAGCCACTGGGACATTGTCGCTATGGCCTGGGGAGTCCCGTCCATAACGTCGCTGCCCTTGGCCCCGTGAATGTGCATGTCGATGAGGCCGGGCAGGACGCGGTACTCGCTCAGGTCGATAACTGTTGAACCGGCTACGGGCTGCTGCAGTCCGGCAATGGTGTCCCCGGCTATGGCCACGAGCCCGTTGCTGACAAAGCCGGAAGGGGTCAGCAGGGCGCCGGCTTTAACAACTGTATTCATCGGAAACCCTCCCAAAAAAGAGCTGGTTCAGTTCAGCAAAGTCCTCAAACTTTGTATAGGGCAGGTCATTCTCTTCGCAATACGCCGCCAGGCGCCCCTTGGCAAAGACGGTGTCTGCCCACCTGGCCCCGCAGCGGTCGGTTAAGCCGTCCCCGATAAAAACCACATGCCCGTATTCCTGCTTGTACCGCCTTACGTGTTCCGCTTTGCAATTGCCGCAGGGACCGAAGTCCATGGCGCAGTCTGGCTCCTCATGATAGAATTCGTTCCTTATCCCCTGCGGCGTAAACACCAGCCTGTTGGCGTGCACGGCGGGCAGGGGCAATCCTTCGCGCCGGAAGACTGCCTCAATGGCGTTTACGTATCCCCCGCTGACCACCGCCAGGGGCAGGCCGTATTTCTGCGCGTTGCGGCAGAATTCCGGAAAGCCCGGATCGATCTCGATTTCCCGCAGGATAAAATCGATGTACTGTTGCTCCGTCAGGTGCAGGTTGGCAAAATGCTTTGCCATCGCTTCCCGGGTGCCCATTTGGCCTGCAATATACAGCCGCTCAATTTCCTGGTTGTACTGGCCGCCAAAAACCTCCACAAGCAAGGCATTGGAATCTTGTCTGGTAATGGTGCCGTCAAAATCTGCTACCAGCATGCACTTCCCCCCGGTACGGAAAGGCCCCGCAGCCCAGCGCCCGCAGACCTCGCCCCGCTGCTGCCTTCCCGTCAGGGGCACGGTCCGGGGCCTTACTACAGACATCTGATCCGCTTTCTGTACTCTTCTATATAGCCTTTGTTGATTGCATCGCCTTTGTCCAGGTTGGAACTCACCCAGATTGGCGGCTGTATGCCTTCCTGCACCAGCAAGGATATTGCCTCCACGACAACTGCCTGGAGAATGGCAAAGCCGATTACCGACGAGGTGGGTCCGAACCTGGTCTCCAGGCCCTCGATTTCCATAATGGCGTCGCCGGCTACGCCGCAGTTGTCCAGCACAACGTCGGCAAAGTCATAGGTCTTCTTCCCGCTGGGATGCCGGGACGTCACGCTGCGGGCAAATTCTTCGGACAACAGGGTAATGACCTTCATGCCCCGTTTTTTTGCCTCCATGGCCATTTCAATGGGCACGGCATTCCGGGCTGAAGTGGAAGCAATCAGCATGACATCCCCCGGGCTTACGTCTTCATTATCCAGGATGGCCTTGGCCAGCCCCAGCTGGCGCTCGGCAAAAGTGCTCAGGGGCGCCGTGGGCTCCAACGACAAGGCAGGGGTCAGTATGGCGTTGACGGGCACCAGGCCCCCGGCCCGGTAAAACACCTCCATGGCGTACATCTGGGAGTGGCCGCACCCGAAAACGTGCAACAGCCCTCCGCCCTTAATGGCCTCCGCCACCAGGGCGGCCGCCTTTTGGATATTCTCGCCCTGGGTCTCCTCGACCCGGGCCAGCAAATCTTTGATCTTCTCCAGGTACTGTTTGTACAGCATTGCTCACGCCTCCCCTTGAAGTTTGGTTTTAAGCAAATCCACCACCGCTCCGGGCGATTCGGCTTCCATGAGGCTAGCCACCAATTCCGCATCCTGCAACACAGCGCTCAGCCCCGCCAGCAGGCCCAGGTGCGCTTCATTGTCCACCGCCGCCAGGGCAAAGGCAAGGCGCACCGGATCCTTGCCTTCCACGCCAAAGTTGACTCCGTCGCGCAGGGTAACCAGGCTCAGTCCCACCGCCTTGACCCCGTCTTCGGGCCGGCTGTGGAACAGGGCAATGCCCGGCGCCACCACAATGTACATACCGAACTTTTCCACGGCGGCCAGGGCGGCTTCAATATACCCGGGCTCGACAATGCCCTTATCCACCAGGAGCTGCCCCGCCATCCGCCCCACTTCCCGCCAGTCCTTTGCACTGGCCTGGGTGATGATGCAGTCCTCATGTATCACTTCGAGCAACATCAGTTATCCCTCCTGAAAAGGGTAGCATGTGACGCCCTTGACTACCCGGTTTACTTTGCCGGTGGGACTGGGGTTATCGGGATCGATGCCCAGCTCAATGGACTTCAGCAGCGCCAGCCTCTGGCCCAGGATAACGTAGGGGAAGAGCAGGAAAACATCGTCGCTAAAGGAACCTTCGTCCGCCAGGACGATGGAATATTCCACCAGGGCTTCCGCTGCCGGGTCCCGCTCCGGCATTACTGCCACCAGCCTGGCTTCCTTCTCCTCCGCCATCTCTTTAATTAAATCCACCTCGTACTGCCTGGCGTACTTGTCCTGGGACAGGAAGAAGAAGACAGTGGTTTGCTCATTGAGGAAGGATTTCGGCCCGTGCCGGAAACCCAGGGCAGAATCCGGTAAAGTGGCCACCCGGCCGGCAGTCAGCTCCAGCACCTTGAGGGCCGCCTCATGGGCCAGGCCGTTCAGGGCCGAAGAACCGAGAAAGACTGCACGCTGGGATACTTCAGGCACGATTTGCGGGAGCACCTGGTCGCCCAGCATTTTCTTGCCCAGGGAACAGATCCTTTCCACGTCCTTTACCAGAGCGGGCAGGCGGTCGAGATTGAAAATCAGCAGGGTTGCCAGCACCATGGAAGTAAAGCTCCCGGTCATGGCAAAGCCCTTGTCATTGGAATCCGGCGGCATCAACAGCAGGAGGCAGTTGTCGGCCTGCCTGGCCTGTTGCGCCAGCAACCCGTCAGGATTGCAGGTGACGACGATATGGCGGATATCGCCCACCAGCTGGTTGGCCAGCTGGAAAGTGGCGACGCTTTCCGGGCTGTTGCCGGAACGGGCAAAGGATACCATTAACGTCGGCACATCGTGCAGGTAGTTTTTGGGATTGGTGACGATGTCGGTAGTGGCTATGCTGTTAAACTGAAACCCGGAAACCCTGTTCAAGTACGGCGCGACGCTGTCACCGACAAAGGCAGAGCTCCCGGCGCCGGTAAGGATTACCCGGGGCAGCCCGTGGGCACTGGCTCTTTCCAAAAATGCTCCAATCTCGTCCTTTCTCGCGGCAATGATGTCAAAGGTCTCTTTCCACAGGCGCGGCTGTTGGTTAATCTCTCCCGCTGTCACAAACGACTGCTTGGCTTGCATGGAACATCTCCTTCCTGTAATGTCATCATGTGGTCATTACCAGTTGAGTTACAAAGACTACTTCAGGACGACGCGATACTCAAATTTATCACCCCTGGCAATACCCTTGGTATACTCGATGATTGCGTCCTCTTCATAGGTCAGGCGCTCAATCATCATGCCAGGAGACTGGGCCATATACTGCAGCAGTTCGGCCTCATTTTTCCTGACCAGGACGGGTGTGAATATCTCTTCGGCCATGGTCAAACGGGCCTTATGCTCCTCGGTGAGGATGTCGTACAGCGGCCTGGCTTCCAGCATCTCCCTGGTTATGCCCGGGAAGCGGTGGCAAGGGATATAGGTCGTTTCCAGCATCATGGGCTCATTGTCGGCAAGGCGCAGCCGGGTAAACTGGTAGACCGGATCGCCCGGCTTCAGCCGCATTTTTTTGGCCACCTTCTCGTTGCACTTGACGACGGAGAAGTCGATTACGCTGGAAGACGGGGTCTTGCCCAGCTTTTTCATCTCTTCGGTAAAACTGTAGAACTTCAGCAAATCCTGCTTGATCTTTTTTGGGTTGACGAAAGTGCCCTTGCCCTGCACCTTGTAGATATAGCCGTTTATCTCCAGCTCCTGCATGGCCTGGCGCACAGTAGCGCGGCTGACGCCGTAGATGTCACACAGCTCCCGTTCCGAAGGAAGTTTGGTATGCGCTCCCCATTCGCCGCTTTCAATTTTCTCCGCTATGGCATCGGACAGCTGATAATACAGGGGCAATCTGCTGTCCTTATTTATCCTCAGCATTATTCCTGTCACCGTCCCCCAATGGTCATGTGGTACTAACCACTTTTTCATTATAAAGCCATGGCCGGGGGTTGTCAACTGACATTCAGGGATTCAGCAGCTGGTCCCGGCGCTGAAAAACGCGATAGTTCGTTGCCAACAGAGGATTGCTGCGCTAACATGGCGAAATATTGGAAGAGGTGAACCCTTTTTCCATATACCGAACAAGGGGAGGTTTTGGCGTGCAGGAAGGCTTTATCCTCAGCCAGGTAAGGCGCTGCAACAGAAACTTATTGCTGGTGAACTTAACAATTATTTTTGTCGTCGCCTTCATTGTGTCTTTATCGTATCGTTACTTCTATAATATCCTTTTCGGCCCCTTTGCCATGGACGCCGTTTCCGTAACCGCGCTGAATGATCCCGATACCCTCAAGCACAAATTAGTCACCGTCAAGGGAATTGATGTTGGCCATTCCGGCCTGCAATACCTTGAAACCACTTATGATGAGGAAACTAACGAAGTCATCCGCACCAGGGTAATATCCGACTACATCTACCTTCAATTTTTTCACAAGCTGCTGGTGGTCAAAGCACCCCCCGGCGAAGAGAAACTCTCCTATACAGGATGGTTGCAGAAAATGCCGGAAGATCTCAAAGCCGAACTAATGAGTGCGGCGGCAGAAGAAGATGTTTCCGCTGAAGACTTCAACCAAATCGTGCTGCCTGTTATGCTGGACGCCCAGTATAACAGAGCCGAAGGGTACGCGGCTCTGCTCCTTTTGGCGCCGTTCTTCTTTATTCCGGCATGGAATTTGGCAAAGTACGGGCTGAGAACAGCCGACCCCACGGTCCACCCCATTTACAAAAAACTTGGCGCCTTCGGAAATCCCGAATCAGTGGCCAAAGACATCGATGAAGATATCGCCGGCAACGGGGTGCAGCTTCCCCAGGGCGTTGTCGTCTCCCATGGGTGGTTTGCCAAAGAGAAACTGTTTGGCCTGACCCTGGTGCCGTTGCATAATGTGCACTGGGTGTACAAGCACATCACCCGCCAAACCATAGAGTACATTCCCGCAGGCAAAGCGTATAGCCTGGCCTTCCACTTAAATAACAGGCAGGTGCTCCACATTTACATGAAGCAAAAGAATGTGGATGCGGCCATTGAAGCGATACAGGCAAAAGCCCCCGGCATAATTTCGGGGTATTCAGATGACCTGGCAGCGTTGTGGAATGCAAGCTATGCAGATTTTGTAGCGGCAATAGAGAAACAAAACAACGCCGGCTAATCGCAAACACCTTGCCCGTCATAAGATGTGCCCGCTGCAGGCAGTGGACACAAATTTGCCCATATTACCGCGGGTTGTCCCGGGCCAGATCCCAGGGGGTAACCAGCCCCAGAATCTTCTCCCCGGCCTTCCCGGTCTCGGTGATGAAAACCGCGGCCAGCCGCTTCTGGTCCTTGATTTCCTCGGCAAACAGCTCCTCCACATCCGCCACCGTCGCCTTCCGGGGCACGAATTCAAAGCGCTCGCTTACGTGCTTGTTCAGGGGGATGAATTCGGCAAACTCGCCTATGCAAATATCCCTATCCAGGGCGCAGATATGGTGTCTGGCCAGGTAGGAGAAAACAGTATTTTCGCTGAAGACTCCTGCCAGGGTTTCCCCTTGCAGCACCGGCACGTGGGTGTAAGAGTTCTCGATCATGGTCTGCATGACCGAGCGGGCATTGGCATCCATGGTGGTGGTATAGATGTCCCGCCTGGGCACTGCTATGGTCTCCAGGGCCAGGGGCGGGTGCAACACCGCCTCCTTGATATCTGTATACAGCTTGACTATCTCGGCATGGGGCTCGGCAATGGGCTCGATTTTCCCGCTGTGGGGGTTGTGAACAATGGCGTTTCTCAGCTCGGCCATGTCGCAGAGTAAGTCATGGTAGAGCTTAAACAGCTTGTCTGTTTTCGCCATCTCCCGCAGCAGAGAGGGATGAGAAACCCAGTTTTCTTTGCCCAGCTTCACCCGCATGTACCTGTCCAGTTCATTGTAAACGGCCAAAAAGGCCTCGGCATTGGAGCGGCTCCGCTTCATATCCATCCTCCACAAAATATAATCATGGGGACATTTCCTCCCATAGTATTCCTAAATCTACAAGCTCATCAGCATTTCCCGGCGTTCCCTGGGCATTTTCTCCAGGGCATAGCGAAACGCAATTCTGGGCATATGCGGCCTGTGCTTGATCAGATAAGCTGCAACTGCATCCTCTTCATACCGGGAGACCTCTTTTAACAGCCAGCCGTAGCCTTTTAAAACCAAGTAATGCTCATCGTGCATGAGCCTGTCGGCGATTAAAAACGGGTCCAGGCCCAGCGCCCGCTGCTTGCGAACCGGGTAAATCAGGATAACTGCAGCCGCCCGGCGCACCCAAAAGTCGGGATGCTCCGTCCACGGGATAACCCTCGCAAAGAGATCATTGTACTGAGCCAGCAGCTCCCCAAAGGCATGGGTGCAAAAATCATCGCAGTCGCCCCAGCCCCGGACATATTCCTTCAACCAATGCTCAAAGACCGGCCACGTGTCCCGGGTGTACTGTTTTCTCATCCTGAAGGCCCAGTCAAAGGCAATCACCATAAAGTGCCCTTTCCGCTGCTCAAGCAACTCTTCACA